>JAIXPH010000003.1 GCA_027486345.1 Paracoccaceae bacterium
CCTTGAAGGCCGCGTCGTGGTTCCTGCGTTTCGACATGTCTGTTCTCCTCGTTCTTGGAGACCAGCAGACTTTAGATCGTAGCTTCCGTCACTGTCCAATTTTCGGGGGGTAGCTCAGCATCTTCTACCGCCGCCTCATCCCGCTGCTCGAGTTCGGCAGGGAACGTGCGACCCTCGATGTATCAAAGATCGTCCTGACCCATCATAAGCTGAAGTCACAAGGGGTGCAGCAACTGACCGTTGGCGGGGATGCTGAGACCCTCAAGCCCCTGACGGCCACCGGCACAGGCACGCTTCAGGAAAAAGAAAAAGCCCAACTGGCGGAGATACTCGCGAAACTGAACGACCTCTTCCAAGGCGACGTGACCGACGATGACCAGCTCATCTATGTGAACAACGTCCTGAAGGGGAAGCTCATGGAGAGCGAGACGCTGGTCCAGCAGGCGAACCACAACAGCAAACAGCAATTCTCAAACTCCCCCGCCCTACAGCAGGCCATCCTTGACGCCGTGATCGATGCCTTCGAGGCGCATACGACAATGAGCAAGCAAGCACTGGACTCGGCCAAGGTCAGGGAGGGCCTGAAGGAGGTGCTGCTGGGGCCGGGGCAGCTGTACGAAGCGCTGCGTGGTAGAGGCGGCTATCAAAGTGGGGCGTCTGCCTGATCGCACGCGGATTACGCCAGTGCAGCCAAGACCGGGCAACCTCTCTTTTCGGACGGCGAGGCTGGTGTTATACTATCACAATGACAGCATCTCTCAGCCGCCGCCTCACGAAACTTGAAGCCCGCCGCCCCGCCAAGGGACCGGCGCAGTTGGTGGATGCCAGCGCCCTCGACGCTGATGTGCTGGCGCTGTGGTTGGCGGTTGGGATCGACAAGATGAACCTCGCCCAGTTGGACCGGCTGGAAGAAAACCTCAGGAGGCTACCCGTATGAACGGCAGGTCTGCGGATGGCACCTTCGCGACTGGCAACGCCGGGAGGCCCAAAGGCGCGCGCAACAGGACCACACAGGCGGTTATGGCGCTGTTGGAGGGGGAAGCCGAGGCCCTGAGCCGCAAGGCCGTGGAAATGGCTCTGGCAGGCGACAGCGTGGCCCTGCGGCTCTGCCTAGACCGGCTGGCACCACCCCGCAAGGACAGCCCCGTTCAATTCGCGCTGCCGCGCATGGCCAGCGCCCACGACGCCGCAGAGGCCGCTGGAGCGGTCCTACAGGCCGTGTCCGAGGGTGACCTCACCCCGACCGAGGGCGTGCAGGTTATGGGGCTGGTGGACAGCTACAGGCGCACGCTGGAGGTAACGGAGCTGGAGGCACGGTTGGCGGCGCTGGAGGGCAACAACGTCGACCGCTGAAACGCCGCCGCGATGATGTCGGCACGTTTGGCGACTTCGGTGCAAAGGTATCGGACAGACGGGCGAATGCCGACCCGGCCCAAATCGAGGCGGTCAGCATCCCAGCAGGTTTGAACGGTGATGTCTGCCTCGGTATAACCATCTGAATGCAGCTCGCAGGCCAGCGTCAGCAGGTCCATCTCTGCATCAGTCGCGTCGAACCACCTCCCACGCAAGTCGCGTGCGTAGGCGGCAGCGCGGTGGCCATGCAGCGGGTCGTCATTCTCATTCTCGCGGCAGCTGTCGTGCAGCAGGGCGAAGAGTTCGACCACACGGAGGTTTGCGCCGGTCTCCACTGCCAGCAGACGCCCGTTCTGAAGCACGCGCAGCCAGTGATCCCGACCGTGGAAGCCGCGATGCCCTAGTCGGTGGTTCGCGACCAGAGTGTCGAAGAGGTCCGACGAGACGGCCTCGGAGGGGATGAACGCGGACGACATGGGGCTGGGTCGGGCCTTTCCTATCATGAGGCGGACTGAAGACGCAGTTCCTAATGCTGCCTCATACCAAAGCGGAAGCCAACGCTGAGACAGTGCCATAAAGACCGGGCGCGCCGCACAGGCTGGGAGATGGCGACACCTATTCGAGGCATCCCTTCGTCTGCCCGTTTTCCAAGTGGCGTGGCAGCCCCGCATTCAGAGGCCGCACATGGCTCTATGTCACACAGTCCGACCCATCTGACAAAGCGACAGTCAGGCCGGAGGCATCGATGCTGAACACTCAGATTGATCGACAGAAGCCGGTAGAGCCTTGTACAAGCACACTGCCCTCCTCCCCCGCCTACTTGCGGTCGCGTCTTTTCTGACGCTACTGGGCAGCGCGATCCCCCTGCGCGCCGAGGACCGCCTGACGGGTCGGGCGTCTGTCATCGACGGTGACACGATAGAAATCCACGGCCAGCGGATCAGGTTCGAAGGCGTCGACGCCCCCGAGAGCCGTCAGACCTGCACCGACGCCAAAGGCAAGCCGTGGCGCTGTGGCAAGGCCTCTGCCTTTGCGCTGGCAGACAAGATCGGGACAGCGACTGTAGTATGTGAGCAGCACGGCAAAGATCGCTACAAGCGCGTGTTGGCCGTCTGCTATCTGTCCAACGTGGACCTGAACGGCTGGATGGTTCGCAACGGATGGTCCGTCGCTTACCGCAAGTATTCGACAGCCTATGTAGCCGATCAGGACTTGGGACGCGCTGAGGGTGTCAACATCTGGTCTGGCATGTTCGACATGCCTTGGGATTGGCGCAAGGCACATTGAGGGGACGAAGCTATGTTTTGTGATCGAAGTCACCACGGGAAAATGTGACTGTTCCATCTCGTAGCCCCGAGCAGGCAGTCAGGACCCTCAGCGAGTTGAGCATCCCAAAGATGCCCTAAGAGGCAGGCGCGCACTTATGAAACCGATGGTGAGCTGTCCGCGTGACAACTCTACGTGCGAGCTTTGATCAATCCGAAGCATTTTCAAGTTGATGGGCCTAAAGATGGGTAGCTGCAAAAAGTCCCAAAATTATCCTTAAAAATCAATGATATTTGGCGGCCCCGGAAGGATTCGAACCCTCGACCGGCCGCTTAGAAGGCGGCTGCTCTATCCAGCTGAGCTACGGAACCGTGTCTCTCTTTTGCGGCAGAAGGGCGTTTGTTGCAAGGGGTGGGTAACCGGGTCAAGCCAGCGCCTTGGTCAGAAACACGCTGTTGGGATCGGCCCAATACCCCTCGAACGGGGCGCAATCGACGAAGCCGGCCTTGGCATAGAGCGCCCGCGCCGCGATGAAGGTGGGTTGCACCCCGGTTTCGAGGGAAAGGCGGGTGAAGCCTTCGGCCCGCGCCTCTGCGATCAGATGGGCCAGCATCCGGCGCGACAGGCCCCTGCCCCGCGCCTCGGCCAGCACATGCATCGACTTGATCTCGGCATGGGTGGCGTCGATGGCCTTGAACGCCCCCATGCCCACGGGCACGCCTTCTTCGCGCATCACGAAGAAACGCACCGCCGGGATCGCCAATTCCGCAGCGTCCATCATGTGGATCGATTCGGGCGGCGTGTCTGCATGCATGTCAGCGGTATGGCGCTGGAACAGGAGTGCCAGATCGGGGCCAAGCGGCGTTTCTGCTGCGATGCTGAGCGCCATCGGTGGTTTAGTGCGTCCAGGCGCCGCGACGGTCGGTGGCGAAATTCTCGCCATAGCCACGCGGGCGGATCACAGGCTTGCGCGGCTTGGGGTCCTGCACCTCATAGGTCAGGCCCTTGGCTTGGGCATAGGCCTCCGCCGCCTCCCGCGTGTCAAAACGCAGCTTCACCTGCGTTTGCGTGTCATCCGACGAGGTCCAGCCCATCAGGGGGTCAATCTCACGGCCCGAGGCGGGGGCGAATTCCAGAACCCATGTCTTGGCCTTGCCCATGCCGGATTGCATGGCGTTCTTGGCCGGTTGGTAAATCCGCGCGCGCATCGGTCACTCCTCAGGCTGGCGGTTCGTCAGCACCGCCGTTTCGCCATCATATGCCGGAAAAAGGTGGGGGGGTGCAAGCGGCAGGTTGTCCCTGTGGGGGGTCTGCCGATCGGCCGCGGGGAGTGTGGGTGGGGTGTGTGGTGCGACCGACCGGCAGCCTTGCTGCTTGCCAGATGACCATCGCGCAGAGCGGCTGCGATTACAACTTCGGGCTGTAGGTTTGACCGGAATGTTGGCTAAAATTGCAATGAATCGATTCACGCTTCGTCAACAGGTCCAACACGACCCAAGGCCATCTGGCGGAAATCGCGGTTGCGTGACCGTGTCGGGCGGCGCAAGGCTTGCCCGTGAACGAAAAGAGACCAAATCTGGCACCAGCCGGGGAATCATCATGCCGCACAACAACGCCAACGACCTGACCACCCGCCCAGAGGTGCTGACCCGCCCCAAGTTGGAGGGGGGCCGGCGGTTCGTGATGCACACGCCCTTTACAGCGGCAGGGGATCAGCCCACGGCGATTGCGGAACTGGCGGCAGGGGTTCTGGCGGGCGACCGTGATCAGGTGCTTCTGGGCGCGACCGGCACGGGCAAGACCTTCACCATGGCCAAGGTGATCGAGGAGACGCAACGCCCCGCGATCATCCTTGCGCCCAACAAGACGCTGGCCGCGCAGCTCTACGGCGAATTCAAGGGCTTCTTCCCCGAAAACGCGGTCGAATACTTCGTCAGCTACTACGACTACTACCAGCCCGAAGCCTATGTCCCGCGCTCGGACACCTATATCGAGAAGGAATCGCAGATCAACGAACAGATCGACCGCATGCGCCACTCGGCCACGCGGGCGCTGCTGGAGCGGGACGATGTGATCATCGTGGCCTCCGTCTCCTGCATCTACGGCATCGGCTCGGTTGAGACCTATTCCGCCATGACGCAGGATCTGATCGTCGGGCAGATGTATGACCAGCGCAAGATGATGGCCGAACTGGTGGCCCAACAATATCGCCGCAACGATCAGGCGTTCTCGCGCGGCTCGTTCCGGGTGCGCGGCGACTCTGTCGAAGTCTGGCCTGCCCACCTTGAGGATCGCGCCTGGCGCTTTTCCTTTTTCGGTGAAGAATTGGAGGCCATCGTCGAATTCGACCCCCTGACCGGGTCAAAGACCGATGTGTTCAAGCAAATCCGCATCTATGCCAACAGCCACTACGTCACCCCGCGCCCGACGATGCAGCAGGCGGTCAAGGGCATCAAAGCCGAGCTGACGCTGCGGCTGGACCAGCTCATCAAGGAAGGCAAACTGCTGGAGGCGCAGCGTCTGGAACAGCGCACCCAGTTCGACCTTGAGATGCTGGAGGCAACCGGCGTCTGCAACGGCATCGAAAACTACTCGCGCTATCTGACGGGCCGCGCGCCCGGGGAGCCGCCCCCCACCCTGTTCGAATTCATCCCCGACAATGCCATCGTCTTTGCCGATGAATCCCACGTCTCGGTCCCGCAGATCGGCGGCATGTACAAGGGCGACTTCCGGCGCAAGTTCACGCTGGCGGAACACGGCTTCCGCCTGCCCTCCTGCATGGACAACCGACCCCTGAAGTTCGAGGAATGGGACGCCATGCGCCCGCAATCGGTCTTCGTCAGCGCAACTCCGGCGGCGTGGGAGTTGGAACAGACCGGCGGCGTCTTCACCGAACAGGTGATCCGCCCCACCGGCCTGATCGACCCGCAGGTGGAAATCCGACCTGTCGAGATGCAGGTGGATGACCTTCTGGCCGAAATCCGCATCGTCGCGCAAAAGGGTCTGCGCGTGCTTGTCACCACCCTGACCAAGCGCATGGCCGAGGACTTGACCGAGTATTTCCACGAACAGGGCATCCGCATCCGCTACATGCACTCTGACATCGACACCATCGAGCGGATCGAGATCCTGCGCGACCTGCGGCTTGGGGCGTTCGATGCCCTTGTGGGCATCAACCTGCTGCGGGAGGGTCTCGATATCCCCGAATGCGGGTTGGTGGCGATCCTGGATGCCGACAAGGAAGGCTTCCTGCGCTCCGAAACATCCCTCATCCAGACCATCGGGCGGGCGGCGCGGAACTCTGAGGGGCGCGTCATCATGTATGCCGACCGCATCACCGGCAGCATGGAGCGGGCGATCGGCGAAACCAACCGCCGCCGCGCCAAGCAGGTGGCCTATAACCTTGAACATGGCATCACCCCGCAGACGGTGAAAAAGAATGTCGAGGATGTGCTGGCCGGTCTGTGGCAGGGCGACACCGACATGTCCCGCGTCACGGCCAAGGTGGACAAGCCGATGGTCGGCCAGAACCTCGCCGCGCATCTGGACGCGCTGCGCCTGCAAATGCGCAAGGCCGCCGAAAATCTGGAATTCGAAGAGGCGGCACGGCTACGGGATGAGGTGAAGCGGCTTGAGGCCGTCGAACTCGCCGTCGCTGATGACCCCCTCGCCCGGCAATCGGCGGTGGAAGAGGCGTCAGAGGCTGCGGTCAAATCCTCGGGCCGCAGCACGGCGGGCCGGGCGGGGCAGCGCGGCGGGACGAAGCGGCGGCGTTGACGCCGTCCCCGCCACCCCCCATATCGGGCCAAACCGGATCGGAGCGCCCATGTCCAAAGACACGTCCCGCAAATTCCTTGATGCCAACCACCCGATGTTCCGCCGCCCTTGGGTGCGTTGGGCGACGGGCATTCTGCCGCTGGGCTGGGGCGGGTTTGAGTTTCTGGTCATGCAGGACCCGCTTTGGGGAATGCTGTTTACCGGGGCGGGGGCCTATGCGCTGTATGAACTGGTCTGGAAAGGACCGGATCAGGCCTGAAGCCGGGCCATGACCTCTGCCGCCAGCGCCACCACCTCGGCTTTGGCGGGACCGCGCAGGTCGGTGACGGCCTGACCCTCTCCCAGCGTCTCGGCATAGGTCACGCGCTGCGCCAGCGTGGTCTGCGCCACATCGGCCAGACGACCCGCCGCCGCGCCCACCTGTTCGGCCAGCCGGGTGCCCGCCTTGACGCGGTTCAGCACGATCAGCGCGGGGCGCTTTTCCCGCGCGATCAGATCGAGGACCCCCTCGACCGCCCACAAATCCACGTGGCTGGAGGCGACGGGGATCAGCACCAAGCCGGCCTCGCGCAGCGCGGGGCGCAGGTCGGCATCCACCTTGGGCGGCGTGTCCACGATCACCACATCGCAGGTCTTTTTCAGCTTTTCGCATTCATAGCTGACCCCCCAGGCGGAGGCGGTGGAAAACTCCATCCCCGGATCGCCCATGCGGTCGCGCCGCGCCATGAACCAGCGGCCCAGACTGCCTTGGGGGTCGGTGTCCAAGAGCGCCACCCGCAACCCCTGCGCCGCAAAGGCGGTGGCGAGGTTGGCGGCCAGCGTCGTCTTGCCCGACCCGCCCTTTTGCTGTGCGATGGTGATGACCTGTCCCATGGGGCCTCCGGCGTTACGCTGCGACGCAGCATATACCGGATGGGCGGGCAATGCACCCGCAGCATTGCCGCAGCCGGAACCGCTTTCCCGGGCGGGCGTTGGCCCTGCGAAGACGCCAAACCCCGATGGAGGCCAAGATGAAATCCCTGCTCCCCGCCCTGCTGCTGATCATGACCCTCACCGCCTGCGAGACGATGGAGGGCCTTGGCCGCGACGTCGAAAACACCGGCGAGACGCTGACCCAGGAAAGCCAGGAGGCGCAGGTGGGGATGTAACCCCGCCCCACGGTCTCCCCCACCCTTACCCCGGCGCAAGCCGGGGTTTTCTTTTGCGGAAGGCGGGCCGAGAGGACCGACGCGAAATAGTCCAGTGGACCTTTTCGCCGGTCCGATTGCGGCCGAGGCTTTGAGGCCGCAAGGGGTGTTCAGCCCTCCTGCCGGGTCAGGCACGGGCCGAGCACGCCCGGCGGGTGCGCCCTGTGCGCGCCCGCCCTCCGCAGGGCGGGCACGGCCCGTGCACGGGGCGCACGGGCGGGAGGGTGGAACCTGGTCGCTCCGCGCGCAACACGGGTTGCGCGCGAATGGATCTTCTAGCCGTGAGGGGAATACAAAAGTCCGCCCCGTCGTGCGGCATCGGCGATTATACGAGCCTTCTTACGACGCGCATTTGACCCAAAAGCACTGTAATCGGCAAGGGCATGAGCAGAATTCGAAGGCTTGGGATCAGCATAGCATGGAATAGACTGGGTAGTAAAATCCGCACAGTAAACTCCATAAACGCCGATTGACGCAAGGCCCAACCCAACATGCCGTCTGTAGGATGTCTCAGGGGAAGAAAAGATTTCCCGATCCAAGCTCAGTTGGAAGCCATGCGATGCTGACGGGTCAAAACAAGAACTATTAATTCTACCATTGTCAACATCGTTAGGATGGACATTACGCAAAAGCTTTTCATCACCAGAAACAACAGAACTCATGCAAGGAAGTCCTTCAGGTCAGATAACACAGCTAATAGTCGCGGAGTTACGGCAAAGAAAGCGACCGACCGCATGTCGGCATCACTGTCGTCAAAAGCTTCCACTTGTATCAAGTCTGACTTAATCGTAACGATTGCTTCAATACCATCAACCGAAAACTCAAACGTCATCGAGCCATCAACTTGAGCAAATGCCGCTATGCCAGAATACTTGGCACTTACGAAACGACCGATATCGCGTGCCTTATGCATCACCTTAGTAGGTATCTTTATGCCAAAGCCATCTCTCCAGCCATCTGCTAGCTTTTCGACATCTTTCAACCTACTCTCCAACCGCAGCGTCTCTGCAGAAGCTGGGAGTAGCGCCAACGCACGTGCTTCTGTCACGGATGTTATCGCGCCGCTTTGTGCGACCTTCACTTGGCACGAGAATGTGACTGTACAATTTAGAGCGTTGGAGAATTCAGCGCGCAGAACAGATCGATCTACAGGAAAACTAAAGACACCAAACTCGCTAATCAGTTTGACCTTCTCAAGCGCATCGTCAATAGCCGTAACTATTGCTAAGCCAGCAATTTCTTTAAAGCCAGGAACGCGGACCGCCGCCACCAAACGGTCACAAGTTTGCCTGCTGTAGCGCACACGCGTTGTTCGATCAGAATTAGTCGAAAACGCTGCGATCTCAAGTCGCTCATGTTCGCGAATGTTCTCAGCAAGCTTGACAAGGTCTGGTCGCAGTTTGTGTGGAAGAGGCGAGACAGGTGTATGGTTGTTTGCTGCCGTCACAATCTTCAAAAACCTAGCTTGCGCTAGCGAAAGAAAATCAATTCCGTGATAACTTATGGGTAGGCGATCCTCAATTGAGGTGTCTCGCCGGACCTCAGCCAACGCGCTGCCACTGCGCACACAGGAAAAGGAAAGAGACAAAGATTCTTTGAAGCCGTTTGGCAAACGTGCCCGCTCCGGGTTCATCTCTCTCCAAATCTCAGAAGCTAACTCTCTAAGAATTCTTTGATAAGATGCTAGGTTCTCCAAACAATCAAGAGGTAGGTTCGCATTGCGAAAGCGATCGCCCATGAAATCAATGGACGCGAACTTCTCCTCATCAATGAACGTGCTTCGCTCCATATAGGTACCATGCACAACCAAAGAAAGAAATCAACTCTTCACCGCTAGACGAGCATTTACGTATCCATCTTCAACGCCGAGATGAACGCCTCCTGCGGGATTTCCACCTTGCCGAACTGGCGCATGCGCTTCTTGCCGGCCTTCTGCTTGTCCAACAGCTTCCGTTTCCGCGTCGCGTCGCCGCCGTAGCACTTGGCGGTCACGTCTTTGCGCATCGCGCTCAGCGTTTCGCGGGCGATGACGCGGCCACCAATCGCCGCTTGGATCGGGATCTTGAACATGTGGCGGGGGATCAGCTCTTTCAGCTTTTCCACCATGGCGCGGCCCCGGCTTTCGGCGCGGTCGCGGTGGACCATCATCGACAGGGCGTCCACCGGCTCCTCGTTCACGAGGATGGACATCTTGACCATGAAATCTTCGCGATATTCGCTGATCTGGTAGTCAAAGGACGCATAGCCCTTGGTCACCGATTTCAGGCGGTCGTAGAAGTCAAAGACCACCTCGGCCAGCGGCAGGTCATATTCCACCATGGCGCGGTTGCCCGCATAGGTCAGGTTCGACTGGATGCCGCGCCGGTCTTGGCACAGCTTCAGGATATCGCCGAGGTATTCGTCCGGCACCATGATCGTGGCCTTGATGCGCGGCTCGGTGATGTGGTCGATATAGGTCAGGTCGGGCATGTCGGCGGGGTTGTGCAGATCGCGCACCTCCCCGTCCTTCATGTGCAGCTTGAACACCACCGACGGCGCGGTCGTGATCAGGTCAAGGTCATATTCCCGCTCCAGTCGGTCGCGCACGACCTCAAGGTGCAAGAGCCCAAGAAAGCCGCAGCGGAAGCCAAAGCCCAGTGCGGCCGAGGTTTCCATCTCATAGCTGAAGGAGGCGTCGTTCAGCGCCAGCTTTTCGATGGCATCCCGCAGTGCCTCGAAGTCATTGGCATCCACCGGGAAGAGACCGCAGAACACCACCGGCTGCGCGGGCTTGAAGCCCGGTAGCGGCACGTCGCAGCCCTTGCGCTCATGGGTGATGGTGTCGCCCACCCGCGTGTCCCGCACCTGCTTGATCGAGGCGGTAAAGACCCCGATCTCCCCCGGCCCGAGTTCGGCGATGTCCACCATCTGCGGCTTCAGCACCGCCAGCTTGTCGATGCCATAGACCGCGTTGGTCTGCATCATGCGGATACGGTCGCCCTTCTTCATCACGCCGTCCATGATGCGCACCATGACGACCACGCCCAGATAGGCGTCATACCAGCTATCGACCAGCATCGCCTTCAAGGGAGCGTCGCGGTCGCCTTTCGGCGCGGGCAGGCGCGTCACGATGGCCTCCAGCACATCGGGGATGCCAAGGCCGGTCTTGGCAGAAATCGCGATGGCATTGGAGGCGTCGAGACCGATCACCTCTTCGATATTGGCCTTCACCCGCTCCGGTTCGGCGGCGGGCAGGTCGATCTTGTTCAGCACGGGCACGATCTCATGCCCCGCATCGATGGCCTGATAGACGTTGGCCAGCGTCTGCGCCTCAACCCCTTGGGAGGCGTCCACGACCAGCAGCGACCCTTCGACCGCGCGCATGGAGCGGCTGACCTCATAGGCAAAGTCGACGTGGCCGGGCGTGTCGATCAGGTTCAGGATGTAGGTCTTGCCATCCTTGGCCGGATATTCGATCCGCACCGTGTTGGCCTTGATGGTGATCCCGCGTTCCCGCTCGATATCCATGCTGTCCAGCATCTGGGCCTTCATGTCCCGTGCGGCCACCGTGCCCGTCATCTGGATGAGACGGTCGGCGAGGGTGGATTTGCCGTGGTCGATGTGGGCCACGATCGAGAAATTGCGGATGAGATCAAGCTGGGTCATGCGGGGGCATATAGCCTGTCAGGCAAGGCCGGGAAAGGGGCTTCGCGGCGGCAAAGCGGGGTTGTTGGGATGCCGGACGGGTGGGCCGCGCGGCGGCGCACAGGACGGGTGGTCATTCTGTCGCAGGCCCGGGCGCAAAGCGGGCGTCTGCCGCGGTGCCGGCGGGACAGGCGGCGCAGCATGTTGTGGCGGGCTGTCCGGGTGCGCCCAGATGTTCCCCTGCCCCCGCCGCATCGGCGGGTCTTTGCCCAATCAGCGGGAATCCTTGAAATTTTCGCTTCGAATCGGCATACAGCATGGCAGAAAAATGACCGTCGGCGGTCCGCGGAAAGCGGCTGGCTGGCAGGCAAAGAGGCAGAACCCGATGCTGAAACCCGTTGTGCTTGCGGCCTGCGCCGCGCTGTATCTCCCCTTTTCCGCGACCACCGCAGCGGCTGGCCCGATCCAGAACGCCTGTCTGAACTCGGATCGCGATGCGGCCAACAGGTCGCTCTGTTCCTGCATCCAGCAGGTGGCCGACATGACCCTGGTGGGGTCGGACCAGCGCCGCGCGGCGAAGTTCTTCGCCGATCCGGACAAGGCGAATGAAACATGGTTGTCGCAACGGGCCAGCGATGACGCTTTCTGGGACCGCTACAAGAATTTTGGCCAAACGGCTGAGGCCTACTGCGCGGGCTGATACCCATGATGCAATCCGGCACGATCCCCTTGGGTCCGTGCCGGCTCAGGTCAAGCCGGGTCTTGGGTGGCCGGCTTAGTGCCCGCTGATCATCACCACGCCTTCAAAGCTGGACGACAAGGCAACCTTGTCAGCCCCCAGCTTTTCCTCTTCGGCATTGAACATCTGCGACAGGCTTTCCGGGGCGGCAACGCCATGCTGCCCAAGGAAGCTGGGCATTTGCAGGTCTTTTCCGCCGCAGAGAACAATTTCCCATCCCATGTGACCTTTGGCCAACAAGGCGCGGCCCCCCTTGCCGCCCTGTTCCCATGACGCAAGGGCGTGATCGCCCTCAACCACCACAGGCGCGACGGCAAGCGGGTTCTCTGGGGTGTCAAACTGCGCCTTCATCACGGCGGTGATGGCATCGACATCGGTCATTCCGCTTTGGTCCAAGGCTGCCGCTTGGTCATGAGCGCCGTGCTTATGCGCGCTGTGGTCATGCCCGGCTTCGCCCCCTGCCGCATCGCCCTGCTGCATGTCATGCCCGGAATGGTCCATGTGATCCATCCCGCCCTCGCCCGGCTTGCGGGCATTGTCGACGGTGGCCTCAATCTGCACTGCCCCGGCCTTCTCAAAGGTCAGGGTCAGCGAGAACTGGTCTCCGTCCTTCAGCGCGCGGGTCAGGCCCATGAGCATGATGTGATCGCCACCACGGGCGAGTTCATGCATCTCTCCGGACGGCAGCGCGATCCCACCCTCAATCTGGACCATCTGCATCACACCATCGGCGCTTTCGACATGGGTGTGCAACTCGGCCTTTTGCGCCACATCCGTCGCAACGGCGATGAGGCGGTCATCGGTTTCGGTGTTGTTGTGGATCATGAAGAAGACTGCGCCACTGCCGCCCACTGCCCCGTTGCTGCGGGCATAGACGTCGTGGATGTGGAGGCCTTCGGGGTGCTCCTGCGCAAATGCAGGGGCGGCAAGCATCAGCGCCAGCGCGGCGGCGGCAGGGAAAAGTCGTGCGAACATGTCAGGGTCCTTTGGTCGGTGTGAAGCTCTGGATAGGGTGAGACATCAGACCGTGACCGGGGGACCCCGCGCGGAGGGGGCATGACCCGCCTGTGGCACAAGGACCTGCGCGTCGGACCGGACCAACAGGATCGGGCGGGCCGGGACCCGATGGCTTGGCAGCGTGGCGGGTGACGGGATGGGCGGCAGCGCGGCAAGGCAGTCGGGGCAATGGTGCGGCACTTCAACCGGATTGCCCGCCGCGTCGAATGTGACGACGCGCGCGGCACCTTGGGCGCAGATGACCATCTGGATCAGTCCGGCAGCTTGCACGCGCGCTGCGGCAAAGGTGACAGAGGTCACCGTCAGAAGCAGGGCCAGAAGGATCGAGGTCAGGGCGCGCATGGCGTGCTGTTAGCGGCTCTGCCCCGCGTCGCCAAGGGGCAGCATGTCGCGGCGTCCAAAAGCGCAAAAACCCCGCCTTTCACAAGGCGGGGCATCGCGTAGATTGGTCAGACAAAGATCAGGCAGCAGCCTGGGCTTTGGCGACGTCTTTCTTGATCTTCAGCGCGGTCGTGGACAGTTCGTCGTCCTTGGCCTTGGCCAGGAACGCGTCCAGGCCACCACGGTGGTCCACGGTGCGCAGCGCCGCAGCCGAGACGCGCAGCTTGAACGACTGGCCCAGCACGTCCGAGATCAGCGTGACTTCGTTCAGGTTCGGCAGGAAGCGGCGACGCGACTTGTTGTTCGCGTGGCTCACCGTGTTGCCGGTCATCGGGCCCTTGCCCGTCAGTTCGCAGACGCGCGACATGGTCGTGATCCTTCAAGTGATGCGGGACAGGGTCCGAGTCTGCCCCGGACGTCCGAATTCGATTTGGGGCGTTTAAGCGCAAAGTGCGGAAAGGTCAAGCGCGATGGGACCGGCGCCGCACGGCAGAGAGGCGATTTTTCTGCGAATAATCAGCACCGCCCGACAAAGCTGCGCCTGCGGCACCCCCGCCGGGGGCCAGCCCCCATCGCCTGCAAGCAGGCGATTCCCCCGGGATATTTGCCGCAACGGGGAAGGGGTCAGGTGCCGCGCGGTTTGGCGCGCAGGGTGGGTTCGGCCTCGGTCGGGTCCTCGGGCCAGGGGTGGCGGGGGTATTGCCCGCGCATGTCCTTGCGCACATCGGCATAGGACGTGGCCCAGAAGCGCGGCAGGTCCATCGTCACCTGCACCGGGCGCTGACCGGGCGAAAGCAGCGTGATCCGCAACGGGAGCCGCGCCTTGCCCACGGTGGGATGGGTGGTCACGCCGAACATCTCTTGCAGGCGGACCTCGATTCCCGGGGCCTCGCCGTCGTAGTCGATGGGGACGCGGCGACCGAGTGGCGTTTCAAAATGCGACGGCGTCAGACGGTCGAGCGTGGCCTCCTGATCCCAGTCGAGCCGGGCTTTCAGCGCCTCTTGGATATCAAGGCCGCGCAGGTCGGACTCCGTCCGGGCTTTGCCGAGGTGGGGCAGAAGCCATGTGTCCAAGCTGTCCATCAATCCGGCATCGGAACAGTCGGGCCAATCCGCCCCTCCTGCCCGCGCGAGTTCGATCCGCGCCCGCAGACGGCGGGCGGCGGGGGTGAAGGGCAGGCCGATCTGACGGATGCCGTCCAAGGCGGCGCGGGCGATGGCCTCGGCCGGGGCGTCGGTCCAGATGCGGTCATCCAGCACCACAGCCCCCAGCCGTTCCTGACGGCGGGCCAGCACTCGGCCCTCGCGGCGCGACCATTCGCATATGTCCAGCCAGCGGATACTGTCGGCGAAAATCTCGCGCAACTCGGCTTCGGTGATCGCCAGCGCTTGGCGCACCTGCGCCTCGCGCGGGTCGCCGTCAAGATCGGTCGCCACGATCAGCCGCGCGCCCGAAAGCGCCGTGCCTTGGGCCATCGCGGCCCCCTTTCCGCCTGACAGCACCCAGCGCGGGGCATCTCCCTTGCGGCGCAAACCGATGCGATCAGGATAGGCAAGTGCGGCCATCTGCGCGCTGGACAGGTCCGGGTGCTGCGCCTGTGGCAAGGCGCGGGCCAGACGTTTCGCCTCCTCCCTAATACGGTCGATGGTGGGGCGGTGCGCGTCCGGGCCCGGGCGGTCGATGGCTTTCAACCGCAGGCCCAGGTCCGGCCCCGCGCCGCGCAGCGGATCACGTTCGGCCAAAAGCGCGGCGAGAGGTGCCGCCTTTGGCCCCGCCACCGCCAGCATATGCCCAAGGCGCGGATGCAGCGGCAGTGCGGCCAGCCTGCGGCCGTGATCCGTGATCCGCCCCTGCCCGTCCAGCGCCCCCAGATCGGCCAAGAGCGACCGCGCCTCGGCCAGCACGCCGGGATGCGGGGGCGTCAGGAAGGGCAGATCAGACCCACCCCAGAGCGCAAGTTCCAGCGCCAAAGCGGTCAGGTCTGCCGCCTCAATCTCTGCCGGAGGAAATGCGGCAAGGCCGCCCTCTTCGCCCTTGGTCCACAACCGGTAGCAAACCCCCGCTGCCACCCGCCCCGCCCGGCCCCGGCGCTGTTCCGCCTCGGCCCGCGTCACCCGTTCGGTCACCAGCCGCGACATGCCCGAGCTTGCATCGAATCGCGCCCGCCGCGCCCGCCCGCCGTCCACCACCACCCGGATATCCGGCAGCGTCAACGAGGTTTCGGCGATTGACGTCGCCAGCACTACCTTACGCCCCGGCGCCGGGGCCAAGGCCGCGCGTTGGGCGGCAAAATCCATCGCGCCGAACAGCAGGCGGATGCTGAAGCCCGCACCAAGGCGGGGGGCCAAGAGCGCCTCCACCCGCCGGATCTCGCCCTCACCGGGCAGGAAGACGAGGATGCCGCCCTCAGCCGTTTCCTCTGCCGCCTGCACCACCAGACCGGCCAAGGCCGCCTCGAACCGCAACGAGGCATCGGGCGGGCGCGGCAGCCAGCGGGTCTCCACCGGGAAGGCCCGGCCTTCGGAGGTCACCATCGGCGCATCGCCCATCAACCGCGCCACGGGGGCAGCGTCGAGTGTGGCCGACATGACAACCAGCATCAGGTCATCGCGCAGCGCGCCACGGATTTCCAAGGCCAGCGCCAGGCCAAGGTCGGCGTTCAGGCTGCGTTCGTGGAATTCGTCAAAGATCAGGCAGCCCACGCCGGGCAATTCAGGGTCCGATTGGATCATCCGCGTCAGGATGCCTTCGGTCACCACCTCGATCCGGGTGTCGCGCGAGATCTTCGCCTCCCCCCTTATGCGGTAGCCCACGGTCTGGCCCACCGTCTCGCCCAGCGTTTCGGCCATCCGCTCCGCCGCCGCCCGCGCGGCGAGGCGGCGTGGTTCCAGCATGACGATCCGGCCCGGAATCAGCCCGGCGGCAAGGATGTCCAACGGCACCCGCGTCGTCTTGCCGGCACCGGGCGGCGCTTGCAGCACGGCCATGCCGCGCGCAGCAAGGGCGGCGCGCAGGTCTGGCAGGGCGGCATCAATGGGAAGGGATTCGGTCATCCGCCCCTTGTCGCCAAGGCCAAGCCGCGCGTCCAGCCCTCAGCGCCGGACAAGTCGGGCGGTGCCGTACAGTGTCTCCATCTCGACCAGCATCACCCGCATGCGGCCATCGGGGGCGGGCGCATAGGTCAGCGTGAAGGGAAAGCGGGTCTTTTCCGCCATGTCCTTGTCGGAAAACCCGGCGATGCGACGATATTCGCCCTGACAGGTCACCTGATCGCCCTCTACAACCGGCGCGGAGATCGACAACCGGCTGGAGCGGCGGCCATCGAACATCGGGACCGTCACCTGACATTCCTTGCCCGGGGCCACATCCTGCAGCGTTGCATAAAGCGCGGTCAGCGGGTCCACCGTGCCGCCCATGGTCGCGGGGTCAACATCGTTTTTCTGCGGCTCGCGCGGCGGATTGTAGCTGACCACCTTTGGCACGCCGCGCGGGTATTCCATCACCGCCTCGGAGACGCGCTTGCCGGTATCGGCCCGCTCGGCGTAACGCGCGGGACGGTAAGCCCCATCCACCACACGCCCATTCACCCGCGCATCGTAACTCACCTTGCGCAGAAACGCGAGGATGCCACCTGACGCCAGCACCCCGCGCACCGCGTAATGCCCTTGCTCCTCAAGCCCGGAAAACTGCAACGACCCGGCGGTCAGCCCCAGCATCACCAGATCAAATTGCGCCTCTTGCCGCACCACCTCGGCACGGGCGGGCATCGTCAACCCCAGTGTCAGCACAAGACCTGCCATCACGTGGCGCAGCAGCAAGACGGCGTCGGGCATCGGTCTCTCCACATCGGAAGGGGCGCAGGGAAACATCCCGCTTCCCTCTGGAATATCCCGCCCCCGTCAGGCACAAAACCCCAAGGGCGCCCGCCGTGGTCAAGATCGCGCGAGATCGGCGGGAAACCCCGCTAGAGGGCAGGAGGGAACAGATGGATCTGGCGCAAGGCATCCTCACCGGCGACCGCCGCGCCTTGGCCCGTGCCATCACGCTGGTCGAAAGCGCGCGCAAGGATCACCGCACGCAGGCACTGACCCTTCTCGATGCGCTCCGGGGGAGCGGGAAACAGGCGCTGCGCATCGGGCTGTCGGGCACGCCGGGGGTGGGCAAATCCACCTTCATCGAATCCTTCGGCCTGATGCTGACCGGTCAGGGCCTGCGCGTCGCCGTGCTGGCGGTCGATCCCTCCTCCGCGCGCTCGGGCGGGTCGATCCTTGGCGACAAGACCCGGATGGAACAGCTGTCGCGCGACCCGCGCGCCTTCATCCGCCCCTCCCCCAGCCAAGCCCAGATGGGCGGCGTCGCCCGCCGCACGCGAGAGGCCGTGGCCCTGTGCGAGGCCGCAGGGTTCGACGTCGTGCTGATCGAAACCGTGGGCGTGGGCCAATCCGAAACCGTGGTGGCCGAGCTCTGCGACATCTTCCTGCTGCTCTTGGCCCCGGCAGGGGGCGATGAGTTGCAAGGCGTCAAACGCGGCATCATGGAAATGGCCGACATCATTCTGGTCAACAAGGCCGATGGCGACCTGAAACCCGCCGCCCTGCGCACCATGGCCGATTATGCCGGGGCCCTGCGCCTGTTGCGCCGCCGCCCGCAAGACCCCCCCGGCTTTCCCAAGGCCCTGGCAGTCTCCGCCTTGGAACAGGCCGGATTGCAGGCGGCCTGGGCCGAGGTGCAGTCGCTGGCCACATGGCGCAAGGACCATGGCCATTGGGCCAGCCGCCGCGCGGCACAGGCGCAGCATTGGTTCATCGAAGAGGTCCGTCAGGGCCTCTTGGCCGCCCTGTCACAAAACCCCGCCCGTGACCGCATGGCGGACCTCGGCACCGCCGTCGCCCAAGGCACGCTCACGCCCGAGGCCGCAGCGGCGGAAATGCTCGCCGGCTTGCGCTGACCTCCTTCCCCGTTGCTCCAAATATCCTGGGGTCCGGGGTGAAACCCCGGCGGGCCCCGTCCTGCGCGGCACGCGCGGGATGGGGTGCATCGCTGGCGCGGGCGCTTCGCCCGCGCGCCGCTTGGTAACGCCCCGCCTGGTAACGCGCTGTAACCGAAAGTCATCGCATCACCCTTCCAAAGCCCTTCCGTAAACGTTACAGGTCGCCCCGAAGCGACGGCCCAAGGCGGAGGCCAAAAACGGGGATCACCATGCAGGATCAACAGGCGACGCGCGGGCGGTGGGCGGTGGCGGCGATGTTCGCGGCCAATGGGTTCGTCATGGGCTGCTGGGCGCCGCAGATCCCGCTCCTGTTGCCGCGCCATCAGATCACCGAATTCACGCTTGGGCTTTTGATCCTCGCGCTCGGCCTCGGGGCCGTGGGGGCGATGCTCTTTGCCGGTCGCCTGATCGGTCGGTTCGGGTCGCGCAAGGTCGTTTTAGGCTTTGCGCTGTCGGTCGTGCCGGTGCTGCCGGTGGTGGTCTTTGCACCGAACCTCTATATCCTCGCCCCGGCGATGGCGCTGATGGGGGCGATGATCGGCTGCATGGATGTCGCCATGAATGCCAATGCCGTCGAGGTGGAGCGTCGCTTGGGCCGCGCCATCATGTCCTCGTCCCATGGGTTCTGGAGCCTTGGGGGCTTTGTCGGCGGCGCGGCGGGCGGTTGGGTGCTGGAGCATTGGGGAGCCTCGGTCCAGGCGCTTCTGGCGGCGGTCGGCGCGGCAGTGCTGGTTCTGGGGGCCATGCCCTTCATCCTGCGCGACACCCGCGCCCCAGCCCCGGTGGATGCCCCGCGCGAAAAACATCCCCTTCTGCCGCGCGATGCGACGCTGTGGCTTCTGGGGGTGCTGGCACTGTTTTCCATGGTGCCCGAAGGCGCGGTGCTGGATTGGGCAGCGCTCTACCTGAAAGAGGAACTGGGGTCTGACCTGTCCACTGCAGCCCTTGGATTTGCGTTCTTTTCCGCTGCGATGGCCGTGATGCGCTTTGCCGGGGATTCCGTGCGCAACCGCTTTGGCGCGGTGAACACCTTGCGCTATTCCGGGATGATCGCGGCGGCGGGAATGCTGGGCGGTGCGCTCGCCCCGACCGACACACTGGTTATCGTCAGCTTCTTCATTGCCGGTCTGGGCATCGCCAACACGGTGCCGATCATGTTTTCAGCCGCGGGCAACCACCCCGGACTTGCGCCGGGCGCGGGCCTCGCGGCTGTCACCATGTTCGGCTATTCGGGCATCCTTGTCGCGCCATCCACCATCGGCTTTGTCGCCGAACATGTCGGGTTCCGCTTCACCTATGCGGCGCTGGCCGTGCTGTTGCTGATCGTCGCCGCGCTGGCCGGATCGGCGCGGGCCGCAGATGGGGTGCGGGGGCACTGAGCCCCCCGCCTTCGCCTCAGCCCATCATGTAGTCGCGCTTGCCGATCTCAACGCCGTTGTGGCGCAGGATCGCATAGGCGGTGGTCAGGTGGAAATGGAACTGGGGCAGCGAATAGCCCAGCAGGAACTGCTCGCCACCAAAGGTCATGTCCTGACCGCCGACTTTCAGCGTGATCTTGCGCTCTTGCCATCCGGCGTAATCGGCATCAGCAAAGCTGGCCAGATAGTCCCGCGCCGCCGCGATGCGGGCCTGCAATTCCGCGAATGTGGTTTCTGTGTCGGGGAAGGACTTCGGCTCTGCCCCCGCCAGACGCGCGGCGGCACGGGCGGCGAAATCGCAGGAGAGTTGCACCTGTTTCACGAAGGGCAGCATGTCCGGGTAAAGACGGAACTGGATCAGCGCTTCGGGTTTGATGGACTTGGCTTCGGCATGCGCCTCGGCCTTTTTCAACAGGCTGGCAAGGCTGCCCAGAAAGCGGTCATAGGCAGAGGTTGGTCGGTTCAGCATGGTATCCCCCTTGGCTGTCGCGGCGGAAGGTGGGCCAGCGCGGACCGGCTGTCAATCGCCCGACAGAGGGTCAAACACCGCGCGGACCGCATCCCAGGTCGCCCGGTCGGGGGCCAGCAGCAGGTTTCCCGCCGTCAGCCCCGGATGATAGGAGGACCCGTCCATGAGGGCCGCATATCCCCCCGCCTCGGCATGGATCAGCACGCCAGCGGCATGATCCCAAGGCATCAGCGCTTCGGTCAGCAGAAAACCCATCGCGCCGCTGCACAGCGCGCGGTATTCCCATGCCGAACAGCGCAGGGTCTGGGTCGCGCGAAACAGCAAGGACCGCAGGGCATGATGCTCCGCCCCCGCCATTCGGTGAGGGGCGACAAACCCCGACACCTCTGCAACCGGGGCCCCTGGGGCCACCGACAGGCGCGTGCGCGCCCCGTCCGCCGCCACATGCCACGCCCCCTTGCCCGGTGTGGCAGCGATGAAATCCCCGGTCACCGGATAATGGATCATCCCGGCAAGGGTTTGCCCGCCACGCACCAGCGCGAGGATCATGCCAAAGATCGGCAGGCCATGAGCAAAGTTCCACGTCCCATCCACCGGATCGACCACGGCGATCAGGTCATCGCTGGCCAGACGATCCAACACGGCGGGATCGGCGGAGACGGCTTCTTCCCCCACCATCACCACCCCCGGCAGCAAGGTGGACAGGGCCAAGCCCAAGGCACGTTCGGCCCCGATGTCGGCATCGGTCACCAGATCATCCGGCCCGGTCTTGGTGCGGGCGGACTCTGACATCACAGCCCGAAAACGCGGCAGCACTTCTGCCGCCGCGACCTGTGCCATCACCCCCATGAGGGATGACAGCAATGCATCGTCGAGCGTGACCGTCACTTGCCCAGACACCACCGCATGATCGCCTTTTGTGCGTGCAGGCGGTTTTCGGCCTCGTCGAAGATCACAGAATGCGGGCCGTCCATCACGGCACTGGTCGCCTCGTCATTGCGATGGGCGGGCAGGCAATGCATGAACAGCGCGTCGGGCTTGGCGCGGGCCATCAGCGCCTCATTCACCTGATAGGCGCGGAGTTGGTTGTGGCGGCGCTCCTTGGCGCTTTCGGGATCATGCATCGACACCCAAGTGTCGGTGACCACCAGATCGGCCCCTTCGATGGCGGCAAAGGGATCGCGTTCGATCCGCACCTTGACCCCCTGATCGCGGGCCAGACCAACCCACTCCGCCTCGGGGTCGAGAGTCTGCGGGCCGGTGAAGGTGAAATCAAACCCGAACTGCCCCGCCGCGTGCAGGAAGGAGGCGCAGACGTTGTTGCCATCCCCGGCCCAGACCACCTTCTTGCCGGCGATCGGGCCGCGATGTTCCTCGTAGGTCATGACATCGGCCATGATCTGGCAGGGATGCGTGCGGTTGGTCAGGCCGTTGATGACGGGGACGGTGGCATGTTCTGCCATCTCCAGCAGCGTCGACTCTTCAAACGTGCGGATCATGATCAGATCGACATAGCGCGACAGCACCCGGGCGGTGTCGGCGATGGTCTCGCCATGGCCAAGCTGCATCTCCTTGCCCGACAGCACCATCGTCTGCCCGCCCATCTGGCGCACGCCCACGTCAAAGGACACACGCGTCCGGGTAGAGGGCTTTTCGAAGATCAAGGCCACCATATGCCCCGCCAAGGGTTGGTCATCATCCGGCGCGCCCTTGGGGCGGCCATTGCGCGCGGTCTTGATGCGCTGCGCGGCGTCGATCATGCCCCGCAGTTCGGCGGCGTCGGTCTTGTGGATGTCGAGGAAGTGCTTCATGTCAAAACGGTTCTCTTGATGGCCGGCCCCGGGGGCCGTCTGCCCCCGGACCCCCGAGGATATTTTCAGGACAGAAAATGAAGGGGCCGTGGTCGCAGCCCTGTCCTATGTGTCCGCTCTGCGGTCGCGTGCATCGTCAGACCGCCTGTTCCACGGCGGTGGCGGCGCGGTCAAGGCGGGCCAGCGCTTCGGCAATATCGGCCTCGGTGATGGTCAGCGCGGGCAGGATACGGATAACGTTGTCAGCGGCAGGCACCGTCAACAGGTGCTGGCCGTAAGCCGCCTTGACCACGTCGGTGTTGGTGGCGGTGCATTTCAGGCCCAGCATCAGGCCCTGACCCCGGACCGAGGCGAAGACCTGCGGATGGGCGGCGACCAGACCCTCCAGCCCCTGCCGGAACTGCGCGGCGCGGCGGCTGACATCGGACAGGAAGGCATCGTCGCCCACAATCTCCACCACCTTGGCCCCCACGGCGCAACCCAAGGGATTGCCGCCATAGGTCGATCCATGCGTGCCCGCCGTCATGCCGGAGGCGGCGTTCTCGGTCGCAAGCACCGCGCCCAGCGGGAAGCCGCCGCCGATGCCCTTGGCCACCATCATGATGTCCGGCGTCACGCCCGCCCATTCATGGGCGAACAGCTTGCCCGTCCGGCCCATACCGCACTGCACCTCATCAAACACCAGAAGCGCGCCCGTGGCATCGCAGAGATCGCGCAGGCCCTTCAGGCAGGCATCGGGCAGGGTGCGGATGCCGCCTTCCCCTTGCACAGGCTCAATCATCACCGCCGCCACCTGATCCGTCAGCGCGGCGCGCAGGGCATCGTGATCGCCAAAGGGCAGCGATCTGAACCCCGGCATCAATGGGCCAAAGCCCTTGGTCATCTTTTCCGACCCCGCCGCCGCGATGGCCCCGGTTGAGCGGCCGTGGAACGAGCCCTCAAACGTCAGGATCAGAGTCCGCTCGGGCTGGCCCTTTTCGTACCAGTGTTTGCGGACCATCTTGATGGCGAGTTCGGCCGCTTCGGTCCCCGAATTGGTGAAGAACGCCGTATCGGCAAAGGTCTTTTCCACCAGAAGATCGGCCAGCCGTTCCTGTTCCGGAATGCGGTAGAGGTTCGAGACATGCCACAGCTTGCCCGCCTGTTCGGTCAGGGTCGCCACCAGCGCCGGATGGGCATGGCCCAGCGCATTGACCGCGATGCCAGCGCCCAAATCCAGATATCGGCTGCCATCCTCGGCCCAAAGCCAGGAGCCTTCGCCCTTGGTAAAGGCGAGGGGGGCGCGGTTGTAGGTCGGCAGGACATGCGAAATCATGGGTCTGGTCCTTGGAAGCGAAGCCCTAGCCGTAAAGGCAGGCCAAGGCAGGTGTCAACGAGGGAAGGGTGCGGCCCGATGGTCAAAGGCACGCAGAAATGACCTTCGGCGCCTCAGGCGCGTCGGCGTCGCAGCGAAAGGATATGGGGCGCGGCGTTGGTCATGGGATGAGCATAGGGCACCGGGGCGTGCAGGAAAAGCGGAAGTTTCGGCGGCGGCGCGCGCGGCCCATCCTTGTCGCGGCATGCCGCATCGCCCAGACTGCGCAAGACCTGCACGCCCGGGTGATGCCATGACGAAGACAGCCTTGATCGTGATCGACATGCAGCAGGACATGGCCGACCGCCTTGCGGCAGGTCGGGATGTTGCGCCAGACGGGGTGCCGGATCGCATCGCAGCCCTTCTGGCACGGGCGCGGGCAGTGGGTGTGCCGGTGCTGCATGTCCACCACGACGACCCCAACCCCACCGCCGCCATCCGCCTTGACCGTCCCGGCGGTGCGCCCATGCCCTGCGCCGCGCCCTTGGCGGGAGAGAGGGTGGTGGTCAAGCACGGCTCGTCGGGGTTTGCGGGCACCGCTCTTGAACGATATCTGCGCGACCTTGGGGCCTCACGTCTTGTGGTGGTGGGGGCTGTCTTGGGGTTTTGCGTGTCATCCACCATCCGCGATGCGGTGGCGCGCGGTTTTGCCGTCGATCTGGTGGGCGATGCGGTTCTGTCCTTTGACCTGCCCGACCGGCGCGGTGGCACGATCCCGGCGGCAACGGTGCGCGCGGTGCATGGGATGACGCTGGCTCTGGATTTCGCCCGGTGGCAGTCCGCAGAGGCCGTGGTCTTTGCCTGAAATCCACGGAACCGGGACGGTTCGGCGCAGAACGGTTCGGACGGCGGGGCCAAACCCTTGAACTTTCGCCCCGGCGCTTGTATCCCGCCCTGTCCCCTATAGAATGGGGCGATCTTTTGAAAACCGAGGTACCCCGATGTCCTGGACCGACGAGCGCGTCGAGACGCTCAAGCGCATGTGGGCCGAAGGCCAGAGCGCCAGCCAGATCGCCAAGGAACTGGGCGGGGTCACCCGCAACGCCGTGATCGGCAAGGTCCACCGGCTGGGCCTGTCCAACCGTGTCACCGGCGCCACCGGCCGCGACGAGGAAGAGGTGGAAGCGCCAGCCGCACCGCCCGCCGCAGCCCCCCGCGCCGAACCGCCGCGCGCCGCCGAACCACCGCGCGCCGAACCGGCCCCGGCGGCCCGTCCCGCCCCTGCGCCGGAACGCCCGGCCCTTGCCCCGGCGGCAGCCGCCCCCGCATCGGGTGCCAGCGTGACCCCGCTGCCGATCCGCAAGGCGATCATTCCTGCGGGCCAGCCCCTGCCGCCGCAGCCTTCGGCCAATGAGATCAGCCCCGAAGCGCTGGCCTCGGTGCGCGAAGTGGAAAAGCGCGCGCGCAAGCTGACGCTGATGGAACTGACCGAACGCACCTGCAAATGGCCGATCGGTGACCCCGCAACGGATGATTTCTGGTTCTGCGGCCTGCCCTCCTTGCCCGGCAAACCCTATTGCGAGGCGCATGTCGGCGTGGCCTTCCAACCGATGAGCGCGCGCCGCGACCGCCGCCGCTGATCCTGACCGAGCCAGCCAATGACCCCGCCCCGGAGAAAAATCCGTGGCGGGGTTTTCCTTTTGCCCCAGTCTTCTCTGCGCCAAATATCCTCGGGGGGAATGCCGCGCCTGCGCGGCATGTGGGGGGCAGACAGCCCCCCTTGCGCCACGCCCTTCACCCGCGCGACGCTTTGCTGTATGGGAACGCCTTCTCAGCCCCCAGCCGGTTCCCCCATGTCGCAAAATCCGCCGAACCTTCGCCCTGACCTTGCCCGCGCCGATGTGCCCGACACCCGGCGCGCGGGGCAGCCGACCATCGGCATGGTCTCCTTGGGCTGCCCCAAGGCATTGGTGGACAGCGAACGCATCCTGACCCGCCTGCGCGCCGAAGGCTATGCCATCAGCCCTGATTACAAGGGCGCGGATGCGGTGATCGTGAACACCTGCGGTTTTCTGGACAGCGCCAAGGCCGAGTCGCTGGACGCCATCGGCGAGGCTTTGCGCGAGAATGGCCGGGTGATCGTGACGGGCTGTCTGGGGGCGGAGCCGGAGTATATCACCGGCGCGCATCCCAAGGTCTTGGCCGTCACCGGACCGCATCAATATGAACAGGTGCTGGACGCTGTGCATGGGGCGGTGCCGCCCGCGCCCGATCCGTTCATTGACCTCTTGCCCGCCACCAGCGTGTCTTTGACGCCGCGCCATTACAGCTATCTGAAGATTTCCGAAGGCTGCAATCACAAGTGCAAGTTCTGCATCATCCCCGACATGCGCGGCAAACTGGTCAGCCGCCCCGCCCATGCCGTGCTGCGCGAGGCGGAAAAGCTGGTCGAGGCGGGGGTGCGGGAACTGCTGGTCATCAGCCAAGACACCTCGGCCTACGGGGTGGACCGCAAGCATGACGAAAGCCCGTGGAAGGATCGCCAAGTCCGCGCCCATATCACGGACCTCGCGCGAGAGATGGGGCAATTGGGGGCGTGGGTGCGGCTGCATTATGTCTATCCCTACCCGCATGTGCGCGACCTGATCCCGCTGATGGCCGAAGGGCTGATCCTGCCCTACCTCGACATCCCCTTTCAACACGCCCACCCCGATACGCTGAAGCGCATGGCCCGCCCTGCGGCGGCGGCGCGGACGCTGGACGAGATCGCCGCATGGCGCGCGGCCTGCCCGGACATCACCCTGCGCTCCACCTTCATCGTGGGCTATCCGGGTGAGACTGAGGCCGAATTCCAGACCCTGCTCGACTGGCTGGATGAGGCGCAGCTGGACCGCGTCGGCTGCTTCAAATACGAAAACGTCGCAGGCGCGCGGTCCAATGACCTGCCCGACCATGTGCCCGCTGAGGTCAAGCAAGAGCGGTGGGACCGCTTCATGGAAAAGGCGCAAGCGATTTCCGAAGCGAAACTGGCCGCCAAAGTAGGCCGGGTGATGGATGTGATCGTGGATGAGGTGGACGAAGAGGGCGCCACCTGCCGCACCAAATCCGACGCACCCGAAATCGACGGCAACCTTTTCATCGACGAAGGGTTCGAGGAATTGCGCCCCGGCGACATCGTCTCGGTCGAGGTTGAGGAGTCGGGCGAGTATGACCTCTGGGGACGGCTGGTCTGACCCTTGGGTCCTGTCCCCCAGGACGCCGAGCGCGACGCTTGACCAGACCCCGGCGCAGCGGACAGGATGGCGGCCAACCCGAGCAGGAGAGCCGCCATGTCTGACGTTCCGATCATCGCCCAGAAAGCCCCCTACCCGATCGCGGTGGAGGAAGGAAAATCCTACTTCTGGTGCGCCTGCGGGCAATCCAAGAACCAGCCCTTCTGCGACGGCTCGCACAAGGGCAGCAGCTTTGTGCCCACCAAGGTGACGGCGGAAAAAGACGGAACCCTGTTCTTCTGCGGCTGCAAGCACTCGGCCAAATCGCCCTTCTGCGACGGGTCGCATTCCAAGCTGTAAGCGGCGGGCTGTGTAACTGCCCTAATAGGCGGGGGGTTTCACACCCCCGTCGTCCATCGGTTCTCGGACCGATGGCGAATCCGATGGCCGTCCCCCCGTGGGATATTTGAGCAAGGGGAAGACAAGGGCGTTGGCGGTTTGCCTTCGCGCGCTACCTTTCCCCCATGACCGAAGACACCCGCATCCTTTACAACGACACCTGCCCCCTGTGCCGGTTCGAGATTGACCATTACCGCACCCGCGCTTCGGCGACGGGGGCGCCCTTGGCCTTTGATCCCTTGGACCGGGCCGAGACCTGGGGCCTGACCGAGGATCAGGCGGCCCGCGCCCTGCATGTGCGGCAGGGGGATCAGGTCCTCTCGGGGCTGGCAGCGTTTCGCGCGATCTGGGCGGGGTTGCCGGGCTGGCGTTGGCTGGCCGTTGTGACTGGTCTGCCGGGCGTCCGGCAGGTGATCGGCTTTGTGTATGACCGGATCGCGGCACCGCTGCTTTACCGCGCGCATCTGCGCCGCCAGGCGCGGCTTAGCCGATCAGGATCACCAGCCACGCCACCCCGCCCGCCAGCGCCGTAAGTGCCACACAGGCGCTGCCGCAATCCTTGGCCTTGCCTGCCAAGGGATGGGGGGTCGGCTGCACCATGTCCACCACCACCTCCACCGCCGTGTTGATCAGTTCGGCGGCAAGGATCAGCAGCCCCAGCGCAAGGATAAGGGCCCGCTCCCCCGGCGTCAGGTCCAGCGCAAAGGCCAAAGCGGCGGAGAGGAGATTGACCAACACCCATTGCCGCAGCGACTTTTCGCTCTGCCATGCCGCGCGGACGCCCTGCCATGACCACAGGCAGGTGTTGCCGATGCGGCGCGTCTCCGCCCCAAGCCACTCAATCATGCCGGTCCCCCCCTGCTTGCAGGGCGCTGCGGCCCGCTTGGAGGCAGGCTAGCGGCTGTCGGCCAGCGCGTCGAGATAGGCGCGCACACAGGTGACGACATGGGCGAATCGGTCGCCACCCAGATGCACGCCGCCATACCAGCGTGTCACCACCACGATGTGATCGACCAGTCCGGCGCGCTCCAGCATCTTCAGGATCACCGCGCCTGCGCCGGATTCACCGTCATCGCCCTTTTGCGCGCCGCCCTCGGACAGGACCACGGCCCATGTGTTATGCGTGGCCTTGGCGTATTTCTTGACCCGTTTCAGATCGGTCAGGAACGCCTCCACCCCTGCCCGGCCAATCACCGGCCCACCAGAGACGGCGTAGCGCGAGCCACGGTCCGACACCACCGATTCAAGCTGGATCATCCTGCCCCCCATCGCCCGGCACAGGGATGGCACGCCGGATCGGCAGGCTCAAGCCGGGCGTCAGGGATGGGGGGCCAGCGCCTCGATCCCCGGTTTGTTGTCGCAAAAGGCGGGGAGAGAGACCGCCTGCACCTGATGGGCCAGAAAATCGGTGCAGGCCGGGACATGCCCGCAGCGCAGGCAGTGATCGACCATGCCCGCAAGCTCCGTCCGTGTCAGCCAGCCATCCACCACGGCATCGGTCAGGTTCACCCCTGCCACCCGCGCCATGCCGCGCGTCAATCCCCATGCGCGCGGGGCCTCTGCATATCCGATCATCGGCATCGCTCCTGCTTGCAGCCTGAAGATCAGGATGGGCGGACACAGGTTGCGGCGCCTTGACGCAGATCAAATGGCGCTCACAGGCCCGACCCTCCCGCGCGCAGATCGGCCACGACTTGCGCCACCACCGCCTTGCGCTGACCATTCGGCGGATGGGTGCCAAGGAAGGCGTCCCCCGGATCGGGCAGGCGGTCAAAGAACCCTGTCCCCAGCACCGGATCATAGCCCGAGCGGTAGGCGATCTCCGCCCCCATCGCATCGGCCTGCAATTCAAACTCCTTGGCATAGCTGCGGGCACCCACCGTGGCGGCGATGCCTGTCATCTGCTCCGCCGCCTGCGGCGAGGCCCCCGAGGCCGCCGCAAGGATCGCGGCCGCCAGCGCCGCCCCCTGGGCATTGGCCGCCGTCTGCGGCAGGTGGCCAAGGATATGGTGCGACGCCTCATGGCCCAGCACAAAGGCGATCTCGTCGGGATTGCGCGCATCGCCGATCAGCGAGAGCGTGAAGCCCAGCACCGGACGCCCCTGACGGTCCAGTGTCTGGAAGGCGTTCGGCGGCTGGCCCAGGCGGTCATCGACCACGATCAGGAAATCGCAATTCACCCCCCGGGTGCGGGCGCGGCAGACCTCTTCGGTCACGGGTTCCAGCCGCTGGACCACGTCGACGAAATTGCGCACGGCGGTGTCAGAGGGCAGTCGCGCAGAGGGTGCCGCGGCGGCGGGCACCGGCGCCGCGGGCGCTTGTCCTGTCATGGGGGGCGATGTGGGCACACAGGCCGACAGCACGAGCACCGCAAACAGTCCGCCCATCATCCGCATCGATCACCCCCCATGGATCACCCCCTGTGTCACCCGCCACCGCAGATTGTTGCCCAAAGGTAGCAAGCCGCAGCGCCGGGGGAAGAGGGAATGTCCCGGCCTCACGCAGCTTTGCCCCAAGGGCTTGGGCCGGGATTTCCGATTGCCGCTTGATCGGGCCTCGGCTAGCCTGTTGCCATGTTCACCATCGAGCACGAATTCGACGCCACCGTGATCACCCTGATCGACGAAGGGCATGAGGGGCTGGTCGAGGATGTCACCATCCTTGCCTTCGAGGATTGCGTGACGCTGGAACAGGTCGATCCCGTCACGCAAGAACCCGTGCGCGTGGTGCTGTCCATGGCCCAATTGCGCGATCTGGCCGCGGCGCTGGACCTGCCGGAGGGCAGTTACCGGGTCGAGCGAAAGTTGGTCTGATCCGGCAAAGCGCAGGGCTGCGGCAGGCGCCGGGGGTTTTCCACCTCCGGACCCACGGAGGATATTTGCCGTAGAGAAAACCGTGGCAAGACGGAGAGCGACGGGCTTACGGCTCCAGCCGGAACACCTTGTCCCGTGCCGCAGCCCCGCGCAGCAGCGTCAGGCGGGTTTTGGCGACGCCCAAGGCATGGGCCAGCACCTCGATGACAGCGGCATTGGCTTTGCCATCCTCTGGCGCGGCAGTGACACTGATACGCCACTGCCCATCCACCAATGCGACACCGGGCTGGCGTGCGCGCGGGGTGACGCGGACGCGGAATTCCGCACCGGGAATGGCAAGCGCGGCGTGGTCGCCCTTTTTCATGCCCTTTTCCTTTGCCCCGTCCCGGCCTAGCCTGCGCTTATCAAACGGGGGACAGGCATGACCACGGGTTTTTACACGGATGAGCGCACCTTTTGGCATGGCGGCGGCCAGTATGCCTTTACCCTGCCGGTGGGCGGGTTGGTCCAGCCGGGCGGTGGGCTGCCCGAAAGCCCCGAAACCAAGCGGCGGTTTCGCAACCTGCTGGAGGTGACGGGTCTGGCGCGGGAATTGGCACTGTCAGGGGCAGAGGCGGCAACGTGGGAAGACCTCGCCCGCGTACATCCGGACAGCTATCTGGCCGCGTTCAAATCGCTGTCGGACAAGGGCGGCGGTGAACTTGGCCCCCGCGCGCCGTTCGGGGCGGGCGGTTTCGAGATTGCGGCGCTCTCGGCGGGGCTGGTGAAAGCGGCGCTTCTGGACGTGCTGGCGGGGCGGGTGGCCAATGCCTATGCCCTGTCGCGCCCGCCGGGGCATCATTGCTTGCCCGACCTGCCCAACGGGTTCTGTATGCTTGCCAACATCGCCATCGCCATTCGCGCCGCACAGGCGGCAGGTCTCGGGCGGCGCTTTGTGGTGATCGACTGGGATGTGCATCACGGCAACGGGACCGAGGCGATCTTCTACGAAGACCCCGAGGTGCTGACCATCTCGCTGCACCAAGACCGCAATTATCCGATGAACACAGGCTTTGTCGCCGACCGGGGTGCCGGGGCGGGCTTGGGGGCGAATATCAACATCCCCCTGCCGCCCGGCACCGGACATGTCGGGTATCTTGAGGCTTTCCAGCGCCTGGTCCTGCCCGCCGTGCAGGCGCACAAGCCCGATGCGATCATCGTCGCCTGCGGTTTTGACGCGGCGGCGGTCGATCCCCTTGGCCGGATGCTGGCCACCGCCGACACCTTCCGGGCGATGGCGCGGCTGACGCTGGACGCGGCGCGCGATCTGTGTGGCGGGCGGGTGATGATGGCGCATGAGGGCGGCTATTCCGAGGTTTACGTCCCCTTCTGCGGCCATGCCGTGCTGGAGGAGATGTCGGGCACCCGGATCCATGCCGCCGACCCGATGGCTGACACCCTGCGCCAGCGCCAGCCCGATGCCCGGTTCGACGCCTTTGTATCCGACTGGATCGACGGATTGGCCGAGGCCCTGCGTTGATCTTTGCGGGGCGGGACGCGCCGGGCTTGACCCGGCCCGCCCCAAGGGCCACGTCGGCCCCTGACACCGGAGTATGTGATGCCTGAGAAAAACCCCGCCGTGCTGGATTACCTGTCCCGCCGCATGTCCCATCCCGCCAAGGTCATGACCGGCCCCGCGCCCAGTCGGGCTGAGTTGGAGCCGATCCTGACCGCCGCCCTGCGCGTGCCCGATCATGGCAAGCTGGAGCCGTGGCGTCTGATCGTGGTGGAACGCCCCGCCATGGCGCGTCTGGCCGATCTCGCCGAGGCGCGGGCGCGCGAATTGGGCGGTGACGCAGAAAAGATCGACAAGGGCCGCGGACAGTTCGACCGGGGGCATCTGGCGGTGGTCGTCATCGCCTCGCCCAAACCGTCCGAGAAAATCCCGACCGTGGAACAGCTTCTGTCCGCCGGTGCGCTGTGCATGAACATCCTGCATGCGGCAACGGCGGCGGGGTGGGGGGCGAATTGGCTGACGGGTTGGGTCAGCCATGATGTTGAGTTCATCGCCCGCGCCTTTGGTTGCACGCCGGGGGAAACCGTGGCTGGCATCATCCATATCGCGACGCCCGCCGCGGCGATGCCCGACCGCCCGCGCCCCGATCTGGCGCGTGTCGTCACCTATGCGGGGGTGTGACAGTGGGCGTGATCTGGGCGGCCTTCACCCGCGCCTTGGGGCAATGGGATGATTCGCGCTTTCGCAGGATCGTCTTTCTCGGCGTCGGACTGACATTGGGCATGTTGATCGCCCTGACCGTCCTGCTGCTCTGGGCGGTGCAATCCTTGACGCCCGACAACATCACGCTGCCCTTCGGTGCCGAATTCTGGGGCGTGCACGAGGTGCTGTCCGTGGGCTCGGTTCTGGTGATGCTGGGGCTGTCGGTGTTTCTGATGGTCCCCGTCGCCTCGGCCTTTTCCGGGCTGTTCCTTGAGGGGGTCGTCGATGCGGTCGAGGATCGCGCCTACCCCGCCCTGCCGCCCGCGCGCCCTCAGTCGCTGGCCGAGGGGATGATCGCCTCTGTCAATTTCCTCGGTCTCATGCTGATCGCCAATCTGGGGGCGCTGCTGGTCTGGCCCTTTGCCGGGCCCTTCATCCCGCTGGTGTTCTGGGCGGTGAACGGCTGGCTTCTGGGGCAGGAATACTTCACCCTCGTGGCCCAGCGCCGGATGAGCCGGATCGAGGCCAAGCGCCTGCGCCGGGTGCATCGCGGCACGATCTGGCTGGCGGGCATCCTGATGGCCGCACCGCTGAGCGTGCCGGTCCTGAACCTGCTGATCCCGGTCTTCGGGGTTGCGACCTTTACCCACCTGTTCCACGCGCTGCACGCGCGGCGCGGGACTTAGGGGGCGGCGGGCGCATCCATCACACCGCGAAAGTCGATGTCGCGGATGGTGATGACGCCCGACAGGACCACGGCGCACATGAACGCCCAGACGCCGAAGGCGATGAGGGTCGTGATCTTGGCCTTCCTTGCCACCACATGGCCTGCTGGCGCGCCCGCAGGCGTGCCCGGCGTCACCTCGCCCGCGTCGCCCTGACTGACGAAGCGCACGGGCAAGACCATGAAGAACACAAGGAACCACGTGGTGGCGAAAAGGACGATCGCGCCGGTGATGCTCATGGCTCAGACCTGTTCCAACTCAACGAGACAGCCGTTGAAATCCTTGGGATGCAAGAAGAGGACGGGCTTGCCATGCGCGCCGATCTTCGGCTCCCCGGTGCCCAGAACCCGCACGCCGCTTTCCTTCAGGCGGTCCCGCGCGGCAAGGATGTCGTCCACCTCATAGCAGATGTGATGGATGCCACCGGCGGGGTTCTTGTCCAGAAACCCCTTGATGGGGGAGTTCTCGCCCAAGGGGTACAAGAGTTCGATCTTGGTGTTCGGCAGTTCGATGAAGACCACCGTCACGCCGTGATCGGGTTCGTCCTGCGGTGCGCCGACCTTTGCCCCCAATGTGCCGCGATACTGCGCGGCGGCGGCGGTCAGGTCCGGCACGGCGATTGCAACGTGGTTCAGGCGTCCGATCATGCGATGTCCCCTTTTGCGCGCGACGTGCTGGCAGCTTTGCCCCGGTTATGGGGATGCGGGCAGGCACAGGCAAGGGGGGCAAGGCGGGGCGCAGGGTCGCAGGGGCGCTTAAGCGGTCCTTTACTCCTGCGGCGCAAAGATGACCGGACCGCTGTCGAGAGTGCCCGTTGAAAGGAGTTGCCGATGCCGTCCGATCCCGCCGCCCCGCATGTCGTTTCCGATCCGATGGCCGCCTGCTGCACGGGCAAGACCGTGCTGGTGGTCGAAGACAGCCGCCACGCCTCGGACGCGCTGCGCCTGATGCTGCGCCACCTTGGCGCGCGGATGCGCCGCGCAGGCACGCTGGCAGAGGCGGGGCGTCACCTCACACTCTATCGCCCCGATGCCGTGGTGGTCGATCTGGGCCTGCCCGATGGTCCGGGAGAGCGGTTGATCGCATCGCTGGCGCTGAACCCCCGACGCCCGGCGCGAATCGTGGCCCTCTCGGCACTGCCCGAACGCGGCGATCCGGCGCTGGCCTGTGGAGCGGATGTCTTTCTGGAAAAGCCGGTGCCGGGTTTGCGCGCCTTGGCGGCGGCCTTGATGCCGGAGGCCACGCTGCCCAAATCGCTCGACGCGCCCGTTGCGGCACCGGACCGCCGCTCCCTGCGCGATGATCTGGAATCGGTCAGCGCGCTTTTGCAGGGCAAGCCGGATTCCAAGGCCTGCCGTTACGCGTCGGAATTCCTGTCGGGTCTGGCCTTGCAGACCGGCGACGGGCCGCTGGCCGCAATGGCCGCGCGGCTGTCTGATGGCGCGGATCCGGGGCTGTTGCTGCGCATGATCGCGGATCGTCGCGCCGCCTTGCCGATGCTTTAGGTGGTCAGAGACCCGGATCGTCGCTGACGCGCACCAGATTGGTCAGGTCGGAAAGACGTTCCCGCTGGCGGCCCTGCGCGTCGAAATTGGCGGGGTTCAGCCATGCGGCATAAGCCTCGCGCAGGGCGGGCCAATCCTGGTCGGTGATGGCGAACCATGCAGAATCGCGGTTGCGCCCCTTGAGGATCATGTGCTGGCGGAAGATGCCCTCATAGGAAAAGCCCAGCCGCTGCGCCGCGCGGCGCGAGGGCAGGTTCAGCGCGTTGCATTTCCATTCATAGCGGCGATAGCCGTTGGAAAACGCCCAGTCCATCATCAGATACATCGCCTCTGTCGCCACGCGGCTGCGCTGAAGGGCGGGGGAAAAGCAGATGTGTCCCACCTCGATGCTGCCATGCTCGGGCGTGATGCGCAGGTAACTGGCCACCCCGACCGGATGGGTCGCGCCCAGTTCGGAGATCGCCCAGAACACCGGATCGCGGTTGGCGGTCGTCTCCTTGGCCCAGCGGTGATAGGCCGAGGCGGATGTGAACGGCCCGTAAGGCATGTAATCCCACAGCGCATCATGCCCTGCGAATTGCGCGAAGAGATGCGCCGCGTGCTGGTCGGCGTCCAGACGCTCCAGCCGGGCATAGCGGCCTTGCATCGGCGCTGTGTCCGGCCATGGCGCGGGTGCCCAGCCTGTCACCTCTGGCCCGATGTCCCGCCCTGTCCGCATGATCCGCCCCTTCTATCCGATGCCCCCCGTTATGCGGCGGCGCGGCGGGACTGTCCATTCAGAAGCTAAACCCTTTGGGGTAATGGTGCAGGCCGTCAAAATCCGCCTTGCCCAAGGCCACGCCCGCACTGCGCAACGCGGCATAGCCCATGGTCAGGTGGAACAGGAAGTTCGGCATGCCGTAGAGATGCAGGAACGTCGCGCCATCCTGTTCCAGATCGGCGAAGCCCGCGCGATGACGGATGACGCGTCGGTCTGCCCCCACGAAATCTGCCGGGTCCAGATCGGCCAACAGTTGGTCCGCAGTGGCCAAGCGGTCGGGCAAGTCGGCGGGCAGGTCGGGCACAGCACGCCCCGCCAAGGGGAAAGCCACCCGCAGCGCGAAGCCCGTCGCCGTGGCGAATTGCTGGCGCGCGGGAAAGGCATCCGCGATGCGCTGGTCCAGCGCCACCGGACCGACTTTTTCTGCCAGCGTCGCGATGCGGGCCAGATAATGCCGGAACACCGGGACAGAGGCCACATAAAGCGGCGGCAAGTCAGACATGGCGCACTCTCACAGGGTGCGGCGGGGGGCCGAAGCCCCCCGCCTGGTGTCATTCTGCCGCTTGGGCGTAGCTTTCCACCGGCGGGCAGATGCAGATCAGGTTGCGGTCGCCGTGGACGTTATCAACCCGGCCCACCGGGGGCCAATACTTGTCCACCCGGAAGGCCCCCGGCGGGAAGCAGCCCTGCTCGCGCGGATACTTCCGCGTCCAGTCGGCGACCAGATCCTCCACCGTGTGCGGCGCGTGGCGCATCGGGCTGTCCTCGGCACTGATCTCGCCATTTTCCACCGCGCGGATTTCTGCGCGGATCGCCATCAGGGCGGTGATGAAGCGGTCAATCTCGGCCTTGGTCTCCGACTCGGTCGGCTCCACCATCAATGTGCCCGCCACGGGCCAGCTCATCGTCGGTGCGTGGAAACCGTTGTCGATCAGGCGCTTGGCGATGTCATCCACGGTCACGCCCACCTCGGCAAAGGGCCGGGTGTCGAGGATGCACTCATGCGCCACCCGCCCCTTGTTGCCCATGAACAGGATCGGATAGGCCCCCGCCAGCCGCGCCGCGATGTAATTGGCGTTCAGGATCGCCACCCGCGTCGCCTGCGTCAGCCCCGCGCCCCCCATCATCAGGCAATAGGCCCAAGAGATCAGCAGGATCGAGGCTGACCCATAAGGTGCGGCCGATACCGGACCCTCGCCCTTGGCAGACTCCGGATGCCCCGGCAGATAGGGCGCGAGATGCGCCTTGACGCCAATCGGCCCCATGCCCGGCCCGCCGCCGCCATGCGGAATGGCGAATGTCTTGTGCAGGTTCAGGTGGGATACATCGCTGCCAATCTCACCCGGCTTCACCAGACCCACCAGCGCGTTCATGTTCGCGCCATCAAGGTAAACCTGCCCGCCATGGTCATGCGTGATCTTGCAGATTTCCCGCACCGTCTCTTCGAACACGCCATGGGTGGACGGATAGGTGATCATGCAGGCGGCTAGTTTATCCCCCGCCTGCGCCGCCTTTTCGCGGAAATCATCGAGATCGACATCGCCATTCGGCGCGGATTTCACCACGACAACTTGCATCCCCGCCATCTGGGCTGAGGCCGGGTTGGTGCCATGGGCCGAGACCGGGATCAGGCAGATGGTGCGATGCGCGTCACCCCGTGCGCGGTGATAGGCCTGAATCGTCAAAAGCCCGGCATATTCCCCCTGCGCGCCAGAGTTCGGCTGCATCGAGAACGCCTCATACCCCGTGATCTCACAGAGCTTTTCGGTCAGATCCGTGATCGCCTCATGATACCCTTGCGCCTGATCGGCGGGCGCAAAGGGGTGCAGGCTGCCGAACTCCGGCCAGGTGATCGGCATCATCTCTGCCGCCGCGTTCAGCTTCATCGTGCAAGACCCCAGCGGGATCATCGCGCGGTCCAGCGCCAAGTCACGATCCGACAGGCGGCGCATGTAGCGCATCATCTCGGATTCCGCCCGGTTCATGTGGAACACCGGATGGGTCAGGTAATCGCTTTCCCGCAGCATCGCCTCAGGGAAGCCCAGATGCGCGCGGTGCGGCGGCACGCCGTCGATGCCAAAGGCGCGCAGCACGCGGACCAACACCTTTTCATCCGTCGTCTCGTCCAGCGAGATCCCGACGCGGTCAGTGCCCACCTTGCGGAAGTTCAAACCTTCGGCCCGCGCGGCGGCAAGGATACCGGCCTGACCCACGCCCACCTCAACCGTGATCGTATCGAAGAACGCCTTGGGCGAGACCTTTGCCCCCGCCGCCTTGAGCGCCCGCGACAGGCGGTTGGTCAGGAAATGCACCCGTTCGGCGATGGCGCGCAGGCCCTTTGGCCCGTGGAACACCGCATACATCGACGCCATCACCGCCAAGAGCGCCTGCGCAGTGCAGACGTTCGACGTGGCTTTCTCGCGCCGGATATGCTGTTCGCGGGTTTGCAAGGACAGCCGATAGGCCTTGTTCCCGCGCGAGTCGATGGACACGCCCACGATGCGCCCCGGCATCGACCGCTTGTAATCGTCCTTGCAGGACATGAAGGCCGCATGTGGCCCGCCATAGCCCATCGGCACGCCAAAGCGCTGGCTGGACCCGATGGCGATATCCGCCCCCATCGCGCCGGGTTCTTTCAGCATGGTCAGCGCAAGCAGGTCCGTCGCAACCACGGCCACCGCCTTTGAAGCATGTAACGCAGCAATCTGGTCGGTGAAGTCGGTCACATGGCCGTAAGTGCCGGGATACTGGAAGATCGCGCCAAAGACCTTCTCCGCCTTCAAGCTGGCCGGATCGTCCACGATCACCTCAATCCCCAACGGGATCGCGCGGGTCTGGATCACCGCGATGGTCTGCGGATGACAGCCATGATCGACAAAAAACGCCTTCGCCTTCGATTTCGCCACCCGTTCGGCCATCGTCATCGCCTCGGCCGCCGCCGTCGCCTCATCCAACAGAGAGGCATTGGCTACTGGCAGACCCGTCAGATCGGCCACCATCGTCTGATAGTTCAGCAAAGCCTCAAGCCGGCCTTGCGCGATTTCGGGCTGATAGGGGGTATAGGCCGTATACCACGCCGGATTTTCCAGAATGTTGCGCTGGATCGCCGGGGGCGTGACCGTGCCGTGATAGCCCTGCCCGATCAGGCTGGTCATCACCCGGTTCTTCGCCGCCACCGCCCGCATCCGCGCCAGAAGGTCATGTTCCGACAGCGGCGCCCAGCTCAGCGGTTGCGACTGCCGGATCGAGGCGGGCACGGTCTGGTCGATCAAATCGTCCAGCGTCTGCACGCCGACAGCGGCCAGCATCTCGGCCATTTCCGCCGGAGAGGGGCCGATATGGCGGCGGTTGGCAAAGTCATAGGGGTTGTAGTCCACGGGGGTAAAGGTCATCTGCCGCGTCCCTTTGGGATGTGAGTCTGCTGTCGGGCGCACCCCATGCGCGCCCGTCAAAATCCTTCGAAGGCCAAAACTTGACGAAGGAGGTGCAAATTTCTTCAAAAAAATTTGCCCTTCGCCCGACCGTCGGCTCAGCCGATCAGGTCGTTGTATTCATCCTCGTCCATCAGATCGTCGAGCACCGACAGATCATCCAGCTTCATCTTGAAGAACCACGCGGCCCCGGTCGGGTCTTCGTTCACCAGACCCGGTTGATCGACCAGCTTCTGGTTCACTGCCACGATCTCGCCATCCACGGGGGCCAAGATATCCGACGCCGCCTTGACGCTTTCGATCACCACGACCTCATCGCCCTCGGCCACCACAGTTTCGGGTTCCGGCAATTCGACAAAGACCACATCGCCCAATTGGGTGGCCGCATGTTCGGTGATGCCCACCACGACAAGGTCGCCCTCGACGCGCAGCCATTCATGTTCCTTGGTGTATTTCATCAGAGGTGCCTCAGCGCTTGTAAGTGGTGGTGACAAAAGGAAGGGCGGCCACGGTGACGGGCAGCCGCTTGCCGCGCACCTCGCCCTCCAGCCGCGTTCCGGGGGTGGAAAGGGTGGTGGGCACATAGCCCATCGCCACGGGCGCTTCGACCGAGGGGCCAAAGCCGCCGGAGGTGACGGTTCCCGCAGCATCCTCGCCCGCGAACAGCGCCGTGCCCTCACGCATCGGGGCGCGACCCTCCGGGCGCAGACCGACGCGCAGGCGTGACGGACCTTCGGCCAATTCGCGCAGGATGCGCGCCGCACCGGGGAAGCCGCCTTCGCGCGCGCCCCCCGTGCGACGGACCTTCTGGATCGCCCAAGTCAAACCCGCCTCGACCGGAGTGGTGGTGGTATCGATATCATGGCCGTAAAGGCACAGGCCCGCCTCCAGCCGCAGCGAATCCCGCGCGCCAAGGCCGATGGGCATCACGCCATCCTGCGCCAGCAGCGTTTGCGCGAAGGCCAGCGCCTGACCATCCGCGACCGACAGTTCGAACCCGTCCTCGCCCGTGTAGCCAGAGCGCGAGACCCAGACCTCCGCCCCCTGCCACGGCAGGATCGCCACATCCATGAACCGCATCGCAGCGACACCCGGCAGCAGCGCGCCCAAGGCGGCTTCTGCCCCCGGCCCTTGCAGCGCGAACAGCGCGCGGTCGGTGACAGGGATCACGTCGGCCACCGCCGACAGATGCGCCTGCATATGGGCGATGTCGGCGGCCTTGCAGGCGGCATTGACCACGACGAACAGATGGTCACCCCGATTGGCGAACATCAGGTCATCCAGAATGCCGCCCTCGTCGTTGGTGAACAGCCCATAGCGCTGCCGCCCCTGCGCCAGCCCCGCCACATCGACGGGCATCAGCGCCTCAAACCCCGCACACAGACGGGCCATGTCGGTTTTCGGGCGCAGGATCACCTGTCCCATATGGCTGACATCAAAGAAACCGGCGGCAGAGCGGGTGTGAAGATGCTCCTTCATCACCCCGGCCGGATACTGCACGGGCATTTCATACCCGGCAAAGGGGACCATCTTGCCCCCCAGATGGACATGCAGATCATGCAGTCCCAAACGCAAAAGATCGGACAAGGTCCTCTCCCACTTCCGCGCCGGTATGCGAATATCCGGCATCGAGCAGACAGGCCGATCCCTGTCCCGCGATGCCCCCTCTGTCCTTGCCCCGCCTTGCGGCCTTGGGGCGCCTGAGATCGTTATCCCTTCGGCGGGTGCGAACACCACTCTCCAGAGTCTATCGTCAGAAACGGTCCCTTGCGCCTGAGAGTTTACCGGGGCGGTTGCTCCTTCGGCACCGGATCACGGGTCACCCCATGGGCCGGATTCTCCCGAACCTGACATGGCTTGGGTATCCCGTCGGATACCGTTCTGGCAAGAGCAAAAAGCGGATACGACGAAGCGCGGCGCAAAACCGACATCAGGCGCCACCAAAAGCGGCATCACGCCGCTTTGCGCGCCGCCACCCGATCCATCACCCGCAGCGCCAGCCAGACCGCCAGCAGACCGAACAGGATGCCGCCCACGGCCTGCCCGATCAGCACGCCCGCAGCCCCCCAACCCGCCGCCAGCCACAGCGCAAAGGGCACGGTGCCCAGCGTATGGCGGCCCCAGTTGACCATGGTCGATTGCATCGCCGCGCCCAGATTGTTGCAGGCCGCATTGGCGACAAAGATCATGGCGTTGAAGAAGAACAACAGGCTGAGGGGGCCGCAGAACAGATAGACCAACTCGCGCGTCAGCCCTTCGGCATGGAAGATGTCGGCAATCCAGCCCCGCCCGATGAAGAGGAGCGCCGACATGGCCACGATCACCAGCCCGGCAAACAGGATCGAATCCCAGAACGCCCGGCGCACCCGGTCCATCCGGCCCGCGCCAAGGTTCTGGCCGATGATCGGACCCACGGCGCCCGACAGCGCAAAGATGATGCCAAAGGCCACCGGCGTCAGACGCCCGGCAATCGCCATGCCCGCCACCGCCTGTTCGCCATATCCGGCCACCATCCGCGTGATGACCGCCTGCCCCACCGGGGTGGCAAGCTGGGTCAGGATCGCGGGCCCGGAAATCGCGAACAGCGGCGTGGCGGAGGCGATGACGCTCTGCCTCGTAAACCCGCCAAAGCCGCCGTAATGCCGCGCCAGCGGCCAGAGCGCCATCACCGCAATCGCCAGACGCGACCCCCACCCGGCAATCCCGGCCCCGGTCAGGCCCCATCCCGCCCAAAGGATCAGGATGGGGTCAAGGATCGCCAGCACCACCGCGCCCCAGACCGTCACCATCATCGACCGCTTGGCATCACCGTAAGCCCGCAACGCCCCCGCCCCGATCATGCCGATCATCAGCAGGGGCTGCGACGGGATCATGATCCGCAGGAAATGCAGTGTCTCTTCCGCCGTGCGCCCCGTGGCCCCCAGCAGGTCCACGATCCACGGCAAAACCGCCCAGACCACCGCGGCAAAGATCGCCCCGAAGACCGCGCCAAGGATCAACCCCTCGGTCGCCCTCGCCCGCGCAGCTTCAAGATCACGCTGCCCCACCGCCCGCGCCGTTAGCGCCGAAACACCCACCGACAGGCCGATGCCGAAGGCCGTGGTGAAAAACAGCACCGCCGCCGCATAGCCGACGGCTGCCGTCTTGGCCTCATCCTGCAACCACGAGATATAAAGCAGGTTGATCAGGTCCACGACGAAGATCGCCATCAACCCGACCGAGGATGTCAGCGACATCACCGCCACATGCTTGAACAGGTTGCCCTGCACGAATTTCGCCTGTTGCGGTGCGGCCATCGGACGTCTCCCCGGAAGGCCTTGCCTTCCCCTTTGCTCAAATATCCCACGGGGGTCCGGGGGTGTGAAACCCCCGGCCTATCCGCAAAACCGACGCCGGGTCAGCCCGCGCGCACGACCTTCAACAGGGGCATCACATCCGCCATTTCCGGCCCGTTGGCCCGACCCGTCAGCGCCTTGCGCAGCGGCATGAACAGCCCCTTGCCCTTGCGCCCTGTCGCGGCCTTCACGGCTTCGGTCCATTCGCCCCAGGTGGCGGTGGTCCAGGGCTTCGGCGGCAGCAACGCCACGGCCTGCGTGATGAATTCGGCATCTTCCGGGTCCACCAAAGGCTCCGCCCCGTTCTGGAACAACTCCGACCACTGGGCCAGATCGGCCAGCACGGTGATATTGTCCTTGGCCACGCGCCAGAATGCCTCGGCCTCGGCCTCCGGCACGCCCAGTGCCGCGATCTTGTCGGCCACGGCGGGCAGCGGCAGGGATTGCACATGGGCGCGGGTCAGCGGGAACAGGTCCTCGGCGTCGAATTTGGTCGGCGCAGAGCCGAAAGACCCCACATCGAACCCGTCAATCAAATCCTGCATCGACGAGGCCAGTTCCACGGGCTTCGACGACCCCAGCCGCGCCATCAGCGACAACAGCGCCATCGGCTCTACCCCTTGGGCGCGCAGGTCGCGCAGCGACAGCGTGCCCAGACGCTTGGACAGTTCCTCGCCCTTCGCCCCTGTCAGCAGCGAATGGTGGGCAAAGTTCGGCGGCGTGCCGCCCATCGCCTGCATGATCTGGATTTGCGTGGCGGTGTTGGTCACATGGTCCGCACCGCGTACGATGAAGGTCACGCCCATGTCGATGTCATCGACCGAGGAGGCGAAGGTATAAAGCACCTGCCCATCCGCGCGGATCAAGACCGGGTCCGACACCGAGGCCGCATCGATCGAGATCGGGCCAAGGATGCCATCGGGCCATTCGATGCGGTTCTGGTTCAGCAGGAAGCGCCAATAGCCATCCCGCCCCTCAGCCCGCATAGCGTCCTTTTCAGACGCGGTCAGATGCAAGGACGCACGGTCATAGACCGGGGGCCGCCCCATGTTCAGCAGCTTCTTGCGCTTCAGGTCCAGCTCGGTCGGCGATTCAAAGCATTCATAGAACCGCCCCGCCTGTTTCAACTCTTCCGCCGCCGCGCGATAGCGGTCCATCCGCAGCGATTGCTTTTCCACGCGGTCCCAGTGCAGGCCCAGCCATTCCAGATCGGCCATGATGCCGTCCGCGTATTCCTGCTTGGACCGTTCCTGATCGGTGTCATCCAGACGCAGGATGAAGGTGCCCCCCGCCTTGCGTGTGATGAGGTAATTCATCAAGGCAGTGCGAAGGTTGCCCACATGGATGAAACCAGTGGGCGACGGCGCGAAACGGGTGGTGACGTTGGACATGGCGGCAGGCTCCGGTGAACCGCTCTTCCCTGTCACAGCGCCCCGCCTTTGTCCAGTTCGCGGGGCCTTATGCGCCCATCACTGCGCCGTGACGGACCAGCGCGCCGAAATCTCGGCCATGCCGCGCCGGAACAACGCTTCGACCGCTGCCGGATCGGCATCGTCCAGCCGCCGCAAATAAACACAGCCCTTGCCGCGCCGATGCGGCCCCAGTTGCGCCAGAACCTCGGCCGCGTCGTCCAGCGCGCAATTGGGATAAAGCACGAGGTCCGCCTTGCGCGGCGCAAAGGCGATCACCGCCGCCGTCCCGCTGTGCCCGCTGTCATAGCGATAGGCGTATCGGCCAAAGCCCAGCATGCCAGACCCCGCCAAGTGGACCGGAAAGCCAGAGATCCGCTCGCCCATGGCGATCAGGTGTCGCGCTTCTTCGGCACGGATGGGCGTCATCTGGCCCAGAAAATCGATGACGTCGGTGTTCACGCTCACCTCTTGCACATAACACACAAGGCTTTCACAGGCTTACCCTAGCAGGAATGCCAAGCAACACCTATCATATCGGTATGACAACGCCCGAAAACCACGACCCGAACGCCCCGACGTGGGATGCCTTCGTCGCACCCGACCTCTCGTTGATCGAGGAATTGGCGCGCGACGCCATCTCGACCCTGCCGCATCCATGGCGCGAACCGGCAACGGGCCTTGTGCTGCGCGTGGTGGATTTCGCCCCGGATGAGGTGCTGGAAGAGATGGGTCTGGAAGACCCCTTTGAACTGACCGGCCTTTATGATGGCGTGCCGCTGACGGAAAAATCCGTTATGGATCAGCCCACTAAACCGGATGCCGTCTGGCTGTTCCGCCGCGCGATCCTTGAAGAATGGATTGAACGCGGAGACATCGGCTTGGGCGATCTGGTGGCCCATGTCGTCGTCCATGAACTCGCCCATCACTTTGGCTGGAGCGATGAGGACATCGCCTCCATAGACCCTTGGTGGGAATGACGGTCACGCCCCTGTGACCCAGCGTGACTGGCATGACGGGGTGGCCACCCTATCCTTTGGGATATGACACCCCAACCAAGGACACGACCATGACCCTGTCACGCCGTCACGCCCTTTTGGCTGCTGCTGCCCTCCCCTTTGCCGCCCCTGCCCTGCTGCGCGCCCGCCCGGCACTGGCAGAGGCCCCTCCGATGGCCGGACCGGGCTTTGCGCCCTATCACCGCATGAAACTCGGCGGGTTCGAAGTGACGACCCTGCTTGCAGGCAGCCGCGCGGGTGACAAGCCGCAGGAAACCTTTGGTCTGAACGCCACGCCCGAAGACTTCGCGGCCCTGTCGGCGGCGAACTTCATCCCTGCCGACAAAAGCTTCAACTTCTTCACGCCGGTCGTGGTGAACACCGGGGCCGAACTTGTGCTCTTCGACACCGGCTTGGCGCCCGAAGGCACGCTTGCCGCGCTGCAAGCCGCCGGGATGACGGCGGATCAGGTCAGCATCGTGGTCCTGACGCATATGCACGGTGACCACATCGGCGGCCTGTCTGGAGAAGATGGCACCCCCACCTTTGCCAATGCCCGCTATGTCACCGGCGCGACTGAGCACAACAACTGGTCCAAGGCCGCCAACGAAGGCTTTGACGCTAAGGTCAAGCCGCTGAATGACAAATTCACCTTCCTCGACAATGGCGGCGCTGTTTTGCCGGGGATCACCGCCATGGCGGCCCCGGGCCACACGCCGGGGCATTTCACCTATCGGCTGGAAAGCGACGGCGCGCAATTGATGCTGCTGGCCGACACCACCAACCATTACGTCTGGTCGCTGCAACGCCCCGATTGGGAGGTGCGCTTTGACGCCGACAAGGCGCAGGCGGCGCAAACCCGCAAGACCATCCTTGGCATGCTCGCCGCCGACCGCATCCCCTTTGCAGGCTACCACATGCCCTTCCCCGGCATCGGCTTTGTCGAGGCGCAAGGCGACGGCTTCCGCTATGTCCCGTCAAGCTATCAATTGATGCTCTGACCGGAGTGCCGTGGGACCGGGGGCGCGCCCCCGGTCCGCCCAAAGATCGCGCGCCGCTTCCCCACCGTTGCCGTTACCGCTATCATCCGGTGACAGCGATGGGAGAATGACATGACCCTCAGCCCGGCGCAGGTGCCGATCCTGACCCTGACCTTGAACCCGGCCTTGGACATGGCGTCGGATGTGGCGCAGATGATCCCCGATGAAAAGCTGCGCTGCACGGACCCGCGCCTTGATCCGGGTGGCGGTGGTCTGAACGTCAGCCGTGCCATCCATGCCTTGGGCGGGGAGTCCTTGGCGCTGGTGGCACTTGGCGGGCTGACCGGGGATCGTTTGGCCGAATTGATCCGCCGCGAAGGGGTGATGTTTCTGGGCATCACTGGCCCCGGCGAAACCCGGCAAAGCCTGACCGTCACCGAAACCGCCAGCGGACGGCAATACCGCTTCATGCTGCCCGGTCCCGTCTGGGGGCCGCAGGATCAGGAGCGGGTGTTCCTGCTTTTGCGCGCAGCGGGCAAGCCGGGGGGCTTTGCCGTCATCTCCGGCAGCCAACCGCCCGGCGTGCCGAAGAACTTCCCCGCCCTGCTCGCTGGCGCGATGGCGGGGATGCGGGTGGTGCTCGATACTTCTGGTGCCGCGCTGATTGAGGCGGTCACCAACCCCTTGCCGGGGCTTGAGGTGCTGCGCATGGACGACGAAGAGGCCGCGCATCTGGCAGGCCACCCCCTCGACAGCCGCACCGCCACCGCCGATTTCGCACAAAGCCTGATCGCACGCGGCATCGCCCGAAAGGTGATCGTGGCGCGCGGTTCGGACGGATCGGTGCTGGCGGGACCGGACGGGAGGCTGTTTTGCAAGGCGCCCAAAGTCAAGCTGCGCTCTCGCGTAGGCGCAGGGGACAGTTTCGTGGGCGGATATGTGCTGGGCCTCGCCCGTGGTTTGTCGGAAGCCGACGCGCTGTCGCAGGGCGTCGCCGCCGCCGCCGCCGCCGTGATGTCCGAAGCAACGGATCTTTGCCGGGCCGAGGATGTGGCGCGCTTGCTGCCAGAGGCTTGGGTCGAAGCTGTCTGAACGTTCGCCTTTGCCAGCGTTGCAGGGGGGCTGTCTGCCCCCCACGGCGCGTGCCGCGCCTCCCCCCGAGGATATTTTCGCAACGGGGAAGGTGTCAGGCGCGCGGGGCAAACAGGATCACGGCTGCGCCCGTGATTGCCAACGCACCGCCGAGGATGTCCCAAAGGTCGGGACGGGTCTTTTCCACCAGCCAAAGCCAACCAAGGCTCGCCGCGATATAGATGCCGCCATAGGCTGCGAAACTGCGTCCGGCATGGGCGGGTGGCGTCATGGCGAGCAAAAGCGCAAACCCCGCCAGCGCCAGTGCCCCGGGGATCAGCCACAGGGCCGAGGCCCCGCGCCACCAGTGCCAGACCGCAAAGCAGCCCGCGATTTCGGCCAAGGCGGCAAGGGCGTAAAGCGGCAGCGTCACGTCCCCGCGTCCCGCAGATGGTCGCGCAGGGCGGTGACCTTGTCGCGCAGGGCGGTGGCATCGGCCAGCGTCAGGCCGCTTTTGTCAAGGATACAGCCCGGAATCTCACGCGCGGCATAGCGCAGCGCATAGCCCTTTTCCGTCAGACGAATACGTACCTGGCGTTCGTCCTGTGCGTCACGCTCACGGCGGACAATCCCTTGGGTTTGCAAGCGTTTCAGCAAAGGTGTAAGCGTGTTGCTGTCCAGTTGCACTTGCCGTCCGATGGCCCCCACCGTCTGGTCATCCTGCGCCCAAAGCACCGACAGCACGAGGTATTGCGGATAGGTGATCCCCAGCCCGTCCAGCAACGGCTTGTAGGCCTGCTGCATGGCATGCGCGGCGGAATAAAGCGCGAAACAGATCATATCGGGCGGGGTCAGGGTCATGCCATCAGATTAAATCGCACACGACAGGATCGCAAGCGTGTTGACAGGTCGCAGTGAGTCGGTCCATTTATATCGCACGCGATTTAATCCTGTGCGAAAGGAATATCCCATGACGGTCGATGCGAAATACTGGACAGAAGCCAAGGCCACCGGCGGCGGGCGCAACGGCGTGGCCTCGCTGGCCAGCGGCATGCTGACCGTCACACTGTCCAGCCCGAAAGAGCTTGGCGGCAGCGGCGTTGGTCACAACCCCGAAGAGTTGTTCGCCCTTGGCTATTCCGCCTGCTATCTGGGCGCGATGCGCTTTGCGGCCCAATCCGAAAAGCTGGGCACGGTTCCCGATGACGCGACGGTCAAGGCCCATGTCGGCATCGGCGGCCGCTCGGACGGCGGCTTTGGCATCAAGGTCAAACTGGTGGTGTCGCTGCCGGGCCTGGACCGCGCCGTGGCCGAAAAGATTGTCGAACGCGGGCATTTCATCTGCCCATACTCCAACGCGACCAAGGGGAATATTGAGGTTGTGACGGAATTGGCCTAAGCCCACGTAGCGCTTCGTAAAAGGGACGCGGGATCACACCCGCGCCCCTTTCTACATCACCCGCCCGACCCATCCCGCCAGCGCATCACCATCGGATAGCGGCGGTCCAGCCAGAAGGCCTTTTGCGTCAGCCGCACGCCCGGCGCGGATTGGAAGCGTTTCCATTCGCTGGTGTAAAGCAGGCTTTCAACCCGCTTCACCGTCGCCAGATCATGCCCTTGCGCCACGATCTGGGCCACCGACCATTCCTTTTCGACCAGACCTTCAAGAATGGAATCGAGCACCGGATAGGGTGGCAGCGAATCCTCGTCCTTCTGGTTGTCGCGCAATTCCGCACTCGGCGGCTTGTCGATGATCGCCGGGGGGATGACCTCGCCTGCCTGGGCTTTCATCCACGGGCGGTGGTTGGCGTTGCGCCAGCGGCAGGTATCAAAGACGCGGGTTTTCCACAGGTCCTTGATCGGGTTGTAGCCGCCGTTCATATCGCCATAGATCGTGCAATAGCCCACCGCGACCTCGGATTTGTTGCCCGTGGTCAGCAGCATCGCCCCGAATTTGTTCGACAATCCCATCAGCAAAAGCCCCCGCAGGCGGGATTGGATGTTCTCTTCGGTGATCCCCGGCTGGGTTCCCACGAACAGCGGTGCCAGCGCCGCCCCCACCGCATCCTGCGGGCCGCTGATCGGCACGGTGTCCAACTGGCACCCCAACCGCCCCGCGCAATCGGCGGCATCGTCAAGCGACCCCTGCGAGGTGAAGCGCGACGGCAGCATCACGCAATGCACATTCTCTGGCCCCAAGGCATCAGCGGCAATGGTCGCCACCAGCGCCGAGTCGATGCCCCCAGACAACCCCAGCACCACCCGCGAAAACCCCGATTTCGCCAGATAGTCATGCAGGCCGATGGTCATGGCGCGGTAATCGGCCTCGGCCACCGAGGGCACCTCGGCCAGCATCCCCTTTTCCGCGCGCCAGCCGTCCGGCCCACGGACAAAATCCACATGCGTCACGCAATCGTCAAACTGCGGCATCTGGACTGCCAGTTGCCCGCCGGGGTTCAGCACCATCGAGCAGCCGTCAAACACCTGATCATCCTGCCCGCCGGTCATGTTCAGGTAAACCAACGGCAACCCCGTCTCGACCACCCGCGCCACCATCAGGTTCAGCCGCAGGTTCGGCTTGCCACGATGATAGGGCGAGCCGTTGGGGATCAGCAGAATCTCCGCCCCGGTTTCAGCCAGGGTCTCGGCCACATCAGGGTGCCAGCTGTCCTCGCAAATGGGCGTGCCGATACGGACGCCGCCCACCACATAGGGGCCGTGCACATCGGCCGAGGCGAAGAGGCGCTTTTCGTCGAACACCCCGTCATTGGGCAAGTGATGCTTGAGGACCCGCGCCGAGACCTTGCCGCCGTGCAGGATGTAATAGGCGTTGTACAGCGATGTGCCATCGGAATACGGCCCCCCGATGCCCAGCGCCGGGCCATCGGCGCAATCGCGGGCCAAAGCCTCCACCGCCGCCATGGCGTCCTGCACGAAGGCCGGTTTCAGGATCAGGTCCTGCGTCTGGTAGCCGGTGATGAACATCTCGGTCAGGGCCACCATGTCAGCCCCGGCAGAGCGCCCCTCTTGCCACGCCGCGCGGGCCTTGGCGGCATTGGCGGCCAGCGCCCCCACGGTGGGGTTCAACTGGGCAAGCGTCAGGCGGAAACGGTCGGTCATCGGGCGATCCTTCTCTCTGGCTTCGGGTTGTAGCCCCCATGGCGGCGAAGGGAAACCCGTCGCGCACGGTCAACTCTTCGGGGGCCAACTCTTCGGGCGGCAACTTGTCTGGCGCAGAAGGCCCGGCTAGGCTTTGCGTGGCGGGAACCACGGGCGGGGGCAGTCAGATGCGGCGGAACGGATCGGCACGGGCCGGATGGCCCTTTGCGGCAGCAGTGTCCGTGATGCTGGCACTGGCCCCGCCCGCCGTCGCCGAAGGCGACATCGCCGCCAAGCAATATGACGACGGCTCCTTCTATGAGGGCACGTTCAAGGATGGCGTCCCCGATGGCACCGGCACGTACCGGCTGCCGAATGGCTACGAATACAGTGGCGATTGGGTGGCGGGCCGGATCGAAGGCCAGGGCCGCGCCACCTATCCCAATGGGGCTGTCTATGAGGGCGGGTTCCAGAACGGCAAACCCCATGGCAAGGGCAAGATCATCTATTCCGACGGCGGCACCTATGAGGGCGACTGGCTCGCCGGTGCGATCACCGGAACCGGCACCGCCAGCTACAAGGACGGGTCGGCCTACACGGGCGGGTTCAAGGACGGCAAGCATGACGGCAAGGGCGTCCTGACCGGCCCCGGCGCCTATCGCTATGAGGGCGACTGGCTCGCAGGTGTCAAGGAAGGGCGCGGGATCATCCGCTATCCCGATGGCGCGGTCTATGACGGCGCGCTCAAGGCTGGCACCCGCGACGGTCAGGGCAAGCTGACCCTGCCCGATGGATTGGTCTATGACGGGGCCTGGGCGGCGGGCCAGATGAATGGCAAGGGCACGCTGACCTTGCCCAACGGCGACGTGTATGCGGGCGTTTTCCGCGACGGACGGCGCGAAGGGCAAGGCACCCTCACCTTCGCCAATGGCGATGTCTATGACGGCCAGTTCCGCGCCGACCGCCGTCATGGCCAAGGCACCTTCACCGCCAAGGACGGCTACGTGATGACGGGCACCTGGACCGAGGGCGTGCTGCAAGGCCAGGGACGTCTGACCTATCCGGATGGCTCGGTCTATGCGGGCGCGCTGAAGGACGACAAACCCCACGGGCAGGGCAAGATCACCTATCCTGACGGCTCGGCCTTCGAGGGCGAATGGATCGCGGGGGCCGTCGGCCCCAAGGGCCGCGCAACCTACGCCAATGGTCAGGTCTATGAGGGCGCGCTGAAAAACGCCAAACCCGAAGGCATCGGCCGCATGACCTGGCCCGATGGCGCCACTTATCAGGGCCAATGGAAAGCGGGCGAACGCGAAGGCTTTGGCCGCGCGACCTGGCCGGATGGCACGGTCTATCTGGGTGGTTTCACCAAAGGCCTGCGCGACGGCAAGGGCAAGGTCACTCAGGCCGATGGCTTCACCTATATCGGCGATTGGAAGGCCGGCGTCATCGACGGCAAGGGCATCGCCACCTATGGCAACGGCGATGTCTATGAGGGCGCCTTCGTGCAAAACCGCCGCCAAGGCCAAGGCCGTCTCACCTATGCCTCTGGCCAGGTGGCCGAGGGCGAGTGGCTGGCAGGCATCCTCGTCGCCCCACCCGCCCCCAAACCCGACGCGACCGACGGCAACTGACGCGTCCCCGCTTCCCCGTTGCAGAAATATCCTCGGGGGGAGCGGCGCTTGCGCCGTGGGGGGCAGACAGCCCCCCTCCCCTTCTGCCTCGTGCCGCGCCCATGGCGCGGAACGGGGCGCAAAAGCGTCCGCGCGGGCCTTGGCCCGCGTGGTCCTTGCGGTCACACCGGCTTACCCGCCTCCAGCCGTTGCAAGAAGGCCGCCGCACCTTCCAGCACGCGGGCGCGGTGGCCTGCCTCCATCTTGTCGCACGTGCGATACATCTGCGCCATGCGCGGATTGGCGGCAAAGCGGTCGCGGTGGCGGATCAGGAAATCCCAATAGAGCAGGTTGAACGGACAGGCCTTCTCCCCGGTCTTTTCCTTGACCGAATAGGCGCAGCCTTTGCAGTAATCCGACATCCGGTCGATATAGGCCCCGGAACTGACATAGGGTTTTGATCCCACCACCCCGCCATCGGCAAACTGGCTCATGCCGATGGTGTTGGGCGCTTCAACCCATTCGAAAGCGTCGATGTAAACGGCCAGATACCACTCATGCACCTCAGCCGGATCGACCCCGGCCAACAGCGCGAAGTTGCCCGTCACCATCAGGCGCTGGATGTGATGGGCATAGGCCATGTCGCGGGTCTGCCCTACGGCATGGGACAGGCAGGCCATCCGCGTCTTGGCCCCCCAGAACAGCGGCGGCAGCGCGCGGGTCTGGCCCAAGACGTTGCGGGTCATATACTCCGGCCCCTGCACCGCCCAGATGCCCCGCACGAATTCGCGCCAGCCGATGATCTGTCGGATGAACCCCTCCGCCGCATTGATCGGCACGCGGCCCGCCTGCCATTCCGCCTCGACCGCGCGGCAGACTTCCATGGGTTCCAGCAGGCCAAGGTTCAGATAGGGCGAGATCAACGCATGGCTCAGCGTGGGATCATCGCGCAGCATGGCGTCCTGTTCATCGCCAAAACGCGGCAGGGCATAGGTGACGAAATGATCCAACGCCCGCAACGCATCGGCCCGCGTCACGGCCCAGCCAAAGGGGCGAGCCGCGCCGAAATGCTGCGGGAACCGGGCTTCCACCAGCGCCAGCACCTCTTCGGTCACCGCATCCGGGGCAAAGCGCGGCGGGCGGGGGCGCAAGAGGTCCGGCTTGGCGGGTTTGCGGTTGTCATGATCAAAGTTCCACTGCCCGCCTGCCGGTTGATCGCCCTCCATCATCAACCCTGTCTTGCGCCGCATCTCGCGGTAGAAGAACTCCATCCGCAGGGCTTTTCGCCCCTCGGCCCAAGCCGCAAATTCGGGTTCGGAGCAGAGGAAACGGTCGTCGGGCAGTTGCGTCACGGGAACCGGGCACTCCGCCAGCGCTTGGCGCAACCGCCACTCGCCGGGGGCTGTGGCAAGCACGGCCTTCGCCCCCGTTTCTGCGGCGCTGCGGATCAACTCGCCGGGGATGGACTGGCTGTTGTCGGGGTCGTCGAGGCGCGAGTAAGCCACCCGCCACCCCTGCGCGCGCAGATCATCGGCAAAGTGGCGCATCGATGACAGGATCAGCGCGATTTTCTGCGGATGATGCGGGACAGAGGTGCCCTCGGCCATCACCTCTGCCATCACCACCACATCGCGGGTGGGATCAGCGGCACGCAGGGCGGCGATGGCGGGCGAGAGTTGGTCGCCAAGGATCAGGATCAGGCGGGTCATGACTTTTCCCAAGGCCCAACCGTTGGGATCGCCCGAGGCCCAAAGCCTCGGGCGGCGCCCGCACCGCCCCCCCGGGGCGGGCGCACATATATGTGCACCCACCCCGCGGTGCGGTCGCCGCCCTTCCGTCGCGCCAAAGCAAGAAGGATCACCACGCCACCACCTCACCCTTCCAGTCAAAGAAGCCGCCGGAGTGTTCCGGCCCCAATCCCTCGACGACGCGCAAAAGGTTCCCCGCCGCCACATCCGGCGTCACGGTCGGATGCGATCCCACGTATTTCTCGGTAAACCCCGTCGCCACGGTGCCCGGATGCAGACAGGCCACCACCGCCTGCGGATGGCTGCGCGCCACTTCGATCGCCGCCGTGTGGATCAACTGGTTCAGCGCCGCCTTGGCCGCGCGATAGGCATACCACCCGCCCAGCGCATTATCTCCAATCGACCCCACCCGCGCCGACAAAGCGGCAAACACCGCCCGCCGATCCCGTGGCATCAACCGCAGCGCATGTTTCAGCACCAAGGCCGGTCCCATCGCATTGACCGCAAACTGCGCCGCCAAGGCCGCAGGCTCCAAGGCACGCAAGCTCTTTTCCGGCCGGTGCCCATCGATCTCCAAGGCCCCTGTCGCCACGATCACCAGATCGAAGCCCGGCTCCAACGCCGCCAAGACCCGCGCCACGCTGGCTTCATCCGTCACATCCAGACCATCGCCGCGCCGCGACACCCCGGTCACCGCATATCCCCGCGCCGCCAGCGCCGCCACCAGCGCCGACCCGATCCCGCCCGACGACCCCACAACCAAAGCCCGCATATCCGTACCTCCGACCGCGCGAAGTAGGGCATCCCGACCCGCCCGCCAGTGGCACCAACGCCGCAGCCCCGAACGAGACGCGCTTTTTCCGCTTGCCCCCGCGCAAATCCTGCGTATCGTCCGACGCCATGACACGGGAACCCATCATCGCTTCGGTCCAAGCTGCATCGCGCAGCCTGTCCGTCTGCGCGCATCCCCGTGCGCTTCTTCTCCTTAGCCGCCTCTGAGCGTGCCCTTGGGCGCGACCGCTCAGAGGTGAACAGCGCCCGGACCTGAAGAAGCCAAGGATCCCAGAGGACAGACAGATGACCGACAAAAGCACGCAACCCCGTGTGATGATTTTCGACACCACCCTGCGCGATGGCGAACAATCGCCGGGCGCCACCATGACCCACGAAGAAAAGCTCGAGATTGCGGGGCTCTTGGATGAAATGGGCGTCGATATCATCGAAGCCGGGTTTCCCATCGCCTCGGAAGGTGACTTCGCCGCCGTATCGGAAATCGCCAAGCGGGCGAAGAATTCCACGATCTGCGGTCTGGCCCGCGCCAATTTCAAAGACATTGATCGCTGCTGGGAGGCTGTGAAACACGCCAAATCCCCGCGCATCCACACCTTCATCGGCACCTCACCCCTGCACCGCGCGATCCCCAATCTGGACATGGACCAGATGGCGCAACGCATCCATGAAACCGTGACGCACGCCCGCAATCTGTGCGACAACGTGCAATGGTCCCCGATGGATGCCACGCGCACCGAGCATGACTACCTGTGCCGCGTGGTGGAAATCGCCATCAAGGCCGGAGCGACCACGATCAACATCCCCGACACCGTCGGCTACACCTACCCGATGGAATCGGCCAAGATCATCCGCATGCTGCTGGAGCGGGTGCCGGGCGCTGACAGCATCATCTTCGCCACCCATTGCCACAACGACCTCGGCATGGCGACCGCCAACGCACTGGCGGCGGTTGAGGCGGGCGCACGTCAGATCGAATGCACCATCAACGGTCTGGGCGAACGCGCGGGCAATACCGCGCTGGAGGAAGTGGTGATGGCAATGCGCGTGCGCAACGACATCCTGCCCTATCGCACCGGCATCGACACCACCAAGATCATGAACCTGTCGCGCCGCGTCTCGACCGTTTCGGGCTTTGCCGTGCAGTTCAACAAGGCCATCGTCGGCAAGAACGCCTTCCTGCATGAATCCGGCATCCATCAGGACGGCGTGCTGAAGAACGTCGAAACGTTCGAGATCATGCGCCCAGAAGACATCGGCCTGACCGCGAAGAACATCGCGATGGGCAAGCATTCGGGTCGTGCTGCTCTGCGCGCCAAGCTGAAAGAGCTGGGCTATGAGCTGGCCGACAACCAGTTGAATGACGTCTTCGTGCGCTTCAAGGCTTTGGCCGACCGCAAGAAAGAGGTCTATGACGACGACATCCTCGCGCTGGTCGCCGATGAGCAGACAAATGACGCCCATGACATGCTGGCTTTGAAAAAGCTGCGGGTGGTCTGCGGCACGGATGGGCCGCAAGAGGCCGACATGGTCTTGAGCATCGACGGTGTGGATCACCACATCGACGCCACGGGCGACGGTCCCGTGGACGCGGCCTTCAACTGCATCAAGATGCTCTTCCCGCACAAAGCGCGACTGCAAGTCTATCAGGTTGCGGCCGTGACCGAAGGCACCGACGCGCAGGCCACGGTCTCCGTGCGGCTTGAGGAAGACGGGCGCATCGTCACCGGCCAGTCGGCGGACACCGACACCATTGTGGCCTCGGTGAAAGCCTATGTGAACGCGCTGAATCGCCTGATCGTGCGCCGCCAAAAGACCGCGCCGGGTGAGGATGTGAAAACCGTCACCTACCACGGCGAATAGGACGACATCTGACGCAGATGTCGGGCCGTTTCCTGTTGCAGGAAACGGCGTCCGCCCGTGACCCGGAGTTTGCGATCAAACTCCGTCGCGGTTTCTGCGTCAGAAACCGCCTTTTCCCTAAAGCACCCCGAACCGCGCCGTGATGGCGGCGGCATGGTCCGCCAGCGCCGGAACGCCAGCCCATTGCTTCAGCAGATCTGCCCAGCTCAGGGCCGCAAAGGTCACGTCCTGCCCTTTGACCCGCGCGGCGAAGTCCCGCACCTCTGCCGCATGGGCGCGGAGTGCCGCCGGATCGACCGGCTTGCCATTCGCCCAAGCCGTGGGCGCGGCGTGAAGATAGACCAGCACCGCCCCCCGCGCCCGCTTTTGCGCCTGTGTCCGCAGGCCGTAAGCATGCTTGACCAGTTGCGCCGCATCCAGATGGCGATAGGTCAGCCGACCGTCCGACAGCGCCGCGCGCAGGGCGTCATAACCGGCCATCCCCTGCCCCCAGTCGCGGCTGTCATAGGCTTCGGAAAACACCGTCGTCTTGCCGGGGCGAAAGGTTTCGTAGCGTTTGCTTTCGACCCCTACCAAGGTGGTCGCGGTCGTCAACGCCACATCCATCCACGGATGCCGCCCGCCGGACCACGGGAAGCGCATCTCGGCCTCCAGCTCCACCGTCTCGGGTTGGCCCATGGGGACATTGGGCAGGGCGGGCAGCAGCGCCGGGCGGTCCAGAAACCAGCCAAAGGCATTTGCCGCCAAAGCCGCCGAGGACTCGGGGCTATCGAACTTGCCGCTGGCAAACTCATTCCCCGGCGCGCGGGACAGGGCGGCAAGGACGGTTTCGGCAGGAACGCCGGGCAGGAAGTCAGGCAAGGCGCATTCCTTTGCGAGGGGCAGGGTCAGGGATCGACACGCCCCGCTTACCCCCGATCCCGTGGCACGGAAAGGCGGCTCGGGACGGCGAAATCACCCAAACGCAGCGACCTGCGCGACGCCCAGATACACGCCACGATGGCAAATGTTCGATTAAGTAAAGACGATGGCGGAAAATGATCCGTTCATGGCTGATATTATTCATTTTTTTCAATTTCTTCGAGAACACGCCGAATTGCGTGGGACGCCGGGCGCAGGGCTTTCGCTTGTCTGACACTGTCTTTATATGAAACAGCCCGCCTTGGATCCGTCCGAGTCGCCGGGTGATACCTTGCGTTGGATAGGACAGGTCGCACATGTCTTTACTCTCGAGCATCTTTTCGTCGGACATGGCGATTGACCTGGGGACGGCGAACACGCTCGTTTACGTGCGCGGCAAAGGGATCGTGCTGAACGAACCCTCGGTCGTCGCCTATCACGTGAAGGACGGCAAGAAGCAGGTGCTGGCCGTGGGTGAGGATGCCAAGCTGATGCTGGGCCGCACCCCCGGGACGATCGAGGCGATCCGCCCGATGCGCGACGGGGTCATCGCCGACTTCGACAGCGCCGAAGAGATGATCAAGCACTTCATCCGCAAGGTCCACAAGCGCACCACCTTTTCCAAACCCAAGATCATCGTCTGCGTGCCGCATGGCGCGACCCCGGTGGAAAAGCGGGCGATCCGTCAATCGGTTCTGTCGGCGGGTGCACGTCGCGCCGGTCTGATTGCCGAACCCATCGCGGCGGCGATTGGTGCAGGGATGCCGATCACCGATCCCACCGGCAACATGGTCGTCGATATCGGTGGCGGCACGACCGAAGTCGCGGTGCTGTCGCTGGGTGACATCGTCTATGCCCGTTCCGTCCGCGTCGGTGGCGACCGGATGGATGAGGCGATCATTTCCTACCTGCGCCGGCACCAGAACCTTTTGGTCGGTGAATCCACCGCCGAACGCATCAAGACCTCCATCGGCACGGCCCGCATGCCCGATGACGGGCGCGGGGCATCCATGCAAATCCGGGGCCGCGACCTGCTGAACGGCGTCCCGAAAGAGACCGAGATCAATCAGGCCCAGGTGGCCGAGGCGCTGGCCGAACCCGTGCAGCAGATTTGCGATGCGGTGATGCAGGCGCTTGAGGCGACTCCGCCGGACCTCGCCGCCGACATCGTGGACCGCGGCGTGATGCTGACGGGTGGGGGGGCGCTCTTGGGCGACCTGGACCTGTCCTTGCGGGAACAGACCGGCTTGTCCATCAGCGTGGCCAACGAGTCGCTGAACTGCGTGGCGCTGGGGACCGGCAAGGCGCTGGAATACGAAAAGCAACTGCGCCACGTGATCGATTACGACAGCTGAGGGCACGGCCCCCCGTCCTTTGGGGGGCCACCCACAGCCGCTGCACCAGAGGTGAGAGACCGCCGTGGCCAAGTCGCGCAGCAATCCCGAAGACTTTGCCCGCCCCCTGCGGCGCATCTTCACCGCGCTATTGGTGCTGCTTCTGCTTGCCTTGTTCTTGCTGTGGCGCATCGACAGCCCGCGTGTGGAACGGTTTCGCTCTGCGCTGATCGACACGGTGGTGCCAAACATGGATTGGGCGCTGCTGCCGGTCACCAAGACCATCGACATGGTCGAACATTTTCAAAGCTACGCCAGCCTTTACGAGCAAAATCAGGAACTGCGGCGCGAGTTGCAGCAACTGGACGTCTGGAAAGAGGCGGCGCTGCAACTGGAACAGAGGAATGCCCGCCTGCTGGACCTCAATCAGGTGCGGCTTGACCCCAAGCTGACCCATGTGACGGGTGTGGTGCTGGCCGACAGCGGCAGCCCGTTCCGGCAATCGGTCCTGCTGAACGTCGGCGCGCGCGATGGCATCCGCGATGGCTGGGCCACGATGGACGGCATCGGTCTGGTGGGCCGGATTTCCGGCGTGGGACAAAAGACCAGCCGGGTGATCCTCTTGACGGATTCGAACAGCCGCGTGCCGGTGACGGTGCAGCCGTCGGGGCAGAAGGCGCTGCTGTCGGGCGACAACAGCCCTCTGCCGCCCATGGATTTTCTGGATGACGCGGATGAGGTGCGGCCGGGCGACCGGGTGGTCACCTCTGGCGATGGCGGGGTATTGCCCGCCGGTCTGCCAGTGGGTCAGGTGGTGATGGGCACGGATGGCCGACTGCGTGTTTCGCTGTCGGCGGATTACCAGCGGCTGGAATTCCTGCGCGTCCTGCGCAGCCATGAGCTGGAGCCGATCACCGATCCGGGTGCCTTGGTTGCCCCGCCCCCCGCCCCGCCGCCCGCGCAGACCGAGACCGAAGGCGACGCGGCCGCCGGGGAGGGCACCGCCGAAGCGGACCTTGCCCCGGTTGCGAGTGGCGCGCCGAATGATTGACCCGGACCGCGCCTCGCTTTGGCTGCATCGCGCGGGGGTCGTCCTCGTGGCCTTCGTGCTGATCTTCTTCAAATTGCTGCCCATCGGACCGACCGCCGGGGACTGGCCGGGGCCAGACCTGATGCTGTGCCTGATCTTTGCCCTTGTGGTGCGACGGCCGGATTACCTGCCGATCTGGCTGGTGCTGCTGGTCGTGCTGCTGGAAGATCTGCTATTGCTGCGCCCGCCGGGCCTCTGGGCCGCGCTGGTGGTGCTGGCGTCGGAATTCGTCCGCTCGCGCGGGGCGCTGACGCGGGAATTGTCCTTCTGGGTGGAATGGATGCTGGTGGCCGGGGTGATGGTCGGCCTGTTGGTCGCCTATCGCGTGGCCTTTGCGATCACCTTCCTGCCACAAGCGGGATTCGGCTTTGCCATGATGCAGGTGCTGTGGTCTATCCTGTGTTATCCTTTGGTGGTTGGGCTCTTGCGGTTGAGCCTTGACCTGCGCAAGCCCGCGACGGGCGAAGTGGACTCCTACGGAAGACGGCTATGAGACGGACCGCCCGCGACACAGACGCCAGTTCCCGCGTGATCACCCGCCGTAGCCTGATGATGGGCGGCGCGATGGCGGCCATGTTCGCCGTTCTGGCGGGCCGCGTGCGCTATCTGTCGGTCGAAGAGGCGGACCAGTTCAAACTGTTGGCCGAAGAGAACCGCATCAACATCCGCCTGATCCCGCCGGAGCGCGGCTTGATTCAGGATCGCAACGGGCGGCTGATCGCGGGTAATGAACAGAACTACCGCGTCACCCTGACGCGCGAGGATGCGGGCGATACCGATGTGATCCTGAACCGCCTCTCGCATCTGATGCCCATGACCGCCGAGGATATGGACCGCGTCAAGCGCGAGATCGAACGCAACAGCGCCTTTGTGCCGGTGATTGTCGCCGACCGTCTGGCCTGGGACGATTTTTCCAAAGTGGCGCTGAACGCCCCCACCCTGCCCGGCGTGACCCCCGAAGTGGGTCTGTCCCGCCATTATCCGCTGTTTCAGGACTTCAGCCATGTCGTCGGCTATGTCGGTCCGGTCAGTGAAAACGACCTGAAGGATATCGAAAACCCCGACCCTGTGCTGATGATCCCCGAATTCCAGATCGGCAAGATCGGCGTCGAGAAGTGGATGGAAAATGACCTGCGCGGACAGGCCGGCAACAAGCGGATCGAGGTGAACGCCGTCGGCCGCGTGATGCGCGAGTTGGAGCGCACCGCAGGCACGCCGGGAAAGGACATCCGCCTGACCATAGACGCCGAGGTGCAAAACTTTGTGCAGGCGCGCTTGGGCGAGGAAAGTGCGGCCTGCGTTGTGATCGACGTGCAGTCGGGTGATCTGATCGCCGCGACCTCTGCCCCCGGCTTTGATCCCAACCTCTTCGTGCGGGGCATCAGCCAGAAGGATTACTCCTCGCTGATGGAGCATGACCACCGCCCCTTGGCCAACAAGTCGGTGCAGGGGGCCTATCCGCCCGGATCGACCTTCAAGATGGTCACGGCGCTGGCAGCGCTGGAGGCGGGCGTGATCTCGCCCTCCGACACGGTCTATTGCCCCGGCTACATCGAATTCGGCAACCGCCGCTTCCACTGCTGGAAACATGGCGGGCATGGGACGGTCGGCCTGACCGAGTCCTTGGAACAGAGTTGCGACGTCTATTACTACGAGGTGGCGCAGAAGGTCGGCATCGACAAGATCGCCGAGATGGGCCGCCGTCTGGGTCTGGGCATTCGCCATGACCTGCCGATGTCGGCCATCACGGATGGTATCATGCCGGACAAGGCATGGAAGCGGGAACGCTACGATCAGGAATGGCGCGTGGGCGATACGATCAACGCCTCGATCGGGCAGGGCTATGTGCTGTCCTCGCCCCTGCAACTGGCGGTGATGACGGCGCGTCTGGCCTCTGGCCGGGCCATCGTGCCGCGCCTGTTGCACAGCGTCGGTGGGGTCGAGGTCCCGGTGGACTCGGCGCCGCCCTTGGGTCTGCCGGGCGCGGCCTTGGATGCCGTGCGGCAGGGGATGTTCGACGTGATCAACTCCAAGCGCGGAACGGCGCATTCGTCGCGCATCATCGCGCCGGAATTCACCATGGCGGGCAAGACGGGCACCAGTCAGGTCCGCAACATCAGCACCGCCGAACGCGCGCGGGGGGTGACGAAGAACGACCAACTGCCGTGGAACCGCCGCGACCATGCGCTGTTCGTGGGCTATGCGCCCTATGACGCGCCGCGCTATGCCTGTGCTGTGGTGGTGGAACATGGCGGCGGCGGATCGGCGGTGGCCGCCCCCATCGCGCGCGATGCGCTGCTGCGCGTCTTGCACGGCGAATTGCCGCCGCTGAGCTCCTACCCCGAAGAGCAGCGCGGCCGGATCGAGACCGACCTGAAGAACCTGAAACTGCGCCAGCCGGATGGCACCACCCCCGGCGCATCGCGGGCATGAGGGACGCATGAGCTTTCTGGAATACCGCCTGAAGACCGCGCCCACGGGTCTGGCCAAGGTCTTGCACCTGAACTGGCCCTTGATCGTGCTGGTCACCGCCGTGTCGGCCATAGGGTTTCTGGTGCTCTATTCCATCGCGGGGGGGAACCTCGCGACATGGGCAGAGCCGCAGATCAAGCGTTTTGGCGTCGGTTTCGTGCTGATGTTCATCGTGGCCTTCGTGCCGATCTGGTTCTGGCGCAACATGGCGGGGGTGGCCTATGGCATCTCGATCCTGCTGTTGCTCGCCGTGGAGTTTTTTGGCGAGGTGGGCATGGGTGCCCAGCGCTGGCTGGACATCGGCCCCTTGCGCCTGCAGCCGTCCGAACTGGCCAAGGTCACGATGGTTCTGTTGCTGGCCGCCTATTACGACTGGTTGGACATCAAGAAGGTGTCGCGCCCGCTGTGGGTGCTGGTGCCGGTGCTGATGATCCTGCTGCCGGTGGGGCTGGTGGTGATCCAGCCGAACCTTGGCACGTCGCTCTTGCTGTTGATGGGCGGGGCGGCGGTGATGTTCGCCGCCGGGGTCAGCATCTGGTATTTCGCCTTCGTCGCGTCGGTGGTGGGTGGCTTGATTGCGGGGGTGTTCCTGCTGCGCGGCACGCCGTGGCAGTTCCTGCATGACTACCAATACCGCCGGATTGACACCTTCCTTGATCCCTCCGCCGATCCCTTGGGCGCGGGCTACAACATCATGCAGGCCAAGATCGCGCTGGGATCGGGCGGGTGGGATGGCAAGGGCTTCATGCAAGGCACGCAAAGCCGGCTGAACTTCCTGCCCGAAAAGCATACCGATTTCATCTTCACCACATTGGGTGAGGAATTCGGCTTCATCGGCGCGATCTCGCTTTTGGTGCTTTATGCGCTGATCCTGTTCTTCTGCTTCACCAGCGCCATCCAGAACAAAGACCGGTTTTCGTCTTTGCTGATCATCGGCTTGGCGGCCAACATGTTCTTTTACATCGCGGTCAACCTGTCGATGGTGATGGGCATGGCCCCGGTGGTGGGGGTGCCCCTGCCCTTCCTGTCCTATGGCGGGTCGGTGATGATGACGCTTTTGGTGGCGATGGGATTGGTGCAAAGCGCGCATGTCCATCGCCTGAGGTAACCCTGAATGACCCTGACCGTTCTTTTCGCCGCGACTCCCGCCCTGTGGGAGGAGTTCTCAGCCGCCCTGTCCCATGCCTTTGCTGATGCGGGATTGGATGCCGCGCTGGTATTGCAGGCTGATCCTGCGGCGGTGGATTACATCGTCTATGCGCCGTCCTCGCCTTTGGAGGATTTCACGCCCTACACCCGCTGCAAGGCAGTGCTGTCGCTGTGGGCGGGGGTGGAGCGGATCGTGGGCAACCAGACCCTGACGATGCCCTTGTGCCGGATGGTTGATCCGGGATTGACCGAGGGCATGGTGGAATGGGTCGTAGGCCATACCCTGCGCCATCATCTGGGGATGGATCGGCACATCGTGAATCCGGGGCAGGTGTGGGACCCGACCTGCCCGCCGCTGGCCCGCGAACGCCCGGTGGCGATGCTGGGGATGGGGGCCTTGGGGACGGCTTGCGCGCAGGCGCTAAGGGCGCTGCATTTCCCCGTGACGGGGTGGAGCCGGACCGCGAAAGAGGTGCCGGGCATCCCCTGCCTGCATGGTGAGGATGGCTTGCGTCAGGCGCTGTCCACCGCGCAGATCGTGGTGACGCTGATGCCCAAGACGCCCGAGACCGAGAACACGCTGAACGCTGAACGCCTGTCGTGGCTGCCGCAGGGTGCTGTGATCCTGAACCCCGGTCGCGGCGCGTTGATCGACGATGACGCGCTGTTGGCGGCGCTGGATACGGGGGCGGTCGGACATGCCACGCTGGATGTGTTCCGGGTCGAACCCCTGCCCGCCGATCACCGCTACTGGACCCATCCGCGTGTGACCGTCACCCCGCATATCGCCGCCGATACGCGGCCATCTTCGGCGTCGCGGATGGTGGCCGAGAATATCCGGCGGGGCGAGGCGGGAGAGCCGTTTGTGAACCTGGTGGACCGGGTGCGCGGGTATTAAAGCGGGCGGAAACGCACTGTTTTCTTTGCGCACCGTCAACCAAGGGGCGCGCACGCACCGCGGGGTGGGTGCACGTATACATGCGCCCGCCCCGTGGGGGCGGTGCGGGCGCGCCCCGATGCTTTGGGCATCGGGGCAATCCCTATCGTTGCGTTGAAAAGGCCAGCAATAACCTGCCGCGCCGTTTTGGCTGAAGTCGGCGTGGTTAAAGAAAACTCTGCGGATCAATATCCACAGCCAGCCGCACATTCGTCGGCACCCGGACTTGCGCCAGCCACGCAGCGACGGCGGCTTGGATCGCCACGCCTTTGTCGGCCTTGACCAGCAGGCGCACGCGGTGGCGTCCCCTCACGCGGGCAATCGGCGCGGGCGCCGGGCCGTAAAGCACCGCCCCCACCGCGCGCAACGGCCCGTCCCGCCGCGCAAGCTCTGCACCGAAGTCGAACACCGCCTGTACCTCTGGCCCGGACAGGATGATCCCCGCCATGCGGCCATAGGGTGGAACCCCTGCGGCACGACGCTCGGCCGCTTCGGCCCGCCAGAACGCCTCTTCATCACCGCCAAGGATGGCGCGGATCACCGGGTGTTCGGGCTGGTGGGTTTGCAACCATGCGACACCCTTTTTCCCCTCGGCCCGGCCTGCACGCCCTGCCACTTGGCGCATCAACTGGAACGTCCGCTCTGCCGCGCGAAGGTCTGATCCTTGCAAGCCAAGGTCGGCATCTATCACCCCCACCAGCGTCAAATGTGGGAAATTGTGCCCCTTGGCCACGATCTGGGTGCCGATGATGATGTCGGCCCCGCCTGCGGCAATCACCTCGATCTGTTCCTTTAGCGCGCGGGCTGAGCCGAACAGGTCCGACGACAGCACCGCCACGCGCGCATCGGGGAAACGGGCGGTCACCTCTTCGGCCAGACGTTCCACCCCCGGCCCGACAGCGGCCATCTTGCCTTCAACCTTGCAGGAGGGGCAGGCCAGCGGCACGGGCTTTGTCTCGCCGCATTGGTGGCAGACAAGGCGTTTCAGGAACCGATGCTCCACCATCCGCGCGTCACAATGGTCGCAGCCCACCTGCGCGCCGCAGGCCCGGCACAAAGTCACCGGCGCATAGCCACGGCGGTTCAGGAACAACAGCGACTGTTCCTGAACGGCAATCCGCGCCCGCACTTCTGCCGCCAGCTTGTCGGAAATCCAGCGATCACCGGGCAGGTTTGCCTCGCGCATGTCGATGGCCTTCATATCGGGCATCTCGACCGCGTTGAAACGGGCGGTCAGATCGAGGCGAGTGTACTTCCCGGCCTCAACATTCGCCCAAGTCTCCAGCGATGGCGTGGCAGAGGCCAGCACCACCGGGCAACCGACAATCGCCGACCGCAGAACCGCCATGTCACGGGCGTTGTACAGCACGCCTTCCTCTTGCTTGTAAGAGGTGTCATGTTCTTCATCGACGACGATCAAGCCCAAACGCTGGAACGGCAAGAACAGCGCCGACCGTGCGCCGACGACCAATGACGCCCCCCCGGTGGCGACCATCTTCCACACGCGCCGCCGTTCGGTCTGGGTCACGCCGGAATGCCATTCGGCGGGACGGGCGCCAAAGCGCGCCTCTACCCGTTTCAGGAATTCCGAGGTCAGCGCGATTTCCGGCAACAGGACCAGCGCCTGACGGCCAAGGCGCAGGGTTTCGGCGACGGCTTCAAGGTAAACCTCGGTCTTGCCGGACCCAGTAACACCTTTCAGCAGCACCGCCTGATAGGTATCGGCGGTCACGGCATGAACCAGCGCATCCGCCGCCGCCACCTGATCGCCCTGCAAATCCGGGCCTTGGCGCGGGTCAAGGGGGGCGAAGGGCAGATCGCGGGGCGCGGCCTCTTCGGCCACGACGCCCAGCTTGACGAGGCCCTTGATCACGGATGTGGAACAAGACGCCTCCGCCGCGAGTTCGCCCAAGGTCATCGGCGCACCGCCAAAGGCCCGCAGCGCCTCGACCACCCGGAACCGCGCATCGGTCATCTGGTTCGGCACGGGGCCGGACAGGCGAAAGACGCGGCGGGTCACCTCGCCCTCGCCCAGGCCCGGCGCGCGGGTGGCAAGGCGCAGCATCGCGGGCAGCGGCGTCAGGGTGTAATCCGCCGCCCGTGTCAGAAAGGCACGGAGTTCCGCCCGCATCGGCGGCGCGTCCAGCACGCGATGCACGGCGCGCACCTTGGCCGGGTCCCAATCGCCGCGCGCGCGGCCCCAGACCACGCCCAAAACGCGGCGGGGGCCAAGCGGCACTTCGACGAAATCACCGTCGCCGCAGCCACCTTCGGGCGCGCGGTAATCCAGCACGCGGCCCAAAGGCTCGGTCGTCAACACGCCGACCTGTTCGCCCGCTGCATAGACCCGATCCGCCACGTTCCTGTGCCCGCTTTCACTTTCAACCGTCAGGCATTTGGGGTAAACCGCACCCCGTCAACCCGCAACCGATAAGGACCGCGCCAATGAAATTCTTTGTGGACACCGCCGATGTCGCCGCCATCGCCGAACTCAATGACCTTGGCATGGTGGATGGGGTGACCACCAACCCCTCCATCATCCTGAAATCCGGGCGGGACATTCTGGAAGTCACCAAGGAAATCTGCTCGATCGTCTCCGGCCCCGTCTCTGCCGAAGTCGTGGCGATGAAGGCCGATGACATGATCGCCGAAGGCCGCAAGCTGGCTGCCATCGCAGAGAATATCGCCGTCAAGGTGCCGCTGACCTGGGACGGTCTGAAGGCCTGCAAGGTGCTGTCGGGCGAAGGCTTCATGGTCAACGTCACGCTGTGTTTTTCGGCCAATCAGGCGCTTTTGGCGGCCAAGGCGGGTGCGACCTTCATCTCGCCCTTCATCGGGCGCTTGGACGATATCAACCTGGATGGCCTTGATCTGATCGGCGACATCCGCACGATCTATGACAATTACGACTTTTCCACCCAGATCCTTGCCGCGTCGATCCGCACCGTGAACCACGCCAAGGATTGCGCGCTGATCGGGGCCGATGTGATGACCGCACCACCCGCCGTGATCAAGTCGATGGCCAACCACATCCTGACCGACAAGGGGCTGGAGCAATTCGCAGCCGATTGGGCAAAAACGGGGCAGAAAATACTGTAATTCTGCTGTAGGATGCCGCCCAAATCACCAAGAACAAAAACGGGCAGTGACGGCATGATTGACCAAGACGTGCGAGACCGGCTTCTGGCGGAGCCTGAGCTTCTGCTGGAAGACCGCGACATGATGGCTGCCCTCATCGCCGCGAATGAGCGGGCGATGGGGTCCAACATCGTCGATCTGCGCGGCATCGCGATGGAGCGGTTGGAATCCCGGCTGGACCGGCTGGAGGATACCCACCGCTCTGTCATCGCGGCGGCTTATGAAAACCTTGCCGGGACCAATCAGGTCCATCGCGCCATTCTGCAAATGCTCGACCCTCTGGCATTCGAGGACTTCCTGAAATGCATGGCCACCGATGTGGCGCAGACCCTGCGGGTGGATTGCGTCCGTCTGGTGCTGGAGTCGGTGCAGAACGAGGAAAAGCCCGTTGCGCTGCAAAAACTGGGCGATGTGCTGTATGTGGCGGGACCGGGGTTTGTGGGCGACTACCTGTCGAGCGGGCGCAATGTGCCGCTGCGGCCCGTGGTGTTGCGCCAGGTCTCGCCCGAGGGTGAGGGGCTTTACGGCGATCGCGCGGGCTGGATCCGGTCCGAGGCGCTGATGAAGCTGGATTTCGGTACGGGGCGTTTGCCGGGGATGCTGGTCTTCGGGGCCGAGGATCCGCACCAGTTCAAGCCGACGCATGGCACGGATTTGCTGGCGTTCTTCGCGGGCGTGTTTGAGCGCACGATGCGGCGCTGGCTGTCGTAAGGGCGGGCATGGACAGCCTCGCCATATCGCCAGCGGCACGGGATGCGCTGCAAGGCTGGCTGTCGCACCTCAAATCACTGGACGGCAAGGCCGCCCATACGCTGACCGCCTATGCCCGCGATGTGACCGGGTGGCTGGCCTTCTTGGCGCAGCATCGCGGCGGCACCGAAGGGCTGGCGGCGATTGCCACGGTCCCGGCCAGCGATCTGCGGTCATGGATGGCGGCAGAGCGGGCGCGGGGAGTCTCAGCCCGGTCGCTGGCGCGGTCCTTGTCGGCGGTCAAGACCTTTACCGCGTGGCTGGCCGACCGGCAGGGCGCGGATGCGACCACGATCCTGTCCACACGCGGCCCGAAATACCGCCGCAAACTGCCGCGCCCTTTGTCAGTCGAAGCGGCGGCGGCGATGATCGACACGGTGGGCGATCAGGCGCGCGAGGATTGGGTGGCTGCCCGCGACGTGGCGGTGGTGACGCTGCTTTACGGCTGCGGGTTGCGGATATCCGAGGCGCTGGGGCTGACCGGGGCCGTCCATCCCCTGCCCGATGTGCTGCGCATCACCGGCAAGGGCAACAAGACCCGTCTGGTCCCGGTCCTGCCCGCCGCCCGCGCCGCCGTGGCGCGCTACGTGCAGCTTTGCCCCTATGATCTCACCCCATCAGAGCCGCTGTTTCGGGGCACACGCGGCGGCCCCTTGAACCCGCGCCTGATCGCGCTGGTGATGGAAAAGGCGCGGATGCAGTTGGGATTGCCCTCAACCGCCACACCGCATGCGATGCGGCACAGCTTTGCCACGCATCTTCTGGCGGCTGGCGGCGACCTGCGGTCCATTCAGGAACTTCTGGGTCATGCCTCCCTGTCCACGACGCAGGCCTATACGGCGGTGGATGCCGCCCGGTTGATGGAGGTCTATGAGAAAGCCCACCCCCGCGCGTGAAACTCTGGCCGAACCCCCGTCGTAAAGATTGCACCAAGGCCGGGAATCCGTCACATAAGGGCCATGAACATGCGTCTGAAAGCCCTGTCCGTGCACCTGTTGACCGCCTCTGGCGCGGTGCTGTCCATGCTCGCCATGCTGGCCGCGGTGAAGGAGGAGTGGAGCCTGATGTTCCTGTGGCTGGTGGTGGCGCTGATCGTCGATGGCATCGACGGCCCGCTCGCCCGCCGCTATGACGTGACCGCGAATTGGCCGACCTATGACGGCGTGCTGATGGACCTGATCGTCGACTATCTGACCTATGTGTTCATCCCGGCCTATGCTCTGTTCAAAAGCGGGCTCTTGCCCGAATGGGCGGCGTGGCTGTGCATCGTGGCCATCGTTTACGGGTCGGTGGTCTATTTCGCCGACACGCGGATGAAGACCAAGGACAAGTCCTTTGCCGGGTTCCCTGCCTGCTGGAACATGGTCGTGCTGGTGCTCTTCGCCTTGCAACCGCCGACATGGATCACGCTGGTCTTTGTCATCCTGCTGACCGTGGCGATGTTCACCAACCTGAAATTCGTCCACCCGACCCGCACCAAACGTTGGCGCGAGATCACCTTGCCGATGTCGCTGGGCTGGGTGTTCTTTGCCGGTTGGGCGGCATGGGTCGATTTCAACCCGCAAAGCTGGGCGCATTGGGGGTTGGTGATCACCTCGCTCTACCTGACGTTTGCCGGGATCGCGCATCAGATCATCCCGGAACGCGCGGTCAAACGGGTCGAGTGATCAGATCCGCGTCAGGATCACGCCCGCCACAATCACTGCCGCGGCAAGCGCCTTTTCCCCGGTCATCCGTTCCTTGAAGATCAGCCAGCCCATCAGCACGGCAAAGAGGATCGAGGTTTCCCGCAGCGCCGCCACCACGGCCAAGGGCGCAAAGGTCATGGCCCAGATCGCCACGGCATAAGACCCGTAAGACGCGGCAGAGGCAAAGGTGGCCAGACCCCAGCTTTTGGCATCGCGCGGCACGATCCCGGTGCCCCGCCACAAGAGGCTGACCGTGGTAAAGATCAGCCCATCCGCCACAAAGACCCACGCGACATAGGCCACCGCATCGCCCGACACCCGCGCGCCCAGCCCGTCAATCAGCGTATAGGTCGCCGTGGCACAGGCTGACCCCAACGCCAGTGGCAGCAGCTTGCGATCCTCGGCCTGCGAAAAGACACCCCGCGCCATCAGGGCGATGCCCAGACCCAGCGTGATGATCCCGGCGTATTGGTGCCCGGTGATGCTGTCGTTCAGGAAAAAGAACCCGACAATCGCCACCACCATCGGCGCGGCCCCCCGCGCGATGGGATAGACGCGGGAGAGATCGCCACGCTCATAGGCAAAGACGAGGAAGGATTTGTAAAAGAAATGCGTGCAGCCCGCCGCGATCACCCAAGGCCAGACCTCGGCCTTCGGCCAAGGGCGCGACAGGGCGATGGCAAGGCCAATCGGAATTTCGGTGATCGACAGGATCACCATGCCGCCCACCTTGGACGAACCGACCTTGATCAGCGCATTCCACAGCGCGTGCAGGAAAGCGGCCCCCAGAACCGCCAGAAAGACGCCGAGGGACACTGCGGGCACCCGTCATGGTTTTGTTACATGGATGGCTAGGCGCTTCGCCCGGCAGTGACAAGCGAAACGGTGGGGCCGCGCAATTTTCTTCGAAGAAAATTGCAAATTCCTTCAAAGGAATTTGCCTTACCGCAACCGCAGCCGTATCGGCCCCTTGGCGGTCAGCGGGTCCACGGGCTGGCCCTTTTGCAGCGCCTCAACCTCTGGCGTTGCGGCGGCCACGCGCCGGATGTCGGGCATCAGCGGCCGCCAATCCGGGGCCAAGGCGCGGGCGGCTTCAGAGGGGCAGAACGTCTTGCCCGCCCCCCGTTGCAAGGCAAGGTCGATCAGGGCGGCGCGGATGATCCTGTCCTCCATCGCCGCCCCTTGGCTTTAGCCAAGCGCGTCGTTGCAGCGCGCGCAGGTGGCGGGGTGCTGGTGCGTGCCGACATCGGGCAGGATTTGCCAGCAGCGCTCACACTTTTCGCCCTTGGCCGGGGCAAACTCCACCGCCACGCCCGGCACTTCGGCCAGCGAAAAGGCCCCCTCTGGCGTGGTGTTCGTGGACAGCCAGATGCAAGAGGTGATGCAGATCTCTTCGAACGGCACCGTCTCCAACAGGCCCATCATCTGCGGCGAGACAAAGACCGTCGGCGCGGCCTCAAGGCTGGCACCAATCACCTTGGCCGTGCGCTGCACCTCCAACGCGCCCGTCACCACACGGCGCACGTCGCGGATGGTTTCCCACTTGGCCGCCAGCGCATGGTTGAGCCATGCTGCCGGCGTTTCCGGGATATCCAGCTGATGCACGGAACCCTGATCATCGGGGTGACGCGACAGCCAGACATCCTCCATCGTGAAGGTCAGGATGGGGGCGAGCCATGTCGTCAGCCGGGTGAACAGGTGGTCCAGCACGGTGCGGGCAGAGCGGCGGCGCAAGGACGAGGGCGCGTCGCAATAGAAGCTGTCCTTGCGGATGTCGAAATAGACCGCCGACAGATCCGTGGTGCAGAAGGTGAACAGCGTCTGGAACACGCCCTGGAAGTCATACTTGGCGTAGCCATCCCGCACGACCTGATCCAACTCGGCCAGACGGTGCAGCACCCATTGCTCCAACTCGGGCATGTCTTGCACGTCCACGCGCTCGGCGTCGGTGAAGTCCTTCAGGTTGCCCAGCATGAAACGCATGGTGTTGCGCAGGCGGCGATAGCTGTCGGCCACGCCTTTCAGGATTTCTTTCCCGATCCGCAGGTCGATGGTGTAATCCGACTGCGCCACCCAAAGCCGCAGGATATCGGCGCCGTATTCCTTGATCACCTCTTCCGGGGCGACGGTATTGCCGAGCGACTTGGACATTTTCATGCCCTTTTCGTCCAGCGTGAAGCCGTGGGTCAGCACACCGCGATAGGGCGCGCGGCCCTTGGTGCCGCAGGCTTGCAGCATCGACGAATGGAACCACCCGCGATGCTGGTCAGTGCCTTCAAGATACAGGTCCGCGATCCCGTCCGGGCTGCCATCCGCACGGTCGCGCAGGACGAAAGCGTGGGTGGAACCGGAGTCAAACCACACATCCAGCACGTCAAAGACCTGTTCATATTCGGACGGATCGACGATGCCCGACAGGACCTTTTCCTTGAATCCTTGCACATACCAAACATCGGCCCCGTCAGCCTCGAACGCGGCCTTGATGCGGGCGTTGACCTCTGGGTTGCGCAACAGGAAGTCGGCGTCGGTCGGACGCGCGCCCTTTTTGACGAAGCAGGTCAGCGGCACGCCCCACGCGCGTTGACGCGACAGCACCCAATCGGGGCGGGCTTCGATCATCGAATGCAGGCGGTTGCGGCCCGTTTGCGGGGTCCAAGTGACCAGTTCGTTGATCGAGGTCAGGGCACGGCTGCGGATCGTGTCGCCGTGAGCGCCCATGCCATCGTCCAGCTTGCGGTCGATCGCCACGAACCATTGCGGCGTGTTGCGATAGATCAGCGGGGCCTTGGAGCGCCACGAATGCGGGTAGGAGTGCTTCATCTTGCCCTTGGCAAACAGCGCCCCTGCCCCGGCGAGGGCCTTGATGTTGGACACATTCGCCGGACCTTCCTTGCCATCGGGCAGGATGATGTGCTGGCCACCGAACAGCGGCAGATCGGCGCGATAGCTGCCATCGGGTTCGACGTTATAGGTCATCGGCAGACCGAATTTCAGACCCATCTGATAGTCGTCGTCGCCGTGGCTGGGCGCGGTATGGACAAACCCCGTCCCCGCGTCATCGGTGACATGGTCACCGGGGAGGACCGGAACGTCAAAGTCCCACTCACCCGCACCGCCTTCGATGCCGCGATAGGGGTGCGCGCAGACCAGCGTCGCCAGATCGTCTGCGGACACGTCGCACAGACGGCGCACGAATTCATCCCCTGCCAATTTGGCCTGGGCAAAGGCGGCGGGGGCCAGTTTGTCGGCCATCAGAACGCGGTGGCCGATGGTGACAGTGCTGTCGGCGGGGCGGCCGATGATTTCGTAGAGCCCATAGGTGATGCCGGGACCAAAGCTGATCGCGCGGTTCTGCGGGATGGTCCAAGGGGTCGTTGTCCAGATCACCACCCGCGTGGGCGTGTTGGTGAACATCGCATCCTTGGCGGCCACAACCGGGAAGCCCACCCAAACCTGATGGCTCGTGTGGTCGTGATACTCCACCTCTGCCTCGGCCAGTGCGGTCTTTTCCACGGGGGACCACATCACGGGCTTGGACCCTTGATAGAGGCTGCCGTTCATCAGGAAGGTCATGAACTCATCGGCGATCACGGCCTCGGCGTGGTAGTCCATCGTCAGGTAGGGGTCGTCCCACTTGCCAGTGATGCCCAAACGCTTGAATTCCTCGCGCTGGATGTCGATCCAGCCTTCGGCGAATTTGCGGCATTCCTGACGGAAAGCCACCACGTCCACATCGTCCTTGTTCAGACCCTTGGCGCGGTATTGCTCTTCGATCTTCCATTCGATGGGCAGGCCGTGGCAATCCCAGCCCGGCACATAACGCGCATCGCGGCCAAGCATCTGCTGGCTGCGGACGATGAAATCTTTCAGGATCTTGTTCAGCGCATGGCCGATGTGCAGATGGCCATTGGCATAGGGCGGGCCGTCGTGCAGCACAAAGGGCGTGCGGCCCTCGGCCGCGCCGCGTTCGCGCAGACGGTCATAGATGCCGATCTTCTCCCAGCGGGCCAGCCAATCAGGCTCGCGCTGCGGCAGACCTGCGCGCATCGGAAAATCGGTTTCGGGCAGGAAAACGGTGGAACGGTAGTCAGGCGTATCGGCGCACATGGGCGGCGGTCCTTCGGGCTTTGGCAAAGGGGCGGCGCATTGTCAGCGCCGGTGAAACGCAACATGTCCCGGCGGCTGGATCAGCGCGCCGGGCCCATAATTCGTGCCCCGCGAAGGGCCTGCGTTTCAGGGCGCATTCTCATGCGCGCCTTATAGCGGCGGGGTCCGCTCAGGTCCAGACCGTGACGCGGCCCAACGGTTCAAAGCGGCAAGCCCTGCGAGCGACAGGCCAAGCGCCAGGAACGAGAACACCCTCACCAGCCCCGACAGGCCGCTTGCGTCGATCAGGAACACCTTGGCCGCTGTCAGGCCAATCACCGCCATCGCGGCGCGGCGGGTGGTTTGTGACCCGGTGGTGATCGCCCGCCACAGCAGCGCCGCGCCAAGGATCAGCATCGCGACGGTATAGGTGTACAGCTCTGCCTGACTGGTGCCGGGGACAGACAGGTCATCGCCGCGCCAGAAGCGGCGGATTTCCAGAAGGATATAAAGCCCCGCCAGCACGGCCCCTGCCCCGGTCATCCCCCTGCGCCACTGCGGTGGCAGGTGGTCCATGACGCGCATGGCGGCCAGCAGGAACAGCCCCGGCAGGGCATAGGCGACGAAAAGGGTGTCAAGGATCAGGGGTCCGGAGACCCCTTCTGCCCCCAGCACGGGGTTCAGAACAACCGCCGATCCCAGCCCCACGGCAGCGATGGCCCCGGCAATCCCGCCCACGACCAAGCGCACCCGATGCAGCGGCCCGCCAAGATGCAGGCGGTAAAGCTGCACCAAGCCCAGCATCAGCCACGGCAGCGCAAGGCTGGACATGGTCAGGAAGGCCGACCCGTCCTGCAACCAACGCAGCAACAGCACATTGACCAGCAGCGCCAAACTTGCGGCCAGTCCTGATTCGAGGAAAGCCCAAGCCGAATAGCGCCCCATCCCCCGGATCGCCCATTGCGCCGAGGCAAAGCCAAAGACGGGCCCCAGAAAGGCCATCAGCACTTGCGGCAAAGGCGCCTCCAGCGCCCAGACGATGCCGGGATCAAGGGTCAGGCGATAACCGATGACCACCACCCCGGCCATCAAGGCCCAAGACAGTTCGGTCAGGCGAAAGCGGCGGTCCAGATACGCCGCCCCGGTGACCATCAGCGCCAGTGCCAGCGTCAGCGCCGCCTTGGTGGTCAGGATGAACAGCGCAAGCCCGATCAGCACCAACGCCGACAGCACGGCATGGGCGGTGCGGCGGCGGGGATCGTCAGGTTCCAGGCGCGCCATCATCGCGGCTTGGCCCACCATCAGCGCGGCCAGCGCGGTGACATGCAGCGCCCATCCGTAAGCGCCCAGCACACTTGCGGGATGCCACAGGAATTCTGCCCCCAAGGCCGCCAGCGGAACGACCAGCGCCGCCCCTGCCGCCATCACCACCGGATGCGCCGCGCCACGCTTGGACCGCAGCGCCAGCGCGGCGGTGATCAATGCGGCCAAGACCAGAACAAGGGTCAGCGTCAGGGGGGCAGAGACCTCTGGCCCCCGCGCCTCAGGCGTGGCCGCGGTGAATTCGCGCCACAGCGGGCCGGACCACAGACCCTCCAGCCCCAAACGCGCAAGGAAGGCCGCAGCGGGGATCAGCGCCAGATCGTGCAAGGCGGCCGCGCGGTCGGCCCAGATCAGCAGCCCCACCACCAGCCCGGCGGTCAGGGCGAAGGCCAGCATGACCGAACCGGCGTCCGGCAAGGACAGCGACGCAAGGATCATCGCGCTGGCTGTCATCGCACCCAGCGCCAGCCGCATCGGGAAAGCGGGCAATACCCGGCCTCCCCCCCAGACGAGATCGACAAGCGACGGCCCGGATTGGTCCGGCAAAATCCCGCGCGCCGGAATGGCGATGGCCAGCGGCACCAACGCGACGGCGAGCAGCAGATATGCCCCCTCTCCCGCGCCCGCCCACATCGCCAGCAGCCCACCGGCATAGGCCAAGGCCAGCGACAGCACCGACACCCAGCCCCAACGCCGCAGCGTGTCGATGCCCAAGCCCAGCGCCGCCACCAGCGCGAAATGCGCCATCAGCCAAGCCGGGGCCTGTGATCCTCCGCCCGTCAGAAACGGGGCGACCGTCGCGCCGACCAACCCCAGCGCCGCCAAGAGTGGCCCGTGCAGCCACCCGAGCACGACAGCGGCAAGTGCCGTCAGCACAAGCCCGGCAAAGGTCACCTCCGGCCCGATCAGCCCATACATCAACCGCCCCGCCAGCAGCGCGGCAAAGACCGACACCAGCCCCGCCCCGGAAAAGACCGAGGGCAGATAGGCAGCTGTCCCGCCCGGCCCGTCGCCAAAGCGGCGGCGGATAACCTCGCCGCCACCGATCAGCGCAAGACCAAAGGCGATGCCCGCCATCACCCGCAGACCGGGGGGCAGCAGGCCACGCTCCATCCCGTATTGCACAAGGAAGACCCCCGCCGCCGCCAAGGATACGGCGGCAACGGCATAGACCCAATTCTCGCGCAGCCAAGTGCCGAAGCGGTCAAAGGCATCCGGTTGGCGCGGCGGCAGCGACGGGGACAGAGGGTCCGCATCAGCCATGACAGGCGCGGCCTCGACAGTCTCGACAGGGGCCGACCGGGCCGCGATGGGGGCAGGCAGGGACGGGATGGGCGCGGCCTCTGGCACCGGGGCCTCCCCGGCCAAGGGCAATGACTCGGGTCGGGGCTCGGGGCGGTGGGCAAGGGCGACCTCGCCACGCAGCCTTGCCACGTCCGCCTCAAGCGCGCGGACGCGGGTGGACAGGTTGGAATGGCTCACAATCACCCAGACCAGCGCGATCGGGATGGCCAGCACGACCAATGCCACCAGAACCAGCATGTCCATCCGTCCGACCCCCGCACCCATCACTGCACCGGTTGCAGATTACCGCAGTTTTCGGGCGGGCATAGCCCCTGTGCCCCCACCTGTCCCATCGAAGCGGGACAGGTGGAACTGGACAGGCGGCCCGGGCGCGATAAGTTCCCGGCACGCGCAATCAAAAGGACCCAGCATGAAAGACGCCTCTGTCAATGTTCTAGGCGGCCCGCTCGAGGAATGCTCCACCGCGCCCCTGACGGGTTTCTTCCGCAACGGCTGCTGCGACACGGGGCCGATGGATCGTGGGCTGCATACCGTCTGCGCGCTGATGACGGACGAATTCCTTGCGCTGTCGAAATACCTTGGCAACGACCTGTCCACCCCGCGCCCGGAATTCGGCTTTGCGGGATTGAAGGCCGGGGATCGCTGGTGCCTCTGTGCCGCGCGCTTCTATCAGGCGCATGAGGAAGGGGCCGCGCCGCTTGTGCGTCTGCGCGCCACGCATATCCGCACGCTGGACATCGTGCCGCTGGCCGTCCTGCGCGACTATGCCGTCGATCTTGACGGCTGACGCGCCTTGAGCTGCGGCGTCCGGCGGCAGAGACTGCGGGCATGACCGACTCGTCCAACCCCGTCCAGCCACCGCGCTTTGCCATCACCGACGAGCAGATCGCCGCCGTGGTGCATGAATTCTACGCCGTGATGCGCACGCATCCCGGTCTTGGCCCGGTCTTTGCCGCCCATGTCCATGACTGGCCGGCGCATGAGGACAAGATCATCCGCTTCTGGCGCAACGCGATCCTGCATGAGCGCAGCTATGCCGGCAATCCGATGCTGGTGCACCGCGCGGCCGGGGATGTGCGTGCCGGGATGTTCGACGTCTGGTTGGGCCTTTTTGACTCGGTCATGCGCCGGGAGTTGCCGCCAGAGACCGCAGCGGCGTGGTCGGCGCTGGCGCATCGCATCGGGCGGGGTCTGCGGATGGGCGTGATGGATCGCTCCGCCGAGGGGCCGCCGCGACTGGATTAGGCCGGGTGGTTCGGCCCGTCGGGCGTGGCAGGCCCCTCGATCAGGTCTTCGATGAACAGTGACAGCAGTTGCGGACGCCCGGTCACGCCCGCCTTGCGATAGATAGCGTTGGTCTGGGCCTTGACCGTGCCCTCGGACGTATTGCGCAGGGTGGCGATTTCCGCCGTGGACAGACCCTTGATGGCAAACAAGGCCACGTCCCGCTCTGCCGGGGTCAGTCCCCACAGGGTGAACCGCTCTTCCAGCAAGTCCATGAAGGCACCCGAAGCCCGGCGCAGCCGTTCCTGTGCCAGATTGCGCGCCCGCAGGGATGAGACGATAAGCACCCCGCCCAGCACCAGCCCCAGCACCAGACCGACCGCTGCGCCGATCTCCAGCATCTCGCGCAATTCCCATGCGAGGGGGCGGGTGTAGATGCCCAGCAGCGACGAGAGGATGTCCGACACGAAGAAAAAGGCGCACAGCGCCTGCACCAGAAACACAAGAACAATCACACTGGTCCTGAGCACCGGCCTCAACCTGCCTTGTTCGGGCGATCAGTCATCATCGCCGTCATCGCCACTGTCGTCTTTGCCGCTGTCATCGTCCGATCCGCCGGACCGTCCGCTGGAGTCGCTGCCCGAGTTGCTGCCAGAATTGCTGCCAGAATGGCTGTCCGAGTTGCTGCCGGAATTGCTGCCCGACCCCCCGGAGCTGCCTGAATTGCTGCCCGAGTCGTCGTCGCTGTCATCGCCGTCGTCGCTGCCGGACGACCCATTGCTGCCGGAACGCCCGTCCGAGCGGCCATCGTCGCGGGACGCGCCCTCCAGCAGCGCCCGGTCTGACGCGCGGCCGTCCTGCCGCAGCCACAGATCGCGCAGGATTTCGCCGGTGTTCGGGTTCAGGATGATCTCGCGCGTGCCATCGGCGCCGATGGCCGTGATCCGCACCCGGCCCAAGAGCGTGCGTGACACCTCGACCCGTGCGAAGCCCATGTCCTGCAATTGGCGCACGATGTCCTGTTCGTAATCGGCCAAAGCAACGGTGGCGGAGAGGATACCCGCCGCCATCATGGTCCAGAAGAATGGTCTTCGCCGCATCTGCCTTGCCCCTTTCGGGCTTGTCCTGACCGAGTATCGGCCAAGACGCCAGCCCCGGCAAGCGCCGGGGCCCACGTCGCCGTCTGTGTCGTCATCCGTGCCGGTCAGTCGTCATCGCCGTCGTCGTCCGATCCGCCACGGTCATCATCCGAACCATCGTCATCAGACCCGCCACTGCCGGACCGCCCCCGACCACGCCCCTTGTCATCATCGGCATCGTGTGACGCCGCGTTGGAGTGCGACCCCGCGCTGTCGTCGTCGCTGTCATCGCCCCCCGTCGTGTCGTCGGTCCCGTCATCATCGTCGCCCGTCGGGTTGTCATCAAAGGCGCGGTCCAATCCGTCATCGGCAAAGCCCGAAGCGCGGACGCGGACGAAATCCTCCATCCGGCTTTTCACCTCGACCCCGGCGCTGACGCTGCCCGCGATGCTGCCGGTTTCCTGTTTCAGGATGGCCCCGGTGGCGCGGTCATAGACCGCCTCGATCACCTGACCGGTCTGGGCGTCGATCGCCTCGACCTTGACCTGCGAGGGGCCGAAGGCGATTTCGATCCGTTCAAACTCGGCATAGGCGGATTCGATGGCGGCGCGGGTCAGGCCTGTGGATTGGGCCTGCGCCATGCCTGCCGAGCCGATGAGGGCGGTGCAGAGCAACAGCCTGCGGGTGGGTGCGTTCATGTCCTTGCTCCTTGGTCCGTGTGTCCGGGGGGCTGTGTGTCCGTGGCGGATCAGACAGTGCCCGTGTCGCGCCGTCCGTTCGGCGTGACCCCTTCAAACCCGGATATTCGCCGCCGTGAAATTGACCACGAGTTTAATCCCGGCCCCGTAAACCAAGGGTTTGCACGCCTAAACTTTTGGCCAGAGCCGGGTTTAGGCGGGCTTTCGGGTGGCTTGGGCATGAAAAAACCCCGCAGGGCGGACCTGCGGGGCGATGTTCCGTCATGTGAAGGGGATCAGACCTTCATGTCCTGACCCAGATGCTTGGCCACCGTGAAGATGTCCTTGTCGCCCCGGCCACACATGTTCATGACGATGATATGGTCGCGTGGCAGGGTCGGCGCGATCTTCATGACATGCGCCAGCGCGTGCGAGGGTTCCAGCGCGGGGATGATGCCTTCAAGCTTGCAGCAAAGCTGGAACGCCTCCAGCGCCTCGGCATCGGTGATGGAGACATATTTCGCGCGCCCGATGTCATGCAGCCAGGCGTGTTCCGGGCCGATGCCCGGATAATCCAGACCGGCGCTGATGGAAAAGCCCTCAAGGATCTGCCCATCGGGGTCTTGCAGCAGATAGGTGCGGTTGCCGTGCAGCACGCCGGGGCGGCCGCCGGTCAGACTGGCGCAATGCTGCATGCGGTCGTCCACGCCCTTGCCGCCCGCCTCGACCCCGATGATGTTCACGGATGGGTCGTCAAGGAAGGGGTAGAACAGGCCCATCGCGTTCGATCCGCCGCCGATGGCCGCGATGATCGTGTCGGGCAGGCGGCCTGCGCCTTCCTGTTCTTCCAATTGCCAGCGCACTTCCTTGCCGATGATCGACTGGAAGTCGCGCACCATCGCCGGATAGGGATGCGGACCCGCCACGGTGCCGATGCAATAGAAGGTGTCGCGCACGTTGGTCACCCAATCGCGCAGCGCGTCATTCATCGCGTCCTTCAGCGTGCCCCGGCCCGAGGTGACGGGAATCACCTCTGCGCCCAACAGCTTCATGCGAAAGACGTTGGGAGCCTGACGTTCCACGTCATGCGCGCCCATATAGACCACGCATTTCAGGCCGAACTTGGCGCAGACCGTCGCGGTGGCCACGCCGTGTTGGCCTGCGCCGGTTTCGGCGATGATCCGGGGCTTGCCCATGCGGCGGGCAAGGATGATCTGGCCCAGCACGTTGTTGATCTTGTGCGCGCCGGTGTGGTTCAGCTCATCGCGCTTCATGTAGACCTTGGCGCCGCCCAGATGGTCGGTCATCCGCTGCGCGAGATACAGCGGCGAGGGGCGGCCGACGTAATGCTTCCACAGATCGTCCATCTCGGCCCAGAAGGTCGGGTCGGTCTTGGCGAATTCATAGCGCGCCTCAAGGTCGAGGATCAGCGGCATCAGCGTTTCAGACACGAAGCGCCCGCCGAAGATGCCAAAACGCCCGGCCTCATCCGGCCCGGTCATGAAGCTGTTGATTCCGTCCTCGGCCATGGCAGTCCCTCACCCTGATATGCGACTGCTGATGTAGCGCCCTTGGGCGGGCGGGGAAAGGGGGGCCTTCAGCCCCCCTCGCCCGTTCCGGGCTCACCCCCAGAGGATATTTGCGCAACGGGGAAGCGGCAGCGTCAGCGCGCAGAGAAGGTGCGGGCGATGGTCCAATACCCCAAGACGCAGGCTAGAACGCCGATGGACAGCGGGAGGGAATAGCCAAACCCCGCCCAGAGGAGCGCTGCGGCGGCAAGGCAGGACAGGCAGGTGCCCATGTCCCAGCCACCCTCGGCCACGATGTGAAAGCGCAAGGGGCAAGGCGACTGCCGCGCGAGGGTGTAAACGCGCGAATTGAAGGCCGTGGCATAAAGCGGCCAGGCCAACGCCACCGCCACATTGGCCCCGATGGCCAGCGCAGGCACCGGCCAGCCGATCACGCGCGCCACGGCGGCCACCATTAGTGCGGCAAAGCCGATGCGCACCGCCCCAAGGCCGCTGCCCAGATCAATGGCCCGGCCCAGCACCAAGGCCCCCAAGGCCCCCGCAAGCCCGGTCAGCGCCATCGCCCCGCCATAGGCCGCAAAGCTGGAGCCGAGCGTCAGGAACAGCGCGATCAGCCATGTGAAATGGAACGACCCGCTGCGCAGCCCGTCGGCGAACAGGATCACCCGTGCCGCGCGGCGGGTCTGAGCGGGCATCTCGGCCTGATCGTCGATCTTGGGATCAGGCCCGGCCAGCACGGGCAAGGTGGACATTGCCATGGCGATGGCGACGGTGCCGAAGGCCACGATGGGGCTGAAGACGGTCAACAAAAGGCCCGTCACGGCGGGCGCGGCGATGCCCATGACCATGCCGATCAACTCCACCGCACTGGTCTGGGCCCCGCGCGCGTGGTTGTCGCCCAGAAGGGCCACGTAGGAATGGTAGGTCGTCCAGTAAAAGCTGCTGCTGAAGGCCCAAAGCCCCAGATAGACCATCAAAAGCGGCCCGGCGCCGGTGATCTGCGACAGGATAGGATATGTTGCCGCCTCGGCCAGAATGGCCAGCACCAGGGCGCGGCGCAGGCCGACACGGCGCACCAGCGGCAGAACGAGGGTGCGGAACAGCATCCGGCTGCCAAACATGGCGGCGATGGCCAAGAGCACGACGGGCGCGGGAATGCCTGCCTTGAGCAGATAGACAAAGGCAAAGGTTTCGCCGCCATAGGTGGCAAAGGCCTGCAACGCGGCATGGATATAGATGCGGTTGACGTCGCGGTTGGCGAAATAGGCCATGCTCAGGCCGCACCCGCCGCCGTGACAAAGGCGGCGATGCGGGCGGCATCCTTGACCCCCGGCGCGGATTCGACGCCCGATGACACATCGACCTGCCGCGCATTGGTCAGGCGGATCGCCTCGGCCACATTGTCCGGCGTCAGGCCACCGGCCAGCATCCACGGCCTGAGCCAGCGGCGCTGCGCCACCAGCCGCCAGTCAAAGGACAGACCATTGCCCCCCGGCAGGTCGGCGTTCTTGGGCGGCTTGGCGTCGATCAGGATCTGGTCGGCGACAAGGCTATAATCCATCAGGGCGGCAAGGTCGCCTTCGTCGGCCACACCCACCGCCTTCATCACCGGCAGGCCATAGCGAGCGCGCACTTCGGTCACGCGGTCCGGGGATTCGTGGCCATGCAGTTGCAGCATGTCCAAGGGCACAGCCTCCACGATGGCATCCAGCGCAGCATCACCGGCATCGACCGTCAGCGCCACCTTTGCCAGACCCGGCGGCGCGATCAGGGCCAAGCCGCGCGCCTGCTCCACCGTCACATTGCGGGGCGATTTGGCAAAGAAAACAAAGCCCGCGTAGGCGGCGCCAGCGGCAGCGACGGCCAACACATCCGCCTCGGTCCGCAGACCGCAAATCTTCACGCGAATGTCTGACATCACTTGGCCGCCGGTTTTGCCAACAGCGCCAGAACGTCATCCTTGGGCGTCGATGAGGAATCGCGCATCACCGCCAACTCACGCTCCAGCCGCGCCACCTCGCGTGAGGATTTGGTCGCGGTGCTGCGGTGTTTGTGTTCGCGCGCCCATTCCCAGACGAAGCCCACCAGCACGCCAAGGGCGATGCCGCCGAACAGCACCAGAAACAGCGGGATTTGCAGGGCAAAGGACAGGCCGGTCAGCGCGGCCAACCCTTCGGGCAGCAAGCGCACCTCAACCACACCGCGATTGGCCAGCGCCACGGTCAGCAGCGCCACGGCGGCAAGGAACAACAGAACATAGCGGAAAATGCGGATCATGCCGGGCCCCATCTGGTCAGACCCGACTATTGCGCCGCCACGCGCGGGGTGCAAGCCCGCGCGCGCATCCTGCCCCCGGTCCTCTGGGTCAGGCCTTGGCGTTCAGCCGGTCGCGCAGCAGTTTGCCGGTCTTGAAGAAGGGAACCTTCTTGTCATCGACCGTCACAGCCTCGCCGGTGCGGGGGTTGCGGCCGACGCGGGCATCGCGGGCCTTGACCGAAAACGCGCCAAAGCCGCGAAGTTCGACGCGGTCCCCCTTGGCCAAGGCTTCGATGATTTCCTCGAAGACCGTGTTCACGATCCGCTCGACATGTCGCTGTGTGAGATGTGGATTTTCGTCAGCGATCTTCTGGATCAGTTCAGACCGGATCATCCGTCGTCGTCCCCCCGTATGGCTGCCATTCATGGGCGCCTGTCGTTATTGTTCGGGAACTATATGCAAAAAAAGCCTTGGCACAAATGTTTTCACGGCGAGTCTCGGAGGGATAGGGTGGCACAGCGGGGCAAAGCCCCCGACCGTTGCCCGGCCCGAAGACCGGATCGACCGCAATGCACGGCCGAACCGCCTTGGGTCGGGTGCCGCGCGACAGGACGAATCGAATGCAAAAGGCCCCACGCAACGCGCAGGGCCTTTCGGGTGTCGCACTGGGCGGCCCAAAGGGACCGCCCGGCGTTTGGATCAGTTGCCGCCCTTGAGCGCGGCACCGAGGATGTCGCCCAGCGAGGCGCCCGAGTCGGACGAGCCGTACTGTTCCACGGCTTCTTTCTCTTCGGCGATTTCGCGTGCCTTGATCGACAGGCCCAGACGACGGGTCTTGGGATCGATGTTGGTCACGCGGACATCCACCTTGTCACCGACCGAGAAACGCTCGGGGCGCTGGTCGGCACGGTCACGCGACAGGTCCGAACGGCGAATGAAGGACTTCGCGCCGTTGTATTCGACTTCAACGCCGCCCTCTTCGATGGCGGTGACTTCGACGGTGATGATCGAGCCACGCTTCACGCCGTCAACGGCATCGGTGAAGGTGTCGTCGCCCAGAGCCTTGATCGAGAGCGAGATACGCTCTTTCTCGATGTCGACTTCGGTGACGGCGGCCTTGACCACGTCGCCCTTGCGGTAGTTCGCGATGGCGTCTTCGCCGCGCTGGTCCCACGACAGGTCGGACAGGTGAACCATGCCGTCGATGTCGTTTTCCAGACCGATGAACAGACCGAATTCGGTGATGTTCTTGACTTCGCCTTCGATGGTCGAACCGACCGGATTACGCTCGGCGAAGACTTCCCACGGGTTGCGCATGGTCTGCTTGAGACCCAGCGACACGCGGCGCTTGGCGCTGTCGATTTCCAGCACCATGACGTCCACTTCCTGCGAGGTGGAGACGATCTTGCCGGGGTGCACGTTCTTTTTGGTCCAGCTCATTTCCGAGACGTGGACCAGACCTTCGACACCGGCTTCCAGCTCCACGAAGGCGCCGTAATCGGTGATGTTGGTCACCCGGCCCTTGTGGACCGAGCTGATCGGATAGGCTTTTTCCACGGCATCCCACGGATCGGCCTGAAGCTGCTTCATGCCGAGGCTGATGCGGTGGGTTTCCTTGTTGATCTTGATGACCTGCACTTTGACAGTTTCACCAATGGCAAGGATTTCCGACGGGTGGTTGACGCGGCGCCATGCCATGTCGGTCACGTGCAGCAGACCGTCAACGCCGCCGAGGTCAACGAAGGCACCGTATTCGGTGATGTTCTTCACGACGCCGTCGATGGACTGGCCTTCGGTCAGGTTGCCGATGACTTCGGCACGCTGTTCGGCACGCGATTCTTCAAGGATCGCACGGCGCGAGACAACGATGTTGCCACGGCGACGGTCCATTTTCAGAATCTGGAACGGCTGCTTCATGCCCATCAGCGGGCCCGCATCACGGACCGGACGCACGTCAACCTGCGAACCCGGCAAGAAGGCCACGGCACCGCCCAGATCGACGGTGAAGCCACCCTTGACGCGGCCGAAGATCGCGCCGTCGACGCGGGTTTCCGACGCATAGGCTTTTTCGAGACGGTCCCACGCTTCTTCGCGGCGGGCCTTCTCGCGGCTGATCACGGCTTCGCCGCGTGCATTCTCGACACGGTCGAGATACACTTCGACTTCATCGCCGACGTTGATCGTCGGGTTCTCGCCGGGATTTGCGAATTCTTTCAGGTCGACGCGGCCTTCCATCTTGTAGCCGACGTCGATGATGGCCTGTCCTGCCTCGATGGCGATGACGCGGCCTTTGACAACAGTTCCCTCTTCGGGGGTGTCAATCTCGAAGCTTTCTTTCAAGAGGGCTTCGAAGTCTTCCATGGTAGCTTTGGCGCACATGTGCGAGTTTTTCCTTTACCGATGATTTCTGGCCATGCGGTTGGCTCCGCCGGTCTTTGGCTGGCCCTTGGGGGCAATGGCTACGGGGGCCGGAAAACCGAACCCACAAGCCCTGCCCGTCAGGATGCGGGGCCTATAGCGGCTTCTGGTCGCCGACGCAAGGAAACTTGGGCAAAAGCGGGGTGCGCCGCCTAGAAGGGATGCGGCCTGCCATCCCAATTCTCAAAGCAGCCCGTTGTCGCCATCGACAGCGCGGCAAAGCGGGCCAGCAGGCCGGTCGCCGCCTCATTCTCGGAGATATCCGCGCGCGGCCCGCCCATGTCGGTGCGGACCCAGCCGGGATGGTAGATGCCCACGGCAATCCCTTCGCTGCGCAGGTCGCTCGCCAGATTGCGGCCAAGGTTCAGGGCCGCCGCCTTCGAGGCGCGATAGACATAGCTGCCCCCCGGCGCGCTGGTGTCCGAACCCATCTGCGACGAGATGATGGCGATCTTGCCCTTGGCCGCGCGGATATTCGGCAAAAGGGATTGGATCGTCAGGAACACGCCTGTAACGTTGACGGCAAACGTCTCGGCCCACATCGCGGCGGGATAACCGGCGTCGAGGGACTCAGCCCCGTCCAGCAAGACCCCGGCGTTGCACACCAACAGGTCAAGCGGCCGACCCGCCATCCGTCCGGCCAGATCGTGATGCGAAGCGGGGTCGGTCACCTGCAACACCTGCCAGTCGATTCCCGGTGCGCTTGGCGCAGCCCCGCGATGCGTCCCGATAACCGCCGCGCCGCCCGCCACGGCATGGCGCGCCAACGCCAGCCCGATGCCCCGGTTCGCCCCTGTGATCAGCATGTCCATCGCCAGCCCCCCTGCCCTTTCGCCATATCTTTCCCCGCCCCGCGCCGAAAGGCCAGAGCGCAGACAGCAAACCGCCCGCGCCTTTTCAGACGCGGGCGGGATATCAGCAATCGTCAGACGGGATCACGCGACTTCGGTGACCAACTGGTCCAGATCGCGGCGCACCTTGGCTTGCCCCGACAGCCAGTCGCCCTCAGCCGCGCGGTAGCCCAAGGGCAGCAGCGTGACAGAGCGCAGGCCCTTGGCGCGCAGGCCAAGGATCTCATCCACCTTGGCCGGATCGAAGCCTTCCATCGGGGTGGCGTCCACCTCTTCGAAGGCCGCCGCCGTCACGCCAACGCCAAAGGCGATATAGGCCTGACGCGCCGCGTGCTGGAAGTTCTCTTCCTCGGACCGCGGCAGGTACATGGATTTGAGGTTGGTGTAATATCCCACCAGCGCGTCATTCGACCCGCCCCGCTTGGCCGCGATATCGGCCACGACCGCGTCGATGCGTTCGGCGGTGTAATTGTCCCAAGCCGCGAACACGAGGACATGCGACCCGTCCGTGACCTGCGCCTGATCATAGGCCGCGGCGCGGATCTGGGCGCGGACGTCGGGGTTGGTGACGACAAACACCTCAAACGGCTGCAAGCCGCTGGAGGTGGGGGCAAGACGGATCGCCTCGAGGATGCGGGTGACCTTCTCGTCCGGCACGGTGCGGGCGGGGTCCATCTTCTTGGTCGCGTAACGCCAGTTCAGCTTTTCTTGCAGCATGGGAAGTCCTTTCAACTGGCGGCTGAACCGCCGCCATGGTATAAAATCAATACCTGATGAATAAAGCGAACCGAAAGACCGCCACAAGGACGCACCTTTTTGTGCGTCGGTTACATAAGTGATACCAAATGGAGGGGCCAATGCCGGTCTGCGAGCAGTCGATGGGTCAATGCCAGACGATCAATGCCGTGCTGTCCCGCGTTGGCGACCGGTGGAGCGTGCTGGTCATCTTCACCCTGCGCAACGGACGCAAGCGCTTCAACGAGTTGAAGCGGGAACTGAGCATCTCGCAGCGCATGCTGGCGCTGACCCTGCGGGATCTGGAGCGTGACGGTCTGGTCAGCCGCCATTACCACCCGACGATCCCGCCCAAGGTGGAATACGAACTCACACCCCTCGGCCACTCGCTGCGCGGGCCGGTGGGGGTGCTGGCGGAATGGGCGCTGGCCAATCACGCCGCCATCGACGCCGCCCGCACCGCCTTTGACACGCAGAACCCGGAACGGGCCGCATCCGACGCCGCCTGAGGCGTCCGGAAGGCGTCAGGGCATCAACTGCCCGCCATTTACCTCGATCACCTGTCCCACGACATAGCCCGACAGCGCGGCAGAGGACAGGAACAGATAGGCCCCCACGCAATCGGCAGAGACTCCCAGCCGACCGGCGGGGATGGTGGCAAGCGCCGCCTGCAACTGCGCCTCGGTGGAATAACGTTCGTGGAACGGGGTGGTGATCACCCCCGGCGCCACGGCGTTCACCCGGATGCCAAAGGGGATCAGCTCCTTGGCCATGCCGCGCGTGACATTGTGCACGAAGGCCTTGGACGAGCCATAAAGCCCCGCCCCGCCCGATGCGCCATTGCGCGCGGCGACCGAGGTGGTGTTGATGATGAACCCGCCCCCCGCCGCCTTCAACGGCGCGATGGCCGCCTGCGACGCCACCACCACCGACCGCGCGTTCAGGTCCATGATGTCATCATAATCGGCTTCGGTCGCCTCGGCATAGGGCACCCGCCGCACCATGCCGCCCGCGTTGTTGACCAGACCGTCGAGCCGACCGAAAGCCGCCAGCGCCTGATCCACCGCATCCCGCGCGCCTGCCCCGCCCGACACATCGGCCCGGATCAGCGCGACATCACCACCCTCTGCGCGGATTTCATAGGCCACGGCCTCGGCCGCCTCGGCACTGGCGTTGTAATGCAGGCCCACCCGCGCGCCCTGCGCGGCATAGGCCCGCGCCAGAGCCGCGCCGATCCCGGTGGACGCCCCGGTGACCAACACCACCTTGCCCGCCAGATCGGGTATCCGCAAACCTGCCAGCATTCGCCTACTCCTGCGCCATGCGCGTTTCGATGACGGATATGGCCCGCGCCACGGCCTCGTCCACCGTCATCTCTGATGTATCAAGGATCACCGCATCCGCCGCCGGGCGCAATGGCGCATCGGCCCGGCCCATGTCGCGGGCGTCCCGCTCCTGCACCTCGGCCAGAATATGCGCCGCGTCCCCGCCCAGTTCCAGCCAGCGCCGATGGGCGCGCACTTCGGCACTGGCGGTGACGTACAGTTTCACCTCCGCCTCGGGGCAGATCACCGTGCCGATGTCGCGCCCGTCCAGCACCGCCCCGCCCTCAGCCCGCGCAAAGCGCCGCTGAAACGCCACCAACGCCGCCCGCACCTCGGGGATCACTGCAACGCGCGAGGCCGCCTGACCGGCCTCCAGCGTGCGCAAGTCATCCCGCGCCAGATCCTCGGCACTCAGCCCCTCTGCCGCCGCAACCGGATCGCCGCCCTTGGCCCCCACGGCCCGATACAAAAGCCCGGTGTCCAGATGGGCAAAGCCGAACCGCGCCGCCACTGCGCGCGAAATGGTCCCCTTCCCCGCCGCCGCCGGCCCGTCAATCGCCACCGTAAAGATCACCGCCCACCCCGTTTTCTCTGTTCAAATATCCTCGGGGGGTGAGCCCCGAGAGGGGCGAGGGGGGCAGACAGCCCCCCTCGATTTTTCGCAGAAAAATCGTGCGCGGGGTCAGCCGCGCGACAGCAAGGCGCCCATGCCGGTCATCAGCCCCTCGAAGATCGGGAAAGAGGTCAGGATGGGCGAGGCATCGTCAACCGACACCGCCGCTTTCGCCGCCATGCCGCAGACAAGGAAACTCATCGCAATCCGGTGGTCCAGATGCGTGGCGCAGGTGGCCCCGCCCGGCACGCCGCCCGCGCCCAGACCGTGGACGATCAGCGTGTCCTCATCCTCTTCGACCTTCACGCCGCAGGCCTCAAGCCCCCGCGCCATGGCGTCGATGCGGTCGCTTTCCTTGACGCGCAATTCCTTGACGCCGCGCATGATGGTGGTTCCTTCGGCGAACGAGGCCACCACCGACAGGATCGGGTATTCGTCGATCATCGACGGCGCGCGCTCTTCGGGCACCTCAATGCCCTTGAGGTTGGGCGAAAAGCGCACGCGCAGATCGGCGACAGGCTCACCGCCCTCTTCGCGCGGGTTCTGGAATTCGATGTCCGCGCCCATTTCCACCAAAGTCAGATACAGGCCATTGCGGGTCAGGTTCTGGCTGACACCGGGCACAAAGATATCCGACCCCTCGACGATCAGCGCCGCACAGACCGGAAAGGCCGCGCTGGACGGATCGCGCGGCACGGCCACGGTCTGCGGGCGCAACTCGGGCCGTCCGGTCAGGGTGATGACATTCCCCTCCGCCGTCTTTTCCACGGTCAGCTCGGCCCCAAAGCCCAAGAGCATCCGCTCCGAATGATCCCGCGTCGGTTCGCGTTCGATGACCACCGTCTGTCCCGGCGCATTCAGGCCCGCCAACAGCACGGCGGATTTCACCTGCGCGGACGCAACCGGCAGGGCATAGCGCACCGGCACCGGATTCGCGGCACCGACCACGGTCATCGGCAAGCGCCCGCCTTGACGGCCATAGGCGCGGGTGCCGAACAGGGACAAAGGATCGGTCACCCGCCCCATCGGGCGCTTGCGCAAAGACGCATCGCCGGTGAAGGTCGCGGTGATCGGCGTCGTGGCCATCGTGCCCATGATCAGCCGCACGCCGGTACCGGAGTTGCCGCAGTCGATCACATCGGCAGGTTCTTGAAAGCCACCCACACCCACGCCCTGCACCGACCATTCGCCCAAGGCATGGCGCGTGACCGTCGCCCCGAAGGCCCGCATCGCCTTGGCGGTGTCCAGCACGTCTTGGCCCTCCAGAAGACCGGTCACCCGCGTCTCGCCCACGGCCATCGCGCCGAAGATCAGCGCGCGGTGGCTGATCGACTTGTCGCCCGGCACCTCGGCCCCGCCCTTAAGGGCGGGGGACTTGCGGGCGGTCATCGGTTGGGCTTCACCATGGGCGGACATATCAGGCTCCGTTGCGCGTGGTCTGGGCCCAAGGTCTGGGCGTGTCGCTTGGCCTGATAGCGCAAGCAATGGGAGCCGTCCATTGCCGCAAGCCCCGGCGTGGCCCATATCTGACCCTGATCAGGACCATCCTTGACGGAGCGTGCCATGCCGCTGTTTCCCGCCCGGAACCATTACTACAGCGGCCAACCGACCGACCATTTCGACGGCACCACCTTTTTCAACCCCGGCGGGGCCGCACCCAAGGGCTTTCGTGACCTCTTGCGCTGGCAATTCAACGGCGCGCGGGAACGTTGGCCTGCCGAGGTGCCGGTCACCCCGGCCCGACCCGACGCCACCGTGGCGGATTTGCGTGTCACCATGGTCGGCCACGCCACGCTGCTGATTCAGGTGGCCGGGCACAACATCCTGACCGATCCGGTCTGGTCGGACCGCTGCTCTCCCGTCCGCTTTGCCGGACCCAGACGCGTCACCGCCCCCGGCATCGCCTGGGCCGACCTGCCCCGCATCGACGCCGTTCTGCTGTCGCACAACCATTACGACCATCTGGATGTCGATACGCTGGCGCACCTGAAACGCGAACATGATCCTGAGGTGTTCACACCGCTTGGCAATGACAGCATTGTGCAAGCTGCCGTGCCGGGGATGCGCTGCCGCGTTGGGGATTGGGGCGACATGCTCGATTTCGACGGCTGGCGGCTGCACCTTGACCCCTGCCATCGCTGGAGCGCGCGGGGCACGCGGGACAGGTCCCACGCGCTCTGGGCGGCCTTCACGCTGGAAACCCCGGTCGGGCGGCTTTTCCATATCGGCGACACCGGCTTTGATGCGGGCCGCCCCTACACCCGCGCGCGGGACCGTCACGGCGCGATCCGGCTGGCGATCCTGCCGATCGGAGCCTATGCGCCGCGCTGGTTCATGGCCGATCAGCACCAGAACCCGGCAGAGGCCGTGGAAGGCTTTCGCCTGCTGGGGGCGGATCACGCCGTGGCGCATCATTGGGGCACGTTCCAACTGACCGATGAATCCCGCCGCGCCCCGCCCGATGCCCTGACCATCGCCTTGGACAATCAGGGCGTCCCCGCCGACCGATTCCGCGCCCTGCCGCCCGGCGCGTCATGGGACATCCCCGCGCGGGGCTAAGCGGTGGGACGTCGTCCGCTCGTTGTCCGTGCAGGAGATCGGGCAGCCGCCGGAGGGCGCGAGGCGGTACTGCCCAGTGACCTGCGCACCCTTGGTCTGACGGGACCATCCTGCGGGTCTTGGGGGTGTCGCCACGCCGCCGTCACCCTGTCCCGGAGACTCGGCGCCCTCGCCATCCGGCGCGGGTGGGTGGCCCAAAGAGAGTGTCGCCCCTCCGCCGAAAGCCATGGCAAAGCCCTGTGCCCCGTGCTTTACCTGCGGCATTGGGCTGAGCGGACAGGAGTGAAACCATGGACGCGCAAAGGCAATCGGACATTGACCCCGACCGGATCATCGTCGCCAGTTCTACCGCCTATTCTGCCCGGTATCCCGTCAACGCCCCGGACAGCCTTGCACTGCCACCGCTTGCGACAGGTCGGGCCTGGGCGCGTTGGATATCTGGCCCCGAGTTCGGAACGGCCCTTCGGTCACTGGCGAACCTGCCGCTCACAGGTCCGCAGTCCGACCTCCTCCTGCTCACCGATGGCCCAGAGTATCTTGCGTTGTCCGAACTGTCTCCGTTCCTGCAATCCATCGCCGGGTCAGGCGTGGAGCATCTGGTCTTTTTCCATCGGCCCTACGACACCTTGCCAAGCGATAACGCAAGCGACCCACCCGGTGCCGCAAGCCATTTGCCACGCGAGACATGGATCAGGCTGTTTGCAGCCGTGGGCTATCAGCCCTTCGCCGACGACAGTGGCAACACGCCCGAAGAGGTACGCCAAGGGGCGATGGCCCGCCTGTTCAAACCCGCACCCTCTGCGGCCCTGTCAGACGAGATGTCTGAGGGCTTGATCCTTTTTCGGCGCGACCCTGCCCATGACCCTTCCACTGCCCCCCGGATCGACGACATTCTGGACATTGGCTATCACGCGACCAAAAGCACGACCCTCAGGACCATTGCCCATCGGACCGGCTTCAACATCCAGCTTTATCAGGATTTCCTGAACCTCAAGCCGATCCTTGAAAGTGCCAATCCCGAAACTTCAATTGTCCTGCTTCGGGCGGGGGTGATGGACCCGGATGCCTACAAGACGGTCCTTCTTGGCTTGCAAAGGCTATCGCTGCCGGTGGTGCAATACCATGTCGTGGCGCAACTGGACTGGCAGAAGCTGGACATCCGGTTTCTCATCTCCGTTACCGAAGGATCGCTCTCGGTCACGCACCTCCTCGGTCGGCAGACCGTCGAGGCGGCCAACCTGAACGGGATCACGACGCTCTTGCTTCAGCATGGTCTCCGGGTGCAGGGATTTGGCGACCGGACGCTGGAATTCGCGTCCGACTTTCACCTGACCTGGGCGAACAACGCGCATGGCTTGCCCCTGCTCACCCAACGGGTGGCGGGGATTGTTGCACCGGCCGTGATCAGCGATCCGCAGTTCGATTTGCCCATCGGATCGCCAAAGTTCAGCGACAGCCTGATTGATGGCGGCGAGGATGTGGTGCTGAACCGATTGGGGTCGGACACATCGGGCTTTCGCAAGCGGGTCCTGCTCGGGACAAATCTGCACTGGGGCGCCCATACCGCCGGGCGGCAGGATGTGATGAAACGGCTGTCGGCCTTCATCGATACCCACCCAGATCTCTTCTTCATCGTGAAGACCCACCCCATCGAGACACGACAGCAGTATTGGGACCTGCTCCGGCCGAATACGCTGATCGTCGACGACCGGATGCTGCTTGCGATGGACCTATCGATCTCCAGATTGATCCGTTGGGTGGACGCTGTGGTCAGCAGTCTTTCGACCCTGCTGCTGGATGGGGCTGTCGCCAGAAAGCCGATCTTTCAGTATGATACGGGTAACCTCTACTCATACCGCTTTGTGCCGACCCTCGGTCTTGCCGACATCAGCTCGGCGCTGAGCGCGGATGACTGGCCGGTCGCACCCGCGAACACCGATTTCTGTGACTGGTATGCGGATGCGGCCGAAGGGGATTTCTACGAGCGGTTCAGTGCCGTGCTGGACGCGGCATGGCCCAAGAAGACAAGCCGCGACAGAAGTCTGGTGAATTACGCCATGTGCGCCGTCGTCGAGGAGCAATGGTTCACGCAATTGCAAAAGCAGTCGAAATGAAAGGCGCCGCTGCCAGCCCGATCACGACAGCGCCGGCGGGAAGGTCCGTGCAAGTGCTGTCTCCAGCGTGACCCGCGCCGCACCGGCGTATCGCCGCAAGAGATCGTGCCGCTCCGGCCAGCTTTGCAAAAGCGGCGCGATGTGCCGGTTCCAGTCAAGCTGGGCGAAACTTGGCACGAAGACATCCCAACCGAGATAATCCACATAGCCGGCCACCTTGCCGAGCGTCAGAACCGGGAGGATCGGAATGCCAAGGAGCGTTCCCATGATCAGCACATGCAGCCGGTCACTGATGGTCACATCCGCCTGCGACAAGGCCGCGAAGATCCCGTCCAGATCAGGCAGGTCGTGGACAAAGCACCCTAGTTTTCCTTGCAGGGCGGTCGTCAATGCTTGGTCCTGCCTCGGATATGTTGACAGCAATTCCAGCGTCGCGCCCTGATCGGTGATTTGCTGCCCGATGGCCGGAACCTTCTCCCACCATGACGGGTCGGTTGCGCCTGCCGAATTGTGGCGCAAGGACACGAGGATGCGCGGTGTGGCATTCGGTCTTTCCCGCAAAGGAACGGAGCGCGCGGTGAGGAATGCCGAATCCGGGACAAGCACGGCGGTCCGGACACCCAGCGCCTGCGCCAACCGCAAGGACAGCGGGTCCCTCATGGCGGCGACGGCCAGCCTGTTCAGGCATGGACCGAGAATGGGCTTGACCTCGTCCTTGATCACAGAGGCCATCGAATGCGGCATGAAGCTGACATGGGCGCAGCGCTCTGCCGCCACGGCAATCATGGCGGCCATGAACAGCGGCCGTTCGACCCCTGACCAATGCCCGCCCCCCAGACAGATGACCGCATCCATGGCGGAAAAAACCTGTGCGATGTCATGCCCTCTGAGTGCGTCCAGCAGATCCTGATACAGGTTTGCGCCATCAGCAGACTCCGGTGTGACAGCCATCGGCGGAAGGAAGGTCACATTTGGATGCCGCGCGGCAAAGGACTGCACGAGTGCCTCTTCGCGGCGTCCATCCTGGATATGGATGTGGATTGAACACCCCGGATAGGACCGGCACAACCACTCCACCGTGCACTCGGCGATCAGGATATCGCCAAGATTGCCGCCGAAATTCGCGAACAGCAGCAGGACGTTTCTGGCCTGCGCGGCATTCTCGGTCGGCTCAGGGATCAGTGACGCGGTCATCAAACTCTCCGGACATCGGTGCGGCGCGCTGGCCTTGCGCATGACAAGCCTATGGCCGTGAAGGGCAACACCTGCAAGAGGGTGATCTTCCCCCGGACCTTCCCGCGCGGTGATGGCGGCGGCCCAACCCGAAAGATCACCCCCGGCAGAGCGCGTGCATCATGCGCGCCAACCACCTGTCAGCACGCCGGATTTATCTTCGGCCCTGCGGTTTTCACCAGAATCCCGACGTGTCGAGATGCAAGCTGCCCCTGCCCTTGTTCGCGCCTTGCAGGGCAAGGCGGAGCGTGCCGAATGGACCAAGGTGCAACGACCGCAAACCGCGGACCGTAGTGCCGCCATTTCGTCCCGGGGTTCGTGGAACCGATCGTCGCACAGGCGCAGCGGCATCGGGCCGCGTCTCGGATGAGGCAAGAGGCGTCATCGTGGGACTACTCATGACCAAATCCTGCGCGGATTGGTTTCGCACTGCCGCGTGCGGACCCCTCAGTCCGTCGTCACCCGCTTGCGGGCATTCAGAAAGGCGACGCGGCGATATTTCGAAACCTGATAGAGGTCCCCGTTCTTGAGGCGGATCTCTATCTGTCGTCCGGCCTCTTGGTGGACTTCGGCGATGGCGGAACAGGCGATCCAGACCGAACGGTTGATGCGAAAGCCGATGGTTTCATCGAGAGTTTCGACAACCTTCCCCAATTCGCCGCGCAGCATCACGCGCCGATCCTGCGTCACCACCTGCAGATAATGGTCTTCCGAGCGCAATAGGACGAGGTCTTTGCGGTCAAACCGGGCTCCGGAGATCGTGACGAAAGTGTTTGCATCGGCGTCCGGGCTGGGGACGTCGAAAGACACCTCCCCACGCGCAGCGACCGGTTTTGTCGGCAAGGTCGCGCGCGGCGATGGGCCGGTGTCAGCGTCGGGGGCAGCCGATGTGCGGTTGCCGTGATCACAGATAAAGGCCGGATGCTGCGGGGCGACGAATGACCCGAATGCCATGTCAAACAAGGCCAGAACAAAGACTTCCTTGATCGCGGTGCGAATGACATCGGCGGAGGGAATGTAGGTGTCATGCAGGCTGACGCTGACGCCGTAGGTCAGGAACTGCAAAAGCGGCAGCGATGGCAGGATGATCAACGGTGTAAAAACCGTCTTGATCCAGCCTTTGGTCAGCAGCCAATGCGTCACCCGCAAGGCACCGACATACCAGACGATGACCGTCGCTGTGACCAGCGACCAGAGCATCATCAATTCCCACGGAGAGAGTGCGCCGACGTCCCAAGGATCGCTGTTCAGCAGGCTGTAAACCGCGATGCAAAAGAACATGTACTTCAGGAATACCGGCGACAGCAGGATGTCAGTGGGCGAATCTATGACGATCTGCGCGTGCGTTCCATCAATGAACCGCACGTTTACCGGCCTGATCGGGCCTGTGCTGGGCTTTCGTTGAACCAAAGGGGCCTCCCGTACACACCGACTCATCAGTCTTTGTGTTGCAGTGAGGGTCTGCTGCATCAAGACCCGGGCATCCTGACCTCAACACCATGACCTTTACCGCGGGCGCTGACTTGACCGTCACCGGCAACGTGGTGATGGCGTCGAACTACGGCAACACCACCTTCTTGGCGGGCGACAATGCCTCGATCGGGGTGAACCTCGACGTTCATTCGAATTATTCGACCAACACCGTGGTTCTGGGCGCCAATTCCGACGTCGGTGCCAACGTCCTGATGAATTCCAATTATTCGGACAATGATCTGAAGATTGGCGACAACACGATTGTCGGCAAGCTGGGCGCCGGCAATGTCATGATGAATTCCAACTTCGCGGACAACTGCCTTGCCATCGGGAACAACGTCACCATCAAGGGTGACCTGAACCTTGGCAGCAACGCATCCGATCAGCTCGTGCGCGCGGGCAACGATCTGAACGTCAGCGCCAGCGTGGTCTTGGGCGCCGTGAACGCCAACAATGGCGTCGAGATCGGCAACAACCTTTTTGTCGGCGGCAATCTGGTCGGGTCCAACAACCTGGCAACGCCGGAATACCTCAAGGTCGGCGACAACTGGTCCATCGTCGGCAACATCGCCATGAGTGGCGGCACCGACAACCTGATCCTCGGACAACCTGCCCCGCAGCAAACCGTGATCACTGGCGACGGACTCGGCGGTAATGGCATTTCTGTTGAAGCGCCTGCCGGTCAGGAAGCCGCCTTTGGCGCTGCGGCGACGGCCGCAAACTGGAAGCAAAACGGCGACGGAAGCTGGAGCCCGACCGGCGTCAACCAATACTTCGCGTTCAACGGCATCAGCTACCAGTTCTTCTTTTTCGACAAGGCCGCCGATCCCAACGCGGCCCCCGATTTCACCCAATGCGAGATTTTCTTGCCGCCAGACGGCATCGTTAACGGCACCGCGACCAGCGATGTCATGACGCCGGGCTATGTCGATGCACAGGGCGACATCATCGATGGGGTGGATGGTCTGAACGACTCGATCCGGGGTGAGGCGGGCAATGACTCGATTTCGGCCGGGGCCGGGAATGACACGGTCGATGGCGGCGCGGACAATGACACGATTCAGGGCGGCGACGGCGCCGACAGCGTGATCGGCGGAACGGGCAATGACTCGCTTTCGGGCGGCGCGGGGGCTGATACGCTGGATGGCGGCGCCAATGACGACAGGCTGTCGGGCGGTCTTGGGAATGACTCTCTGATCGGGGGCGATGGCAATGACATGCTCTCGGGCGATGAGGGCAATGACACCTTGTCGGGCGGCTCTGGCAATGACGCGCTGATCGGCGGGGCCGGGTCTGACAGCCTGCTGGGCGGTGAGGGGGCGGACACCCTCTCCGGTGGCGCGGATGACGATGATCTCCTGCTCGGCGCGGGGGACAGCGCCGAAGGTGGGGCTGGCGATGACGAGTTCCGCATCGATCCCACGCTGACCGGGACTGGCACGATCACCGTCATCGGCGGCGAGACCGGCGAGGACCTGACCGACCCGACCAATGGCGGCGCGGGTGATGTGCTCGATCTGCGCGGATTGACCAGCGTTGTGCTGACCCCGACCGGGGCGGAAAGCGGCACGGCCACCTACCAGAACAACGCCGGCCAGACCGTCACCATCCAGTACAGCGAGATCGAACGCATCCTGCTCGACAGCAATGGTGTCGTGGACGGTACCGCTGGTGGAGACCTGATCACGCCCACGTCGGGTCCGGGCGGCCTGCCCTACACCGACCCGCAGGGTGACCAGATCGACGGCACGGATGGGCTGAACGACACGGTGTCCGCCGGGTCTGGGGACGACACCGTCGATGCGGGTCAGGGCAATGACACGGTCGATGGTGGCACCGGGAATGACAGCCTCTCGGGCAATGTCGGCAATGACAGCCTGTCGGGCAGCGACGGGAACGACACGCTCTCTGGCAGCGCCGGGAATGACACGCTTTTGGGCGATGCGGGCAATGACTCGCTCTTGGGCGGCGATGGGGCGGACAGCCTGAGCGGCGGCACAGGGTCTGACACGCTTCTTGGTGGTGTTGGAGCGGATACCCTCTCCGGCGGAGCGGGGGATGACGATATCCTTTTAAGCGGTGGCGACGGTGCGTCGGGCGGGTCGGGGGATGACGTGTTCGCCCTCGACCCAACCGACACCTCGCCTGACATCGCGGCCACGGTGGACGGCGGAACGGATGCCACTTCGGGCGCGCCGGAGGATGCGTCGAACGGCGACGGCGGCGATGTGCTGGACCTGTCGGGGGTGACGGCGCCGGTGACGGTGGTCTATGGCGCGAACCCGGAAGGCGGCAGCGTCAATGGTCTGGACGGGGATGCGGGCACGGACCTGACCTTTGCCGAGATCGAGCGGGTGCTGACCGGATCGGGGGCCGACACCGTCAATGGTGGCGCGGCGACGGGGCCGATCAGCATCGACACCGGGGCGGGCAATGACAGCATCACCGGCGGGTCGGGCAATGACACGGTGGCGGCGGGTGACGGGGCGGATGTCGTCGCGGCAGGCGCAGGCGATGACCGGATTGATGCAGGCGCCGGTCAGGACACGGTCGATGGCGGCGCGGGCAATGACAGCCTCGACGCCGGGGCCGGGAATGACTCGGTCGCCGCAGGTGCCGGGAATGACACGGTGGCGGGCGGCGATGGCGATGACACGCTGGACGGCGGGGCTGACAATGACTCCGTCACCGGCGGCATCGGTGCCGACAGCTTGGTCGGCGGCGACGGGGCGGACACGCTGGCGGGCGACGAGGGCGCGGACACGCTCTCGGGCGGCGCGGGCGAGGACCGTCTGGACGGCGGGGCCGAGGCCGACAGCCTCGACGGCGGCGCGGGCAATGACACGGTGGCGGGTGGTGCCGGCAATGACGCACTGGCGGGCGATGGCGGGGATGCCGCACAAGCCCCCATCGCCTGCACAATGCGTGCCGCAATCAGGGAATCGAAATCACGGGCCAACGCCCCCATCCCGCTGCCCAGCGTGAAGAGCATCAACCCACCAAGGATCACCGGACGGCGTCCGATCCGGTCTGACAGGGGGCCCACGATCAACTGACCAAGGGCGAAGGTGGCGAAAAAACTGCTTAGCAACAGCGACAAGCGGTCAGGGGCTTGGGCAAACGTGGCGCCGATCTGCGGGAAGGAGGGAAGTATGATGTTGGTCGCCAAGGCACCAAGGGCGGACAGGCCCGAAAGCAGACCCAGCATAGTGCGACGAAGGGGGGGCATCAGCGGCGGCTCCCTTGGCTTGGGACAGATGGAAACGCAAACCCCGTCAGCGCGCACCAACGTCATCTGCCGCATCCAAAGATTACACTGATCATCTACTTGATTCGATGACGATTGTCATCTAATAATGAGGCGACGTTGGAGGGAGTCATGGCCAAGAGCAGACAGCACAAGGCAGAAAGTCGCAAAGCGATACTCGACTCGGCCGCTCGGTTGTTCCGGGAACGCGGCGTCGAAGGCGTGACCGTGGCCGAAGTCATGCAGGATGCCGGCTTGACCCATGGCGGCTTCCCGCGCCATTTCTCCAGCAAGCAGGAGTTGGTCACCGAAGCGCTCGCCGCGGTGTTTCAAGCCAACCAGGATGCGCCAATACTGCCTACTGACAGCCTTCAAGTCTTTGCCGCCGCCTATCTGCGGCCCCAGCATCGCGAGGCCGTCGGGCGCGGCTGTGCTTTCGCCGCTCTGGGCTCTGAACTGGTCCGCGCGCCGGACCACACGCGGGCAACCCTGACCGCCGAGATCCGTCGCCAGATAGATGAGTTGGCCAAGACCACATCCCGCGAACAGGCGATCGGGGCTTGGTCGGCAATGGTGGGGGCCATGATGTTGGCCCGCATTGCGGACAATGAGGCGTTTTCGGACGAAATCCTGAATGGAACGAAAGCGTTCCTGGGCGCCTGATGGCCGCAAAGTGTCAAGCGACAGGAAGATCTGGTTCTGCCCCAATCGTGTTGCGCCATTTTCTGACCCAAATGTTGTGATGGTTTTGGCAAGACCATCAAGCGGCCTTTAGACGGACTAAGTGGGTGGTTGCCGTCAGCCCCGCAGACCCAGACTGCATTTGTGCGATGCTTGCCCAGCCGCACATTCTGAGAGGACGGTCTAGACAGACAGGGCCGTCACCTGAAATGGGTCATCCCGCCTGTCCCGTCAGGTCCCTGTCCAATGTCGCGGATGGGCAAGCGGCTGCGGGCTGTCAGTGGCAGGCTTCCTTCCGAAGCGTGCCGGAAACCTCAGATGACAGAGTCGGCGGACACAGAGCTTTTGGTCGAAGACATGGGCGCAGGTATCCTGCGGCTGTCCGAGCCGATGTTGCTGGAAAGTGAGCGCAGCTTTTTTACCTGATCACCGGCGATCAGCGCTCCTGCCTGATCGACGGGGGCTGGGGTCTTGGCGCGGGCCTGCCCGGCCGCTGGTTGCCGGGTGTGATCGCCGTGGCGACGCACAGCCATTTCGACCACATCGGCCATCTTCACCAAGCCACCACCCGTCTGGGCCACCAGGCAGAGGCCGCAATCTTTGCCGATCCACAGCCAGAGGCGACGCAAGCCGCGCCTTGGCTTTATGGGCGGCCCGTCCTGACGGATGGGGCGGCCATTGATCCCAAGGCGCCGGGGCAAAGGCCCTGCCCGCTGACCGGTCATCTGGAAGATGGGTCCAGCGTCGATCTGGGCGGGCGGCGTCTTGAGGTGATGCACACACCCGGACATTCCCCGGGATCGATCAGCCTTTACGATCACAGCACACAAAGCCTGTTTTGCGGCGATGTTCTGCTGCCCGGGCATATCTTCGACGACATCCCCGGGGCGGACCCGACGCTGGTGCGCCAGAGTCTGAGCTACCCCCCGAAAATTGGACAGTGACGGAAGCTACGATCTAAAGTCTGCTGGTCTCCAAGAACGAGGAGAACAGACATGTCGAAACGCAGGAACCACGACGCGGCCTTCAAGGC
>JAIXPH010000030.1 GCA_027486345.1 Paracoccaceae bacterium
CGCCTTGAAGGCCGCGTCGTGGTTCCTGCGTTTCGACATGTCTGTTCTCCTCGTTCTTGGAGACCAGCAGACTTTAGATCGTAGCTTCCGTCACTGTCCGATTTTCGGGGGGTAGCTCAGCGAGATGCTGGACCTGATCGCGGCGCAGATGAAGGTTATCCAGATCACCCGTCCCAAGAAATCCTGCCGCCGCTGCGAACGCATGGTGCAGGTGCCTGCACCCAGCCGACCGATCCCGGGCAGCATGGCCGGTGCGGGCCTGCTGGCGCATATTCTTGTCTCCAAATTCGACGACCACCTTCCCTTGTATCGCCAGCACGAGATATTCGCCCGGATGGGTGCCGACATCCCGGACAGCACCTTGGTCGACTGGTGCGGTCGCGCCATGAGGGTTCTGGCTCCGCTGATCGAGAGGATCGAGGCGGATGTCATGGCCAGTGACCTGCTGCATGCCGACGACACGCCGATCCGGGTTCTCGATCGGTCCGGGCGGGACAAGGGACTGGGCAAAGGCGTGAAGAAGGGGCGGATCTGGGCCTATATTCGCGACCAGCGCCCCTGGGCAGGCGCGTCGCCACCCGGCGCGGTCTATGCCTTCGCGCCGGATTGGAAGGAAGAACACGTCCATCGCCATCTGGCCCAGACCCGCGGCATCCTGCAGGCCGATGGCTACAAGGGCTATGCCAAGCTTTACGGTCCTGACCCCGACGGGCCGCCTCGCCTGCGCGAGGCGGCCTGCTGGGCCCATCTGCGCCGTGACTTCCACGATGAATGGGACAAGACCAAATCCGCGATCGCCCGCGAGGCGCTCGACCGTATCGGTGCGCTCTATGACATCGAGCGCGAGATCACCGGCCGTGCCGCCGACATCCGCCTTCCCGCACGTCAGACGCACAGCGCCCCGAAAGTCGCGGCCTTCTTCGCATGGGCCGAGAGCCAACTCACCCTGATCCCAGGCAAGGGCGATCTGGCCAAGGCCTTCCGCTATGGCCTCAGCCGACGTGCCGCGTTCAGCCTGTTTCTCGAGGATGGCCGTGTGGCCATCGACAACAACCCCGCCGAGCGCGCCTTACGCCCGATTGGCGTCGGACGGAAGAACTGGCTCTTTGCCGGGGCCGACACCGGTGCCGAAACGCTGGCCCGTGCGATGACCATCATTGAAACATCCAAACTGAATGGTCTCGATCCGCAGGCCTATCTCGCCGACATCCTGGCCCGCATCAACGATCACAAGATCAATCGGCTTGGCGACCTGCTGCCATGGAATTGGTCGCCGCCGCCCACCTCTGTGCCCGAGGCCGCCTGATGGCAACCGTCACCCATGTCTGCACCCTCGACTACGTCGCCAAGATGCTGGGCGAAGATCCCGAGCTTCTCGAAGCAATCGTCTACAATGACGACAACCTGAGCTATGGCGCGATCATCAGCGTCTATACCGGCCCGGAAGACACCATCACCGCCCTGACCGATGACGGCATCGATGAGCTAAAAGACATGCTCAGGGACGCGCGCATCACCACCGAAACCTGGCACGCCTTCCTCGACGACTTCGTCGATGACGCAGAACTCGTCGCCCGCATCAAGACCCAGTCCCCGCGGTAGAAACCGGCCGGTTACTGCCAAAAGCAGCAAAGTGCGGCTCGTTCTTCCGGAATAGCATACCTAAGAGCGCGAGGTACCTTCAGCGGTTTTGGGGGGGTACCCCCCGGGTGGGGGTAGGATCAGGCCGGATTTTTTGCCCCCCGGCTAAGGCGGCGGAGGATTTGCCCCGTCCAACCAGCATCTGTGACGGAGCAAGCGCGCCTAGCAGTTTAGCCATAGGGGAGCGCATTAGGGAACTTCCCTAAGAAAAACGAAAAAATTTAATAAAATCAATTGAAAATGGCGGACAGTGAGGGATTCGAACCCTCGAGACGGTTCCCCGCCTACACACTTTCCAGGCGTGCGCCTTCGACCACTCGGCCAACTGTCCGTGCGGCAACTCCCTAGCCGCTGGCGGCAAGGGGCGCAAGGGGGCAAAGGGGGAAAACTGTCGGGTTCTTTGGCGGAGCGGGCAGGACATAAGGCGGGGTGCGGGGTCAAGGCCGGCATCTGGCCCACGATCCCGCGCAGGTGCGGCGCCGGGCCGACCGAGAGACCGGCCCCGCTGCCGTGCGGTGGCGGGCGGAGGGCTGCGTCAGTCCACCAGCGTGATCGATACCCGCCTGTTCTGGCGGCCCTTTTTCTCGATCTTGCCGATCTCGACCCGGCCGATTTCGGCGGTGCGGGCGACATGGGTGCCGCCGCAGGGTTGCAGGTCCACCTGGCTCGCCTCGGTTCCGATGCGCACGAGCCGGACCCGGCCCTGCCCCATCGGCGGCATCACCGACATGGTCTTGACAAGGCCGGGATTGGCCAGAAGCTCTTCATCCGTGATCCATTGATCCGTGACCCCCAGATCCAGACCGATCAATTCGTTCAGCCGCGCCTCAAGGGCCACGATATCGCCCGGCGGGTCGGGCATGTCGAAGTCCAACCGCCCCCGCTCTGCCCCGATCTGGCCCCCGGTCACCGGCAGAGGGATCACCACCGACAGAAGATGCAGCGCCGTGTGTACGCGCATGTGGCGGTGGCGGCGGTCCCAATCCAGCCGTTGCCGCAGGGCGGTGCCCACGGGCGGCAGCGCCACGACCTCGGCCGGGACCAGCGCGATCAATCCGCCCTCGGCCTTGACGGCGGTGGCGATGGACACCCGCCCTCCGGCCCAAGCCACCTGCCCGCAGTCGCCCGGCTGGCCGCCGCCTGTGGCGTATAACACCGTGCGATCGACAAGGATGCCCCCTTCGGGCGTGTAGCCGATCACGAGGGAGTCGCAGTCGCGCAAGTAAGCATCCGCGCGGAACAATAGCTCTGTGGTCACGTCAGGTCTCTTTCATGGGCCGGGACGTCACAGGGACGACGTGCCACCGGCATTGGGCAGGGCGTCGGTGGATTCGGGCTTGGCCTTACGCGACGCTTTGGGCGGGGCCACAGGCTCGGGCGGGGGGGGCGGCAAGAGGCCGGGGCGCATCTCGACCCCTTCGGCGGCAAAGCGCTGCACGATCTGGTGGTTCACTTCAGACCGGACGCTGACCGAGAAATTCACGTCGCGCAGGATCATCCGCATCTCGAACTGGATGCCGTCCAGGGTGAAGCCCATCAGCGCGATCACGGGTGGCGGGTTCAGCACGACCAGCGTCTGCGCCTCGGCGATCTCGCGCAGGATGCGCTCCACCTTGCGGGTGTCGGAGTTGTGCACGACCAGCACCGGCACCACCAACCGCCCGGTCAGGTTGAAGCGCGTCCAGTTGGTCACGCGCCCCGTCACAAGATCCGCGTTCGGCACGATCACGTCCGAGCGGTCAAAGGTCTGGATGCGGGTGGAGCGGACGGAGATCGCCTTGACGATGCCCTGCACGGTCCCGACCTCGATCCAGTCGCCCTCGCTGACGGGGCGTTCGACCAGCAGGATGATGCCCGAGATGAAGTTCGACACGATGTTCTGCAGGCCGAAACCGATGCCGACCGACAGGGCACCGGCGACGATGGCCAGACCCGACAGATCGATGCCAGCGGAGTTGATGGCGATCAGCGCGGCAAGGAAGATGCCGACATAGCCCACCCCCGACACAACCGCCGTCTGGCCGCCGGGATCAAGCGTGGTGCGCGGCAGGACCGACCCTTTCAGCGCGCCCTGCACCGCCCGCGTCACGGCATAGCCGATGGCGAAGATCACGACGAAGACCATGAAGTCGGTGGGCGAAACCCGCGTCTCGCCCAGTTGGAAGCCTTCGAGGAAGCGTTGCCACAACTCGGTCAGGTCATCGGCCCGCGCGCCCCAGATCATGGCAAAAATCGGCAGGGACAGCAGCACCATGGCAAAGCCGATCAGCACCGGCACCAGCCCGTCCTGATCGGCCGCATCCGACCCGGTCACCAATCCGTAAAGGTCCGCCACCAGCCGTTGCAACACGATCAAAAGCGCGATCAGCCCGATGGAGAGCGCCGCCGAATAGACCAGCGCCGAGGCGGCCGAGACATAGCCCACCGCGCCCAGCCCAGTTCCAAGCACGCCCAGCACCATCACCCCGCGCCCGACCCAGCCGACGAAGCGGCCTGGCGTCGCGGCATCCTCTGCCGCGCTGGCGGGTTGGGCGTGGCGGTACAGCAACTGGCCCAAGCGCATCAGCAGCACGGCGGCGGTCACGAGGAACGGGAAGCTCAGGACAGAAATCGCGGCCTCGTTGCGCGGGATGCTGGCTTGCAGCAGGCTTCGCACTTCCTCGGCGGCGACGACGGTGCCCAAGGCGACGGCGAGGAACCGCCCCTCGCCCCGACGCTCCTCGGGCAGGGTGAACTGGCCGGCGCTGGCCTCATCGCCGCCAAAGACCAACCCGCCCAGCCAAAGGGCCGCGAAGATTGTCAGACCGGCGGCGGGAAGGGACTCGACCAGAGAAGTCATCGACGGGCCAAGCAATCCCGAAAGGAGCGGGGCCGCAGCCAGCAGCACAAGACCAAAGGCCGGGACCAGCACGCGCAGAAGCGAGCGCAAAAAGGCCACGACGCGCCGTCCCCGTGTGGTGGCCGGGCGCAGGAAGCGGGCGATGCCCTGATCCAGAAGCCGTTGACCGCGCCACATCAGCACGGTCCCCACCACGGTCAGCACGATGATGGCGGGCAGGTTGTCCAGAAACGACTTGCGCCCCGCCCCTTTCCAACGCGCCGCCGTCTCGGTCCAGACGGAGAGGGCAAGGTCGCGCATCGACAGCGCGGCCTCGGGCCAATTCGCCGGGTTCATGGGCGAGGGGTAAAGCTCCAGCAGCTGATCCGTCTGCCGTTCACGCAGGGTGCGGTCGATCTCACCGATCAGGCCGTCGGCGCGGTTATAGGCCTCTTCCGCCGCGATGCGCGGGGCTTGCAGGCGCACCAGCGTTTCGGTCAGGGTCTGGCGGCGCTGCGCGATTTCGGGCGCTTCCGTCTCGCCCTCGGCCGGGGCCGGGCCCAAAGCGTCGATCTGCTTGCGCAGGGTGGCGATGCGCGCGGAATTGGCGTTCTGCTGGCTCAGGAAGGCCGCCCGCCAATCGACCAGTTGCGCGCGCAGGAAATCCAGCGTCGCCTGCCCGGTGTCCGGGCTGGCCAGCGTGCGTTCCGACCGCTCCGCGATTCCTTCCCATGCCTTGTAGTCAGGGGCCTTGGCGCGGTCATCGGTCGGCTTGACGGTAAACGTGCCGCCCTTGCCGATGGTCTGGCTCTTGGTGGCAGGTTTGGTCGCAGGGGGCGTCTCGGCCGCAGGCGGCGTGGTCGCCGTCTGCGCCAGAACGGGCTGCCCCCAGCCAAGGATCAGCGCCAGCGCCGCCGCCAGCCGCCACATCCCAAACCGAGGCTTCCGCCCCGCCGTCATGCGTCCTCGAACACCGTGGGGATGGCGCGCGGCGCGCGGTCCAGCCACTCCGGCACGGGCAGACCCTTTTCCTTCAGGAAGGTCGGGTTGTAGAGCTTGGACTGGTAGCGGTTGCCATAGTCACACAGGATGGTGACGATAGTGTGCCCCGGACCCATGTCCTTTGCCATCCGGATCGCGCCCGCGATGTTGATGCCCGACGATCCGCCCAGACAGATGCCCTCATCCTCCAGCATCTCAAAGACCAGGGGCAGCGCCTCGGCGTCGGGGATGCGATAGCTGTAATCGGGGGTGAAGCCTTCGAGGTTGGCGGTGATCCGCCCCTGCCCGATGCCTTCGGTGATCGAATTGCCCGGCGCGTCAAAGGTGCCGTCGGTGTAGAAGGAATGCAGCGCCGCACCTTCCGGATCGGCCAGACCGATCTTCACGCCCTTGGGCTGCAAGGCCATGCCAACGCCCGCCAAGGTGCCGCCCGATCCGACCGCGCAGATGAAGCCATCCACCTTGCCGCCGGTCTGGTCCCAGATTTCCGGCCCGGTGGTTTCGATATGGGCCAGACGGTTGGCCACATTGTCAAACTGGTTGGCCCAGATCGCGCCATTGGGTTCCGTGCGCGCCAGCGCCTCGGCCAGTCGGCCGGAATAGCGGACGTAGTTGTTGGGGTTCTTGTAGGGGGCTGCGGGCACCTGCACCAGTTCCGCCCCCGCCAGACGCAGCATGTCCTTCTTTTCCTGGCTTTGGGTTTCGGGAATCACGATCACCGTCTTGAACCCCATCGAGGACCCCACCAGCGCGAGGCCGATGCCCGTGTTGCCCGCCGTGCCTTCGACAATGGTGCCGCCCGGCTTCAGATGCCCCTTCGCCACCGCGTCCTTGATGATGTAAAGCGCCGCGCGATCCTTGACCGACTGGCCGGGATTGAGGAATTCGCATTTGCCGAGGATGGTGCAGCCCGTCATCTCGCTGGCACGTTTCAGCTTGATCAGCGGGGTGTTCCCGATCGCTTCGGCCAGATCGCCATAAATCCGCATCGCGCGTTCCTTCTTCACTTTGCTCAAGGTGTAGGCGCGGGCGCTGGAAATCTCAAGCCATGCGACGGCATCGGGCAGTTTCAGTCTCTCGGTCCGGGCCAAACAGTTTCATTTATTTCCAGAAGGCCCCGGAGCGCAGCACCTTCTATCCTGCTGGACCATCGGCCCGCGCGGTCCCGGCCTTCATCGGCGGGCGCACGCATCGACGGCCAGACCTAACCGGACCGCAAGCCAGAGGGGGGCGGCGGAGACGGCGCGAAGATAACCCCCCTCAGGGAAAGGGAACACAATGACCACATCGGTCCATCCGGTGGATGAGCGTTTGCCATCGACCAGACTTTTCACACTCGGGCTTCAACATGTGCTGGTGATGTATGCCGGGGCCGTCGCGGTGCCGCTGATCGTCGGGCGGGCGCTGAAACTGGAACCGGCCGACGTGGCCTTCCTGATTTCGGCGGACCTCTTCGTCTGCGGGATCGTCACGCTGATCCAGTCGCTGGGCGCGACGCAATGGTTCGGCATCCGCCTGCCCGTGATGATGGGCGTGACCTTCGCCGCCGTGGGACCGATGGTCGCCATGGCAAATGCCAATGGCGGGGCCGAAGGCGCGCGCGCCATCTTTGGTGCGATCATCGCGGCGGGGGTGATTTCCATGATCATCGCCCCGGTGGTCAGCCGCCTGCTGCGCTTTTTCCCCCCGGTGGTGACGGGGACGATCATCCTCGTGATCGGGGTCAGCCTGATGCGGATCGGCATCAACTGGATCTTCGGCAATCCCGTCGGCCCGACCGCGCCGCAGATCGTGGACCCAGCCCATGCCGACTGGTTGAAGGCGGTGACCGATGGTCTGACGGCGGGCAGCGTCACCGGCCTGCCGGCCGTGCCCGAAGGGCTGGCGCTGGCCGCCAAGATGAACAACCCCGCTTATGCGCCGCTGTCGTCGGTCCTCGTCTCGGCCATCGTGCTGGTGTCGATCCTTGTCATCGCGCGCTTTGCCAAAGGCTTTGTCGCCAACATCGCCGTCCTGCTGGGCATCATCATCGGCGCGGTCATCGCCATCGCCATGGGAACGATGACCTTCGGCAAAGTGGCCGACGCGGCATGGTTCGGGGTGATCACACCGTTCCATTTCGGACTGCCGACCTTTGATCTGGTGATGATCGTCACCATGACGCTGGTGATGATCGTGGTGATGATCGAATCCACCGGGATGTTCCTCGCCCTTGGGGACATGACCGGCAAGAAGGTGGATCAGCCGATGCTCTCGGCGGGTCTGCGCACGGATGGTCTGGGCACGCTGATCGGCGGCATCTTCAACACCTTCCCCTATACCTCCTTCTCGCAGAACGTCGGGCTTGTCGGTGTCACCGGCGTGCGCTCGCGCTTTGTCTGTGTGGCGGGCGGGATCATCCTGATCGTGCTGGGCCTTGTGCCGAAGATGGGCGCGCTGGTGGAATCGGTGCCGACGATGGTGCTGGGCGGCGCGGGTCTGGTGATGTTCGGCATGGTCGCGGCCACCGGCATCCGCATCCTTGCGGGCGTAGACTTCGCGAAGAACCGCAACAACCTGTTCGTCGTCGCAGTCAGCCTCGGCTTTGGCATGATCCCGTTGATCGCGCCGAACTTCAAGCAGTGGATGCCCCATGACATCCACCCGCTGATCGAAAGCGGCATCCTGCTCGCCTCCTTGTCGGCGGTTCTGCTAAACGCCTTCTTCAACGGCACCAAGCTGAACGAGGCCGAAATCAAGGCTGCCGCCGCCACCGCCGATCACTGAGCGGCGCGGAAACGAAAAAGGGCGGCGGTCCGCGCGACCGCCGCCCTTTGTCATTGCCCTGCCGGGATCACTCCTGCTTGGCGACCATCAGCCCCTCGGCCTTGAGGATGGCATAGCTTTCATCCAGCGACTTTTTCGCCCGCTCGATCAGCACATCAATTTCAGCCGGTGTGATGACCAAGGGCGGCGAGATGATCATCCGGTCCCCAACATGGCGCATGATCAGGTTGTTGGCAAAGCAGCGCTCGCGGGTCTTGAAGCCCACGGTCCCGGCCTCGGACGCGAACTTCGCCCGCTTGGCCTTGTCCGGCGTCAGCGCGATGGAGCCCATCAGGCCCACCAGTTTCGCCTCGCCCACCAGCGGATGGTCGGTCAGCGCGTCCCAACGCTCCTTGAGGTAGGGATGCGCGACGGTGCGGACATGGTCGATGATGCCCTCTTCCTGAATGACACGCAGGTTTTCCAAAGCCACCGCCGCCGCGACCGGATGGCCGGAATAGGTGTAGCCGTGGAAGAACTCGCCGCCTTCTGCCACCACTGCCGCCACCTCGTCACAGACGATTGACCCGCCGATGGGCTGGTAGCCCGAGGACAGGCCCTTGGCGATGGTCATGATATGCGGCTTGATCCCAAAGGTCTGTGAGCCGAACCAGTTGCCGGTGCGGCCAAAGCCGGTGATGACCTCATCCGCTATCAGCAGAATTCCATACTTGTCACAGATGCGCTGGATTTCCGGCCAATAGGTCGCCGGCGGCACGATCACGCCCCCTGCCCCCTGAATGGGTTCCCCGATGAAGGCCGCGACGTTTTCGACGCCGAGTTCAAGGATCTTGTCCTCCAACTGCTTGGCGCGGGCGAGGCCGAAGTCGGCCTCGGTCATGTCCTCGCCCTCCCCCCACCAATAGGGCTGGTCAATGTGGACGATGCCGTCAATCATGCCGCCATGGGCGTGGATCGGGGACATCCCGCCCAAGGAACCGCCGCCCATGGTCGAGCCGTGATAGCCATTCTTCCTCGCGATGATCACGCGCTTGTCGGGCTGGCCCTTCACCTGCCAATAGCGGCGAACCAGACGGATGTTGGTGTCATTTGCCTCTGACCCGGACCCGGCGAAGAACACATGGTTCAGATCACCCGGTGCCAGTTCGGCGATCTTGGCGGCCAGCGCGATGGCCGGAACATGGGTGGTCTGGAAGAAGGTGTTGTAATAGGCCAACTCCTCCATCTGCCGCGCGGCCACCTCGGCCAGCGATTTGCGGCCATAGCCGATGTTGACGCACCACAGGCCCGCCATGCCGTCGATGATCTGGTTGCCTTCGCTGTCGGTCAGCCAGACCCCCTTGCCGCGCGTGATGATGCGCGCGCCCTTGGTCGCCAGACCATTGGCATCGGTGAAGGGATGCATGTGATGCGCGGCGTCCAGCGCCTGCAATTCTGCCGTGGGCAGGTGGTTGGTAATCATGTTCATGTCGGGCACCCCTCAGGCGGAATCAACGGCCGCAGCGCCTCGGGCGCTGGCTTTGGGGTCAGCTTATGATCAAAAAACCGGGCAGGCAAGAAATTTGATCAAATTCACGAATGCCTAGACCGCGCCCTGTGCTTGCGCCAGACGGATCTGGTCGATGCCCTGCTGGATGTCATTCTGGATGGCCAGCGCCAAGGCCGCCGTGTCGCCCGCGCGCATCGCCGCCAAGGCCTCCTCATGCCGATCCGGCAGGTTGGCTGCCCCCCCGCGCTGCATCACCACCCTGAGCGACGGGCCAAAGCGCAGCCAGAGCGAGCGTGCCATGTCCAGGAGGATCGGCGCATCCGCCGCCTCATAGAGCGCGAAATGGAAGGCATGGTTGGACCGCAGATACCCCGGCAAGTCCCCCGCGCGGATGGCGTGATCCACCGCGCTGTCAATCTCATCCAACTGGTCGATCAGCGCGGGCGTCAGGTTGCGCAGCGCAAGTTCCGCCAGTTTCGGTTCCAGTGTCAGCCGCGCAAATGCCACCTGCTCCAAAGCCGAGCCATCCATCTGCGGCACCGCCACCCGGCGATTGCCCTGCGGCAACAGCGCCCCTTCGGCGGTCAGCCTGCGGATCGCCTCGCGCACCGGGGTCATGCCGCTGTCAAGATCGCGGATCAGCCCCTGGATCGTCACCGGCTGGCCGGGTTCGAGGAGGCCAAAGAGGATCATGTCCCGCAAGCGACCATAGGTCAGCTCATGCGAGGGGATCTTGCGCAAGGTATCGTCTGCGGTGCCGGCCATCGTCATCCTCGTCCCCCACGGGAGAACCGTTATGCCGCATGGGGCAATTTGATCAAGTCGCTTTTGGCTTGAGCGACGGGAGCGGGGGCCAGCCCCCGCACCCCCGGGATATTTGAGCAACGGGGAAGGGGTCAGAGGGTTTGGGGGATATAGTCAAAGCGGGTGAAATCCGCCGTCCACCCCTGCCCCGTCAGATCATGCGCCAGCATGCCGACGAATGCCCCGGTGAAAGAGGCATGTTCCCCCCGCCCGCCCTCATCGCTGATGATGCTTGCGTCCAGTTCCGGGCCTGCGGGGTGCATCGGGCCGCCTTCGGGGCCGACATGGAATTGCTGGGTAGCGCCTTTGACCGAGACTTCGATGCGGATCGGGCCTTCTGGCAGGGGCAGTTTGGCATGGAAGGTCAGCGCCTCACCCGGCCAATCGCCAAGGCAGGACAGAACCGTCAGGCAGCGGCCGATCTCCGGCTCATGGGTCACGAGGGCAGCATGGAATTTGTGGCGGCTGTAGTAGGTCGTCAGCCCCGCTGCGCGTTGCCAGTTCGGGGGCGCGCAGTCCACCACCGTGGCGGCGGTATAGGCGTGGTGCTCTTGCCGCCGCGCGACGAGAGATTGTTCGAACCACGACCCGATGCTTTCGCGCCCCGTCATCCGAAGTGCGCTTCCGGTCAGGGTGAACAGCCGTTCGGGGTAAGGCGTGCGCAGCCATTGGAATTCGGGCGGCAGGTGATCGGCGAAGCGGCGGTGGATCGGCGCATCGGGCGCGCGTTCCGCCATCGCGGGCAGGGTCAGGGACGGGACGGTGCCGCCGCCTTTCAGGTAAAGCCAGCCGTCCTCGTGCCATTCGCAGGCGGCAAGACCGGTTTCGCGTCCAAGCGGGCAGAACCCGCCCGGCAAGGGGCGACCGCACAGGAAGGAGTGGTAAACCTCGCCTTCCGGCGTTTCGACATATTGGCCGTGACCGACGCGCTGCAACGGGCTGGTAGGTAAGTTGACAACTGTCAACAGGTGCTTCTGCGGGTGTGTCTCATAGGGGCCGGTGATGCTGCGCGACCGGGCCATGGTCACGGCATGGTCATAACCCGTGCCGCCCTCTGCCGTGGTCAGATAATACCAACCGTCCCGCTTGAAGAGATGCGGTGCCTCGGTCAGGCCGCGATCGGTGCCGGTGAAGATGGTGTGCAGCGGGCCTGTCAGGCCGTGCTCGGGGTGCCATTCCTGCAGCTCAATCCCGTCGAAACTGTCATGCGCCGGATTGAGGCCCGTCCCCGGGCCGCGATGGTTCCAGCGCATGTTGAGAAACCATTTCCGCCCGTCGTCATCATGGAACAGCGAGGGATCAAAGCCCGAGGAGGTGACGTAGGTGGGATCGCTCCATTCGCCGTCGATGGTCTCGCCAGTGGTGATGTAATTGTGCGCGTCCTTGAACGCGCCGTCGAAGCGTTTGACATCCGTGTAGACCAACCAGAACTTGCCATCCGCATGGCTCAGGCAGGGCGCCCAGACGCCGCAACTGTCAGGGTTGCCGCGCATGTCCAGAAGCGCGGCGCGGTTCAGCGGACGCGCCACCAGACGCCAATTCACCAGATCGGTGGAGTGGTGGATTTGCACGCCGGGATACCATTCAAAGGTCGATGTGGCGATGTAGTAATCGCCCCCCACCCGGCAGAACGAGGGATCGGCATTGAAGCCGCGCAGGATGGGGTTTTCGATCATTTGGGGACCTTGCGAGTTTTTCACGAAAATTCCGGCCCCCTGTGAGGGGGACCGGACTGCGTGGGAGGAACCTGACGTTTCGCAGAAAAATCGTTGGCGCGTCAGGCCAGCAGCGCCTGCGCCTCGGCGATGCCAAGGGCGGCGGGGCGGCTGCAGGTGGTGGTCATGGTCAGGAATTCCCCGCGCTCGCCGGATTTGATGCAGGCGGTCATCACCTCTACCCCGTGCAGGGTCCGCTCCAGCGAGCAGCGTGCATCGCGGCCATCGCGCAGGGCGGCGACCATGTCGGCCAGACCGGCGGTGCGGTAATTAGCCAGATCGCGCCCATTGTGGTACTGGTTGATCTTGCCGAAGGGGTGATCCCATGCGTCCAGCGCGGTCAGGCTGCCATCCTTGTTGCCGATTTCGACGCCACCGCCAAAGAAGTTGGGATCGGGGACGTAGAGCGTGCCTTCCGTGCCATAAAGCTCAAAATGGTTGCGCTTGTGGTGCCAGACGTCCCAGCTTGTCGACAGGTTGATGGTCGCGCCATTGTGGAATTCCAGCAGGGCATGGATGTTGGTCGGCGTCTTGACCGGCACCTTCTCGCCCAAGCGCGCGCCGTTGGCGATGGTGCGCTCCAGCGTCTCGGAGGAGGTCAGCGCGCCCACCCGTTTCACCGGACCCAAGAGGTTGATCAGGTTGGCGATGTAATAGGGCCCAAGGTCCAGCATCGGGCCAGCACCGGGCAGGAAGAAGAAATCGGGGTTCGGATGCCAATGCTCCATCCCGTGGTTCAGCACCGCCGCACAGCCTGCGGTGATGGTGCCGATGCGGCCTTCGTCCAGCACGGCGCGGGCCTGTTGATGAGCCCCGCCAAGGAAGGTGTCGGGCGCACAACCGACGGCAAGGCCCTTGGAGGCCGCCAGATCACGCAGGGTGGTGCCTTCCTCAAGCGTCAGGACCAGCGGCTTTTCGGAATAGGCGTGCTTGCCCGCCTCAAGGATCGACTTCGTCACCGCGAAATGCGCGCCGGGGACGGTCAGGTTGATGACGACGTCGACCGACTTGTTTGCCAACAGATCGTCAACAGACTGCGCGGTGGTGTTGTAGGCGGCCGCCTGCGCCTCGGCGTTGGACATGTTCAAATCGGCAATCGCGCGCACCTCAAGCCCTTTGAACATGGGGGCGAGGCGCAGGTACGAGGTCGAGATATTGCCGGCACCGATGATGCCGATACCCAGTTTTTCCATGTCTCAGTAGCCTTTCACAGCAGCGATCGACGCGGCGGCAAAGCCTGCGTGATCCTTGGGGTTGTCATGTTCCATTACGAAATGCTGCACCCCGATGGCGCGCAGCGCCGGGAGAAGTCGCGCCCAAGGCACGGTCCCCGCCCCCACATCCGACCAGCCGTCTTGGTCAAGGTTCTGCCCCGCCGGGGCGATGTCCTTGACATGGGCGGCGGTGATGCGGGCCTTTTCCTGTTCGATCCACGCGAAAGGATCGGCCCCGCCGCGCACCACCCAAGCGACGTCCATCTCCCATTCCAGATCGGGACCGCCCTTGAAGAGTTCCTCTTGCGGGATCGTGCCATCGGCGCAGGGCTTGAATTCAAAGTCATGGTTGTGCCAGCCAAAGCCCAGATCGGCATCGCGGATCGGCGCGCCGGCCTTTTGCAGCCGTGCCCCCAGCGCGCGCCAGCCCGCGCCATCGGTGGGGCGCATGTCAGGGTGAATCCACGGGCAGTAGATGCGGCGGATGCCCAGACGCTTGGCGATGGCGACGACCTTGTCCGGGGCGGCCTCGATCATGTCCAGACCGAAATGCGCGGTCGGCATGGTCAGGCCGGTGGAGCGCAGACCCGCCTCCATCGCGTCCACCGCCGCCTCGTCGGCGTAGAGGCCACCGTAGCCTTCGACGGACCCATAGCCTGCAGCGGCGAGCATCTTCAGCGTGCCGTCAACCGGCGGGAAGTTGCGCGAGGAATAGAGTTGATAGGAAAACATGGGCGTATCCTTTGATCAGTGGTGCGGCCCGTAGGTCGCGGAATGCAGGTCGCGCAGGGTAAAGCGCGGCATGGCTGCGGGATTTTCGGGCGTAAAGGTCACTGTGGCCGGATGGCCGGGAAACAGGGTGAAGCCGTTGGAAGAGAACCGCCCCGGCACATCCGCCTCGATCGCGGTGAAGGGGGCGAGGGTCTGGGCGGTCAGGGTCAGGTCATGGCGGCCCGACGTGGCGCGGTGTGTCAGGGTCACATGCGGCGCGCGCAGGTCATAGGCCTTCCACGGCTTCGGTGCGAAAACGTCGCCCCCCGTGGCATCGCCGCCCCAGGTGAAGGCCAGCACCTCATCCGCGGCGAGGGAGGTGCGTTTCACCCGCAGCACCTCCACCGCGCGGTCGGTGGGAACGGTGATCTGCGTCTGCGACAGGGGCCGGGTCTCGCCGGTCGTGGCCGCCGCGGTGGCGCTGACGGTCAGGGCAACGGGCGTCAGGGTATCGTTCACCGCCTTCAGCACCAGATCATCGCCGTCGGGGATGCAGACCACCGTGACCGGGGCGAAGAACTCTTTGGCCATGTGGTGCATCAGCTTCCACCCGCCACCGTGATCGAGCGAGGACCACGAACAGACAGGCCAAGTGTCATTGAGCTGCCAGTAGAGCGCGCCCATGCAATGCGGCTTCAGGCTGCGCCATTGGGTGACGGCGGTCTTGATCGCGAGGCCCTGCTGGATTTGGCTCAGGTACACGAAGTTCGGAAAATCCACCGGAAAGCGGAAGTAGCGGAACATCGTCTCGGCAATCCGGGCATTGCCGCCCGCGTTCTTCTGATGCGCCTCCATCACCGGGGCGGCGATGTTGAAATCGGCCGGGTCGGCAAAGCGGCGGATGACGTCCATCGACGGGTAAGACTGGAAGCCGAATTCGGAACAGAAACGCGGGTTCACATCGCGGTAATGGTCAAAGTCGCGGCCTTCGTGCCAGACCGACCAGAAATGCATGTCGCCGCTGCTGTCATCGTGCCACGCATCGCCGAAGGACAAGACGCCGGGGGAAGGTGAGGATGGCCACCAATTCGCCGACGGATGAACCGCCTTGATCGCGGTTTCCACCGTGCGGTTCAGGCGGTCATAGCTGACGAGGTAGCGGTCGCGGTCCTTGCGGCTTTCGGGATACCACGTCAGCGCGCCGATGAGTTCGTTGTCGCCGCACCACAGCGCAAGGCAGGCGTGGTGGTTCAGCCGGGCGACGTTTTCCCGCACCTCGGCGTCCATTTCGGACAGGAAGTCGGGGGTCGAGGGGTAGAGGTGGCAGGACAGCATGACGTCCTGCCAGATCATCAACCCCATCTCATCGCAGAGGTCATAGAACCAATCCGGTTCATACCGCCCGCCGCCCCAGACGCGCAGCATGTTCATGTTGGCGTCGATGGCCGATTGCAGCAGGTCGCGCACACCTTCGGGCGTGATCCGACCGGCGAGGGCATCGGCGGGAATCCAGTTGGCCCCCCGCGCAAAGACCGGGTGGCCGTTGACGCTGAACCCGAAAGAGCGGCCTGCGGCGTCAGGCTCGGAGACCAGTTTCAGATCGCGCAGGCCAATGCGGCGCTGCGCCCGCGCCTGCCCCATCGTCACCGTCAGGTCATGCAGCGCCTGCGCGCCCAGACCCGTGGGCCACCACAGCACCGGATCGTCGATCACCAGCCGCACGCTGCCCACCCCGCCCGTCGCGGGGGCGGAGGCAGTGACGCCACAGAGCGTCGCCGTCACCTCATCCCCGTCGCCATGGGCGGTCACGGTCACCGTCACGCGGCCGGGTTCGTGGTCCTGCGCCACGAGTATGTCCCGGATGCGCGGCCCCTGAGGTTCCAGCCGGATCGCGCCATAGACGCCAAAGCCGCCCAAGGCGATGTTCCAATCCCAGCCGAAATCGCATTGCTGTTTGCGCAGCATGTTGCCGTTGGGAATGGGACAGTTGCCCGTATGCCACGGCACGAAGAACGGCTGTGCCGCCTGCGCCGCATCTGCGGCGGCAGAGGGGGAGCGGAAGGTGATCTCGATCTCGTTCACGCCCTTGCGGATCAGCCCTGCCGCGCTGACGCGCCAGCGGCGGAACATGTTGGCGGCGGACAGGACCAGCGTGCCGTTCAGCCGCACCTCGGCCACGGTGTCCAACTCTTCGATCACCAGATCGCAGGCGCTGCCGTCATGCTCAAACGACCGCCGCGCCACCCAGTCGCGCGCCACGATCCAGCGCAGGTCCAGCTCGTTCCGGCCCCAGTAGGGATCAGGGATCGCACCCGCGCGATGCAGCGCGGTGATGCCGTCGCCCGGCAGGGTCAGGGGAACGGAATGCTCCCCCTGCCCGTCCGTCAGGGCCCAGAGGCCGGAAAGGTCAGTCATGGTCAGATCCGCTGTTCGGTCCTTGCGTCGAAAATCGACGCCTTGGGGATGTCCACGCGCAGATGCACCGCCGCACCATGGGCCGGGCGGCGTTCCACCGGGACGCGGACGGAGATGGTCGCCTCGCCCGCTTTCAGCCAGACGAGGCTGTCTGCCCCCATCGGCTCGTCGATTTCCACGATGGCGGGGATGGTGCGGCCGGGTTCCGCCGTGTCGGTGATGGTCAGGTGTTCGGGGCGCAGGCCGAGGATGGCCTTGTCGCGCGCGCCCACCGCCCCGCCGTCATAGCCCGCCAGATCAATCCGGGTTCCGCCGAAATCAAAGGCGCGGCCCCCGTCCACCGTGGCCCCGTTCAGGAAGTTCATCGACGGGCTGCCGATGAAGCCCGCGACGAAAAGGTTGGTGGGGCGGTTGTAAATCTCTTGCGGGGCGGCCAGTTGCTGGATGATCCCGCCCCGCATGACGGCGATGCGGTCGGCCAGCGTCAGCGCTTCGATCTGGTCATGAGTTACATAGACCATGGTGTTCTGCAAGCGGCTGTGCAGTCGCTTGATTTCCACCCGCAGTTCAGACCGCAGCTTGGCGTCAAGGTTCGACAGCGGTTCGTCGAACAGGAACACATCCACATCGCGCACCAAGGCGCGCCCGATGGCCACGCGCTGGCGCTGCCCGCCCGACAGGGCGGCGGGTTTGCGGTCCAGAAGCGGTCCGATCTGCAGAATCTCCGCTGCCCGTGCCACGCGCTTGTCAATCTCGGCCTGAGGCATCTTGGCGTTCTTCAGGCCAAAGGACAGGTTCCCGCGCACCGTCATCTGCGGATAAAGCGCATAGGACTGGAACACCATGCCGATCCCCCGCTCGGACGGTTCGGCCCAAGTGACGTTCTGGCCCTTGATCCAGATTTGCCCGTCGCTGGGGTCCAGCAATCCGGCCAGACAGTTCAGAAGCGTGGATTTCCCGCAGCCCGAAGGACCGAGGAGGACGATGAACTCCCCCTCTGCCACATCAAGGTTCAGGGTCTTCAAGACCGAGACCGCGCCGAAGTTCAGCGTCAGGTCACGGACAGAGATAGAGGTTGCAGCGGTCATGTCGGATCAGCCTTTCACCGCACCCGCCGCGATACCGCGGACGAAGAGCTTGCCGGAAGCGAAGTAAACGATCAGGGGAACAAGGCCGGTCAACAGCGTCGCCGCCATATTGACGTTGTATTCCTTGACCCCTTGGACGGAGTTGACGATGTTGTTGAGCTGCACCGTCATCGGGTAAAGCTCGGGCTTGGTGTAGACCACGCCGAACAGGAAATCGTTCCAGATCCCCGTGACTTGCAGGATGATGGCCACCACGAAGATCGGCAGGCTCATCGGCAGCATGATGCGGAAATAGATTCCCCAGAAGCCCGCGCCATCGACGCGCGCCGCCTTGAACAATTCCTCGGGCAACGAGGAAAAATAGTTGCGGAACAAGAGCGTCAGGATCGGCATGCCAAAGATGGTATGCACCAGCACCAGACCCCAGAGCGTGCCGTAAATCCCCATTTCCCGCAGCAGGATCACGATGGGATAAAGCATGATCTGATAGGGGATAAAGGAGCCGAAGATCAGGATGGTGAAGAAGATGTCCGATCCCTTGAAGCGCCAGTTCACCAGCGCATAGCCGTTGATCGAGGCCACAATGATCGAAAAGAACACCGACGGGATCAGGATCTGCACCGAATTCCAGAAGCCGCGCGACAGGCCGTCACAGTTCAGGCCGGTGCAGGCCTCGGACCACGCCTTGACCCAGGGCTGGAAGGTCACCTCAACCGGCGGGGCAAAGATGTTGCCCATGCGGATTTCGGGCATGCCCTTCAACGAGGTCATGATCATCACCCACAGCGGCAAGAGGTAATAGACCGAGACCACGAACAGCGTGCCGTAGAGCATGATGTTGCCCGGCGAGAGGCGGCGGCGCGGTTTGGGGCCGCGCGGGCCGCTGCCAAGCGCGGAGCGCGCAGAGGCGGGGATTTGGCTTGTGATGTCAGCCATTCTTCTTGCCTCCAAATTCCAGATAGGCCCATGGGATCAGCACGATCAGCACCGACAGAAGCATCATGGTGGATGCCGCAAAGCCTTGGCCAAGGTTCTGCGCGGTGAACATGTAGCGGTAGACATACATCGCGGGGACCTGACTGGCGTTGCCGGGTCCCCCCGAGGTCTGGGCGACGACCAGATCGTAAAGCTTGATGATGCCCGAGGCGACGAGGACCAGCGTGGTGATGAACACCGGGCGCATCATCGGGATGACCACGAAGACATAGGTTTTCCAACGCGGGATGCCGTCCACGCGCACGGCCTTCCAGATATCCTCGTCGATGCCCCGCAGACCGGCAAGCATGATGCACATGACAAAGCCCGTGCCCTGCCACAGCCCCGCGATCAGCAGCCCGTAAAGCACGGTGTCGGGATTGGAGAGCGGGTCGAATTCAAAGCCGGTGAAGCCAAGCCCCCGCACGAATTCCTGAATCCCCAGTTCGGGATTCAGCAGCCATTGCCACACAAGCCCCGTCACGATGAAGGACAGCGCGAAGGGATAGAGCATGATGGTGCGGAAGGTGTCCTCGAACCGGATCTTCTGATCCATCAGCACGGCCAGCAAGAACCCCATCGTGATCGTCAGCACCAGCGACAGCACGCCGAAGATCATCAGGTTCTGGATCGAGGTCAGCCAGAGGCTGTTGCTCCACAGCCGCTCATACTGGTCGAGGCCGACGAAGTTCAGCTTGGGCAGCAGTTTCGAATTGGTAAAGGAATAGGTGACCGTCCAGAGCGTGCCACCGACAAAGACGACCAGTGCCGTCAGGACCATCGGGATGGCCGCGATCTTGGCGTAGAGGTTGCGCAGGGGACGCATGCGCCGAGGGTTGCCCGCCATGTCCGGTCTCGCTTGCGAAGGGGAAGGGAAGAGTGACGAAAGAAGGGCTGGCGGTCACGCCAGCCCTTCCGACCAGAAGTCGATCAGAGACCGGACTTCAGGATTTCCAGATACTTGGCATGGGCATCGGCGGCTGCCATGTCGGACTTCCAGAACTCGGCCTGCAAATCGCCCAGCTGGGTCTGCACGTCCGGCGACCAGAGCTGGTCACCCGAGGGCATGATGTTCCCGCCCGCAAGGATTTCCAGACCCTTCTTCATGCAGTCGTTGGCCGCGTCCAGATTGACGTCGCCCCGGATCGGCAGCGAGCCCTTCTTCAGGTTGAAAGCCACCTGCACGTCAGGAGACACCAGAAGGGCGGCCAGACGCTTCTGCGCGGCTTCCTTTTCCGGATCGTCCAGTTTCGGGAAGTAGAAGGCGTCGCCACCCGTGGACAGGTACTTGTTCAGGCCCAGACCCGGAAGGCAGGTGTAGTCCTTGCCCGCCACTTCGCCCGCGACCTGGAATTCGCCCTGCGCCCAGTCGCCCATGATCTGACCGGCGGCCTGATCGGTGATGACAAGGTTGGTGGCCTGGTTCCAGTCCTGCACGGTGGACTTGGCGGCCAGTTTGCGCGCGTCAGCGGCGGCGGTGAAGACGGCGGCCATTTCCGGACCGGCGGCAACATCCATGTTCTTTTCGATGTTCACCTGTTTCCAGATGTCCAGACCGGCGACAGCGACGGTCAGCGCACCGAAGGCGAGGTTGGACTGCCAAGGCTGGCCACCCAGCGCCAGCGGGATTTTCCCGGCGGCTTCGACCTGCGGGGCGGAGGCCACGAACTCGTTCCAGTTCTGCGGAACCGGGAGGCCGAGATCCTCATAGACCTTGTTGGACAGCCACAGCCATTCCGGCGAGTGGATGTTCACAGGGGCGCAATAGATGCGGCCATCAACGGTGCAGCTGTCCAGGAGCGACGGCGGGAAGATCTTGTCCTTCCAGCCCTCAGCCTCGGCCACGTCGGTCAGGTCGAGCATCAGGCCCGCTTCGACCAGTTCCAGCGCCTGCTGGCCGTGGTTGAACTGAGTGGCGCCCATCGGGTCGCCGCCGGTGATGCGGCTGATCATGATCGGACGCGCGGTGTCACCGCCGCCAGCGATGGCGCCGTCGACCCACTTGTCGCCCGAGGCGTCAAACGCCTTGGCCAGTTCGGCCACAGCGGCGGCTTCACCGCCCGACGTCCACCAGTGGGTAACTTCAAGTTCGACCGCCGACGCCATGGACGGCAGCGCGACACTGGCCGCCAAGAAGGCAGCAAGTTTCAGTGATTTCATTGGTTCCTCCCAGTTTCTAAATCGTTATAGAAATAGCCTATAACGTTGTAGTTTTGCCTGTAAAGCAATCTTTTCGCTTGTTTCGAAAAGGGCGAAAGCGCTTCATTGGGGGCGAATCAACCCCCGCATGGACCGCCAACAACGATGCGCCCGACCTGTTCCGCACAGTTGAAAATGCGCCGCCAAGCTGTTGCCGCGCGGGCGCTTTCCGACGTTTGCGCGCATCGTCACCCCCCCTCGCGCATCGCCCTTGGCCATCGGTCAGCCCCGGTCGCGCCTGCGGGGCCGTCCGCCCCCTCTCGACTTCGCTGCGCGGGCGCAGCATGGCTTTCCGCAGCGCCGCGAAAAGGACAGCCGCTGTGACAGATTCGCCCCCTCATGCCCCCATGGACCTGCCGCACCTTCTGGTGGCCGCCGACGAGCGTCCCACGCTCAAGACCATCGCGGCGGCGACCGGGCTGGCCATCGCCACCGTGTCACGCGCGTTGAAGGACGCCCCCGACATCGGCGAAGAGACCAAGCGGCGGGTGCGCGAGACGGCGGAACGGCTGGGCTACCGGCCCAACCGCGCGGGCGTGCGCCTGCGCACCGGCAAGACCAATGTCATCGCGCTGGTGTTGTCGACCGAAGCGGATGTGATGAACCACACCTCGCAACTGCTGTATTCCATCGCGCGCACGCTGAAGGGGACGGCCTATCATCTGGTGGTGATGCCCTTCTTCCCCGAAGAGGACCCGATGGCACCGATCCGCTACATCGTGGAAACCGGCAGCGCGGACGGGATCATCCTGAACCAGACCCGCCCCGATGACCCGCGCATCCGCTACATGGTGGAACGCGGCTTTCCCTTTGCCACCCATGGCCGCACCGACATGGGGCTGGACCACGCCTATTTCGACTATGACAACGAGGCTTACGGCCGCGTCGCCGTGCGCCGTCTGGCGTCACGCGGGCGCAAGCGCCTGTTGATCGTCGCCCCGCCCCGGTCCCACAGCTATGCGCGGCACATGCTGACCGGCTTTTCGGACGAGGCGGCCCATCTGGGCTTGAGCTTCGAGGTGGGCGAAGGCTACACCTCGGACAGTCCCGGCGGCGTGATCGAGGACGGTGTGGCGCAGCGCTTTCTTGCCCCGAACCCGCCGGATGGTCTTGTGCTCGGCTCCACCACCGCGTCAATGGCGGCGGTGGCCGGGGCGGAACGCATGGGCAAGGTCTTGGGGCAGGATTTCGATGCCGTGGGAAAAGAGGCGATCCCCTTTCTCAACCGCTTCCGGCGCGAGATGATCGTGCTGCACGAAGATGTGGGCAAGGCGGGACATTTCCTTGCCAAGGCGATCATGGCGGCCATCGAACGCCGCGCGCCGGAGCAATCGCAATATCTGGATGGGCCGGAAGACTGAGGAGAGTTGCAGATGAAGACGATCAAGGGACCGGCGCTGTTTCTGGCGCAATTCGCGGGGGATGCGGCCCCGTTCAACTCGTGGAAATCCATCACCGCATGGGCGGCGGACTGCGGCTATCTGGGCGTGCAGGTGCCAAGCTGGGACGGGCGGCTGTTCGATCTGGACAAGGCGGCCAGCTCGCAGACCTATTGCGACGAATTCAAGGGTGTCGCGGCGGAAAATGGCATCGCGGTGACGGAGCTTTCCACCCACCTGCAAGGCCAGTTGGTCGCGGTGCATCCGGCCTATGACGTGGCCTTTGACGGCTTTGCCGCGCCATCGGTGCGGGGCAATCCCTCCGCGCGGGCCGAATGGGCGGTGGATCAGGTCAAAAAGGCGCTGACCGCCTCGCGCAACCTTGGCCTTTCGGCGCAGGCCACATTCTCGGGCGCGCTGGCCTGGCCCTATGTCTATCCTTGGCCACAGCGCCCGGCGGGGCTGGTGGAAGAGGCGTTCGACGAATTGGCCCGCCGCTGGCTGCCGATCCTGAACCATGCCGAAGAGATGGGGGTGGACCTGTGTTATGAAATTCACCCCGGCGAAGATCTGCATGATGGCATCAGCTATGAGATGTTCCTTGAGCGCGTGGGCAACCATGCGCGGGCGAACATGCTCTATGACCCGTCGCACTATGTGCTGCAACACCTTGATTATCTGGAGCATATCGACATCTACCACGACCGCATCCGCATGTTCCACGTCAAGGACGCCGAGTTGAACCCCACCGGGCGGCAGGGCGTCTATGGCGGTTTCCAATCCTGGGTCAACCGCGCGGGGCGGTTCCGCAGCCTTGGCGATGGGCAGGTGGATTTCGGCGGCATCTTCTCGAAGCTCACGCAATACGGCTTTGACGGCTGGGCCGTGGTGGAATGGGAATGCGCGTTGAAACACCCCGAGGACGGGGCCCGCGAAGGGTCTGACTTCGTGCGCGCCCATATCATCCGGGTGACGGAAAAGGCGTTTGACGATTTTGCCGGATCGGGTGCGGATCGGGCTGCGAACCGGAAGATGCTCGGCTTGGGCTGACCCGACAGGAGCGGGGGTTTCACACCCCCGCACCCCCGTGAGATATTTGAACAACGGGGAAGCAGGCGAGCGCTTCCCGAGACGCAGAGGAGGGTTTTGCATGGCCATCACAGGGGCACATGTGGCGCGGGCGCCGCGCATTCGGTTGGGCATGGTGGGCGGCGGGCGCGATGCCTTTATCGGCGCCGTGCATCGCATCGCGGCGCGGCTGGATGACCAGTATGAGCTGGTGGCGGGGTGTTTTTCCTCGAACGCCGAAAAGTCGATGGCATCGGGGGCTGATCTGGGCGTGGACCCCAAGCGCACCTATGCCGATTTTTCCGAGATGGCCGCGCGCGAGGCCCGGCGCAAGGACGGGATCGAGGCGGTGGCGATTGTCACGCCCAATCACATGCATGCGCCCGTGGCGTTGCAATTCCTGAAACGCGGCATCCATGTCATCTGCGACAAGCCGCTGACCGCGACGCTGCCGGAGGCCAAGAAATTGGCCAAGGCGGCAGAGGCCTCGGGCGTGGTCTTTGCGCTGACGCATAACTACACCGGCTATCCGATGATCCGCCAAGCCGCCGCCATGGTGAAGGCCGGGGAATTGGGCGACATCCGTCTGGTGCAGGTGGAATACGCACAGGATTGGCTGGCCGAACCGATCGAACAGACCGGGCAGAAGCAGGCCGATTGGCGCACCGATCCGGCGCGATCCGGCGCGGGCGGGGCGACGGGGGATATCGGCACCCATGCCTTCAACCTTGCCGGTTTTGTGACCGGGTTGGAGGTGGAGACCTTGGCCGCCGATCTGCAATCCTTCGTCCCGGGACGGCGGGTGGATGACAACGGCCATATCCTGATGCGCTACAAGGGCGGCGCGCGGGGGATGCTGTGGTGCTCGCAAGTGGCGACGGGTTTGGAGAATAACCTGCGCCTGCGGGTCTATGGCACCAAGTCGAGCATCGAATGGTCACAGGAGGACCCGAATTACCTGTGGGTCGGGCCTTTGGGCCAGCCGCGCTATCGCCTGACGCGGGGCGGGGCGAGCACCGGGGCCGAGGCGGGGCGTCTGACCCGCATCCCGCCCGGGCATCCCGAAGGCTATCTGGAAGGCTTTGCCAATATCTATGCCGAAGCCGCCCGCGCCATTCTGGCACGGCGGGACGGCACGGCGCTGGATGCGGCGGTCACCTTCCCCGGCCTGAAAGAGGGCGTCGCGGGTGTGGCCTTTGTCGATGCCTGCGTGCGCTCATCCGGGCGCAATGGGGCCTGGGTCAGCCTGAACGTCTGACCACTCTGCTAAGGGATTGGGGGGGGGCCGAATGCGGCCCCCACTATTCTGCCGCCCGCGCCGGGGACTCGTCGAGGGACTGGATCAGGGCGGTTTCCAGATCGCGGTCCAACTGCTTGGCGCGGTCGATATAGGCCTGATTGAGGTGGACCGGTTGCCCCGGCACCCAGAGCGCCGCCAGATCGCGCATCGCGGCGCGGTCCATGTCGAAATACGTCCGGCTCATCTGCGCGGCCTCGTATTCGGTAAATCCCATGTTTTCCAACACATAGCGCCCGGCCCGGATGGAGCTGTCGAAAGTCTCGCGCACGATGTCATTGGCCCCGGCCTGATAGAGTTCATAGACATGCAGCCGGTCCCGCGCGCGGGCGACGATGTGCAGGTCGGGGCGTTCGTGGCGGGCGAAACGGACGATCTTGTTGGCATTCTCGCGATCATCCACGGCGACGACCAGCACCTCTGCCTCGCGCAGGCCCGCGGCCTCCAGCATCTCGGGGCGTGAGGGGTCGCCGAAGAAGCCTTTGACGCCGAAGCGGCGCATGGTTTCGATCGCGGCCATGTCACTGTCCAGCACGACCGTGGACAGGCCGCTGGTGCGCACCAGACGGTTGACGACCTGACCGAAGCGGCCGATTCCCGCGATGATGACACGGCCCTTTTCGTCGATGGTATCGGGCTCCTGTTCGGGGTTGAGCGCGGCCATCCGCTTGGCCAATTGCTCATACCCGATGAAGAGCAGCGGGGTCAGCAGCATCGAGAGCGAGACCACAAGCTGTGCCATTTGCCCCTCGGCCTGGGACAGCACGCCCTGTTGGCGCGCGAAGGTGGTCAGCACGAAGCCGAACTCTCCGGCCTGTGCGAGGCCGAGGGCGAAAAGCCAGCGGTCCTTGCCCTGCATCTTGAAGACCACGCCAAGGACCAGCAGCACCGCGACCTTGACCGCGATCATGCCAAGGGTCAGGCCAAGCAGCGTCACCGGCTGCGAGAACAGCGTCCCGGTATCGATGCCGACGCCCACGGTCATGAAGAACAGGCCCAGCAGCAGGCCCTTGAAGGGTTTGATGTCCGCCTCGATCTGGTGGCGGAATTCCGAGTTGGCCAGCACCACCCCGGCCACGAAGGTGCCCAGCGCGGGCGAGAGGCCGACCAGCATCATCAGGAAGGCGATGGCCAGCACCAGAAGCAAAGAGACGAAGGTGGACATCTCGGGCAGGTGGGCGGCATGGACGAAGCGGAACAGCGGGCGGGCAAGGAAATGACCGCCAAGCACGATCCCCGCCACGATGGCCAGGGTCAGGAACGTGACGCCCCAAGGCGGCAGATGGTCGATCCACAGCAACAGCGTTGCGGCAGGGCCGGTGGCGGCATGGGCGTCCTGGGCCGCGGCGCTGGCCATGACCTCGGGATCGGGGGCCTGCCCCGCGATCAGCGGCAAGGCCAGCAAGGGCAGCACAGCCAGCATTGGGATCACGGCGATATCTTGCGTCAACAGGACCGAAAAGGACGCCCGCCCCCCTGCCGTCCGCATCAGGTGCTTTTCCGACAGGGTTTGCAGCACGATGGCGGTCGAGGACAGCGACAGCATCAGCCCGAGGGTCAGCGACACCTGCCAGACAAAGCCCAAGGCAAGCCCGCCCAGCGTCAGCGCCGCCGTGGTCAGCACGACCTGCGCCCCGCCCAGACCGATCAGCTTGTGTCGCATCTCCCACAGGGCGCGGGGCTCCAGTTCCAGCCCGATCAGGAACAGCATCAGCACCACACCGAATTCGGCAAAATGCTGCAAATCCGCCGTTTCCGCCCCGGCCAGCCCCATCACCGGCCCGACGAGGATGCCCGCCGCCAGATAGCCCAGCACGGACCCGAGACCGAAGCGCACGGCAAAAGGCACCACCAGCACCGCAGCACCAAGGTAGATGCTGGCCTGCAACAAAAGGCTTTCCATACAAGGTCCTTTCACCCGGAGCGGGGACAGGACGGGTGGTGAACCGGTCTCAGCCCTGCGGCATTTCCAGCACCAGCATGCGCCCGCCTTTCTGGTAGCGCAACTCTGAGTCGGTGATGGCGGCGACGCGGCCACCGTCGATGCGGTCGCCGACGGCCACCTTGACGTAGCGGCCATTCGACTGGCGCACCAGCGCGTGGCGGTTCGACGGCGTGCCGTAGATGCCGATCAGGCTGAGCTTGGACAGGTTCAGCACATTCGCCACCGTCGCCTGCTTGGCCACGCTGGCACGGGTGGGCACGGCGGGCATCGCGGCTTCGGGCTCATCGCTTTCCGCCTCGGCCAGCATTTCCGGCGCGATGTCGGGGGTTGCGGCCTGCTGCGGTTCGGGTTCGGGCTGCGGTGCAGGCTCGGGCAGCCGTGCGGCGGCGGCGACGGCGGCCTCCACCGCGCGGGCCATGTCGGCGGGACGGGCGGCGGGGCGGCGCGAGACGGCGATGGCCAGCACAGAGCGGTTGGGATCGGCCAAAGCCCCCGAGGCGAGCGAGGCCGCAGCAAGTTGGGCCTGCTGCGCCTCAAGCCCGGCCACCACGATGGATTGCGGACGGGCGGCAGGACGCAGACCGGTGTTCGGGACCGCGGCAAGCAGCGGGTCCGTCAGCGCACTGGCCGGGATCAGCGCGCCGCTGTTGGTCGGCGGGGGCGAAAGGTCGGCCGGGCGGGCGCGCGGCCGGGCCCCGGCGAGTGCGGGATCGGCAAAGAACGATTCCGCCGCGACAGGGGTTGCGGCGGTGGCGTCCACGGTCTGCGGGAGCAGCCCTTCGGGCACCAGACCTTCGGGACGGGCGGGCGGTTTCAGTGGCGGCGCGCCGGCCACAAGCAGAACGCCCTCGGGGGTGCGTATCCCTTCGGGCGTCGGAACGATCAGCCCTTTGTCATCGAACTGGTACACCGTGCCGAACGGGGGGGGTGCGGCCACAGCGGTGGGCGGCGGATCGCCCTGCGCCTGCAGATCGGGCAACGCCCCGGCATCGCTGGCGGCGGGCGCCTGATCGGCGGAGGACAGGATGATCTCTTCGGGCGAAGGCGTGGCTACGGCGACCGTGGCGGGTGTCCCCTCCACAGTCGGGGCAGGCTCGATCGCGGCCGTGGCGGCCGGGTCTGCGGGCGGCGGTGCGGTCTCTGCAACAGCGGGCGCGGCGTCTGGCGCGGTCGCGGAAGGCGCTGTGGAAGGCGTCGCGGTGGCGGTCGTCTCAACCGCAGGCATTTCGGTCGCCGAGGGCGCACTTGCCGTTATCGTGGGGGCGGTCGCATCTGGCACCGTTGCAGGCGTGCCATCCGATGTGGCCGTCTGCGCCTCGGGCGCGGCATCGCCCCAGCCCAGACCCGCGATCAGGTAATTTGACAGGGCCGCCGCGATGGCAAGGAACAACAGCAGCACCCCGGTCAGGATCAGACCCAGATAGCGCGGTTTGCCCCCCACCGGGGGGCGCGGCTTGGGATTGAACTCGGTCGGCTTGCCTGCGGCTGCGGCACCGGCAGGGGATTGCTTGGCCGTCACCCGCACCGTGCTGCGCCGTTCTGGCGCGGGCGGTGCGGCCATCTTCGGGCGCGCCACATCGGCTTTGGCGGGCACGGTGGCAGGGGCGGCGGCAAAGGGTGGCAGGGTGACAGGCTCTGGTCCGACAGGCGGCGCGCTTGTCTGGCCTGACCGGGCCTGTGGCGCGGTCAGGCCGGGCTGGCCACGGGTGGCCCCCCCGACACTGCGCGCCGACTTGGCGGCATCGGCGCGCGGCAGGCTCGCCTCGACCGTGCGGCGCGACGCGAAGGACAACGAGGCCGCGATGCTGGAGGGCACCGGCGTCAAGCCCTCGTCCTCCTCGGCGGGGGTTTCGGGGGCGGTGACCGCCAACCCGTCCCCGGCCCGCAGGGTAAAGCGGGGCGGCTCGTATTCGTCCGGCACATCCAGCGCAATGGGGGCCTCTTCGACCTCGACCATGGCGGGGGGCGTGGGCGGGACGGGCAGCGGATCAAAGGCCAGCACGTCCTGCGCCTGCAACAGCGGCTCTGCGACCGGCGTCTCGGTCTGCGCTTCGGGCGCGGAGGCTGGCACGGGGTCTTCGGACGCGGTTTCAGGCGCGGCGTCCGCTTCCGGCTCTGGTTCCGTCACAGCGGCGACGGGTTGGGGAAGCGGATCAACCTCTGTCGCGGCGGCGCGGTCCGTGACGGCCAGCGGTTCCGGCACGATCTGTGGCGCAACCTCTGCCACAGGGTCCGACACCGCCTCCGGCTTGACGGCATCGGCAGGCGCTACCTCGTCTGCGGGTTCTTCTGCGGGTTCGGCTACCACCGGCGTCGCGGCGATGGCCGGGTCCGCCTTGGCGGGCGCGACCGCGACGGGCCGCGCCTCGCGCCGCAGCACCTTGCCGGGAAACAGCATGGCCGACGCCGCCGTCATGCCAAAGAACGGCGCGGCGTCAAAAGCCCCTGCCCCGGGCACAGCGGTAAATCCCACCGGGAACAGACCGTGCTGAACGGCAAAGCCTTCGGCCTCTTCCAATGTCTCGCGCGCGACGACGGCAACCTGCGCCACCTGCCCGTTCAGGACGAAATCATAGACCAGATCGGCCACGTCATAGGGGGTACGCCCCTCCAGCGCCGCCGCGATGCTGGCGCGATGGGCCGCCGCATCGGTCCCCTCCACCGCAACGTCGGTGTAGAGGATCTGCGAATTGGGCAGAACAAGCCAGGTCTCGAACCCTTCGGGCGACAGACCCAAGGCAGAGGCGCGCAGCCATGCCATGGCCTGATCAAGATCGGGCGTATCAAAGGCTGTGTCACCGACCTCAACCCAGCCGCGCCGGTCACGGTGCAGCAGGGCGAGACCGTCATCGGCGAAACGGATGGCAAATCTGGGTTTCATTGCACGGGTCTAGCACGTCTGCGATTGGGGCGGGAACGCCGCCCAGGGGGTTCGAAACTTCCTACAGCAGCTTTCCGCCGAAGGGAAGAAAAAGCCCGTGATCGCAGAGCGGCGTCACGCGGATGTGGCTGTTGCGGCTGCGCAAGGCATGCGACCTTGGGGCGTGGCGGTCCGCCGCCATGCTGCGCGGTGCAAATCGCGCAGCTCCATCCGCAGAAAGGTTTCCCGCGATGCGATTTTTCCGTCTTCCCGCCGCCGCCGTGATGCTGGCGCTTTCCACCCTGCCGCTGGCCGCGATGGCCCAGGATCCCGCCCTGATCACCGTCACGGGAGAGAGCACTGCCCAAGCCGCCCCGGACCTCGCCACGGTCGATCTGGGTGTGACCACCGAAGGCCCCTCCGCCGCCGAGGCGCTGTCGGCCAACAGCACGGCGGTCAAGGCGATCATGGACCGGCTGGCGGCAGCGGGGATCGAGGCGCGGGACATCCAGACCTCGAACCTGTCGTTGAACCCGAACTGGACCAGCACGCCCGACGGCGCGGGCTCGGTCATCAGCGGCTACATGGCGATGAACATGCTGTCGGTACGGGTGCGTGATCTGACCAAGCTGGGCACTGTCTTGGACGCGGTGGTGACGGATGGTGCCAACACGCTGAACGGCATCACCTTTGGCCTGCAGGACCCAAAGCCCGTGATGACCGCCGCCCGCAAGGATGCGGTGGCCGATGCCCGGACGCGGGCCGAGGAATTGGCGGCAGCGGCAGGGGTGAGTTTGGGCCGTCTGGTGTCGATCACCGAGGGCAGCGCCTATATGGCCCCGCAGCCGATGTACCGCAAAGAGATGGTGCAGGATGCCGCGGTGCCCGTCGCCGGGGGTGAGGTCGGCATGACCGCCAGCGTCACACTGGTCTTTGAGGCGCAGTAACCCCGATTGTCGCAAAATGAAAAGCGCGGCCCGGTTAGACCCGGACCGCGCAATCGGAAAGGTTCGATTCAGGTGCTCGCGATGGTCAGCGCCTGATCGAGATCGGCGATGATATCCTCGACATTCTCGATCCCGATGGACAGGCGCACCACATTCGGCGCGGCCCCGGCCTTGATCTGCTGTTCTTCGGTCAACTGGCGATGGGTGGTGCTGGCCGAATGGATGATCAGGCTGCGGGTATCGCCAAGGTTCGCGACATGACTGAAGAGTTTGAGGTTGTCGATCAGCTTGATGCAGCCCTCATAGCCCGATTTCAGCGCAAAGGTGAACAAGGCCCCCGCCCCGCGCGGGCAGATGCGGGCGATGCGGTCGTGGTAGGGCGAGGATTTCAGGCCCGCGTAAGTGACCGTCGCCACGCGCGGGTCTTTCTCCAGCCATTCCGCCACCTTTTGGGCGTTTTCGACATGGCGCTGCATGCGCAGGGACAGGGTCTCGATCCCCATCAGCGTGTAATGCGCGCCCTGCGGGTTCATGGTCATGCCCAGATCACGCAGCCCGATGGCGATGGAGTGGAAGGTGAAGGCCTTCGCGCCGAGCGTCGGGTGGAAGGTCAGGCCGTGATAGGCGGGTTCGGGTTCCGACAGGGACGGGAATTTGCCCGAGGCTGACCAATCGAACTTGCCCGAGTCGACCACAATGCCACCAGTGACGGTGCCGTTGCCGGTCAGATACTTCGTCGCCGAATGCACGACCAAGGTGGCCCCGTGCTTGATCGGGTTGCACAGGTATGGCGAGGCTGAGGTGTTGTCCACGATCAGCGGCAAGCCCACCTTGTCCGCCACCGCCGCGACAGCATCGAGGTCCGTGATATAGCCGCCCGGATTGGCGATGGATTCGCAGAAGATCGCGCGGGTGTCGCCGTCCACGGCGGCTTCAAGTGCGGCAAGGTCATCGAAATCGACGAACTTCGCCGACCAGCCAAAGCGTTTGATGGTCTGGCTGAACTGCGTCATGGTCCCGCCGTAAAGCCTTGTGGAGGCGACGACATTCCGCCCCGGCCCCATCAGCGGGAACAGCGCCATGATCTGCGCCGCATGACCCGACGAGCAGGCAATCGCCCCTGCCCCGCCTTCCAGCGCGCAGACGCGATTGGCGAGTGCGGACACCGTGGGATTGGTCAGGCGGGAATAGATGTAGCCCACTTCTTGCAGGTTGAAGAGCCGGGCCGCGTGATCGGCGTCTTTGAACACATAGGCGGTGGTCTGGTAGATCGGCACCTGCCGTGCGCCCGTGGCCGGATCAGGCTCTGCCCCGGCGTGGATGGCCAGCGTATCGAACCCCAGTTGGCGTGCGTCTGTCATAGTCCCCTCCATCAGGTGCGGTTGCGCGCGAAGCCTATGCCGGGGCGGGGCGTGACGGAAGGGTCTCAGCGGGTGCGCGGCACGAAAAGCAGGCTTCTCCTGCGGCATGGCCGGGAGGGGACAGAAACTGCCCCGCTGGCGGCGGTGGGCGGGTTTCCCTTTCTTTGTCGCGGATTATCTTTGCGCGGGCGGGGGCATGTTGTATCCGGCCTCCGACGGGGTTTGGTTCGGATGAAGTGGACTGCGGAACGTGCCAAGGAATTGCTGCGCCGCTCTGAGTGTTGCCATTGCGCTGGCCGTGACCGGCGTGGCGCGCGCGCAAGCCACGCCCTGCCACAGCACCCCACCCGGTGCGGGCCTGGAGGCCACCGTGCCCTGGCGGGATTATCTGCCGCGCGACCGGGTGCGGCTGCATTTCATCGAACAATCCACCTTCGTCATCGGCACACGCAATGTGATGGCGGTGGCGGATTTCGCAGGCTTCATCAGCCATGACCCCGACATCCTGCCTACTGTGGTGACGATGAACAGCACCCACCTGACCCACAAGACCGACCGCCCCGATCCGCGCATTCCGCATGTCCTGCGCGGTTGGCCGGTGGAGGGCGTCCCGGCGCGGCACAGGTTGGAGTTGCCGGAAATGGTGATCCGCAACGTGACCACCGACACCTTGGGCACCTATGACGACCAGCCCCCGGTCAAGGACGGCAATTCGGTTTTCGTGTTCGAGGCGGCGGGGCTGTGCATCGGCCATTTCAGCCACCTGCAAACCCCACTGACGCCGGATCAGCAACAGGCGATTGGCCATCTGGATGTGGCCATCGTGCCGGTGGACAATGGCTGGGCGATGGAACCGATTGAGATGGCCGCCATCGCCCGCACCTTGGGTGCAAGGATTGTCATCCCCTCGCATTGGTTTTCCGAAACCACGCTGGAGGTGTTTTTGTCCGACCTCACCGCCGAATGGGCGGTGGTGGATATTGACCAACCGTCCGTCGATCTGTCGCCCGACACCCTCCCCGGCACGCCGATGGTGATGGTGCTGCGTCCCGGTTTCCTGCCCTGCACCGCACCCGCGCGCTGTTGAGGGCGCGCGGGCCGGGTCAGTTTACAGGTGCTTGTCCAGCGCGGTGATCAGGCGGCTGACATCCTCGGCGCTGGTGTAATGGACCAAGGACAGCCGCAATACGCCTTTCTCAAGGTCCACCCCCATCGCCTGCAACGGGCGCACGGCATAGAAATCCCCCGCCCAACAGGCGATGCCGTCACGGCCCAGAGCCTCGGACACCGGTTCCGCCGCGCGGTCCAGCGCCACGGCCACGGTCGGCGCACGATCCGCAGCCTGACGCGGGCCGATCAGGCGCAGGTCATTGCGGGCGGCGAGGTAGTCGAGCAAGGGCGCAACCACCGCCTCTTCCTGCGCGCGCATCAGGTGATGCACGGCGTTGTTGCGCTCACGCGGCGCAGCCTCAGCCGTGAAGTGATGGGCATAAAGCGCGTCGATGTAATCGGCCATCCCGGCGCAGGCGGCGATCTGGGCGTGATCGGGGCCTGCGGGGGTACAGCGCTTATACAGGCTGCCCGCGTTGAAGTAATGGCACTGCGCGGGCAGCTCCATCCCCCAGTCGCGGGTGACGACCATGATGCCCTGATGCGGGCCATAGGTTTTATAGGCCGAAAACAGATAGACATCCGGGCCAAGGGCCGGAATGTCGGGAAAGCCATGGGGCGCGTAGCTGACGCCATCCACCACTGTGCGCACGCCCGCGGCACGGGCGATGGCGCAAATCTCGGCCACCGGATTGATCGCGGCCACGACGTTCGAGCAATGCGGGAAACACAGCACCCGTGCCCGGCCATCGGCCATCAGGGCGCGAAGATCCTCAAGCCGCAGCAATCCGGTCTGGGGGTCGATGCGCCATTCACGCACCTCGATCCCGTCTTCGGCCAAGCGGCGCCAAACGCCGGAATTCGCCTCATGGTCCTGATTGGTGACGATCACCGCGCCATCGCTGCCCGCCAGCCAGCGGCGCACGGCTTGGGCGAGGGTGTAGGTGTTGGCGCTGGTCGAGGGGCCAAAGGACACCTCATCCGGTGCCACGCCCATCAGCGCGGCAAGGCGGGTGCGGGCCTCATCCATCTCATCCCCGCCCGCCTGCGCACCGGGATAGGGCGCATAGGGCTGCACCTTGCGGTCGGTGTAAAAGCGGTGCAGGCGGTCCACCACTTGGCGGCAAGGGAATGATCCGCCCGCATTTTCGAAAAACGCATGGGTGGAGAGGACCGGCGAGGAAAAGGCCGGAAACTGCGCGCGGACGAAATCAAGGTCGAGGGTGGGCATCGGGTCTTTCCTTCACATCTGCGCCAAGGCCCCGGATGGCCCCGCACGGGCCGGTGTCTCCGGGTCCGTGGCGGGTCTTCCAGCCGGGCCGCGCGAGATGTCGCCCCGACGGCAGAGGCGTGACGCCTCAAGGGCATTGATGGCAAAGCGGCGCGGGCTGTGCAAGGGCCGGATGCGGCGGGCGGGCGTCTTTGGCGGGAGCGGGGGCCAGCCCCCGCACCCCCGGGATATTTAAGGACAGAAAATGCGGGACCTCAGCTCGTTCCGCCGCTTTCGTTCCTCTCAGGCGTTCACATCCACCACGACGCGGCCCTGCACCTGACCTTGCAGGATCGCAGCGCCAAGCGCAGGCAGATCGGCGAGGGTGGCGGGCTGGATCATCGCCTCAAGCTTGGCCATCGGCAATTCGGCGGCGATGCGCTGCCATGCGGTCACGCGCTTGGCGTAAGGCACGGTGACCGAGTTGATGCCCAAGAGGTTCACGCCGCGCAGGATGAAGGGGGTGACCTTGGCGGGCAAATCCGCGCCGCCCGCCAGACCGATGGCCGCGACCGAGGCGTCGGATTTCATCTGGCCGAGCAGCCGCGCCAGCATCGGCCCGCCGACATTGTCGATGGCCCCGGCCCAGATTTCTGATTCCAGCGGTTTCTTGACCGTCTCGGCCAGATCGGCGCGCGGCACGATGCGGGTGGCGCCCAGATCGCGCAGGTAGCCTTCGGTTTCCGGGCGGCCCGTGACGGCCGCGGTCTGGTAGCCATTCGCGGCCAGCATCGCCACGGCGATGGAGCCCACGCCCCCCGCGGCCCCGGTGACCAGCACCTCACCCTGATCGGGGGTCAGGCCATGCGACTCGAGGGCCATCAGGGCGAGCATGGCGGTAAAGCCTGCCGTGCCCACCGCCATGGCCTGACGGGTGGTGAGGCCTGCGGGCAGCGGGACCAGCCAATCGGCCTTGACCCGCGCCTTTTGCGCATAGCCGCCCCACCAGCTTTCGCCAACGCGCCAGCCGGTCAGCACCACGCGGTCGCCGGGGGCAAAGCGCGGATCGTCGGACGCCTCGACCGTGCCCGCAAAGTCGATGCCCGGCACATGCGGCCAGACCCGGACCATGCCGCCGCCCGACCCCATGCAGAGACCATCCTTGTAATTCAGCGTGGAATATTCGACCGCGACGGTCACATCACCCGCCGGCAGCCGCGCTTCGGCCACGTCCTGCACGCTGGCCAACGTTGTGCCTGCCGCGTCCTTTTCAACCACCAATGCCCGGAACATCGCCATTTCCCCCCGCTTGTCGGAACCCTTTGGCGATATTGCACGGATTTGATCCGTCTGCCACTTGCCGTGGCGGCACGCCGCCCCAATCTGAACATTGCGCTTGCGGGGGATGCGCCGCCTTCGTAGCGTTTTGGCACCTTCCACGGCGGCGGGGGCAAACTCCCGCCCTGACAGTTTCAACAGGACAGAGGATCGAATGACCCGCTTCACACGCCTGCTTGCCTCCACCGCCCTTGCGCTTTCGGTCGCCGCCCCGGCGATGGCCGCCGATTCCGAACTGACCGTCTTCGACTGGTCCGGGTTCGAGATTGACGGGCTGTTCACCGATTACGTCGCCAAACATGGCGACAAGCCCACCTTCGCCTTCTTCGGCGACGATGATGAGGCGTTCCAGAAGGTGGCGTCGGGCTTCAAGGCGGATGCGGTGCATCCCTGCTCGCAAATGGTGTCGAAATACCGTGATGCCGGGCTGATCGAGCCTTGGGACACGTCGAAGCTGACCTCGCTTGACCAGCTGGACCCGACGATGCTGGAAAGCCCGGTGTTCAAGGATGATCAGGGCCTGTGGTACCTGCCCTCTTACTGGGGCGCCACCGCCGTTGCCTACAACACCAAGGAAGTCCCGGCCGAGGATGTGGCGACCCTGCAGGTCTTTGCCGATCCGAAATACGCGGGCCGTATCTCACTGCCCGATTCGTCGGATGACGTCTGGGCGCTGGCCTACCTTGCCACCGGTGTGACCGACTGGACCGCCATCACCGAAGAGCAGTTCCAGGCCGCCGCCGCATGGCTGCGCAGCGTGCATCCGAATGTGCGCGCCTATTGGGCCGACCCGTCGGAACAGACGCAGTTGATGATGTCGGGTGAAGTGCTGATCGCCTGGTCGTGGAACGACGGCGTGGCGCTGTTGCAGGCCGAGGGCTTCCCCGTCGGCTTCCAGCGCGAGGCGAAAGAGGGGGCTTCCACCTTCGTCTGCGGCTGGGTCAACATGAAGGACGGCCCCGGCAACGAGGACAAGCTCTATGACTTCGTCAACAGCTGGCTGCGCCATGACGCTGCCAAGGCGCTGGTCGAAGGCTTGGGCTATGGCCATTCCAACAAGGTCGGCATGGGCGAGATCGCGCCCGAGGAACTGGTGACCGCCGGTCTGCAGCCCGTGAATGCCCTGTCGCTGCCGCAGGTCCCCAATGACCCCTCGCTGCGCGAGCGTCAGTTGCAGGAGTTCGAGCTGATCAAGCAGGGGTTCTGATCCCTGTCGCCAAATGACTTTGGCATTCAACAGGGGGTCGCCCGTCAAAGGGCGGCCCCTTCCTTTTGACAGACCGGACCAAACGGTCCGGCCGGGCAGCTGTCATGTGCTTGTGATCCCTGCGGCGCACCATGATGCCATGTACGAACTGCGCCCCGCCCTTCCCGATGACGCTCCGTTCCTTGCCGCGCTGGAGGCAGAGGTGATGGAAGCCCATGCCCGCGCGCAATGGGGGTCTTTCCATCCGGCTGATCTGTCGGCCTTTGACCTGTCGAACACCCGGCTTGTTCACGTCGCGGGGAAGCGGATCGGGTACGTGACCGTGGAACGCGAGGTCGGGCATCTGCGCTTGCGAAAGCTTTATCTCACCGCCTCTCATCAGAGGCAGGGATTCGGCGGTGCGTTGCTGGCCATGGTGCGGGCCGAGGCAGCGGCGCAAGGCCTGCCCGTGCGGTTGAGCGTGCTGCGGGCCAACACGCGTGCATTGGCCTTCTATCGGCGCGAAGGGCTGGTCGTGACGGACACGACCCCGGACCGGATCTTTCTGGAAGCGCCGTTGCAGATGGCCCGAACAGACGACAGGACAGAAAGCGCGGCCTGATCGCGGCGGGGCCCTTGTGACGCGGCCCGGACCGGCCTATATCTCGTCTTGTCCGGGGCAACCCGGACTATGGCGATAAACGCACCTGTAATAGACGGCTCGGACCCGGGGGCGGTACCCGGCGGCTCCACCATTCCACCCGATCATTGCGGGGGTTAGGGGCCGAAACAGGATCGACGGACGTTCAAAGAGGCCAGCTTTCGCTCGGTGAGGTACCACCGTTATCGGTCCAAGATCACAGTTGCCAATGACAACCGTGCTCCGGTGGCGCTGGCTGCGTAAGCAGCTCGCAATACCAAAACTAAGCCCTTGCGGGTAGCACCGTAAGGCGGGGTTCGCAGGTACCTGGCAACAGAAACCTGCACCTTTCCCCAGATTTGCTTGTGGTGCGGGGTTGTTCCGCTTCGGGTCGCAGGTTTGCGTCAGCGCAGCATCGCGCCCGGGTTCAAGATCCCCAGCGGGTCCAGCGCCGCCTTGATCGCGCGCATGGCCGCGAGCTTTGCCGGATCGCAGTAGCGTTCCAGATCGCCCACTTTCAGCCGCCCGATGCCATGTTCGGCGCTGACCGATCCGCCCATCTGATCGACCAGATCATGCACGCAGGCCTTGACCGCGTCGCGCTGCGCGTCGTGGTCGCGGCGTGTGCGTCCCGGCACCGGAAAGACGTTGAAATGCAGGTTGCCGTCGCCCAGATGGCCAAAGCAGTTCACGCGGAAGTCGTCGATCCGGGCCAGTGCGTCCTGCGCCTGCGGGATGAATTCCGGCACCGCCGACAAGGGCAGGCTGATGTCATGCGACGAAACCGCGCCGATCCTGCGGTTCGCCTCGGGAATCGATTCGCGGATGCGCCAAAGCTGGGCGCGCTGGGTTTCAGAGGCGGCGATGACGCCATCCAGCACCAGACCCGCCGCGTCGGCCTGTTCGTACAGCGTGGCCATCATTTCCTCTGCCGGGACAGAGGACGGCAGACCCAGTTCCAGCAGCACCGACCATTCGGGCGCGGTGGCAAAGGGTTGGGTCACTTCGGGCATGGTCTGGGCCAGAAAATCAAAACCCATGCGGTGCATCAGTTCAAAGGCGGAAACCATGCCGGGGGCCAGCGCGCCCGTCATCGTCAGAAGTTTCAATGCAGCAGCGGGCGAGGGCACCACCAGCATCGCCGTCAGGTTCACATCCGGGCGCGGGAACAGCCGCAAGCTCGCCGCCGTGATCACGCCGAGCGTCCCTTCAGAGCCGATCAGCAGATGGCGGAGGTCGTAGCCCGTATTGTCCTTGCGCAGGCGTTTCAGGCCGTGGTGGATGCTGCCATCGGCCATCACCGCCTCAACCCCCAGACAGAGGTCGCGCGCATTGCCGTAGCGCAGCACGTTCAGACCGCCCGCATTGGTGCCCAGCGCCCCGCCGATCTGCGCCGTGCCTTCGGAGGCGAGCGAGAGCGGGAACAACCGCCCCACCCTTTCGGCGGCCTCTTGCACCTGTTGCAGGGTCATCCCGGCCTCGACCGTCAGGGCGTTCTCTTCGGGCCAGAGGCCACGAACGGCGGTCATCCGTTCCAAGGACAACAGGATCGGCGCCGGGCCTTCGGGCAGGATCTGCCCGCCGACAAGCCCGGTGCCCCCGCCCCAAGGCACGATCCCCACCCGCGCAGCCCCACAGGCGCGGACGACTTCGGCCACCTGCTCGGTCGTGCGCGGCAGGGCCACCGCCCCGGCCAGCCCCTGCCAACGCCCGCGCGGTTCTTCCAGATAGCGCGCCTCGGCGGGTCGCAGGCTGCCTTCGGGCAGGCGCGCGGCAAGGCTTTCGACAAAAGCGGCATCGGCGGGGTTCAACATGGGGCACCTCTTTCGTCCCGCATAACCTACGGCGCGCGCCGGGAAAAGCGCTGTGGTGCACCGGGATGGCGCGAAACCCTCAGGGGATCGGCGTGGGGTCGAGGATCAGGATCGCGGGTCTGCCCGGCAGCTCGGACGGCGCGAAGTCCATCTCGGAAAGCCCGGTTTCGACGATGTCGAATTCGCCCTCCATCCGGGTCTTGAACACCTCAAGCGAGGCGCCGGAAAACCAGTGCATCGGGATCACCACGCTGGCGCGCAGGCGTTTGACGATGCCCGCCATGTCATCGATCCCCAGCGTGTAACCGCCATCGACCGGCACCATCAACACGTCCAAGCGCCCGATGGCGGCATATTGTTCGTCATTGGGGATCTGGTGCAGGTGGCCCAGATGGCCAATGCACAGCCCCCCCGCCTCGAACACGAAGATCGAATTACCATCCGCCCGCGCGCCCTCGCCAAAGGGGCCGCGCGTGTCGGTGGTGACGTTGCGCACCAGCATCGCGCCGAGGTCCAGTTCGTATTGCGCCGGGCCGTTGGCATCGGGCCATCCTGCCAGCACATGCGGGATGCGCGGGTCGGGATTGGCGGTCCAATGGGTGGAATGGGCGTTGTTCATCGTCACCACATCCGGCACCACATCGGGATTGCCGATCCAGCCGGTGTAATCCGTGACCGCCATCACCCCGCCCGAGGTGATGGCAAAGCTGGCATGACCCAGATAGCGGATGCGGGCATGGTCGGTCTGCACCTCCTCCCCCCAGCTTGCGGGCATCACGCGCGGCGCGTCCGGGCCTTGGGCAAGGGCAAAGCAATTCGACGGCGGGCGTTCCTGCGCTGTGGCGGGCAGGGCAAGGACGGCAAGGCACAGGGCAAGAATCCGCATCGGCAGGCTCCGGGTCTGTCGGGGAGGGTGATTGGCAGATAGAGTGCCACTCCCGCAGGTCCACGTCGCCTCACGGATGCGTCATTTTCGGGTGATCCGAACGCGGCGCGGCGGCGTATCTGATCACCTGACCAAACCATAACAAAAAGCAGACCCCCCATGGCCAGCCCGCCGCTCCCCTCCACCGCCCCCCTGATCCTGTGGTTCCGGCGCGACTTGCGGCTGGACGATCTGCCGATGCTGACGGCGGCTTTGGCGACGGGGCGACCCGTGGTGCCGGTGTTCATCCTTGATCCCGAAACCGAAGGTCTGGGGGCCGCGCCGAAGTGGCGGCTGGGTTTGGGGATCGCGCAGTTTGCCGAACGGCTGGCGGCGATGGGATCGCGGCTGATCCTGCGGCGCGGTCCCGCGCTTGCGGTGCTTGAGGCCTTGGTGGCCGAGGTCGGGGCGGCGGGGGTGATGTGGTCGCGCCTTTATGATCCGGCGGCCAAGGCGCGGGATGCGTCGGTGAAGTCGGCGCTAAAGGCGCGGGGTCTGATCGCCGAAAGCCATTCCGGCCATCTGCTGCATGAGCCATGGACGGTTGAGACGGGAACGGGCGGCTTTTACCGCGTCTACACGCCTTATTGGCGCGCGGTGCGTGGGCGCGATATACCTGCGCCGGTGCCCGCGCCCAGCGCCCTGCCCACGCCCGATCACTGGCCCGCCTCTGACCGGCTGGACGACTGGCAGATGGGGGCCGCCATGCGGCGCGGTGCGGCCGTGGTGCTGCCCCACACGCGGGTGGGTGAGGCTGCGGCGCTGGACCGGCTGCAATCCTTCCTGTCCGGCCCGGTGGAGCGCTATGCCACCGACCGCGACCTGCCCGACACGCCTGCCACCTCGCGCCTGTCGGAAAACCTGACCTATGGCGAGATCGGCCCCCGCCGCATCTGGCACGCAGGCTGGGCCGCGATGGACCAGGGCCGCGCCGGGGCGGAAACGTTCCTGAAGGAACTGGTCTGGCGCGAGTTTTCCTATCACCTGATGCACCACACCCCGCATATCCTGACTGCGAACTGGAAGCCCGATTGGGACAGTTTCGGCTGGCAGGGTGACAGCGCGGCGGTGGAGCGCTGGCGGCAGGGCATGACCGGCGAGCCCTTTGTCGATGCCGCCATGCGAGAGATGTATGTGACCGGCACCATGCACAACCGCGCGCGGATGATCGCGGCCTCCTACCTGACCAAGCACATGCTGACGCATTGGAAACTGGGGCTGGACTGGTTCGCCGAGTGCCTGATCGACTGGGACCCCGCCGCCAATGCGATGGGCTGGCAATGGGCGGCAGGCTCCGGCCCGGATGCCGCACCCTATTTCCGCATCTTCAATCCGGCCACGCAGGCGGAAAAGTTCGATCCCCTGCAACGCTACCGCAAACGCTTCATCGCGGAACTGTCGCGCGCGCCGGGGGCGGAGGCGCTGTCCTTCTTTGACGCCGCGCCGCGCGCATGGGGGATGGATGCGAAACGCCCCTACCCTCGCCCGTTGGTTGATCTGGCGGCAGGGCGGGATCGCGCCTTGGCGGCCTATCAGGCCAATCGCGCTGCGCCTGTGGCGGATTGACGCGATGAAACCCTTGAGCGCCGCCTGCGTATCTGATTGCATCGCGATCTTGGGAATTGGTCCCTTGGGGGGAAAATGGACGTCCTGACAACGACAAAAGGGCAGGCCAACCTGCCCCGCTACTTTGCATCGGCGCTTGAGGTGCTCAAGGGGCTGCGCTGTGGCCGCATCGACTTCGTGCTGCCGGATGGTCGCCGCTTTCGGGTGGAGGGAAAGGACCCCGGCCCGGTGGGTGAAATCGCCGTGCACAATGCGGATGTCTTTGCCCGCCTGATCCGCGAAGGCGATCTGGGCTTTTGCGATGCCTATCTGGATGGCTGGTGGTCCACACCCGACCTGCAAGCGCTGCTGGATCTGGTGCAACTGCCGCAGAACACGGCGGTCAATGACGGCTTTCCGGGCATGGGCCTCGTGCGGATGTACGAACGCCTGCGTTTCTGGCTGCAATCCAACTCCAAGCGGCAGGCCAAGAAGAACATCCAGTATCACTATGATCTTGGGAATGACTTCTACCGCCTCTGGCTGGATGACACGATGACCTATTCCTCGGCCATCTTCCACACCGGGCAGGAAAGTCTGGAAAAGGCCCAGACCGAGAAATACAAATCCATGGTCGATCAGATGGGTGCGCAACCCGGCGACCACGTGCTGGAGATCGGCTGCGGCTGGGGTGGTTTCGCCGAATATGCCGCCCGTGAACGCGGCCTGCGTGTCACCTGCCTGACCATCAGCCCCTCGCAATTCGAATACGCCGTCGCGCGGATGGAAAAGGCGGGCCTGTCGGACCGTGTGACGATCAAGCTGCAGGATTACCGCGATGAGCGCGGCACCTATGACGGCATCGCCTCGATCGAGATGTTCGAAGCCGTGGGCGAGAAGTATTGGCCCACCTATTTCGACACGCTGCGCGACCGCCTGAAACCCGGCAAGAACGCGACGTTGCAGATCATCACCATCGCCGATCATCGGTGGGAGATTTACCGCAACACGGTGGATTTTATCCAGAAATACATCTTCCCCGGCGGGATGCTGCCCGCGCCCAAGGTGCTGCGCGCCGAGGTGGAAAAGGCGGGCCTGCGCGTCAAAGGCTCCATCGAGTTTGGCAAGAGTTATAGCCAGACCCTGCGCCGCTGGCATGAGACCTTCAACGCCCGCTGGGATGAGGTGGCGAAACTGGGGTTCGATGACCGCTTCCGGCGGATGTGGAACTTTTACCTCACCTCTTGCGCCGGGGCGTTTGAGGGTGGAAATTGTGACGTGACCCAGATCACCGTGACCCGTCCCGTCTGACGGCGACGGGGCCGGTTGTCCGTAACCGACCTTGTGCCCGACCCTGTGCCCGACCCTGTGTAAGAGGTGACCATGCCGACTGCGGCCAAGCTCACGGGCTGTCTGCTCTTTGCGCTGATTGGCGCGGCAGTGGCGCTTCGTCTGCCTGTCTATCTGCCGCAAGGCATGAAGACCGGCCTCCTTTTGCCGATCACGGTGGTCGTGGCCGCCGTCCTCGGCTGGCGCATCGCGGGGACCCGCAGCGGGCGGCAGACCTATGCCGACGGCGCTGCGACGGGGGTCTTGACGGTCGCCGTCACGCTGCTGACACTGCTGTTCACCTTTGGCCTCTTTGAGATGCTGCGCCTGACCCAGCGCATGATCTACAAGGGCCCGATGGAGGCGATCATCGGCATCTTCGAACAGGCGCTGAAATTCGCGCCGATGCTGTTGCACACGGACCTGATGTTGGTCATGGCGGTGGGCGGGTTGATGGCGGGCCTCGCCTGCGAAGCCGTGGGCCGGCGCTGGCCCTGACCAAAGGACAAGCGTTGATGACCGAGTGTTTCGTGACCGGCCCAATGGCCGACCCCAGCCTTTATGGGGTGGTGATCGGCCCTGTTCCGGCGCGTCCCGCATGGCTGGACGGGCACCGTCTGGCCACCTTTGCCGGGGGGGCGGTGGCCCATCCTGTGCCGGGCGGGGAAGGTGTGGCCGGTCTGGTGGTGACGCTGGACGACAGCGGCCGCGACCGGTTGGAGCATGTGATGCACTCCCTGGGCGGTCAGGGCCGTCAGATGACGGTGCGGGTGGGGGAGACGGAGCGCACCCTGCGGCTGTGGTGCGGGGCCGAGACCGGCGCGCCCGACTGGCACCCGCGCGCCGCCCTGACCGATGCGCTGCGGGCCACCCTGCCCGATATCCTTGCCCTGCACGGCACCGACCCCGCCGCCATCGCCCGCCGTCTGGTGCCGATGCTGGTCCGCGCCGCCTCGCGTCTGCGGGCGGGCATGGACCCCGCGCCGCACAGCCTGCGCCGGGCCCCCTCAATCGGGGATGTCGCGGTGCAGGCCCGCCGTCAGCCCTATGCCAATTTCTTTGCGGTCGAGGAGCTGGACCTGTCCTTCCGCCGCTTTGACGGCTCCATGAGCCCGGTGGTCAACCGCGCGGCCTTCATCTCGGGCGATGCGGTGACGCTTCTGCCCTATGATGCCCGACGCGACCGGGTGCTGGTCATCGAGCAATTCCGCCCCGGCCCCCATATGCGCGGCGACACAAACCCATGGAGCCTTGAGGCCATCGCCGGACGCATCGACCCCGGCGAGACACCCGAAGCGGCCGGACGGCGCGAAGCGATGGAAGAGGCAGGGCTGACCCTCGGCGCCCTGCTGCCGGTTGCGGGCTATTACCCCAGCCCGGCGGCCAAGATCGAATATCTCTATTCCTTTGTCGCCCTCTGCGATCTGCCCGATGGCGCGGCGGGCGTCTTCGGCGTGGAGGGCGAGGCCGAGGATATTCGCGGCCACCTGATCCCCTTTGACCGCCTGATGGCGCTGGTCGCCAGCGGTGAGGTGGGCAATGCGCCGCTGATCCTCACCGCGCTTTGGCTGCAACGCGAGCGAACCCGTCTGCGCGGGACCGTCAGCCCGCGCTGACGCCCGCTTCGCCAAAGGTCGCCATGCCGGAATGGCAGGCGAGCGCACCCTTGACCACGCCCAAGGCCAGCGCCGCGCCCGATCCCTCGCCCAAGCGCAGGCCCAGCGACAAGAGCGGCTCCTTGCCCAGCGCCGCCAGCAGGCGGCCATGCGCGGCCTCGGCGCTGACATGACCCGCGAGGCAGTGATCCAGCGCGCCCGGAACCGCGCGCGCCAGCACGGCGGCAGAGGCGGTGCAGATGAACCCGTCCAGCACCACCGGAATCCGCTCCATCCGCGCCCGCGCGATGGCCCCGGCCATGGCGGCAAGCTCACGCCCGCCCAGACAGCGCAACACCTCCAGCGGGTCATCGCTGGCAAGCAGCGCCACGCCCGCCGCCACGACCTGCGCCTTGCGCGCCAGCCCCGCATCATCGACGCCGGTGCCCCGCCCGACCCACTCCGCCGCATCGCCGCCGAACAGCGCGCAGGCCAAGGCGGCGGCGGGGGTGGTGTTGCCGATCCCCATCTCCCCCACCACAAGCGCATCCGCGGCGGGGTCCACCGCATCCCAGCCCGTGGCGAGGGCCGCGACCACCTCGGCTTCGGTCATGGCGGGGCCTTGGGTGAAATCGGCGGTGGGCCGGTCCAGATCCAGCGCGTGCACCGACATCGACGCGCCAAAGGCCCGCGACAATTGGTTGATCGCCGCCCCGCCCGCGCGGAAGTTGGCCACCATCTGCACGGTCACTTCCGCCGGAAAGGCCGAAACCCCCTGCGCCACCACGCCATGATTGCCCGCAAAGACGATGACCTGCGGGCGGTCGAGATGCGGCCGGTCCGTGCCCTGCCACCCGGCGAACCAGATCGCCACCTCCTCCAGCCGCCCAAGCGCACCCGGCGGCTTGGTCAATTGCCCGTTGCGCGCCTCTGCCCCGACCCGCGCCGCAGCATCGGCTGCGGGCATCTGCGACAGGATCTGGCGAAAGGCGGCAAGGCTGGTAAAGGGGGCGGTCATGGCAATCCTCGTTGAAAGCGGGCAGGACAGGAAGTAGCCAAGACCCCGCCCGCCCGCCAGCCCGGAAAGGACCCAAGCATGACCCTGCGCGACATCCTGGCGCGAGGTGCCAATGACCTCGTCAGCGGCTTCGGCCTGCTCAGCCGCCTGCCCGTCCCCAGCCGCGCCTTTACCGGTGCGCGGTCGGTCTGGGTCTGGCCGGTGGTGGGTGCGGTGGTCGGTGCGGCGGCGGGGCTGGTCGCGGTGGCCGCGACCGCCAGCGGCCTGTCGCCCGGCGTCACGGCGGCGCTGGTCATGGCGACGGCGACGCTGCTGACCGGGGCCATGCATGACGATGGTCTGGCCGACAGCGCCGACGGCCTGTTCGGTGGCTGGACGCCCGAACGGCGGCTTGAGATCATGAAGGACAGCCGCATCGGCAGTTATGGCCTGTTGGCGCTGCTGATCACCGGATTGGCGCGCTGGTCGGCGCTGACCCTGCTGGTCTCGTCCACCTTTGCCCTTCCCGTTCTGATCGCCGCAGGGGCACTGTCGCGCGCGCCGATGGCGGTGATGATGGCGGTGATGCCGGGTGCCCGTCCGGGCGGCCTGTCCGCCGGCACCGGTCGCCCCGGCCTGCCCCGGACGCTTCTGACCTGCGCCATCGCGCTGGCCATTGGGCTGGCCACCCTCGGCCCGGCCATCCTGCCCCTGCTACCCGCCGCCATCCTGCCCGCCGTGGCGATGGGCTGGCTGGCGCGGCGACGCATCGGCGGTCAGACTGGCGACATCCTTGGCGCGGCGCAGCATCTGGCCGAGACCGCGATCCTGATCACGGCCAGCGCGGCCCTGACCTGACGTCCCCGTGGCGCGGACCTTCTGAAAGGCCCACAGGGGGCGCGCGCGCCCCCTGATCTTTCGCCACAGGAACGGGCGCCTCAGGATCGGGATCAGCGCCCGAACTTGCCCTTCAGCGCATCGGCAAAGGCATTGCCCCCGCCTGACGCCGGTGCCGAGCTCATCGGGCCGCGCGGGGCGGGTTTGCCGCCCTTGGGCGCGGGGCCACGATCCTCACGCCGTTCGCGGACCTGTTCGCGGGCTTCGGAGGAGTCCGACTTCATGGTCAGGGCGATGCGCTTGCGCGGGGCGTCCACCTCGACCACCCGGACCTTGACCACATCGCCCGCCTTGACCACCTCATGCGGGTCCTTGACGAAACGGTCGGCCAGTTGGCTGACATGCACCAGCCCGTCCTGATGCACCCCGATATCGACGAAAGCGCCAAAGGCCGCGACGTTGGTGACCGTGCCTTCCAGCAGCATTCCCACCTTCAGGTCGCGGATTTCGTTGACACCTTCGGCAAAGCTGGCGGTCTTGAAGCTGGGGCGCGGGTCGCGGCCGGGCTTTTCCAACTCGGCCAGAATATCCTTGACCGTGGGCAGGCCGAACCGCGCATCGACAAAGGCGCGGGGGTCCACTTGTTTCAGGGCGGCGCTATCGCCCATCAGCGCGCGGATGTCCCGCCCGCAGGCCGCCACGATCTTGCGCGCCAGATCATAGGCTTCGGGGTGGACACTGGAGGCATCGAGCGGTTCCGTCCCACCTGCAATCCGCAAGAACCCTGCCGCCTGTTCAAAGGCCTTCGGCCCCAGCCGCGCGACCTTGAGCAACTCCTTGCGGGTCTTGAACGGGCCATTGGCGTCGCGGTGGGCCACGATCGCCTCGGCCAGTGACGGGCCGACACCCGACACACGGGCCAGCAAAGGGGCCGAGGCCGTGTTCACATCCACCCCCACCGCGTTCACGGCATCCTCGACCACCGCCTCAAGCGAGCGGCCCAGACGGTGCTGATCGACGTCGTGCTGATACTGGCCCACACCGATGGATTTCGGTTCGATCTTGACCAGTTCGGCCAAGGGGTCTTGCAGCCGCCGCGCGATGGACACCGCGCCGCGCAGGGACACATCCAGATCGGGGAATTCGCGGGCGGCAAGTTCTGAGGCCGAATAGACCGAGGCCCCGGCTTCCGACACGATCACCTTGACCGGCTTTTCGCTGCCCGGCAGATGCGCCAGCAGATCGCCCACCATCTTTTCCGTCTCACGGCTGGCGGTGCCGTTGCCGATGGCGATCAACGCCACGCGGTGCTTGGTGATCAGTTGCGCCAGCGCAACCTGTGCGCCGCGCAGATCGTTCTTGGGCTGGAAGGGATAGACCGTGTCCGTCCCCAGCACCTTGCCCGTCGCATCGATCACCGCGGCCTTCACGCCGGTGCGGATGCCGGGGTCCAGCCCCATCGTGGCCTTGCCGCCTGCCGGGGCTGCCAAGAGCAGGTCTTTCAGGTTGCGGGCAAAGACGCGGATCGCCTCTTCTTCCGCCTTCTCGCGCAGTTCCGCCATCAGATCGAGGCTGAGCGAGGTTTTGATCTTCACCCGCCACGCCCAGCTTGCCGCGTCGCGCAGCCATTTGTCGCCTGCACCGGGGCCACTGGCGGACAGCATCGCCGCGCAGGCGCGTTCCGCGGGGCTTTCGCCGCGCGGGGCGTCGGCATCCACCTCAAGGTCCAGCGACAGGAAGCCTTCGTTACGCCCGCGCAGCATGGCCAGAACGCGGTGCGAGGGCGCGGTGGACCATGCCTCCTCATGCTGGAAATAGTCGGAAAACTTGGCCCCTTCGGCCTCTTTCCCGGCCACCACCTTGGCCGACAGACGGCCTGCCTGCCGCATGTGGCTGCGCAAACGGCCCAGAAGGTCGGCGTTTTCGGCCAGCCCTTCGGCGAGGATATCGCGTGCGCCCTCAAGGGCGGCTTTCACATCCGGCACAGCCTCGGTCACATAGCCCGACGCCAAGGCCGCAGGATCGGCGCGGCGGTCGGCGAGGATGGCATCGTGCAGGGGCTGCAAACCATTTTCGCGCGCGATCATCGCCTTGGTGCGGCGCTTGGGCTTGTAGGGCAGATAGATATCCTCAAGCTCTGCCTTGGTTCCGGCCTTGGTCAGGCTGGCAGACAGCGCATCGGTCATTTTCCCCTGTTCGGTGATCGAGGCGATAATGGCCGCGCGCCGCGCCTCCATCTCGCGCAGGTAGGACAGGCGTTCCGCCAGATTGCGCAACTGGGTGTCATCCAATCCCCCCGTCACCTCCTTGCGGTAGCGCGCGATAAAGGGGACGGTGGCACCCTCATCCAGCAGGGTGATGGCGGCGGCGACCTGACCCACGGCGGCCCCGATTTCGGCAGCGATCACATGCGGAATGCGGCGGAGAGCGGCGTCAGACATCGGGCGGTCCTTCTTGGGTCAGATCACAGGTTCAAGTAACTGGGCGGCAACGCGAACGCGCGGCGGAGGGCGACCATAGCGCCCGGCGCGGGTGGGGCCAAGGGGTGCGGTCCCGACGATCCCGACGACGGAAAGCGCGGCACGCGGCGTAGAACGTGCTTAACCCGTGTTGCCAAAGGCCAAATCATGTCCCAACTGTTCCACCGTTACGCCACGCCCCTGATCACCGGGCTGTTCCTTGTCTCGCTGATTTCCGGCCTTGCGCTGTTCTTCCATGTCGGGCCTGCGGGCTTTCACGGCATGCACGAGATCCTGAGCCTTGTGCTGATCCTGCCCTGTGGCCTGCACCTGTGGAAGAACTGGCGGCCCATGCTGGGCTACTTTCGCCGCGCGCCGATGGCGATCGCCTTGGTCCTGTCGGTCTTGGCGGCAGGGGCATTCCTGATTCCCACCGGCACGGCGACGGCGGGCGGTCCGCCGCAGTTCCAACTGTTCAACCGGGTGATGGGTCAACCGCTGGAGCGCGTCGCCCCGGCCCTCGGCGCGGATGCCACGACTTTGGCAGATGCGCTGACCTCGGCAGGGTTCACCGTGGGTGAGGGGCAGTCGCTGGCGCAGATCGCCAGCGCCTCGGGCAAGACGGATGCCGATGTGGCGGCGACCCTGATGGGGGCCTTGCGGTGAGCGAGCGGGGGGCTGGCTGTCGCGCGGCCCCCTCACCCTGACCCTCTCCCCCGGAGGGGAGAGGGGATCGCGCCTTTCCTCACCGCGTTTCCTGATGTCCGCGCCTTCGGTCTGGCGGTCCCTACCAGATCAAAATGGCGCGGAAGTCGTTGACATTGGTCAGCGTCGGTCCGGTCAGGACCTGATCGCCCAGCGCGGCAAAGAAGCTGTGGGCGTCGTTGCGCGTCAGATGCGCGGCGGCGTCCAGCCCCATGGCCGTCGCGCGGGACAGCGTATCGGGGCCGATCACCGCCCCCGCCACCTCTGCCGCGCCGTCGACGCCATCGGTGTCGCAGGCGATGGCATGGATACCCGCCGCCCCATCCAGCGCCAACGCCAGGGCCAGCGCATATTCGGCATTCGGCCCGCCGATGCCATCGCCGCGCCGCGTCACCGTCAGTTCCCCCCCGGACAGCAGCACCAAGGGCATGGCCCCGGCCCCCCGCCGCGCGGCATGTTCGCGGGCCAAGGCCGCATGGACGCGGGCGATCTCGCGGGCCTCGCCCTCGACCCGGTCGCCGAGGATCACCACCTCGCATCCCGATTGCCGCGCCAGATCGGCCGCGGCGGCCAGCGATTGCGCGGGCGCGGCGATCACGCGGTTGCTCACCCGCGACAACCGCGCGTCCCCCGGCGGCACCACCCCCGAGCCCCAGGTCAACGTCGCGCGGACCGAGGCCGGAACGGCCACCGACCAGCGCGCCAGCACGGCCAAGGCCTCCTGCGGCGTCGAGGCATCCCCCACCGTCGGACCCGATCCGATGAAGGCCGGATCATCCCCCGGCACGTCCGAGATCATCAGGGACAGCATCCGCGCCGGATAGGCCGCAGCGGCCAATTGGCCGCCCTTCACCCGGCTGAGGTGCTTGCGCACCGTGTTCATCCGGTCAATCGGTGCACCGCTGGCCAGCAGGGCGGCATTGACCGCGCGCTTGTCGTCCAGACTGACTCCCGCCACCGGGGCCACCATCAGCGCCGAGGCCCCGCCCGACATCAGCGCCAGCACGAAATCCGCTGCCGTGAGCCCGGTCAGCAGCGCGAGCATCCGCGCCGTCGCCTCTGCCCCCGCCGTGTCGGGCACGGGATGCGCCGCCTCGATCACCTCAACCGCCTGACAGGGGCGGGCATGGCCGTAGCGGGTGATGACGATCCCTTCGCAGGGTCCCCAGACGGACTCCACCGCTTCGGCCATGCGGGCGCTGGCCTTGCCCGCGCCGACCACCACCACCCGGCCCTTGGGGCGCGGGGGCAGCGCTTGGGGAATGGCGCGCATCGGATCGGCTACCGCGACCGCCCGGTCGAACAGCGCCCGCAGCAGCGCAGGGGGCGGCAGGGTCACGCCGCCCTCCGCCGTGCGATGGCCCGGGCGGCGACCTGCGCGCCCAGGGCGCAGGCCTCTGCCGCCGTCGCGCCCTGCAGCACGGCGGCGATATAGCCCGCGTTGAAGCCTTCGGGGGCCGATGCCGCCGCTTCGGCGGGTTGGGTTGTCAACTGTCCGTCCAATGCCAAGACCGCCCGTCCTTCGGGTTGCAGGACCACCACTTGTCCCGCCCCCATCTTGGCATATCGCGCCGCCGATGCCAGCGGGCTTGCATCGTGAAAGATCGCGGCCTCGGCCCGCGCCGTGGTCAGCACGATCCGCGCCAAGGCGGCTGCCACGCCGATCACCGCACGCGCCGTGGTGGCATCCGGCCACAAGCCAAGGCGCGAGGCCGGGATCAGCGCCAGCGGGCGCTTCATTTCGGCCAGCAGCGCCAGCAGGGCATAGCGATGCGCGGGGGGCAGGACCGCCAGCATGTCGCCGCCAAGGATCACCAGATCGGCCCCGGCAAGCGCCTGCCGCACGGCGGCGGGTTCGCGCATCAGCCCATGCGCGGCACTGTCGCCCAGCCAATGGCAGAATCGGCGCTGCGTGTCGTCGCGCGCCAGCAGATATTGCCCGACACCCCGGCGCGGATCGGGCGGCACCGGCGGGCAGTCGAGGCCAGACCGCGCGAGATAGGCCGCCAGCGCCGCCGATCCGTCATCAGTGCCAAGCCGGGTCAGGAAGGCGACGCGCCAGTCTTCGGGCACCAGACGGCGCAGATACCATGCGGTGGCGAGGGCCTCTCCGGCAAAACCGATTGGCGTGGCGGGGGTTGGGGCGGCCGGTCGCGCCTCGGTCAATTCGATCAACCCCTCACCGATACACACGATCCGCATTTACCCTGCCCTGTCTTGCACCTGCCCGGGAGGGCCGTGCAAAAATCGGACCAAACCGGCCGAGACGGCGCTTCTGTCGTCGCGAAACTCCGGCTAGGCTGGGGCTGAAAACGATTTCAGACCTGCGCCGCACCGCTTTGGCCACAGCCATGACCCGAAAGGAACGCCGCCATGACCGCCGCCCCGCTGACCGACGCCGCCCACCGCGCCTTTCTGTGGCAGGATGCCCGGCGGCAGGTGGATTTCTTTCGCGCCAGCCTGAAGGCGGATGGCAGCTTTGCTGTTCTGGCCGCCGATGGCAGCCCCCTGCCCGATGGGCCGCAGGAATTGCACACCACGACGCGGCTGGTGCATTCCTACGCCTTGGCGAAAGCGGCCGGAGAGGCGGACTGCGACGCCATTATCGATGCCGGGATGGCCTGCCTGTTCGGCCAGCACCATGACGCGCAGCATGGTGGCTGGGTCTGGTCCTTTGACGCGGCGGGCGTGGCCGATGGGGTCAAGCTGGCTTACGGGCATGTCTTTGTCCTGCTGGCAGGCGCAAGCGCGCATCTGGTGGGCCACCCCGACGGTGCCCGCCTGATCGCCCAAGCAACCGAGGTGATTGAGGCCCGCTATTGGGACGAGGATCACGGCCTGTTGCGCGATGAATACGCCCGCGACTGGACGCCGTTTTCCACTTATCGCGGCATGAACGCCAACATGCACGGGGTTGAGGCGCTGCTTGCGGCCTATGAGGCGACAGGAACCCGGCGCTATCTCGATCAGGCGGGCCGCATCCTTGACTTCTTCACCCGCCGCATTGCCCCCGCGCATGATTGGCGCATCCCCGAACACTACGACCAGAACTGGCAGATCGACACGGGCTATGAGGGCAACCCGATGTTCCGCCCCGCAGGCTCTACCCCCGGCCATTCGTTCGAACTGGGGCGCCTGCTGATCCAGCATTGGGACCTCACCGGACGGGCCGACACCACCGCCCCCACCCGCGCCCGCGCGCTGATCGAGGCCGCGCTGCGTGACGGCTGGCGGCAGGACAAGGGCGGCATCGCCTATACGCTGAACCCCGTAACGGGCGCGATTGCCCGGCGTGACCGCTATTGGTGGCCGGTGACCGAGGCGATCGGCGCGCTGTCAGCGCTGATGAAGATCGACCCGCAGCCGCAGGATGCCGATTGGTATGCCCGCCTGTGGGACTTTGCCCGCGCGCATTTCATCGACGCCCGGCACGGCGGCTGGTTTCCTGAGATTGACGAGGATGGCCAGCCCGACGCGCGCCAATTCCTTGGCAAACCCGACATCTATCACGCGGTGCAGGCGGATCTGATCCCGCTGGTCCCCGGCGTGTCCCGCTTGATCGACGGGTTGCGCGCCATCCCGCGCGGGTGACTGTCGGGGCATGAAGGGGAGGATGGTACAGCTTCCCCGGCTCGAACGGGGGACCCCCAGATCCACAATCTGGTGCTCTAACCAACTGAGCTAAAGCTGCACTGATGCGCCGTTTACCCCCGGCTTTCGCGGATTGCAAGGGGCCGTCCGCCATCACAGGGCAGGTTTTCGCTGCCCCGTCTTGGGGGGGTGCCAGCCCGGCGGAAGGCCTTGCGGATCGGCCCGCCCTTGCGGAAGCGGCCCGCGCGCGTTAGGCGAAAGCGACAAGGAACGGAGGCTGCCATGGGCATCGACAAGGAAAGCGACATCGCCGCGAATCTGCAGATCGGCCCCACCTCGGCCGGGATGGTCCGCATTTATGTCGAGGCGGAGGGCGGAATCGAACTGCCGCTGGATTTCGACCCCGATGAGGCCGAAGAGATCGCCGAAGAGTTGCGCGCCGCCGCCGAGGCAGCTCGCAGCATGGGGTCGGCCCCCGCACCCAAAGGCAAGAAGGGCCGCTAAGGCCCCCACCCCGCGCCCGGATCGCGCAGCGCTTGCAGCCGCAGGGCCGCGTGGCGGGCGAATTTCTGCACCATCACCTTGCGCCGCGCCGGGGCCAAGGGCTGTTCGGGCGGCATCCGCACCACTTCGGCATCATAGGCATCGGCAAGGATCAACCCGGTTTCGGGCGGCAAGAGGTCGGTCGGGAAATCGGCATCCACCGCCCAGAAGAAGCGGTCACACCACTCCAGATAGCCCTGCCACTTGCGGTCAGCCAGATAATCGGCGCGGCCGGATTTGCATTCGATCACCCAAAGCTCGCCCTTCGGGCCCAGCGCCATCACATCGACGCGCAGGCCGGGCGTGGGGACCATTTCTTCGACCGTGACGAAATCCAGCGCCCTGAGCGCGCGGCAAACCCCGCGCGCAAGACGCACGCCGGGCAACGCAGGCAAGAAGGGGTCTGACAGCTGATCCATGCCATAAACATGAACGAAAGATGAACCACCTGCAAGCCCGGCCGAGGCCACGCTTGCCATCCCCCCTGACAGTGCCTATCTGTTGGGACGGCGGGTGCTGCTCCTCACGTGAGAGGCTCTTTTCCAGTGGCCGATAAGCAACCGAACGGGGGCTGGCTCTGGCAGGATCCTGGTCCTGTTATCTGGCGCCCACCTGAGACCTCTGGCTCTCGGGAAAACCATGCCATCCACGGTTGCTGCGGGCCCGCCACCCTTTACCGGACGACAGACATGAAAAAGGGCGGGAAAACCCGCCCTGTCGTCTTGTCTGCGATCCCTGTCAGCGACGGTGCGGCGCGCCCGGTTTGGATTTGACCGCGACCGGCACACGGATCGGGATCAGACGGCCGCCGCGCGGCGTATGGTCATCGTCCTGACCCAGGCGCATCACGGCGATGCCGAATTGCGCCCCGGCGAAGATGATTCCGTTCGCGACCCACAGCATCAGACCGGCGATCCAGCCCGAGGACGAGGTCAGCACCAGACGCCCGAGACCGGCGATGTCAAACCACAGCAGCATGGCCACGAAAACCGCGCCCAGCCCAAAGCCGATGGCCACGCTGACGAGGTAGAGTTTGACAAGTTTCGGCATGGCATCCTCCCGTTCCCAGAAGCAGGAGCCTAGCCCCTTTCCCGCGCGCCGCCAGCCCAATTTTCGCCACGATGCGCAAAACGGCCCGCTCCGGCCTGAATCCGCCGAGTTCGGGTCAGAATGCCGCAGGCTTGGCCTCGCGTGCCATGTGATCCAGCACGCCGTTGACGAATTTCGATTCCTTGCCTTCGGGGAAAAAGGCCTTGGCGACATCGACATATTCGGTGATCGCCACCTTGGGCGGCGTGTCCATGTCCACGAACTCCGCCCCCGCCGCGCGGAAAAGGGCCCGCAGCACCGGGTCGATGCGGTCGATGGGCCATTTCGCCACAAGGGCGCGGTCGGTCAATTGGTCGATCTTGGCCTGCCAGTTCACCGCCGAACCGACGATGGCGCGGAAATGGTCGACATCGCCTTCGACGAACTCACCCTCGTCATAGGTCGCGCCAAAGCGGTGCGATTCAAACTCGCGCGTGATGGCCTGCACCGTCTGGCCGGAGCTTTCCATCTGGAACAGCGCCTGCACGGCATAAAGCCGGGCTGCGGATTTCATCTGGCGCTTTTCGGCGGTGCTGGTCATGGTCGGAATCCGATCCCCTTTGTCTGGCCCGCCCACTTGCGCGAAATGGCGATCAGATGCAAGGCCGCAAGGCAGGCTGCGTCCCCCGCCGCTTCGGTGGCCTGTTGCGGGCCTGAGACAACGGCATTCCCGACCGAGGCGCCTTGCAACCCGATCAGCGCCAAGGTGCGGCCGATCTCGGCCGCGCCATCCGACTGGCCAATCACCACATGCCCGTCAAACCGCGCCTGCCGTTCGGCTATCGCCACAAGGGCGGGCAATTCCAGTGCGCGGGGCATATCGATCACCTCGACTTCCGCCCCTGCCGCCGCGGCGCGGGCGCGCGCACCGGCGAGCAGCGCCGTGCAATCCTGATCACGCGCGACCGAGAACAGCAGTTTCACAGGCCTGTCGAAAACTGGCAGCGTGATGGCATCGGTCATGGTCTGGCGGTCCCCGTTCTGGCCCGGCAAAAGGCGGTTGCGACTGTTCTGCGCCCCGTCACACGCCCCACTCCCGCAGGCGTGCCACGTATCGGGCCATGGTGTCCACCTCGAGGTTGACCTTGTCGCCCAAGGCGACCTCGTCCCATGTCGTGGCCTTTTGTGTGTGGGGAATGAAGTTGATGCCGAAATCGGTGCCCTCCACCTCATTCACCGTCAGCGAGGTGCCATTCAGCGCGACCGACCCTTTGGGCGCGATGAAGCCCGCCAGATGATGCGGGGCGCGGAAGGTCACGCGCAGGCTGTCGCCTTCGGGCCGCAGCGCCACCACCTCGGCCAGACCATCGACATGGCCTGACACGATATGACCGCCCAATTCGTCCCCCACCTTCAGCGCGCGTTCAAGGTTCAGCCGCTTGCCGGGGGTCCAGCCGCCGATGGTGGTCTTGGACAGCGACTCGGCCGAGATTTCCACGTCGAACCAGTTCTGCGGCGCGCGGCCCAGCGCGATGACGGTCAGGCACACGCCGTCGCAGGCGATGGAGGCGCCGATGTCGATGCGCTCCACATCATAGGAGGTGCCGATCCGGGCGCGCAGGTCACCCCGCCGTTCGGTTTCCAGCACCTTGCCGATGTCGGTGACGATCCCCGTGAACATGCTTCCCTCCGGTCCTGCCCTGTCGCCCCAGACCTAGCCCCGCCGCCCGGCCCCGGCAAGGGCAAGGGCGACACCGGGGCGACACCGGTCTGGCCAAGTTCGCACCGTTCAAAGTGCCGCTTAAAATCCGCCGCAGTTTTGCCGTGCTTGTCTGTGACAGATGTGCGCGTTAGGGGGAGTCTCCGTTGCGATGGCCCCCGGAAAGTGACCAGTATGCGTGTGTCAGGCCAAGGCCGTACCTTTCTGTTCCTGCAAGGGCCGCATGGGCCCTTTTTCCAGCGGCTGGGCGCCATGCTGCAAGCTGCCGGCGCGACGGTGCGGCGCGTCGGGTTCAATCGCGGCGACCGGGCGTTCTGGACCGATGACGCGACCTTCCTGCCCTATCGCGGCCCGTTGCAGGATTGGCCGCAGGCTCTGGATGCTCTGCTCACCGCCCATGCCGTGACAGATATCGTGCTTTATGGCGACACGCGGCCCCTGCATGCCACCGCCGTGGCGGCGGCGCGGGCGCGCGGCCTGACCGTGCATGTGTTCGAGGAAGGCTACCTGCGCCCCTATTGGATCACCTATGAACGCGGCGGATCGAACGGCCATTCGCGCCTGATGGACCTGAGCGTGGCGCAGATGCAGGCCGCCTTGGCCAATACCGATACCGACCAGCCCGACGCCCCGGCCCGCTGGGGCGACATGCGCCAACACATCTTCTGGGGGGCGCTCTATCACTGGTTTGTCTGGTCGGGCGGCTTTTTCGATTTCCGCAATTACCGCCCGCATCGGGAAATCACCGTCTGGCAGGAATTCCTGCTGCATTGCAAACGGCTGGTGCTGCAACCGGTGCATCGCTGGCAGCGCATGGCCGCCACCTTCCGCATCCGGCATGGCGGCTTTCCCTATCACCTCGTGCTGTTGCAGCTGGAGCATGACGCCAGTTTCCGTGCCCATTCCCCCTTTGCCAGCATGACCGACTTCGTGGCCACCGTGATGGACGGCTTTGCCCGGGGGGCCGCCCCGCATCACCATCTGGTGTTCAAGGCACACCCGCTTGAGGATGGTCGCGCGCCGCTGGCGCGGGAAATCGCGCGGCAGGCCCGCGCGCATGGCATCGAGAAACGCGTGCATTTCGTGCGCGGCGGCAAGTTGGCGCAACTCTTGAACCATGCCCGCAGCGTGGTGACGGTCAACTCCACCGCCGCGCAGCAGGCCTTGTGGCGCGGTCTGCCCACACGCACCTTCGGCGCAGCGGTCTATGCCAAACCGGAGTTCGTCTCTTCCCAACCCCTGCCGGAGTTCTTTGCCCAGCCCAGCCGTCCCGACAGCCGCGCCTATCGCGATTATCGCCGCTATCTGCTTGAAACCAGCCAGATTGCCGGGGGGTTCTACTCGGCCAAGGGCCGCCGTGAGCTGTTGCGGCAGGTGGTGGACATGATGCTGTCCCCCGAAGACCCTTATGACGCGTTGCAATCGGGAAACGCGGCACCTCGGCAACAGTTGCGGCTGGTGAAGTGAACCTGCCAAGGACTATTGGCGTTTTCGCAAGATTCCTGTAGGTTTGACCACAAAACTTGAGGCAACTCCATTTCAAGGAGCCCGGGCAGTGGCAATGTCAGTATCGAAAGGGGCCAAGACTTTGGCCCTGTTTGCGCTTATAGCGTCTGTTTCCGCCTGCGGCCTGCCGCGGAGCGGACCCAGCAAAGCCGAGATTTACAAGGGCTCCGTCCTGCGCGGGGGCGATGCCTTCATCGTGTCGGTCAACCCTCGGGTGACGCGGGCCACCTCGGTCATGCCGGCCTATGGCTTCGGACCGGGGTTCACCAATGCTGGCCTGATCGGTTCGGACGTGATCGCGGCGGGCGATATCCTGTCGATCACGGTCTACGAGAACGTCACGGACGAGCCCCTGCTCGGCGCATCAGGCCAGCGGCAATCGCAATTGAACGAAATTCAGGTCGACGGTCAGGGCATGATCTTCATCCCCTACGCCGGTCGCATCAAGGCGGCGGGCAAGTCGCCCGAAGAACTGCGCCTCATCATCGCCTCCAAGCTCGACACCCAGACGCCGGACCCGCAGGTCATTGTCGCCCGCGTGCCTGGGGATGGCTCGACCGTCACGCTCTCGGGGGCCATCGGGCAACAGGGCGTCTTGCCGATCGAGCGCCCCACGCGCACCCTGTCGGCCATGATCGCCAAGGCGGGTGGTGTCAGCATCGACCCCGAAACCGCCATCATCCGCGTGACACGCGGCAACCAGACCGGATCGGTCTGGCTGGTCGATCTCTATGAGAACCCAAGTCTGGACATCGCCTTGCGGCCCGGCGACATCATCGTGGTCGAAGAGGACCGCCGGTCCTTTGTCACCATGGGCGCGGCAGGCAGCCAGAGCCGGGTGGATTTCCAGACCCAGACCCTGTCGGGGATCGAAGCGCTGGCCCTTGTCGGCGGTCTGAACACCAGTCTCGCCGATCCGACCGGTGTCTTCGTGTTCCGCAACGAACCGGCAGAGATCGCCAATGTCGTGCTGGGCCGCAACGACCTCGTGGGGGCGCAACGCATGGTCTATGTGCTCGACCTGACCCGGCCGAACGGCATGTTCGAGGCGCGCGACTTCCTGATCCGCGATGGCGACACGCTCTATGTCACCGAAGCGCCCTATGTGCAGTGGCAAAAGACCATCAGCGCCATCACCGGGGCTGCGGGCGCGGCCAATTCGCTCACCAGCGCGGGCACGACCAACTGATCGCCGCCATGGGCAGCGGATCAACGGGCGTCGCGGTGCCGCGACGCCTTTACTACCGCAACGGCGGGTTCCTGCTACAACACCGTCTGCGCCGGATCATGGCGCTGGCGGGGCACGAGCTGCGCCTCATCGGGACACCGACGCCGGAGGATGGCGTCGTGGTCTGGGGCCGATCCCCGACCGCACGGCGGGGGGAGGGATTGGCCGCCCGCCATGGCCTGCCCGTGGTGCGGGTGGAGGATGCCTTCCTGCGCTCGGTCCGGCCCGGTCGCGCTGGCGCTGCGCCGCTGGGGCTGCTGATTGACCCTATGGGCGTGCATTTCGATCCCGCCGCGCCGTCACTGGTGGAGCATCTGCTGGCCACCCATCCCTTGGACGATTCGCACCTCCTGACCCGCGCGCGCGTGGGAATAGCCCGTCTGATCGCCTCGGACTTGTCAAAATACAACATCCACGACACGGCGCTGGCCCCGCCCGCCCCCGGCTATGTGCTGGTGGTGGACCAGACGCGTGGCGATGCCGCGCTGGCGGCATCTGGTGCCACGACCGCCACGTTTGCGGCGATGCTGGCGCAGGCGCGCGCCGATCACCCCGGAGCGCGGATCGTGATCCGCAGCCATCCCGAAACGGCCCTCGGCCTGCGCCCCGGCCACTACGGCCCCGCCGATCTGGACGCGGCGACGGTGCTGTCAGCCGATCCGGTTTCCCCTTGGGCGCTGCTGCAAGGGGCGGTGGCGGTCTATACGATATCGTCTCAACTGGGGTTCGAGGCCATTCTGGCAGGCCACCGCCCCCGCGTCTTTGGCCAGCCCTTCTATGCCGGCTGGGGCCTGACGGTGGATGAGATGCCCCTGCCCCGCCGCCGCCGCAGCCTGACCCGCGCCCAGCTTTTCGCCGTCGCGATGATCCTTGCGCCCACATGGTACGACCCCTGCCGCGACCGGCTGTGCAGCTTTGAAGAGGCGGTGGACCAGCTGGAGGCCGAAACCCGCGCCTTTCGCGAGGATCGCCTTGGCCACATCGCCCTTGGCATGCGGCTGTGGAAGCGCGGGCGGCTGCAACAGGTGTTCGGCGGGGAAAGATCGCTGCGCTTTGTCGATGATCCGGCCAAGGCGGTGGCTGCGGCGCGCGCGCAGGGAAAGCCGTTGCTGGTCTGGGCGGGGCGCGAACCGCGCGACTTGCCCAAGGACGTGACCGTCCGGCGGGTGGAGGATGGCTTCCTGCGCTCGCGCGGGCTGGGGGCGGACCTTGTGCCCCCGCTCAGCCTCGTGACCGATGATCTGGGCATCTACTATGATCCGACCCGTGACAGCCGCCTTGAACGCCTGATCGCGGCCCCCTTGCCGCCCGGCGGGCGCGCGCGGGCGGAGCGGCTGGTGGCGCGGCTGGTGGCGGCAGGTGTGACGAAATACAATCTGCCCGGCCAGAGGCCGGACCTGCCGCCGGGTCATCGCATCCTCGTGCCAGGACAGGTGGAGGATGACGCCTCCCTCCGCCTTGGCGCAGGAGAGGTGCACAGCAATCTGGCGCTGCTGCAAGCCGCCCGCGCCGCCCAACCTCAAGCGGTGATCGTCTACAAGCCCCACCCGGATGTCGAGGCGGGCCTGCGCCCCGGTGCCATCCCGGACCATGCCTTGGCCGGATTGGCCGACGTGGTCGCCCGCAAGGCCGACCCGGTGGCGCTGATCGACGGCTGCGATGCGGTCTGGACCATGACCTCGCTTCTGGGGTTCGAGGCACTGTTGCGCGGCAAGCCCGTCACCTGCACCGGCGCCCCCTTCTACGCGGGCTGGGGTCTGACACGCGATGTGGGGATTGTCCCCGACCGCCGCCGCCGCTCGCCGGATGGTGGCCTGCGGCAAGGGATCGACATCCTCACCCTCGCCCATGCCGCGCTGATCGCCTATCCGCGCTACTTCGACCCCGTCACGCGCCGCGCCTGCCCGCCCGAGGTGGCGCTGGACCGGCTGGCCAGCGGTGACATCCCCGCCCCCGGTACGATGAACCGCCTGCTGGCCAAGGCGCAGGGCGCACTGGCGGGGCAAAGCTGGCTCTGGCGGCACTAGCGTCACCCCCGGGAGGGTTTTCCACCCTCCCGGACCCTCCCGGAGGATATTTTTCCAGAGAAGACTAGGCGCAGCGGAGTGTCTTGCCTTGGTCTTCTCTGCTCAAATATCCTCGGGGGGAGGCGCGGCCTGCCGCGCCTTGGGGGGCAGACAGCCCCCCGGCGACGTTGGATGAAGGGCGCTGCGGTCAGTAGATGTAGCGGATCTGATCGCCCCAGAAGCGTTCCATCCGACGCAGGGCGGAGTTCACCTCTTCCATCCCCGCCGCATCCAAAAGGGTCTTGCGTTCGATCACCTCGCAATGGCGGTCGAACAGCGCCGCCAGCAGGCCCCGCATCCGCCGTCCCTTTTCGGTCAGCCGCACCCGGACGGACCGGCGGTCCAGTTCCGACCTCTGGTGATGCATGTAGCCCAAGTCGACCAGTTTCTTGAGATTGTAGCTGACGTTGGAGCCCTGATAGTAGCCGCGGCTTTTCAATTCGCCTGCCGTCACCTCATGCTCGCCGATGTTGAACAGCAACAGCGCCTGCACCGGATTGATGTCCTGCACGCCCAGCCGTTCGAATTCATCCTTGATGACGTCGAGGATCAGCCTGTGCAGCCGTTCGACCAGTGACAGAAGATCGGTATATCCGGCCAGCCGCGCCCTCTGGCTGCCGTCGAGGATCGGGGACTGAACGGTCATCGGCTGCTCCTTTCCGCCTGTATCGGCAGAAAGATGCAGCCCCAACCCCCAAGAATCGGTAAACGCCGAAGCTGTGGCGCGACACTCTGCGCCGCGCCCGCCCCGAACCCGGCATCACCCCTGCATCAGCCGCGCGCGGGCGAAGTCCGTGATCCGCGCCAAAAGCCCCGCCAGAGGGGCGGGCGGCACCTGCGTGCCGAAGATGCAGGCCATGAGATCCTGATCGTTCTCTTCCAGCAGCCGGTCATAAAGTGCGAGGTCATCCGCGCTCAGCCCATCCAGATGGGCATCCGCCCATGGACCCAGCACAAGGTCCATCTCCTTGGTGCCGCGCCGCCAGCTTCGCATCCGCATGCGCTTCAGGCGCGCCTCCGCCGTCTCGGTCATGGCCATCCTTCGTCCAGCTTGATCCCTCTGCCCGCGCACCCTAAAGCTGCCGCGATCCGGTTTCCACCCTTGACGGAGTTTTTCCGATGGCTTTCCTGTCCGACACGCTGGCGCGCGTGAAACCCTCGCCCACCATCGCGGTCACGACCAAGGCCGCGCAGCTGAAAGCCGAGGGCCGCGACATCATCGCGCTGGGGGCCGGAGAGCCGGATTTCGACACGCCGCAGAACATCAAGGACGCGGCCAAGCGCGCGATTGACGCAGGGCGCACCAAATACACCGCCGTGGATGGCATTCCGGAACTGAAAGCCGCGATCTGCACCAAATTCCTGCGCGAAAACGGCCTGACCTACACGCCCGCGCAGGTGACCGTCGGCACGGGCGGCAAGCAGATCCTTTACAACGCGCTGATGGCCACCCTGAACCCCGGCGATGAGGTCATCATCCCCGCGCCCTATTGGGTGAGCTACCCTGACATGGTGCTCTTGGCGGGCGGCACCCCGGTTCCGGTGGTCGCGGGGATCGAGACCCAGTTCAAGCTGACCCCGGCGCAGCTTGAAGCGGCGATCACCCCGCGCACGAAATGGTTCATCTTCAACTCCCCCTCAAACCCGACCGGCGCGGGCTATACGCGGGATGAGTTGAAGGCGCTCTGTGACGTGCTGATGCGCCATCCGCAGGTCTGGATCTTGTCGGACGACATGTACGAGCACCTCGTCTTCGACGATTTCAAGTTCTGCACCCCGGCCGAGGTCGAACCCGGCCTTTATGACCGCACGCTGACCTGCAACGGGGTGTCCAAGTCCTATGCCATGACCGGCTGGCGCATCGGCTATGCCGCAGGTCCCGTGGCGTTGATCAAGGCGATGGGAACGATCCAGTCGCAATCAACCTCCAACCCCTCCTCCGTCAGCCAATACGCCGCACTTGAAGCCCTCACCGGCCCGCAGGATTTTCTGGCCGAGAACCGCACCCTGTTCCAGCGCCGCCGCGATCTGGTGGTGTCGATGCTGAACCAGGCTCAAGGGGTGACCTGCCCGGTCCCCGAAGGCGCGTTCTACGTCTATCCCGACATCGCGGGCTGCATCGGCAAGGCCACACCCGCAGGCACCGTCATCAGCAATGACGAGGTCTTTGCCACCGCGCTTCTGGAAGAAACCGGCGTTGCGGTGGTTTTTGGTGCCGCCTTCGGGCTTTCGCCAAACTTCCGTGTCAGCTACGCTACCTCGGACGCCCAATTGCATGAGGCCTGTTCCCGCATCCAGCGGTTCTGCGCCTCGCTCGTTTGAAACCGGTCGGGGCGGCGGTCACGGCGAAATTTTGCGCCACAGGCCGCCCCGACCCCTTCCCGTCAGGGTCTTTTGATGTCGCATGAGCTTCCCGAGTTCTTTTTTCGCATTCGTGAGAATGGCGCGACCGTCTTTCGCGTCGATACCGAAAACCGGCAGCGCCGGATCGAGATGGACGAGATCGCTGTCGTCAACATCAAGAACGGCCAGATCAAGCCCCATGGCAGCCATGAGCTGACCGAGGCAGAGCAGACCGCCATCCGCGACTGGATGGCCGAGCGGATCGCCATTCTGGCCCGGCGCGACATGGATGACATCCACCGCGCGGTGGATCACCTGAACCTGACCGCGCAATGGGTGCAGTCACGCGCCACGGACGCGCAGTTGGAAGAGGTGACGGACACCCTGCTTCTGACCATGCACGACCTGCGCTCGGCGCTGGTCAAGCGCAAGGCGGAACGGTTGATGAAGAAGGCGGCAGAATAGGCCGGGACGCGGCGGCGGGGCGGGCGGCGCTCAGGCCCGCCCCACCTTCAACCAGAAGCGCGCCATCAAAAGACCTGCGGCCACGGCCAGCCCGATCACAAGCCCCAGCCACAAGCCCACGCCGCCAAGACCAAGCGGAAAGGCGAGCAGATAGCTCGATGGGATGCCGATCAGCCAATAGCTGATGGCCGCCATCACCATCGGCACGCGGGTGTCCTTGATGCCGCGCAGCAGGCCCAAGGCGATCACCTGCATGGCATCGCCCATCTGGAACAGCGCGGCCAGCGCCAAGAGGGTGATGGCAAAGGCGGTGATCTCGTCCGTGCCGGGCTTGCCCTCGTCCAGAAACAAGCCGACCAGCGGGCCGGGAAGGACCAGAAACAGCACCACCATCGTGATGCCAAAGCCCGCCGACAAGGCAATCCCCACCCGCGCCCCGCGCTTGAGCGCGACAGGATCACCCGCCCCGGCGAAATGCGCGGTCCGCACGGTGATGGCATTCGACAGCCCCAGATGCACCATGAAGGCAAGCGCCGCCACCTCCATCGCGATACCATGGGCGGCCAGCTCCACGGTGCCGATCCAGCCCATCATCAAGGCGCTGGCCTGAAACAGCCCGCTTTCCGCCAACCCCGTCACCCCGATGGGCCAGCCCAGCCGGAACACCCCCCGCAGCGCGGGAAAATCCGGCCGCCAGAAGCGCTGCCACAGTCGAAAGCGCCGCAAATCGGGCAACCATCCGGCATAGACCGCCAGCGCGGCAAAGGTCAGCACCTGGACGCTCAGCGAGGCGATGGCTGCGCCCCGCACACCCAGTTCCGGCGCGCCGCCATTGCCAAAGATCAAGAACCAGTTCAGCGCGACGTTCACACCGACCGCCGCAATGGTGACCCAAAGCACCACCTGCGTGCGGTTCAAGGCCGCGAGATAGCTTTTCAGCGCCATCACCAGCAGCGCCGGGATCATCCCCAGCCCGGCGATGCGCAGGAAATCCTGCCCCAGCGCCGCCACCTCGGGCCTTTGGCCCAGGGCCAGCAACACCGGACCGGACCACCAGAACAGCGGATAGACGGCCAGACCATAGCCCAGAGACAGCCACATCCCCATGCGCGTGTCCCGCCGCACCTGCGCCTCGTCCCCTTCGGCCAGGGCGGCGGCCACCATCGGCATCACCGCCTGGGCAAAGCCCGATCCAAGGATGAACACGACAAAGAAGGATGAGGCCGCGATCACCACGGCGGCCAGTTCGGTGACGCCATACCAGCCCATCATCACGGTGTCGGCGACATGCAGCGACATCTGCGCCAGATGGCTGCCGATCAGCGGCAATCCCAGCGCAAGCGTGGCGCGGGCATGGGCAAGGGGGGAAAGCGGATGTGCCATCCTTTCCCTTTATCTTTTGATCAAAATTTCAGCAAGACATCTCAAACCGCAGGCACGCCCCCTCCCCATCTCCTGCCCCTTCCCCGTTGCCCAAATATCCTGCGGGGGGAGTCGCCCGCGTGCGGGCGACGGGGGCTGCACAAGCCCCCCCTGCCGCGCCAAAGCCGCAGGCGGCGGCGCGGCGCACCGCCGTGCCGACCGGCCTTGCCGGGCGGCGCAATCCGGTTGGCCCGGCTTGCCTTGGCCTGCGACACGGGTACTCTGCGCACCGCAAGGCCGAGCGGCGGCCTGACAGGAGTATTCCCCATGCCCACGCTCTATGGCGTCTACCGTTCCCGTGCCTCGCGCCCCCTGTGGCTCTTGTTCGAATGCGGCGCGGCCTTTGACCACGTGCCCGTGGTGCAGGCCTATCGCCTGCCCGGTGCAGCCATGCCGGGGGTGACCTTGGCCACCAATTCGCCCGCCTTCCTCAGCGTGAACCCGCAGGGCCAGATTCCCGCGCTGACCGATGGGGATCTGGTGCTGACCGAAAGCCTTGGCATCGTGCTCTATCTGGCGCGGGCCTATGGCGGGGCGCTGGGGCCGGCAACCGACGCCGAAACCGCCTTGATGGAGCAATGGGCGCTTTGGGCGGCCACGGCGGTGGAAACCCCGGCGCTCGAGATCATGATGGCCCCGCAGGGCGAGATGGGCGAGGCCACACTTGCCGTCTCGGCCGAGAAACTGCGCCGCCCCTTGGCGCGGCTGGAAAAGCACCTGACCGGGCAGGACCACATGCTGCCGCGCGGCTTCACCGCCGCCGATATCGTGGTGGCCGAATGCCTGCGCTACGCGCAGGGCCATCCGACGCTGCTGGGCGAATTTCCCAAGGTGAAGGCATGGCTTGAAGCCTGCCAAGCGCGGCCCGCATTCCAGAAGATGTGGGCGGGCCGCATGGCCGAACCGGCATGAGGGGATAGAGAACCGACGCGGATCGGTCCTGTGGACCGATCCGCCGGTTCGATTGCGGCTGAGGCAACGAAGCCGCAAAGGGATGTCAGCCCTCCTGCCGTTTCAGGCACGGGGCGTGACCGCCCGGCGGGTGCGCCCTTCGCGCGCCCGCCCCCCGCAGGGCGGGCGCTGCCCGTGCACGGGGCGCACGGGTAGGCACGGGGCGCACGGGCGGGCATGGGCAGACGTTCCGATACGCGCGGGTCACTTGCCCCGCGCGACTGAGGGCGAGATCACCCCTTCACATAACTCCGCCAATTGTGCTGCTCCTTGAACCCCAGCACCTCACGGATCTTGCGGTTGGAGAGCAGGCTTTCATGCTCGCTCACCGGGCGGGACAGCGGCACGTTCGGGAAGAAGCGCGCCAGCAATTCCGCATTGGGCTGCGGGGTGGAGTTCGTATCGTTCACGGCGTTGAACACCTGAAAGCCCAACCCGTCCTTTTTCAGGCACAGGTCCACGATCTGCCCCAGATCGCGCGCGTCGATGTAGCTGAAGGTGATCCGCCGACGGCGACCGGGATCATCGGCCAGAGGCGGAAACACCGTCTCATATTCCTGCGGTTCGATCACATTGCCGATGCGCAACGCATAGACATCCGCCCCCGTCCGGCGCTGGAAGGACCGTGCCGTGACCTCGTTCACCTTCTTGGACATGCCGTAGCTGTCCATCGGGTCGATGTCGTAATCCTCTTCCAGGGGCAGCACCTTGGGGTCCACCTCGCCATCGCTGAAACAGACGCCATAGGTCGTCTCGGAGGAGGCGATGATCACCTTGCGGATGCCCATCTTCAGCGCGGCCTCCAGCACGTTGTAGGTGCCCATCACATTGACGCGGTAGGTTTCATTGTCCGGGGCCAGCATCAGGCGCGGCACGGCGGCGAAATGCACCACGGCATCGAACAGGCGGTGGCCCCTGCCATCCTCCAACTCGTCCCCGCCGGCATAAGCGCTCATCGCGTTGAACATCTGGCCCGAGTCGGTGATGTCGGCGATCAGGTCGGCCACATCCGGATGCCCCAAAGGCACGCGGTCCACGTTCAGCACCTTGTGCCCCTGTGCGGCCAGATAGGCCACCACATGTTTCCCGGCCTTGCCCGAGCCCCCCGTGAACAGAACGCGCATGTCATCCTCCTTTGAATTTTGTGCAGTGGAGTGTATATTCAATCGCACATTCTTCAAGGGAGCCGCGCCATGACCCGCCTTGCCACGCCCAACATCTGCACCATGACCGAATTGCGCGAACCGCAAAAGGTGCTCGACCGCGCCAATGGCCAGCCGGTGGCGATCCTGAAGAACTCCGCCCTCGTCGGCTACATCGTCCCGGCCGAGGCCGTGGGGCAGGTTGAGCACCGCGTCGCGACGCTGGAGGAGGTGATGGATGTGCTTGAGCGCTCTCGGGAAGAGGTGCAGCCCGTTCTCGACTACTTGCGTGACAAATGACCTTTGTCTTGCTGGATGCGAGTCTGGTCGAGCGTATTCACGACCACGTCCTGAACCCCGGCGAACTGCCGGGACGCGCCCGTGATAAATCGCTTGAAGGCACGCTGGCCCGGGTCGAGAACCGTTTGACCTATGGCATGATCGCGGATGTCTTCGACCTTGCGGCATGCTACGCGGTGGTCATCGCGCAAGGCCACTGCTTTAACGATGCGAACAAACGGACGGCCTTCCGCTGCATGCAGGTGACCTTGGTGCTGAACGGCGTGCAACCCAGTTTTGACACCGAAGAAACTGGTCAGACCATCATCCGCGCCGCCCAGCGCCTGCTGGATGAGGGTGAGCTTGCAGAATGGCTGCGCCAGCGGGCGACGCGGGGCTGATACCCAAGCGTTGCGCTTGGGCGATGTCTGGCGAAGCCATCGCAGGCCGCCCCGCGGAGTTTGCGCCAAACTCCGCCGCGACGTCTGCGTCAGACTTCGCACGTGCCGCCGATGGGGACCAACCACCCCAACATCTTGCGTCCCCCACCCCCGAAGTGGTCTAATCCCTGCCCAACGCAGCGCAATAAGAATCGAGCACGAGTATGGCCGACGACCTTTTGACCGGCACGGATCAGACCTATGACGCCTCCTCCATCGAGGTGCTCGAAGGGCTGGAGCCTGTCCGCAAGCGCCCCGGCATGTATATCGGCGGCACCGATGAACGGGCGCTGCATCACCTTGTGGCGGAAATCCTCGACAACTCCATGGACGAGGCGGTGGCGGGTCACGCCAACCGGATCGAGGTGGAGTTGCACGCCGACAATTCCGTGACCGTGCGCGACAACGGGCGCGGCATCCCGATTGATCCGCACCCGAAATTCCCCGGCAAATCGGCGCTGGAGGTGATCCTGTGCACCCTGCACGCGGGCGGCAAGTTCGGCGGCAAGGCCTATCAGACCTCGGGCGGGTTGCATGGCGTGGGCGCTTCGGTCGTCAACGCGCTGTCGGATGTGATGCGGGTCGAGGTGGCCCGCAACAAGGAGCTGTTCCAGCAATCCTTCTCGCGCGGCATCCCGCAAGGCCCGGTGGAGAAAATCGGCGCCGCCCCCAATCGGCGGGGCACCACCACGCTGTTCCATCCCGACCCTGAGATTTTCGGCAGCCAGACCTTCAAACCTGCGCGGCTGCTCAAGATGGTCCGATCCAAGGCCTATCTCTTCTCGGGCGTCGAGATCCGCTGGAAAACCGCCGTCAACGATGGCGAAACCCCGCTGGAGGCGGTGTTCCATTTCCCCGGCGGCCTCGCGGATTACCTGTCGGACAGCTTGCAAAAGACCACCACCTATGCCGACCGCCCCTTCGCCGGAAAGGTCAGCTTCACGGAAAAATACAACGTGCCCGGCTCGGTCGAATGGGCGATCAACTGGACGCCCGCGCGGGACGGGTTCCTGCAATCCTATTGCAACACGGTCCCTACCCCCGAAGGCGGCACGCATGAGGCCGGGTTTTGGGCCGCGATCCTGAAAGGCATCCGCGCTTATGGCGATCTGGTCAAGAACCGCAAATCCGAGTTGATCACCCGCGAGGACCTGCTGACCGGCGGCTGCGCGCTGGTGTCCTGCTTCATCCGCGAGCCGCAATTCGTGGGCCAGACCAAGGACCGGCTGTCAACCGAGGAAGCCGCCAAATGGGTCGAAGGCGCGGTGCGCGATCACTTTGACAACTGGCTGGCCAATGACACCAAATCGGCTGGCGCGATCCTTGATTTCCTTGTTCTGCGGGCCGAGGAACGCCTGCGCCGCAAGCAGGAAAAGGAAACCGCCCGCAAGACCGCGACCAAGAAACTGCGCCTGCCCGGCAAGCTGACCGACTGTTCCTCCAAGACCCGCGAGGGGACGGAACTGTTCATCGTCGAAGGCGACTCGGCGGGGGGATCGGCCAAAGGCGCGCGCGACCGCGAGACGCAGGCGCTGTTGCCGCTGAAGGGCAAGATCCTGAACGTGCTGGGCGCGGCCTCGAACAAGCTGAACGACAACAGCGAAATCCGCGATATCTGCGAGGCGCTGGGGGTCCAGATGGGCACCAAGTTCAAGGTCGATGACCTGCGCTATGACAAGATCATCATCATGACCGACGCCGATGTGGACGGCGCGCATATCGCCAGTCTCTTGATGACCTTCTTCTTCACCCAGATGCGGCCCCTGATCGACAAGGGGCACCTCTATCTGGCCTGCCCGCCGCTTTATCGCCTGACCCAGGGGGCGCGGCGGCTCTATGTGGCGGATGATGCCGAAAAAGAGCTTTGGATGGAAAAGGGTCTGGGCGGCAAGGGCAAGATCGACGTCCAGCGTTTCAAGGGTCTGGGCGAGATGGACGCCAAGGACCTGAAAGACACCACAATGAACCCCGCCACCCGCAAGCTGATCCGCGTCAGCATCGACGAGGACGAACCCGGCATGACCGGCGATCTGGTGGAACGCCTGATGGGCAAGAAACCGGAGTTGCGGTTCCAGTACATTCAGGAAAATGCGCGGTTTGTGGAAGAGTTGGATGTGTGAGGGCTGAAAGCCCGACGCGTCTTTTTCTGCCGCAACGCTTACCAAGGGGCGCGCACGCACCGCGGGGTGGGTGCACGTATACGTGCGCCCGCCCCGTGGGGGCGGTGCGGGCGCGCCCCGATGCTTTGGGCATCGGGGCAATCCCAGTCGTTGCGCCAAAAAACGCTAACAACCCAACCAATGCCTCAGAACCAGGCCTCCCCTCTCCCCTCGGGGGAGAGGGTTAGGGTGAGGGGGCGCGATGAACAAGTAACCGACGACAGCCTACCCCTTCGGCAGCGCCTTCGCTTTCGCCACCGCCGCGAACTGGGTCATCACCTCTTCCACCCCGTGCTGTTCGGACAGCCGCAGCAGGGCAAAACGGACGGCGGCGACCTCGCGGTACCAGTGCAGGAAGGCGGCATTCAGCCCGGCCCCGGCGATGGCCCCCAGCACCGGCACGGCCTGCGCGGCCAGTTTCTGGCCCAAGGCGGCGGCCAGACGCGGCGCGATGGCGCGGATCATCTGGTTCAGCGCCGGACCCGTCACCGTCAACCGCGCCGAAAAGAACGAGGTGTTCACCCCATCATCCGCCGCCAAAGGCGAACCGGCACCGAACACCCGCAGACATTCGGCCTTGATCGCCGGATCATCCGGATCGAAGCCCGCCGCCCGAGCCTCGCGCCGGATCGCATGAAGGATCACCGTCACCGACACCGGCAATTCGGCCAGCGAGGTCGCAATCCCCCCCGCGCCCCCCGCCGCACCGGTCAGCATGGCGGCCGCCATCGGACCATTGCGCCCCAGATCCGGCCCCTTGTCGCCCTGCGCGGCCAATCCGAAGGCCACCGACAGCGCGCGTTCGGTCGCGGCCTCGATCTGTCGTTTCACCCCATCCGGCAGCGCGTCCAGCCGCCCCTCCAGCGTGCCGCCCAGTTTCAGGATCAGGCCCATCACCGGACCATTGGCCCGCGTCAGACGCTCGGCCAAGGCGCGCAATTCCGCGCTGCGGTCAGGCGCGGCGATGGCGGGCAGCATCACGGGATCGGCGGGAAGATCATTGTCCATGGGCGAAAGATGTGCGCGCGACGGCCCGCCCGCAAGGGGAAACCCTCAGGTCGCCTTGGTGACCGGCCCCTTGACGCCGTCCCACGCGCCCGCTCGCAGGGCCAGACCCAGCACACGGTCGGGGTTGGTGGGGGGCGGCATCTCAACCCCTTCAAGCTTGCGGAACCCGAAGCGGCTGTAATAGGGCGCGTCGCCCACCAGCATTACCCGCTCCCACCCCAAGCGCCGCGCCTCAGCAAGGCTTTCGTTGATCAGCAGCCCCCCAAGCCCTTCGCCCTGCCGGGTGGGGTGAACCGCGACGGGGCCAAGCAGCAGGGCATCCTGCCCCCCTGCCTCCACCGGCCAATAACGGATGGCGGCGGCCAGCGTGCCATCGGCATCGCGCAGGGTCAGGCACAGCGCCGCCACCGTCGGCACCCCATCGCGCAGGCGGTAGGAAGACAGCGCCGTCCGCCCCGGCGCGAAGCAGAGGTCATAGAGCGCCTCAACCTCCCACCAGTCGGCCTCGGTCTCTTCTTCCAGCCTGTACACCCGCGCGAGTCCCCCTTGGTCGGGACGGCGCCCGAATCTTGTGGAAACGCCGATAACACCCGATTACGTCAGGATCAAATCACCCGGTGGCTTGCCGCCGCCAAGCGTTGGGAATTCGCATGTTCTACCGCCCCGCCGATGGCCACGGCCTGCGCCACAACCCGTTCAACGCCATCGTGGCTCCGCGTCCGGTGGGCTGGATCTCGACGCGGGGGACGATGGGGGACAACCTTGCCCCCTATTCCTTCTTCAACGCCACGGCTTATGTCCCGCCGCAGGTGATGTTTTCGTCAACCGGGGTGAAGGATTCGCTGGCCGCCGTGCGGGAAAGCGGCGTCTTCGCCGTCAACATCGTCGAAGAGGCGATGTTGCAGGTGATGTCCGACACCTCGCGCCATTTCCCACGCGGGACGGATGAGTTCGTGGCCTGCGGGGTGGAAAAGGCAGAATGCGACAGCATCGACTGCCCGCGCGTGGCGCATGCCCCCGCCACGCTGGAATGCCGGGTGACTGAAGTGCGGCCCCTGATCGGCCCCGAGGATTTCATTGTATTGGGCGAGGTGACGGGCATCCACCTGCGCGACGATTGCCTGAAGGGCGGGCGGTTTGACGTGACGGCCTTTAACCCCGTGGCCCGCTTGGGCTACCGCGATTACACCATCGTGCGCGAGGTGATCACGCTGGACCGTCCCGACGACTGACGCCCTACAGCGGCCCGGCAGTAAGCACCGCCCCATCCGCGCCAAGAACGCAGCGCCACGGCCCATCCTGTCCGGCGACGGTCAGGCGCAGCTCGGTCCCGACTGTGGTGGCGCGGCGGTCATAGACCAGCACATCATTCCCGGAACGGCCCACCGCCGCCGACACAGCGGCATGGCAGGCCCCGCCCGCCGCATCGGCAGGCACCTCCTGCGCGGCGGAGATGGTGGTGCGCCCGCCGCCGACACAGCCGGAGAGGGCCAGGGTCGCGGCAAGGATCACGGACAAACGGGGCATGGCGGCACTTTCCTCGGAACGGGTCTGACCGCCAGACTGCACCAGCCCCGCGATTCCGGCCAGCCCCCGTGTCCGGCCACGCGCATTCCCCCCCTTCCCCACCCGGCCCGTGCTGCTAATCTGCCGCACGAAGCCAGCCACGACGGAGTGCGCGTGCCATGCAGACGATGATCGGGGTGATCGGCGGATCGGGTGTCTACCAGATCGACGGGCTGGAAGGAGCAAGCTGGGTCAAGGTGAAATCACCCTGGGGCCGCCCCTCTGACGAGGTCTTGTTGGGGCGTCTGGACGGTGTGCCGATGGCCTTCCTGCCCCGTCACGGGCGCGGCCATGTGCATTCGCCCAGCGATGTGAACTTCCGCGCCAATATCGACGCGTTGAAGCGGTTGGGCTGCACGGATGTGGTCGCCGTCTCGGCCGTGGGGTCGCTGCGGCAGGACTACAAACCCGGCGATTTCGTGATCGTCGACCAATACATCGACCGCACCTTCGCGCGCGAAAAATCCTTCTTCGGCGCAGGCTGCGTCGCCCATGTGGGTTTTTCCCACCCCACCTGCCCGCGCCTGTCTGCCGCCTGCGCCGAGGCCGCCCGTGGCACAGGCGTCACGGTGCATGAGGGCGCCACCTATCTGGCGATGGAGGGGCCGCAATTCTCCACCCTCGCTGAGTCGCGGCTTTACCGATCCTGGGGCGCGGACATCATCGGCATGACCGGCATGCCCGAGGCGAAATTGGCGCGCGAGGCAGAGCTTTGCTATGCCTCTGTCGCGATGGTGACGGATTACGATTGCTGGCACCCGGATCATGACGCGGTGGATGTGGCGCAGGTGATCCGCACCTTGACCGCCAATGCCGGGAACGCGCGAGCCTTGGTGGCGCGGCTGCCGGGCCTTTTGGGGCCGGATCGCGCCCCCTGCCCGCATGGCTGCGACCGCGCCTTGGACATGGCGCTGATGACCGCGCCGGACAAGCGCGACCCCGACCTTCTGGCAAAACTCGATGCGGTCGCCGGCCGCGTGTTGAAAGGCTGAACCGATGGCAAAGACCGTCAAGGACTACATCCGCACCATCGTGGACTTCCCGCATGAGGGGATTCTGTTCCGCGATGTCACCACCCTTTTCGCCGATCCGCGCGGGTTCCGGATGTGTGTGGATCAGTTGCTCGCCCCCTATGCCGGGATGCGGATCGACAAGGTCGCGGGGCTGGAGGCGCGGGGCTTCATCCTCGGCGGCGCGGTGGCGCATCAACTGTCCACCGGCTTCATCCCGATCCGCAAGAAGGGCAAGCTGCCGGGCGCGGTGATTTCGGAAAGCTACACGTTGGAATATGGCGAAGCGACTGTTGAGGTGCATGATGACGCCATCCTGCCGGGCGAAAAGGTGCTGCTGGTCGATGACCTTCTGGCCACGGGCGGCACGGCAGAGGCAGGGATCAAGCTGATCGAACGCCTTGGCGCGCAGGTCGTCGGCTGCGCCTTCGTCGTGGACCTGCCCGATCTGGGCGGGCGCAAGCGGCTGGAGGCGATGGGGATGGATGTGCACGCCCTCTGCGCCTTTGAGGGGCTTTGAGGCCACGCCTTGGCCTGCCCCCGGGAGGGTTTTCCACCCTCCCGGACCCACCCGAGGATATTTGACGCAGAGAAAACCGGGCGCATTAAGGGTTCGGTAACACGAATCGCGGTGAATGATGGGACCGGATGGCAGTCCGGCCTGCTGCTTGCTTGGACAGAAACCCTCAACCCACCCCGCCGGTTGCCGACCGGCGGGGCTTTGGCGCATAGCTTGGCCTGACAGCGTTCTACGGTCGCAGCGACGGCCACGGGCCAATACCGGGCGGCACCGGACGGGTGGCCGCGCAGGGCCTTTCCTTCCGGGGCGAATTCCCCCTATGGTGCGGGAAGACGACGGAAGGGGCGATCCATGGCGCGCAGCATCGACTACGGCAATCTCATGCATCGCGCGATGCGCGGACTGATCCAGACCGTCCTGCGCGATGTCGCCAAGAACGGCTTGCCGGGGGCGCATCATTTCTTCATCACCTTCGACACCAATCACCCCGGCGTCGCCATCGCCGATTGGCTGAAATCTCGCTATCCGTCTGAAATGACAGTGGTGATCCAGCATTGGTACGAAAACCTGATCGTCGAGGAAGACCAATTCTCGATCACGCTGAACTTCGGCAACCAGCCTGAACCGCTGATCATCCCATTTGACGCGGTGCGCACCTTCGTCGATCCGTCGGTCGAATTCGGCCTGCGGTTTGAGACCCATTCCGACGATGCCAGCGACGACAGCGAAGAGGTCAGCGATGAGGATGACGGCGACGACGATCCGCCGCCCAGCCATGACGCACAGGTGGTCAGTCTGGACAAGTTCCGCAAGCATTAATGTCGGTATGCGACGGTATGCCGATTGATTTCAGCCGGGCCGCGCAATAAACGGTGGCCCAGCGAAATCAGGAGGCTTGCCCGATGTCCGTCACCCGCACCGAAACCGACAGCTTTGGCCCGCTGGAGGTTCCCGCCGACAAGTATTGGGGCGCGCAGACCCAACGCTCGATCATCAATTTCCCCATCGGATGGGAGCGCCAGCCCGTCGCCATCATCCGCGCCCTGGGTGTGATCAAAAAGGCCTGCGCCCTCGTCAATATCGATCAGGGTGACATCGCGCCCGAGCTTGGCAACGCCATCGCGGCAGCGGCGCAAGAGGTGATCGAGGGCAAGTTCGACGACAACTTCCCGCTGGTGGTCTGGCAGACCGGGTCGGGCACCCAGTCGAACATGAATGCCAACGAGGTCATCAGTAACCGCGCCATCGAAATGCTGGGCGGGGTGATGGGGTCCAAAAAGCCCGTTCACCCGAATGACCATGTGAACATGGGGCAAAGCTCCAACGACACCTTCCCCACCGCCATGCATGTGGCCATCGGCATGATGGCACGCGACGTGCTGTTGCCGGGGTTGGAAAAGCTGTCGGCGGCGCTCTGGGCCAAGTCGGCGGAATTCAAGGACATCATCAAGATCGGCCGCACCCATACGCAGGACGCAACGCCGCTGACGCTTGGGCAGGAATTCAGTGGCTATGCCACGCAGGTGGACAAGGGCATCGCGCGGGTAAAGTCCTGCCTGCCCGACATCTATGAACTGGCGCAGGGCGGCACGGCCGTGGGCACGGGCCTGAACACCCGTGTGGGCTGGGACGTTCGGGTGGCAGCGCGGATCGCCGAAATCACCGGCCTGCCCTTCGTCACCGCGCCGAACAAGTTCGAGGCACTGGCCGCGCATGACGCCATGGTGATGTTCTCGGGCGCGCTCAAGACCGTGGCCGCGGCGCTGTTCAAGATCGCCAATGACCTGCGCCTCTTGGGCTCTGGTCCTCGGTCCGGTCTGGGTGAGTTGATCTTGCCGGAGAATGAACCGGGCTCTTCGATCATGCCGGGCAAGGTGAACCCGACGCAGGCCGAGGCGCTGACGATGGTCTGCGCCCAAGTGATGGGCAATGATGCGGCGGTGGGTTTTGCCGGCAGCCAAGGGCATTTCGAGCTGAACGTCTACAACCCGATGATGTCCTATAACGTGCTGCAATCCATGCAGCTTCTGGGCGATGCGGCGGGCAGCTTCACCGACAACATGGTGGTGGGCACGCAGGCCAATGTGGCGCGGATCGACAAGCTGATGAAGGAATCGCTGATGCTGGTGACGGCCCTCGCGCCGACCATCGGCTATGACAACGCGACCAAGGTGGCCAAGACGGCGCATAAGAACGGCACTACCCTGAAGGAAGAGGCGATTGCCCTGGGCTTTGTCGATGCAGAAACCTTTGACCGCGTGGTGCGGCCCGAGGACATGATCGGCCCGAAAGGCTGAGGCATGGCCGACGTCATCAACCTGCGCGCAAAACGGAAAGAGGCGGACCGCAAGGCCGCCCGCGCGCAGGGTGATGCGAACGCGGCGAAGTTCGGCCGAACCAAGGCCGAGCGGGAATTGGAAGCCGCCCGCGCGGCCAAGGCGGCGCGGGGTTTGGACGGGCATAAGCGGGACGGCGGGTCGGAGCGGGATTAACCGGGCGTTAACCGAAGGGGGGCAAGGTGGGCAGATGAAACGCAACACGCTGCCTTTTACCCCACATGGCTGGATCGCACACCTGTTCAACTCACAGGCGGCGCGTGACGGCGCCGTGATCCGCCGACAGGTGCGCGATGTGGAACGCTATGTGGGCCGTGAGGTGTTTCTGACCGAAATGCAGCGTCGTGGGTTTCCTGTGCTCGAAAACGCTGGGCAGTTCATCATCATCTGCAATCATGAACCCATCCGCCGCGTGGTGTGACGATTTCTGACGCAGAAATCGTGCGGAATTTGGCGCAAATTCCGTATCCCTCCGCCACACCGCGATTTCTGCGCCAGAAATCGCCGCGAAATCTGCGTCAGATTTCGCGTTGGCAGGGACGGCCACGCCACCTATTCTGCCCGCATGTCCGCCCGCCCACAAAAACACTCGCTCACCCTGCGCGGCCACCGCACCAGCGTCTCGCTGGAAGCGGCGTTCTGGGACGCCTTCCGGGCCATTGCGGCGGAGCGGGGGCAAACGCTGAACGAACTCGCCACCGAGATTGACGAAACCCGCGCCGGTGAGATCGGCCTCGCCTCGGCGATCCGGGTGTTCATCCTGTCGCATTTCCGCCGTTAGGGCTGGAAAAGCCATCCACCATGCGCTAAGGCGCGCGCACCCCCAAAGCCGGAGTGCGCCCCGATGAAAGCCGCTGTCGTCACCTTCCCCGGATCGAACTGCGACCGTGACCTTGCGATGGCGTTCGAGCGCGCCGGTTGGCAGGTCACGCGCGTCTGGCACAAGGACAGCGCCTTGCCGGATGGCACCGATGTCGTCGGCGTGCCGGGCGGCTTTTCCTTTGGCGATTACCTGCGCTGCGGGGCCATCGCCGCACAATCGCCCATCGCAGCTGCAATCAAGACCCATGCTGCGCGGGGCGGTTATGTGCTGGGCATCTGCAACGGCTTTCAGGTGCTGACCGAGATGCAGCTTCTGCCCGGTGCCTTGATGCGGAACGCGGGGCTGAAATTCATCTGCAAGACGCTGACCTTGAACGTCGCCACCACCGACAGCGCCTTTACCGCCGGTTACGCCAAAGGGCAGGCGCTTCAGGTTCCGGTGGCGCATCATGACGGCAATTACACAATCGACGCCGAAGGTCTGGCGGCGCTGAAAGATCAGGACCGCATCGCCTTCACCTATGCGGCCAATCCCAACGGATCGATGGCTGATATCGCGGGCGTGCTGTCCGAAAACCGCCGCGTGCTGGGCATGATGCCCCACCCCGAACGCGTGGTGGATGTGGTCCATGGCGGCACCGACGGGGCGGCGATGTTCACGGCGCTGATGGGCGGGTTGACGCTGGCGTGATGCCCCAGCGGACCGCATCCGCTTGAGGCTGGCCGGGCGGGGCCATAGAGTGCCGCCATGCAGGATGCCGATCCCATGCCGAATGACACCGAACCCGCGCCGGGAATTTCCTGGCGGGTGAAGCTGGCAATTGGCCTGCTGGTCGTGCTGGCGGTGGTGGTGATTGCGGTGACAAACCGCTGGCTGTCAGAGCGGTTCACCGAGACCACGCGCAACCGGGCGGAACTGCGCCTTGCCCTTTACTCCGGCAATATCGTGTCCGAGTTGCAGCGCACCTCGGTGGTGCCCTTGCTGCTGTCGGGCGATCCGATGCTGGCCGAGGCGCTGAGATCCGCGAACTTCGCCTCGACCTCGCAAAAGCTGATCACGGTCCAGTCCGAAATCGGCGTCGCCTCGATCCTGCTGATCGACCGGGATGGTCGCACGGTGGGGGCGACGAATCGCAACCTTCTGGGCACCAACCATCGCGGATCGGCCTATTTCGTCGAGGCGCAGCGCACCAAGGACACCGTCTTTACCGCGCAGGCCCGCGAAGGCGGCGGCTATGACTTCACCTATTCGCGGTCCATCGCCTTTGAGGGCAAAGTCGCGGGCGTGATCGTCGTGGCTGTCGATCTGATGAAATACGAACGCGCGTGGTCGGGCCTGCAGGACGCGGTGCTGGTCACCGACAGCGAAGGCACGGTCATTCTGGCGACGGAGCCGCGCTGGCGCGGACTGCCCCTTGATCAGGCGATGACGGCGCGGGATGTGCCTTCGGTCCTTGGGCGGGCCTTGCAGGCGACCACCGACTGGGCGCAAAGCCCGCCTGACGCCTATCTGCGCGGCGAAGCGGTGATGAAGACCGAGGCGCGGGTGCCCTTCCGCGGCTGGCGCATGGTCACGTTCACGGCATACGACTCGGTGCGCGAGCAGGTGAACGGGGTCTTGGCCCTTGAAATCATGGGCTTTGCCATCCTGCTGGCCATCACCTTCTACATGCTCTCTCGCCGGGCATGGTCGCGCTCGGCCACTTTCCAGCGTGAGTCGGCGGAACTGCGCCTGCTGAATGCGCGCTTGCAACGCGAGATCGCGGAACGCGAGAAGGTGCAGAAGGATCTGGAAGTGGCCGAACTGACACTGGCACAATCGTCCAAACTCGCCGCCTTGGGCGAGATGTCGGCGGCTGTCAGCCACGAACTCAACCAGCCGCTGGCCGCGATGAAGACCTATCTGGCCGGGGCGCGGCTGCTCCTCCAACGCAAACGCCCGGAAGAGGCGCTGTCGTCCTTCCAGCGCATCGATGACCTGATCGAGCGCATGGGCGCGATCACCCGGCAACTCAAGTCCTATGCCCGCAAAGGCGGCGAGGCGTTCGAACCTGTCGATCTGCGCGCCAGCCTGTCCTCGGCCCTGTCGATGATGGAGCCGCAGTTGAAACTGCGCGTGGTCAAGATCACCCGCACCCTGCCGCGGCAGCCGGTCATGGTGATGGCGGACCGCATCCGTCTGGAACAGGTGATCATCAACCTGCTGCGCAACGCGCTGGACGCGACCAAGGACACCAACCAACCACAGATCGACCTGATCCTGAGCCAGGGCGAAGTGGCCATCCTGACCATGCGCGACAACGGGCACGGCATCACGGATTTAGATAACCTTTTTGAGCCATTCTACACCACCAAGAAACCCGGCGAGGGGGTGGGTCTGGGATTGGCGATCTCTTCGGGCATCATGACCGATCTTGGCGGGCGCCTGACAGCGCGCAACGCCGAGCGCGGCGGCGCGGTGTTCGAAATGCAGTTGCCCCTGATGGGCAAGGACGTTGAAGCGGCGGAATGAGGGCAAGATGGCGCGTGCGATGAAAGTGGCGATCGTCGATGACGAGGCGGACATGCGGCAGTCGATCAGCCAATGGCTGGCCCTGTCGGGGTTTGACACCGAAACCTATGCCAGCGCCGAAGAGGCGTTGAAGGGCATCGGCCCGGAGTTTCCGGGGGTCGTGGTGTCGGATGTGCGGATGCCGGGGATGGATGGCATGGCCTTCCTCAAGCGCTTGATGGGCATGGATTCCGGCCTGCCCGTCATCATCATCACCGGTCACGGCGATGTGCCGATGGCCGTCGAGGCGATGCGCGTGGGCGCTTACGATTTCCTTGAAAAGCCCTTCAACCCGGACCGGATGACTGAGTTGGCCAAACGCGCCACCCAAGCCCGTCGCCTGACGCTGGACAACCGCGCCCTGCGGCGCGAACTGTCCGACGGGTCGGTCCTGATGAAGAAACTGATCGGCACCTCGGCGGTGATGGAACGCCTGCGCGAGGATATCCTCGATCTGGGTCAGGCCGACAGCCATGTGCTGATCGACGGCGAAACCGGCACCGGCAAGACCCTTGCCGCCCATGCGCTGCACGCGGTGGGGCCGCGCGCCTCCAAGCGGTTCGTCACCGTCTCCTGTGCCGCATGGTCCGAAGATCAACTGGCCGCCAAGCTGTTCGGTCCGGCCGAAGATGGCGCTCTGCCCCTGGTCGAAGAGGCGCGGGGCGGGACTCTGTGCCTTGAGGATATCGAGTCGCTCTCGCACGGGTTGCAGTCGCGGCTTCTGACCTTCATCAACGATCAGGGCACCCCGCCGGAAACCCGCATCATCGCCATCTGCAACGAACATGCGCCCGACAAGACGCTGGAGGATGCGCTGCGGTCAGATCTGTTCTATCGCCTCGGCGCGATGACGATCCTGTGCCCGCCTTTGCGTGTGCGCGGTGAGGATATCCTGACCCTGTTCACCAAGCTGTCGGAACAATTCGCCGAAGAATACGGCTGTGACGCCCCGCAGGTCACCGCGCAAGAGGCCGCGCAACTGCTGCAAGCGCCATGGCCGGGCAATGTGCGCCAACTGGTCAACATCGCCGAACGCGCAGTCTTGCAGAACCGGCGCGGCTCCGGCTCCATCGCGTCGCTGCTGATGGCCGACAACGAAGCCACCGGCCCTGCCCTGACGACCGAAGGCAAGCCGCTGAAGGAATATGTCGAAGCGTTTGAGCGCATGCTGATCGACAACACCATGCGCCGCCACAAAGGCAGCATCGTCGCCGTGATGGACGAGCTTTGCCTGCCGCGCCGCACGTTGAATGAGAAGATGGCGAAATACGCCCTGCAACGTCAGGATTACGTCTGACGCTCCGGCGCGGGCCGCGACAGGTGATGTGCCGCCTGTCACGGCCTGCCCCCGCCGCATCGGCAAAGATGCAGCACCCCGCCCGCAAATTCCCCCATTGTGTTTGGCAGCACTTTCCCGCTAGGGTCGAAGAACGCGGGGTTTCCCCGCCGTGAAATTCTCTGTCCACCCTGCTGGCCGCGACAAACCGCGCCGCATCGTGGCCAGTCGGATCGGCCGCAAGGTCGTCAGTTTGCCTGCCAAGTCTTTGACGCAACGGGCTTTTTTAGGTGGGCGCCCCGTGCGCCCGGAAGAGAACCGCGATGACGCGCGCGCCCATTTTGACGACATGCGAGGGATGCCCACCGGGCATGGCCCTGTCTGTCGCGGTGCGCCGCCTCGCCCGAACAAGCCGCCCCTCGGTTGACCGTCCCGGTCCCGTCTCATGCCAGCATCTGGTCCGATCAGGCCCGGATCGGCCATCCGGGGGCGCATTGGAACATCAATGGCCAAGAAAATGCTCATCGACGCCACCCACGCGGAGGAAACCCGCGTCGTGGTGGTGGACGGAAACAAGGTCGAGGAATTCGACTTTGAAACCGCCGCAAAGCGCCAGCTTGCTGGCAATATCTATCTCGCCAAGGTAACCCGGGTCGAACCGTCGCTTCAGGCGGCATTCGTCGATTACGGCGGAAACCGGCACGGCTTCCTCGCCTTTGCGGAAATCCACCCGGATTACTACCAGATCCCGGTGGCCGACCGCAAAGCGCTGTTGGATGAAGAGCGCGCCTACAACCGCGCGCAGGACGAAGAAGACAACCGCCGCTCGCGCCGCCCGGCCCGCCCTGCGCCCAAGCCGCAGTCGGCCAATGGCGATGCGGTCAGATCCGCCCCCATCGGCGGCATGGATGTCGTCGATCTGGGCGATGACACGGACACCGGGCTGGTCGACGAGACCCGCGCCGCCCCCGTCGCCGATATGGCGTCCGAGCAGGCGCTGGATCATGACCACGGGCAGGATCACGACCACGGGCATGACCATGATCACGATCATGGCCACGACCATGCCACCGAAGCCTCCAGCGACGGTGAGCGCAGCTACAAGGCCATCGACCACGCCAGCGACACCGATGACGAAATCGAGTCGATCGCCGAAGAGGATGTGGCCGAAGAAATCAGCCAGCCGCGCAAACCCCGTCCGCGCAAGTACAAGATTCAGGAAGTGATCAAGGTCCGGCAGATCATGCTGGTCCAGGTCGTCAAGGAAGAGCGCGGCAACAAGGGCGCGGCGCTGACCACCTATCTGTCGCTGGCGGGCCGCTACTGCGTCCTGATGCCCAACACCGCGCGCGGCGGCGGCATCAGCCGCAAGATCACCAACGCGCCGGACCGCAAGAAGCTCAAGGAAATCGCGCAAGAGATCGAGGTGCCGGAAGGTGCCGGCCTCATCATCCGCACGGCAGGCGCCAAGCGGACCAAGCCGGAAATCAAGCGCGACTATGAATACCTGATGCGTCTCTGGGAACAGATCCGCGAACTCACGCTGAAATCCATCGCCCCCGCCCCGATCTACGAAGAGGGCGATCTGATCAAGCGCTCCATCCGCGATCTCTACAACCGCGAGATCGAGGAAATCCTCGTCGAAGGCGAAGCGGGCTACCGCACCGCCAAGGATTTCATGCGGATGATCATGCCCAACCACGCCCGCGTGGTGCAGCGCTATGAAGACACGATGCCGCTTTTTGCGCGCTTCCAGGTCGAAAGCTACCTTGGCGGCATGTTCAACCCCGTCGTCCAACTGAAATCCGGCGGCTACATCGTCATCGGCGTGACCGAGGCGCTGGTTGCCATCGACGTCAACTCGGGCCGCGCAACCAAGGAAGGCTCGATCGAGGAAACCGCCCTCAAGACCAACCTTGAAGCCTCCGAAGAAATCGCCCGCCAGTTGCGCCTGCGTGACCTTGCCGGTCTGATCGTGATCGACTTCATCGACATGGAAGAGCGCAAGAACAACGCCGCCGTCGAAAAGCGCCTGAAGGACAAGCTGAAAACCGACCGCGCCCGCATTCAGGTGGGCCGCATCTCGGGCTTTGGCCTGATGGAAATGTCGCGCCAGCGCCTGCGTCCGGGCATGCTGGAGTCCACCACACAGCCCTGCAGCCATTGCCACGGCACGGGCCTGATCCGCTCGGATGACAGCCTTGGCCTGCAAGTGCTGCGCGCGCTGGAAGAAGAAGGAACGCGCAAACGCTCCAAAGAGGTGCTGTTGCGTGCCCCCGTCGGCATCGTGAACTTCCTCTTCAACCAGAAACGCGAACACCTCGCGCTGATCGAATCGCGCTACGGCATGTCCGTGCGGATCGAAGCGGACCCGACGTTGGTCTCTCCCGACTTCTCGCTTGAGAAGTTCAAGACCGCGACGCGCGTGGTCCCGGAACAGTCGGCCGTGGTCTCGGGCCATGCCGGTCTGATGGGCGCCCCGGTCGAAGAAGAAGACGAAGACCTGCCCTTCGAGGAAGAGATCGAAGAAGAGGCAGAGGCCGAGGCGGAAGACACCGAAACCACCGCCGCCAAACCCCGTGCCGAGGGCACGGGCTCGGGCAATGGCTCCTCCTCCAGCAAGAAAAAGCGCCGCCGTCGCCGCAAGAAGAAACCCGGCAGCGGCACGGGCACCGGGGCTTCCGGTCAGGACATGGCCGATGCCTCGGACGAAGGCGACGAGGATGAGGACGACGACTCCACCGCCAGCGACGGCGATGACGCCGCCGACGCGCCGGTCTCCGATGCGGTGATCGAAGCCGAGGTTGTGGCCGACGCCGCGCCTGCCGAAGCCGTGCCCGCCGAACCTGCCGCCCCGGCCAAGAAGACCACCAGCCGCAGCCGCAGCAGCACCGCGCGCAGCCCCAAGACGGCAAAGGGCAAGGCGCCCGAAGCCGACACGCCGGCAGAGTTCACCGAACCGGCCGCCGCAGCGGAGGCAGAGGGCGAGACGCCGAAGAAGAAGCCGACCACGCGCAGCAATGCCAGCCGTGCGAAATCGGCCGCGGCCAAGGCCAAGTCCGAACCGGCGGCAGAGCCGCTCTCCGTCGCGACAGAGGCGCCGGTGAACACCGGCCCCACCCCGCAACCAGAGCCGGAGGCCCCCGCAGCAGCAGCACAGGAACCGGCAGTGACTGTGGCAGTGGCTGACACGCCCACCTTCCCCGCCGATCCCGGCGAGACCCCCGCGGCGGAAACGCTGCGCCCCGATCCGCAGGACACCCCGGCCGAAGACGGCCCGACCAAGCCGCGCAAAAAGGGCTGGTGGTCGCTCGGCCGCTGAGACGCACAAAGTTCCATGAACAGGGCGGCAGGACATCCTGCCGCCCTGTTTCATTCATCCCCCGCTTCCCCGTTGCCCAAATATCCTGCAGGGGGAGTCGCCCGGCCCTGCCGGGCGACGGGGGCTGCACAAGCCCCCCGCGGCCCGGATCGGCGCGTCCCGCGCAGATCCGGGTCAAAGCGCGTGCGGGCCCTTGGGCCCGCGCCGCCAGATCACTCCGCTTGCCCCTCACCGCGCCGGATCAGGTAGATCCCCACCCCGTCCCGCTCCTCTGCCGACAGGACCACATGCCCCGCCTGCGCGCAGAAATGCGGCAGATCGATCGCCGCCATCCGGTCCGTCGCCCGGACGCGCAACACAGCGCCCGGAGCCATGCCCCGCAGCACCTTGCCCGCGCGCAGCACGGGCAGCGGGCAAAGAAGCCCCTCGCAATCCAACTCGCGGTCGATCTTGCCGTCCCAGTCCATCCGACCCCCATCGCGACAGGCGCGCCTGCCAACACGAATGTGACGCCCTGCCCAAGTGACAAGCGCGCCGATCCTGCTATCAGAGGGCGCAGGATCACAGGAGTCCCCATGTTTGGCATCGACATCATCGACGCAAGCCTTTTGCCCGCCATGCTGGTGGCCTTGGCCGCGGGTGTGTTGTCGTTCCTGTCGCCTTGCGTTCTGCCCATCGTGCCGCCGTATCTGGCCTATATGGGCGGGATTTCCATGTCGGACATGACCGGCCAGACCGCCAGCCGCCGCAGGGTGGTCCTGCCGGCGCTGTTCTTCGTGCTTGGTCTTTCAACCGTTTTCTTGCTGCTCGGCTTTGCTGCCTCGGCCTTTGGGTCGTTCTTCCTGTCCAATCAGGACATTTTCACCAAAATCTCAGGCGCGATTGTCATCCTCTTCGGCCTGCATTTCCTCGGCGTCTTCCGCATCCCGATCCTCGACCGCGAGGCGCGCCTCGATGCCGGGGACCGGGGCGGTTCGGCCCTGGGCGCCTATGTCCTTGGCCTTGCCTTCGCCTTCGGCTGGACCCCGTGCATCGGCCCGCAACTCGGCGCGATCCTGTCGATTGCGGCGCAAGAGGGCTCCATCCAGCGCGGCACGGTGCTCTTGGGCACCTATGCGGTGGGTCTGGGCCTGCCCTTCCTGCTGGCCGCGCTGTTCATCGGGCAGGCGGTCGGGGTGATGGCGCGGCTGAAACGGCACATGAAGACCATCGAGCGCGCCATGGGGCTGCTGCTTCTGGCCGTGGGTCTGGCCTTGGTCACCGGGGCTTTCACCGACATCAGCTTCTGGCTGCTGGAAAGCTTCGACCGCTTCGGCATTCCGCTCTTGGGCTGACGGTTCCGCCTTACGCTCGCCGCAGTCGCATGCTTTGATGGCGCGGTAAGGGGTTGAAGGATGACCGCATCCACCGTGTCCAGCTTGGCCAAGTCCGCGCCCGCCGTCCGCGTCCGGCGGCGCAAGATGTTCTACATCCCCGGCTTCGACCCCTCGCCCGCCCGCCGCTACCGCGAGATGTACCGCCGCGAGGCCGCGCTGCAAGCCCAGATATCAGGCCATGCTATCCGCCTTGCCCCCGGCAAAAAGCAGGGCTGGCAGGTCGCCGCCATCATTGATGGGGCCGAGGTCACGGCGGAGGTCGAGGTTCTGGTCTGGTCCGACATCGTCCGCGCCCGCATGCACCACGGCATCCTTGCGACCTACTGGCAACTCTTGCGCACGGCTTGGATCTACCTCTCCACCGGGGCGCTCTGGCGCGTGCTGCGCCTGCGCAAAGGGCCTGCCATCGCCATCGGCTATCCGGTGTTTCACCTGCTTTGGCAGCTTGCCGTTGCGCTGGCGGTTGGCTTTGGCCTGTTCTGGGGATTTGCCGCCCTGATCCCCGGCATCGCGGGGCAAGGCACTGGGGCCTTGGCAGGCATCGCCGCCTTTGTCGCCCTGCTGCGGCTCTTCAAGCGGCTGGACGGACGGCTCAGGGCGCATTGGCTGATCCATGACTATGCCTATGCCTCACAGCATCGCGGCGCGCATCCGGCAGAGCTTGAGGCGCGGATGACCGCCTTTGGCGCAGAAATCCGCGCCGCGCTTGAGACGGAGGTGGATGAGGTGCTGGTGGTCGGCCATTCCTCGGGCGCGATCCTTGCCATCTCCATCCTGTCGGACCTGCTCCGCGCGGGCCTGCCCCCCGGCCATCCGCCGCTTGGCTTCCTGTCGCTGGGCCAGATGGTGCCCATGCTGTCCTTCCTGCCCGATGCCACCCGCCTGCGGGCCGATCTGAATTTCCTGTCTCAGCGGGACGAGGTCACATGGATCGACGTCACCGCCCCCGGCGATGGCTGCTGCTTTGCGCTGTGTGACCCGGTCGCCGTCACGGGTGTCGCGCCCGCCACGGGCAAGAAATGGCCAGTGGTGATCTCTTGCGCCTTCTCCCAAACCCTCTCGCCCGAAAAATGGCAGGCCTTGCGCTGGCGCTGGTTTGACCTGCATTTCCAGTATCTCTGCGCCTTTGACCGCCCCGGCGACTATGATTATTTCCGGATCACCGCTGGCCCCTTGACGCTGGCCGACCGCTACCGCGACCGCGCCCCGTCCAAAAGCCGCATCGAACGGCCCATGTCCGGCTATCGGTCGCTGTCATGATCCCGCCGAAACCCACCCCGCGCCCGGACCGCGTGTCGCTGTGGCGCTACCTGCGGCTGTTCCGCGCCGATATCCTCTCCGCCCAACCCGCCCGCCTCTATCGCGCGTGGATGGCAGAGTTTCGCACGCCCTTCTTTCGGTCCTACATGTGCAACGACCCTGCGCTGGTGAACCGCGTGCTGGTCGAACGCCCCGACGATTTCCCCAAATCCGACCGTATCCGCGAGGGTCTCGCCCCGCTTCTGGGCAATTCGGTGTTTGTGACGAATGGCGAGGTGTGGAAACGCCAGCGCCGCATCATCGACCCCGCCTTCGAAGGCGGCCGCCTGCGCGACACTTTCCCCGCGATCTGGGCGGCGGGAGAGGCCGCTGTCCAACGCCTGCCAGAAGGCGTGGTTGAGGTCGAAGAGGCGATGTCCCACGCCGCCGCCGATGTGATCTTTCGCACGCTGTTTTCGATCCCCATCGAGGATGCTGTTGCAACCCGCGTGTTCCACGAATTCCGCGCCTATCAGCGCACCCAGCCCATCCTGAACCTTGCCGCCTTTTTGCCGCTGCCGCGCTGGGTCCCGCGCCTGCACCGCCGCGCGACCAAGGCCTCTGCCGCCATCATCCGCGACCTGATCCGCCGCCTCACCGAGGCCCGCGCCGCCCAGATTGCCGCAGGCACCGCGCCCGATGATCTGGCGACCAAGATCATGGTGACCCCGGACCCGGTGACCGGAGAGCGGTTCGGGACCGAGGAAATGGTCGATCAGGTCGCCATCTTTTTCCTTGCGGGCCATGAAACCAGCGCGTCGGCCCTGTCTTGGGCGCTTTATCTGCTGGCCACCCACCCAGAGGTGCAAGAGCAAGTGGCCGCTGAGGCCGTCACGATGACCGCCGATTTCGCCAGCCTGTCGCGCCTGCGCCTGACCCGTGATGTCTTCCGCGAGGCGTTGCGGCTATACCCCCCCGTCCCGATGATGGTGCGCGAGAACACCTGCCCCGAGGTGATGCGCGACCGACCCGTCGCCCCCGGTGCGCAGATCGTGCTGTCGCCTTGGCATCTGCACCGGCATGAGCGGGTTTGGGACAATCCTGACCACTTTGACCCCTCGCGATGGCAGACCGAGGCCTGTCGACACGCCGCGCGGGAGGCCTATATCCCCTTCTCCGCCGGTCCCCGCGTCTGCACTGGGGCAGGCTTTGCGATGGTCGAAGGGCCGCTCTTGCTGGCGCAACTCTGCCGCGCGTTCCGGTTTGAGGCGATTGCGGGCGATGTGCCGGTCCCGGTGGCGCATCTGACGGTGCGGGCGAAGGAGGGGATCAGGCTAAGGGTGGTGCGGCGGGAATAACTCACCAAACGCGCAACGAGTGGGATTGCCCCGATGCCCAAAGCATCGGGGCGCGGCCGTCCCGCCCCCCCGGGGCGGCCGCACGTATACGTGCAACCACCCCGGCGGGACGACCGCGCCCCTTGGCTGGCGTCACACGTCTTATACCCTACCCCGCGAAATCCCCGATCACGGCCACCCCCGGCGGCATCGGCGCGTCAAAGGCCCGCAACTCGGCCGAGGCCCCCGACAGGGGCACCACCCGCGACACCAGCGCCGAGACATCCACGACGCCCCGCGTGATCAGGTCCAGAAGCGTGGGATACTTCCACGCCGGCATCCCGCGCGTGCCGTAGAGCGCCAGTTGCTTCATATAGACCGCGTTCATGTTGATCTCCATCCGCGCGGTATGGCCCGTCGGCAAGCCAACCTGCACATGGCGGCCTAGTGGGCGCAGACATTCGATCGAGGCATTGGCCGTGGCCTCAATCCCCAGCGCCTCGATCGACACATGGGCCCCGCCCCCCGTCGCCTCGCGTATGGCCGCCGCCACGTCGCCCTGCCGCGCGTCAAAGGCGAACTCTGCCCCCAAGCCCAAGGCATGGCTCAGCTTTTCCGGCACCACATCCACCACCACCACCCGCGCGCCCAAGGCCCGGCCCAGCAGCAGCGCCGACAGCCCGATCCCGCCCGTGCCATGCACCGCGAGCCATTCGCCCGCCCGCAGTTCCGCCCGCCCGGTTAAGGCATGCCAAGCGGTCGTCACCCGACACCCCAACCCCGCCGCCAGCACGGGCGAAATGCTTTCGGGCAACCGCGCCAGATTATGCGCGCGGGGAACTGAGATGTATTCGGCATAAGCCCCCGGTTCACCAAAGCCCGGCACACGCTGGCTTTGGCAGATCGTGGTCAGCCCTTGGCGGCATTCCGGGCAGGTGCCGCAGGACAGGATGAAGGGCGCGATCACGCGGTCGCCCACACGCCACGGCGACAGGGGGCCAGCCTCCACCACCTCGCCGCAATACTCATGGCCCGGAATGGCACCGGGTTTGACCTTGGGATGTTCGCCGACCCAGCCGTGCCAGTCCGACCGGCAGATGCCGCAGGCCAGCACCTTCAGCACGACGCCATCGGCTTCGCAGCCCGGATCGGCCACCGTCTCGATGCTCAGATCTTCGCGATAGGCTTTCAGGATGGCGGCGCGCATGGGGTTCTCCGGACGGTCAGACCGTCAGAAAACCAAACCGGCGCTGCCGGGTCTGAACCGGGGGCGACGTTGCAGCGTCGCCCAAAGACCGGTCAGAGGATTTCGACGCGGTAGCTTTCGATCACCGTATTGGCGAGCAGCTTTTCGCACATCGCCTTGACCGAGGTTTCTGCCTTGGCGGCATCGGTTTCGGCCAGATCCAGCTCGATCACCTTGCCCTGACGCACCCCGTTCACGCCGGAAAAGCCCAAGCCGCCCAGCGCGTGCTGCACGGCAGCCCCCTGCGGGTCGAGAACGCCGTTCTTGAGCATGACAGTCACGCGCGCTTTCATCTTGGCCTCCGGCTTTCGGTGTGGTGGCGCTGCCTTAGCGGGCCTGCCCCGCGGGGGCAAGCCTCAGTTGATCAACGTCGGTTTGGTGGCATGCGTCACGTTGGACGGCAGCACGCCCAGACGCCGCGCCAGTTCCTGATAGACATCCGCCATCGGCCCCGGCTCGCGCGGGACGCCATCGCGCTCCATCGCCTCGGTCGCGGTGCGCATGTCCCACAGGCGGCAACTGTCGGGGCTGATTTCATCGGCCACGATCAGGCGCATGAAGTCGCCTTCCCACACCCGGCCCACCTCGATGCGGAAATCGGCCAGACGGATGCCCACGCCCATCATCACGCCCGAAAGGAAGTCATTCACCCGCAGCGCCAGCGCCACGATGTCATCTAGATCCTGCTGGTTGGCCCAGCCGAAGGCGATGATGTGTTCCTCGGACACAAGGGGCGAACCCAGACGGTCGTCCTTGTAGTAGTATTCCACGATGGGACGCGGCAGCGGCGTGCCTTCGGGGATGCCCAGACGGGTAGAGATGTCCCCGGCGGCGAAATTCCGCACCACGACTTCCAGCGGCACGATCTCGGCCATCCGCACCAGTTGTTCGCGCATGTTCAGACGGCGGATGAAATGGGTGGGCACGCCCACCGAATTCAGCCCCGACATGAAGAATTCCGACAGGCGGTTGTTCAACACGCCCTTACCCTCCACCGCCGCCGGAGACGGGACGGCGGGCGTCGGGGCGCTGTCATCCTTGAAATACTGGATCAGAGTGCCCGGTTCCGGTCCTTCATACAGGATCTTCGCCTTGCCCTCGTAAACCTTCTTGCGCCGTGCCATGAACTCTCCGCGACAAATGCAATCGGGGCGCTACCCGAGGTGCGCCCGCTGCTGCCTGCGGCTATAGAGCATGCGCCCCCCACCCGCAAGGCCGCGACCATCCCCCTGCGACACCCCTGCCCTGCCTGCGGACCGCCCAGCCCCTTGCAGCGCCTGTCTGGCACGGGCATATGGGGACTTGACCCGTTCAACCCACCGTCCGCATTGGGGGCCCAGACATGACCACCTTCGACGACCGCGAAAGCGCTTTCGAAAACAAGTTCGCCCATGACGCCGAAATGCAATTCCGCGCCGAGGCCCGCCGCAACAAGCTTGCCGGACTCTGGGCGGCGGAACTTCTGGGCAAGTCGGGCGATGCCGCTGCCGAATACGCCCTGTCGGTCGTCCCGGCGGATCTCGAGGAAGCCGGGTCCGAGGATGTGGTCCGCAAACTCGCCGCCGATCTGGGTGACAAGGCCAGCGTGGATGTGATCCGCGCCAAACTGGCAGAACTGCTGCCGGTGGCCAAGGCACAACTGATGAGCGAAATCTGACTCCATCGCAGATCGCCAGACCACAGAGGGCGTCCCGGTGGACGCCCTTTTTTCATGGCGAACCTGAGCCGGATCGAACAAGATCATGCAGCAATTCGATTTGCCTGTTCTTGGCCCGCCATGGCAAGACCGGCAGTGAACCGACATCAAGGGTGACTTTCCATGTCCGACAACGCGCTTTCCCGTATGCTTGCCAGCCGTGACTGGATCATGGCGGACGGGGCCACCGGCACCAACCTGTTCAACATGGGCCTGTCCTCGGGCGAACCGCCGGAGCTGTGGAACGTCGATGAGCCCGGCAACATCCGCAAACTCTATGCGATGGCGGTCGAGGCCGGGTCGGACCTGTTCCTCACCAACACCTTCGGCGGCAATGCCGCGCGGTTGAAGCTGCACAACGCCCAAAGCCGCGTGCGCGAGTTGAACCGCGCCGGGGTGGAACTGGGCCGCGAGATCGCCGACAAGGCTGGTCGCCCCGTGATCGTCGCAGGTTCCGTCGGCCCGACCGGCGAGATCTTCGAACCCATGGGCACCATGACGCATGCCACGGCGGTGGAAATCTTCCACGAACAGATCGAGGGCATGAAGGACGGCGGCGTCGATGTCGTCTGGGTCGAAACCATCTCTGCCCCCGAAGAATACAAGGCCGCGGCGGAGGCCTGCCGTCTGGCGGGCGTCGCCTGGTGCGGCACCATGAGCTTTGACACGGCCGGGCGCACCATGATGGGCGTGACCTCGGCGGCGATGACCGACATGGTCGAGAAACTGCCCAACCCGCCCATCGCCTTTGGCGCCAATTGCGGGGTCGGCGCCTCCGACCTGCTGCGCACCGTGCTGGGCTTTGTCGCGCAAGGGACCGAGCGTCCGATCATCGCCAAGGGCAATGCGGGCATCCCGAAATACCACGAGGGCCACATCCACTACGACGGCACGCCGGAATTGATGGCGGAATATGCGGTGCTGGCGCGCGATGCGGGTGTGCGGCTGATCGGCGGGTGCTGCGGCACCATGCCCACCCACCTGCGCGCCATGCGCGACGCACTGGAATCGCGCCCCAAAGGCCCGCGCCCGACGCTGGACATGATCAGCGATGCGCTTGGCGGCTTCTCTTCCGCCTCGGACGGCACGGGCGACACCTCGGGCGACCCCAAGCGCGAACGCCGCGGGCGCCGGGGCTAACCCCTCTTCCCCGTTGCCCAAATATCCTGCGGGTGGGTCCGGGAGGGTGCAAAACCCTCCCGGGGCCAGCCACAGGCGCGCCGCGCGCCGTCACGCACCCATAGCGCCCAAGGCGTCACGCAAATTTCTGCGACAGAAATTTGCGCGAAGTCTGTCTCAGACTTCGCCGCCCCCGCCGTCAGAATAGCGACAACTGATCTCCCGCCCGCGCGGGCGGGATGAACAGATCGCAGCGCAGCGGCGGCATGTCCTTCTTCAACCCAGAGCGCGCCAGCGCCAGATCAAAGCGTTGGCGGATCAGGTCTGACCAGATGCCCTCCCCCCGCATGCGCTTGCCCCAATCGGCGCGGTAATCCGCCCCGCCGTGGCTGTCGCGCACCCGTGCCATCACCTTGGCCGCGCGCCCCGGCGCGTGGGTGGCCAGCCACTCCTGAAACAGGGGCGACACTTCCAAGGGCAGGCGCAACATAATCCAGCTCGCCGCCTGCGCGCCCGCCTCGGCCACGGCGGCAAGGATCGGATCGATCTCGGGGTCGGTCAGGCCGGGGATCACCGGGGCCAGCATCGCGCGCACGGGAATTCCCGCATCCGACAGGCGACGGATCATCTGCAAGCGCCGCGCGGGGCTCGGCGCGCGAGGTTCCAGCGCGCGCGACAGGGCGGGGTCCAGCGTGGTTACGGAAATGCCCACCCGCAGCAAACCTTTGGCGGCCATCGGGGCCAGAAGGTCGATGTCGCGCTCGATCAACGTGCCTTTGGTGGTGATGGCCAGCGGGTGGTTGCAGGCCGAGAGCACGGCCAACACCTCCCGCATCAGGCGATGCTCGGCCTCCAGCGGCTGGTAAGGGTCGGTGTTGGTGCCGATGGCCACGGTCGCCGCCTTGTAGGATTTCGCCCGCAATTCCCCCACCAAGACCTCGGCAATCCCGGGGCGGGCGATCAGGCGGGTTTCGAAATCCAACCCAGGCGAGAGGTTCAGGTAGGCATGCGTCGGGCGCGCGAAGCAGTAGATGCAGCCGTGTTCGCAGCCGCGATAGGGATTGATCGACCGGTCAAACGGGATATCGGGCGAGCGGTTGTAGCTGAGCGCCGACCGCGGCCGTTCCAGCCGCACCTCGGTGCGGATCAGCCGCTCTTCCTCGACCATGTCCCAGCCATCATCGGCGGCGACGGTGACGCGCGGTTCGAACCGACCCGTCCCGTTCGACCCGGCCCCGCGGGCACGCACCCGCTGACCGGGCAAAAGGCTGTGATCCTTGTCCTGCATCCGGGCACATTAGAACATTTCACGAACTCAGGCAAACCCCCAGCCTTTCGCGACCCCTTGCTGTCGGCTTTCATCCGGGGCATGTCGGTATATGAAAAGTCCGCAGGACGCTTTCAGCCCATTGAGGGCCAACGCATACTTTGGGAGTGCCGGATATGGCCGACGACGACGAGATCATCCTCTCTGAACTCTCTGACGACGAACTCGTCCTTCAGATGCATGACGACCTGTACGACGGTCTCAAGGAAGAGATCGAAGAGGCCGTGAACATCCTGATCGAACGCGGCTGGACCCCTTATGACATCCTGACCAAGGCACTGGTCGCGGGCATGACCATCGTCGGCGCAGACTTCCGCGACGGCATCCTCTTCGTTCCCGAAGTGCTTCTGGCCGCCAACGCCATGAAGGCCGGGATGTTCATCCTCAAGCCGCTTCTGGTGGAAACCGGCGCGCCGCGCATGGGCAAGATGGTCATCGGCACCGTCAAAGGCGACATCCACGACATCGGCAAGAACCTTGTCGCCATGATGATGGAAGGCGCCGGATTCGAAGTGCTGGATCTGGGCATCAACAACTCGGTCGAAAAGTACCTTGAGGCGCTCGAGGCGGAAAAGCCCGATATCCTTGGCATGTCGGCCCTGCTGACCACGACCATGCCCTACATGAAGGTCGTGATCGACACGATGAAGGAAAAGGGCCTGCGCGACGATTACATCGTTCTGGTCGGTGGCGCGCCGCTGAACGAGGAATTCGGCAAGGCCATCGGCGCCGATGCCTATTGCCGTGACGCCGCCGTGGCCGTGGAAACCGCCAAGCAGTTCGTGGCGCGCAAGCACAACCAACTGGGCGCCTGATCCTTTTGCCCGGATGAACCCGGCCCCGCCGCCCAGCGCGCGGGGCCTTTTTCTTTGCGCGACCGTTGGATCGACGGCGCTGCCTTTTGCCGCGTACCCTTGGATTCGCCGCCCCGACGCGCCAGATTGGACAGGAAAGGATGTGCCCATGCCCCTGCCCCATTTTCTGCTCCTGACCGCCTTCGTCCTTGTCGCCGCCGGGCTGACGCTCGGCCTCGCCTTCTGGGCCGAGGTGCCGCTCGCCGCCTTCGCCCTGGCCGCGCTGAGCGCCAGTCTCGCGCTGGGGATGCGGCGGTGGATGTGAGCCTGCCAGACGACGCCACCCTGACCGCCGAAGGCTGGTCGGCGGCGGGGCAAGGCCGCGTGCTGCTGATCGCCTGCGGGGCGCTGGCGCATGAGATTCTGGCGCTGAAGCGGATCAATGGCTGGGACCACCTCGATCTGCAGTGCCTGCCCGCCAACCTGCACCTCTGGCCCGACCGCATCCCTGCGGCCGTCGAGGCGGCGGTCGCGGAACGGCGCGCCGACTATGCCAACATCTTTGTGGTCTATGCCGATTGCGGCACCGGGGGCCTGTTGCAGGCCAAATGCGCCGCGCTTGGCGTGGGGATGGTCGAAGGCCCGCATTGCTATTCCTTCTTCGAGGGCAATGCCGTCTTTGCCGAAAAGGCCGAGACCGAGTTCGATGCCTTCTACCTGACCGATTTTCTGGTGCGTCAGTTCGATGCCTTCGTCTGGCGGCCGATGGGTCTGGACCGGCATCCCGAACTGCGGGACATGTATTTCGGCAATTATTCCAAGCTGGTCTATCAAGCGCAAACCAATGACCCCGCGCTTGATCTCAAGGCGCAGGACTGCGCCGCGCGCCTGGGGCTGGCCTATGAGCGCCGGTTTACCGGCTATGGCGATCTGGCCGTGGTGCTGGGGCAAATCTGACGCACCGCAGCACGGCAAAGCCCTGACGCAGGCTTTGCGGCGTTTCCTGACGCAGGAAACGCGCCGACCGTGGGACGCGGAGTTTGCGTCAAACTCCGTCCCGAAGCCTGCGTCAGGCTTCGGCACCATGGCGCGACATTTTCCGGATGCTCCCGCTGACCGACCCCGCTAGTCTGCTGCCATGTCCGACGCATTTGCAGCCGCCCTCACCGACCTTGCCGCCCTGCTCGGCCCGCGCCTCTCCACGGCCCCGGCGGTGCTGGCGCAACACGCGCAATCCGAAAGCCTGATCCGCGCGGGCGCACCGCAAGCCGTGGCCTTTCCCGAATCCACGGCCGAGGTCAGCCGCATCGCACAGATCTGCCATCGCCACCTCCTTCCGATGACAGGCTGGGGGGCGGGCACGTCACTCGAAGGGCATGCCTTGCCGCTGCGGGGGGGCGTCACCCTCGACTTCAGCCGCATGGATGCCATCCTGTCGATCAATGTCGAGGACATGACCGCCCGCGTCCAGCCCGGCCTGACCCGCGAGGCGCTGAACGCTGCCCTCCGCGCGACGGGTCTGTTCTTCCCGGTGGACCCCGGTGCCAACGCCAGCCTTGGCGGCATGGCGATGACCCGCGCCTCTGGCACCACCGCCGTCCGCTACGGCACCATGCGCGACGCTGTGGCGGCGCTGGAGGTGGTGCTGGCCGATGGGCAAGTGATCCGCACGGGGACAGCGGCCCCGAAATCCTCCGCAGGCTACGATCTGACCGGGCTGATGGTGGGATCGGAAGGCACCCTCGGCCTTGTCACCGAACTGACCCTGCGCCTGCATGGCCAGCCCGAGGCGGTCTCTGCCGCCACCTGCGCCTTTCCCGACCTGACCGCCGCGGTGGATTGCGTGATCGCCACGATCCAGACCGGCATCCCGATGGCGCGGATCGAGTTTCTGGATGCGGCGGCGGTGGCCGCCTGCAACGCCTATTCTGGTCTGTCCCTGCCCATCGCGCCGCTCTTGCTGGTAGAGTTCCACGGCTCACCGCGCGGCGTAAAGGAAGATGCCACCCGCTTTGGCGGCATCGCCGCTGATTTCGGCAGCAAGGGCTTTGACTGGGCCAGCCAGCAAGAGGACCGCACCCGCCTGTGGAAGATGCGCCACGCCGCCTATCCCGCGATCCTTGCCACCCGTCCGGGGGCCAAGGCCATCGTCACCGATGTCTGCGTGCCGATCAGCCGTCTGGCCGAGGCCGTGACGGAAACCCGCGCCGATATCGACGCCAGCCCGCTGCTCGGCCCGATTCTGGGACATGTCGGCGACGGGAACTTCCACGCCATCCTGCTGGTCGATCCCGATGACCCGGCTGAGGTCGCGGCGGCCAAGCGCCTTGCCAACCGCATGGCCGAACGCGCCCTGCGTCTGGGTGGCACCATCAGCGGAGAGCATGGAATCGGGATCGGCAAACTGGGCCTGATGCCGCAGCAACATGGGCAGGCCTGGGCTGTCATGGCCGCGATCAAGCGGGCGCTGGACCCCCACAACCTGCTCAACCCGGGCAAGGTGGTGCCGGGACGTTAGGCCGGGTCGGCCCGCAGCGCCTGGGTGCAGCGGCATTGCGGCGGCAAAGGTCGGGGCGGGGGCGGGCAATCCCGCCTTCCGGCACCGGCCGCAAGAAAACCGCTGTTTCGCTGTTGACTCTGCCCGTGCCCCAAGTAAAAGGCGGGCTTCAAGGATTTCGCGGGGGAACGGTTGTTTCCCTGATCTAGGAGAAACGACTATGGCGAAGCCGGCGACGATCAAGATCCGTCTGAACTCGACGGCGGGCACCGGGCACTTCTATGTGACCAAGAAGAATGCCCGCACCATGACCGAAAAGATGTCGGTCAAGAAATACGACCCCGTCAAGCGCGAGCATGTGGAATACAAGGAAGGCAAGATCAAGTAAGGCAGCCGCCTTAGGGGTCATGACCTGCACATCGCTTTGGCCGCCTTCGGGCGGCCTTTTGCATTTCGGGCCGCGGTCACGCCGGTTGGCTGCGCGCAAGGCAAAAGGGGCGGTCCTTTCGGACCGCCCCTTGCCATTCCCGCCCGGTTCGACCGCTGCTTATTCGCGGTTGCCCAGGAATTGCAGCAGGAACATGAACATGTTGATGAAGTCGAGGTACAGACGCAGCGCGCCCATGATCGCCGACTTGCCCAGCCATTCGCTGTCGCCCATCTGGGCGTGCTGGATGTATTCGTTCTTGATCGACTGGGTGTCGAAGGCGGTCAGACCGGCGAACACCAGCAGTCCAATCACCGAGATCGCGAATTGCAGGGCGCTCGAGCCAAGGAAGATGTTCACGATCGAGGCAACCACGATGCCGATCAGACCCATCATCAGGAAGGTGCCAAAGGCCGACAGGTCACGCTTGGTGGTGTAGCCGTAAAGCGACAGGCCCGCGAATGCGATGGCGGTCACAAGGAAGGTCTGGGCGATGGAGGTGCCGGTGTAGATCGCGAAGATCGACGCCAGCGACAGGCCCATCAGCGAGGCATAGACGTAGAAGAACAGTTGCGCCGCCGCAGCCGAGATGCGGTTGATGATCGCGCCAAAGGCAAAGACCAAGGCCAAGGGCGCGAAGATCACGACCCATTTCAGCGCGGTGCCATAGATCGCGGCCATCATCGCGTCATTGGTGCCCACGGCCCAAGCGACACCGCCGGTCAGCAGCATGCCCACCGACATGGTGGCATAAACTTTGTTCATGTGGGCCTTCAGGCCCTCGTCGATCAGGGCAGAGCGGGTGCCTGCACCTGCCGCGCGTATCGTCTGGAAATCAGCCATCTGTCACAGCCTCCGAGAATGGTGTCCGCCGACGGATTGCTTGCCCGCCAGCCTTATGCCGTCAATATCAGCATCCCGCGCCGCGCTTTCAAGAACCACCGCCGCGGAAAAGCGACAGGAAAAATGCAGATTTTCGACAGGCAGCCCCGGCCCCGGTGCCTCAGGTCAGGCAGTCGATGACCACCTTGCCCACCGCCGCCCGGTCGCGCAGCAGGGCAAGCCCCGCCTGCGCCTCTGCCAATGGCAGCACGTGGCTGACATGCAGGGCAAGGCGGCGCTCGGCATGCCATGACATCAAGGTGGCCAGACTGTCGCGCAACAGGGCTGGGGCAAAGCCAAGATAGCCGCCCCACCAGAAGCCGATCACGCTGACGTTCTTGACCAGAAGCAGATTGGCAGGCACCTGCGGCACCGTTCCCGAGGCAAAGCCGATGGCCAGCATCCGCCCGTCAGGCCGCATCGCGCGCAAGGTGGCGTCGAACCCCGCCCCGCCCACCGCATCGTAACAGACATCCACCCCGCCCAAGGCACGCAAGCGATCCTTCAGGTCGGGGGCGTCGCTGTCGATCACCTCATCCGCACCCGCCGCACGCGCCACGGCCAGCTTTTCGGCCCCCCGCGCGCTGGCGATGACCCGCGCGCCCAGGCGTTTGCCCAATTCGACCGCCGTCAAGCCGACGCCGCCCGCCGCCCCGGTGACGAACAGCGTCTCGCCCGGTTGCAGGCGGGCCTTGTGGGTGAGCGCAAGATGGCTGGTGCCATAGGCGATCAGGAACCCCGCCGCCTCAACCATGGTCATGCTGTCCGGAAGCGGTACCAGATGATCGGCCTGAAAACATCCGTACTCCGCCAGACCGCCCTGCCCGCCATAGACCGCAACCCGCGCGCCCAAGCTGGGTCCGGCCACGCCCGGACCCAGCGCCTCGACCACGCCCGCGCATTCCAGACCGGGGATGAAGGGCAAGGCCGGGCGATCCTGATAGCGTCCCTCGGCCATCAGCAGATCCGCGAAATTCAACCCACAGGCGTAGATGCGCAAGCGCACCTCGCCCGCCTTGGGCTGGGGCATCGGACGGTCGGTCAGAGCCGGCGGCCGACCGAGTTCCGCGATTTCCCATGCGCGCATCGAAAATTCCCCCCGTCTTTCAACTGTTAACTACGTTTTCGCCGTTTCCGCGCCCCGCGCATGGGCCGCTGCATTCCATCGAAAAGCGAAGCCCGTCGCAACGCGCAATGCAATTTGCATTGCATTTTGCAAATAACCCTAAGCGCGAAGTCAGCGCGGGCCTCGCGCCCCTTGGATGATTACCCTCTAACAGATGCGCCGGCCCTCCAACCTGTATCAACAGACATATCCGAAAAGACAGGTTTTCGGGTCACTGAAGAGAATTATTCACAAACCGCGATGTCCGGCGATTTTGGCGGAAAAATTGCTTACAGGAAAGCAACAAACTCCGCTTGAAAGGCACCAAACATGAAACATCCCGTCGATGCCCATGTCGGCAAGCGTATCCGTCACCGCCGCTGGATGGTCGGCATGACGCAACAGCAGCTCGCCGACAAGGTCGGGATCAAGTTCCAGCAGATCCAGAAATACGAGACCGGGATGAACCGCGTTTCCGCCTCGCGGCTGTGGGACATCGCGGATGCGCTGGGTGTCAGCATCTCGTTCTTCTTCGAGGGTCTGGATGACGCCCGCGAAAGCGCCCGCTCGGCCGAAGCCGACATGATGGCCGACAAGGAGGCGCTCGAACTGGTGCGGTCCTATTACGCCATCCCCGAAGCGCAGCGCCGCCGCCTGTTCGATCTGGCCCGCGTCCTGTCGGACGCCGCCTGAACAGACCCGGACGCTTGACCGACGCCCCCGGAGCCTTTAGCGCCGGGGGCGTCGTCATGTCAGGAGGTCCCAGATGGCCACGCGCCCCCGTCTTTCGCTGTCGCAGGCCGAGCAGGCTGACCTGATCGCCACCGCGCATGCACTGGCCGACGCCGCCCGTCTGGCCACCTTGCAGCATTTCCGCAAGGCGGACCTTTCGGCGGACAGCAAGGAGACGGCACGGTTCGACCCGGTGACCGTCGCGGATCGCCTGTCCGAAGAGCGGATGCGCGCGATCCTTGCCGCCCGCCGCCCGCAGGACGGAATCTTGGGCGAGGAATACGGGCAACACGCCGGGACCTCCGGCCTGACATGGGTGCTTGACCCCATCGACGGCACCCGCGGCTATCTGTCCGGCACGCCGACATGGGGGGTGCTGATCTCGGTCGCGGATGAGGTCGGGCCGATCTACGGCCTGATCGACCAGCCCTATATCGCAGAGCGGTTCGAAGGCGGCTTTGGCGTCGCGCGTGTGGTCGGCCCGCAGGGCGAGTCCCCCTTGCGGGCACGCGCCCCGCGCGCCCTGTCGCAGGCCATCGTGATGACGACCTTCCCCGAGGTGGGCACGCCAGACGAAGGCGCCGCCTTCCGACGGGTGGCGGCCAAGGCGAAACTGGTCCGCTACGGCACGGATTGCTATGCCTACGCCCTGATTGCAGCAGGGACCATCGATCTGGTGATTGAGGCGGGCTTGCAGGCCTATGACGTCCAAGCCCCCATCGCGGTGATCGAGGCGGCAGGCGGGATCGTGACGGACTGGACCGGCGGTCCCTGCCATCAGGGCGGGCGCGTCCTCGCCGCCGCCAATGCCTCGATCCACGCCGAGGCGCTGGCGCTGCTGAACAGCTGATCCCGCGGCGCGCGGGCAAGCCCGCGCAAGCCGTAAGCCTGCCCTCGCGCAGGGCGCGAGCGCAGGCGCGTGCGGGGGCCAGCCCCCAACGCCCGCAGACGCGGGCGTTTCCCCCGGGATATTTCAGCAACGGGGAAGCCTTTGGGGTTTTCCCACGCTGTTGCTCCGGTTAGGATTTTGAAGCCCGATGCGAGTCCTTCCTCCTTCTGTCGCAGGGCCGCAGGGGTTCCACCGAAGGGGGTGGGCAAAGACCGGGATGGTCGAAAGCGGAGGGTGTTCATGTCCGAACGGGAAATCCTGATCCAAGGGGCGGCAGCGGTCGTCACCATGGATGGCGCGCGGCGCGAGATTGCGGGCGGCGATGTGCTGATCCGGGGCGGGGTGATCGCCGCCGTCGGGGTGGGGTTGCACACATCCGGCGAGGTGCTGCGCGCGGCGGGCTGTGTCGTGACGCCGGGCTTGGTCAACACGCATCACCATCTGTACCAGACCCTGACGCGGGCTGTGCCGGGGGGGCAGGATGCCTTGCTTTTCGGCTGGCTCAAGACGCTCTATCCGATCTGGGCGCGCTTCGGGCCAGAGGAGATGTTCACCTCGGCGCAGGTGGGATTGGCGGAACTGGCGCTGTCGGGCTGCACGCTGACCTCGGATCACCTGTATCTTTACCCCAATGGCGCGCGGCTGGATGACACCATCGCAGCGGCCGCCGAAGTGGGCCTGCGCTTTCACCCCACGCGCGGGGCGATGAGCATCGGCGAAAGCGAGGGCGGTCTGCCGCCGGACAGTCTGGTGGAGCGCGAGGCGGCGATCCTAGAAGATTGCATCCGCTTGGTCGATGCCTTCCACGATCCCCGCCCCGGCGCGATGGTGCGGGTCGGCCTCGCCCCCTGTTCGCCGTTCTCCGTCAGCCGCAACCTGATGCGCGACGCCGCGGTGTTGGCCCGTGACAAGGGCGTGATGCTGCACACCCATCTGGCCGAGAATGACGAGGACATCGCCTACTCTCTGGCCAAGTTCGGCTGCCGTCCAGGGCAATATGCCGAAGAGCTTGGCTGGACCGGCGACGATGTCTGGCACGCGCATTGCGTCAAGCTGGATGGAGCAGAGATTGACCTCTTCGCGCGGTCCGGCACCGGGGTGGCGCATTGCCCCTGTTCCAATTGCCGTCTTGGGTCTGGGATCGCGCCGGTGCGCGGGATGCGGGATGCCGGGGTGAAAGTCGGTCTGGGTGTCGATGGATCAGCCAGCAATGACGCCGGCAATCTGGTGGCCGAGGCGCGGCAGGCGATGCTGCTCCAACGGGTCAGCCTTGGCGCCGACGCCATGGGTGTGCGCGAGGCGTTGGAGATTGCCACCCTTGGCGGGGCACGGGTGCTTGGGCGGGACGACTGTGGGTCCCTGGAGCCGGGCAAGCGCGCCGATATCGCCATTTGGGACATGTCGGGGATTGAGGCTGCGGGATCATGGGAGCCCGTCGGTGCCTTGCTGCTCTGCGGCCCGACGCGGGTGCGGGATCTGTTTGTCGAAGGGCGACGCATCGTGGCAGAGGGGCAGATGGCCAGCATCGACCTGCCCCGCGTGATCGAACGGCAAAACCGTCTGGCGGCGCGCCTGATGGGGTGATAGCAGCCACAGCATAAGCCCCGGAGGCGCAGATGTCGCACAATTACGAAGCCCAACGCCGCGAGACCATCGCCACCTTCAAAGGGGTGCGGGGGTTGCCCGAAACCTCGGTCGTGGAATTCCTGTTCTTTCTGGAAGAGATCGACGCCGATTGGAAAGCCTTTGACGCCGCCTTGCGCAAGGCCGGGTTCCGCACGCGCCGGTCAGCGGATGGCGAGACGATGATCGCGGCTTACGGCCCGATGCCGGTCACGCCGGATGCGATCTGGGCCAAGGAACGACTCTCGACGGAAATCGCGCTGGCGCATGATTTCTATCCCGACGGTTGGGAATTGGCGGGCTGACGCCGCCCCCCCTAACGCCGCGCGGCGAAGAAGGTTTTCAGCATCGCTTCTGCCTCGGCCCCGGCGATGCCGTCATAGACCTCAGGCGCATGGTGGCATTGCGGATGGGAAAACACCCGCGCGCCGAAAGCCACACCCCCGGATTTCGGGTCTGCCGCGCCGTAGTAGAGCCGCCCGATCCGCGCAGCCGAAATGGCCGCGGCGCACATCGGGCAAGGTTCCAGCGTGACGTAAAGATCATGCCCCGGCAGCCGCTCTGACCCTGCGGCAGCACAAGCGGCGCGGATCACCAAGACCTCGGCATGGGCGGTGGGGTCCGACAATTCCCGCGTGCGGTTCCCGGCCTGCGCCACGACACGCCCATCCGGCGCGATCAGGACAGCGCCCACCGGCACCTCCCCGCGAAGGGCGGCGGCGCGGGCCTCGGCCAGCGCGATCTCCATGTGGGACCGAAAGTTCATGGCGTTTGATAGGCCAAGGCGCGTGCGGCGGCAAACCCCTGTTTCACCTCTCCCCACGCCCGCTTCCCCGTTGCGCAAATATCCTCAGGGGGTGAATGGCCGCTTGCGGCCAGAGGGGGCGCGAGCGCCCCCTGACACGCCCGAAGACGCGCGCAGGCGCGGCTTTGGCCTGATAGCCGTCAGGCGCGGCACGCGCCTGTCCTGCGGATCACCGCGCCTTTGGCAACGGGGTGGAAAAGCCTTGGCCTTTGGGCTAAGCACAGCGCTTGCCCATTAGGACTGCCCGATGAAAAAGCCCGCGCCCAAAACGACCACCAAGACCGACATCCCAGAGGGTGAGCGGATCGCCAAATACCTGTCGCGCGCCGGTGTCGCCTCGCGGCGTGAGGCGGAGCGGATGATCGAGACCGGTCAAGTCGCGGTGAATGGCAAGGTGATCGACAGCCCGGCCTTGAACATCACCGCCAAGGACAAGATCACCATCAACGGCAAGCCCGTCGCCCCGCCCGAGGCGGCGCGGCTGTGGCTTTACTACAAGCCCGAAGGCTTGGTCACCTCGGCCTCGGATGAAAAGGGGCGGGATACGGTGTTTGACAACCTGCCCGAAGACCTGCCGCGCGTGATGTCGGTGGGGCGGCTCGATCTCAACTCCGAAGGGCTGCTCCTGCTGACCAATGATGGTGGCTTGAAGCGGCGGTTGGAACTTCCCTCGACGGGCTGGCTGCGGAAGTACCGCGTGCGGGTGAAGGGCAACCCGACCGATGCCGATCTGGAGCCGCTGCGCCGGGGCATCACGGTGGACGGCGAACGCTTCCAGCCGATGGAGTTGGTGATGGACCGCCATCAGGGCGCGAATGCCTGGCTGACGGTGGGTCTGCGCGAGGGCAAGAACCGCGAAATCCGCCGCGCCATGGCCGAGATCGGGCTGACAGTGAACCGGCTGATCCGGGTCAGCTATGGCCCCTTCCGCCTGAATGAGATGCAGCCCGGCGATGTCGAGGAAGTCCGCGCCAAGGTGCTGCGCGACCAGTTGGGCCTGACCGCCGAGACGGGTGAGGAGGCCCCTGCACGACGGGTGACACGCACGACCACCTCGCGCAAGGCCGACGATGTTGCCCCGCGCCGGTCGGTTCCGGCAGGGGCCGGGCGCAAACCCAAGGGCGATGCGCCGCGCTGGCTGGACGAAGAGATGACGACCAAGCGCCCTGTCCACCGCACCGAGGGTGACACTCCGCGTGGTCGGTCCGCCACAGGGGATCGCCCGGCGCGCCCCGCACGGGCAGGAGCGGCTGCGTCGGAAAAGCCCGCGCCGCGCCGGACTGTAACGGTGGATAGAGGGGCGGGGGATGGCCCTGCCCCGCGCCGCTTTGGCACCTCGGCTGCGAAGCGGGGGGAGGACGCCGCGCGTCCGGCCCGTGCCGGCGGCAAACCGGCAGGCGCGGCACGTCGTGAAGAGGGGGATCGCCCCAAGGCACCCGCGCGCGGCACCGGCAAACCGGGCTTTGGCGACCGTGCGACGGGGGGTAAACCGGCCGCCAAGGAGCGCCCTTCTGCGGCGCGTTCGGCGGGGCCGAAAACCGGCGGCGCGGCCTTTGGCGGGGATAAACCCGCCGGGGCGCGGTCAGCGGGCAAACCTGCAGGCGAACGGTCTGGCGCAGGTCGCCACACGACCAGCAAGCCTCAAGGGTCCAGACCCACAGGCGGCAAGCCCACGGGCAAACCGCGCCCGCCGCGCAAGGAGTGACCGGGCTTCCGCCGATCCCTGCCACCACGTTGGCAAGTCGCTGAACCTTCGCCTATAGTCGCGCCAGAGGCTAGCCCTTCGGGCGGCGCACAGGTTTGGGAAGAGTGGGCGATGCAGGCACGCGGCCTTCAGATTTTGGCTTATGTCCTTTTGGTGGCCGTGATCGGCTATGTCGCGGTTGGGGGTGTGTGATGGCGCAGCGGTTTGGCGGCAAATACAGCCCCGGTGGGTCTGGCAGCGCCTCTGGCACGCAGCCTGCGGCAGCCCCCTCCGCTCAGAACCCCTTTGACCAGAAACGCCCGGCGCGGATGGGGGCGCGGGCCAATTTCTTCTTCGTCGCTGTGCTTGCCTTCCTTTACCCGGGGTTCACGGGGGACGGCTCGGCGCTGGTGCAATCCTTGGGGGCGACGGCGCTGGGTCTGCTCTCGGCGTGGCTGACGCGCGAGGGGATCAAGGCGCAGGACGCCTTTGACGCGCGCCGCATCGCCCGCCGCCCCGCCTTTCCGCGCAAGATGGCCGGATCAGTGCTGATCGGGCTGGCGGTGGCCGTGGTGGCGCATCTGTCCAACCCGTCGCTCGCCGTGGCGGCGGGGTTGGGTCTGGCGGCGGCGGCGCTGCATCTGGGGGCATTCGGCCTTGATCCGCTGAAGGACAAGGGGGCCGAAGGGCTGGACACCTTCCAGACCGACCGCGTGGCGCGCGCGGTGGATGAGGCGGAGAAATTCCTGTCGGGCATGAAGGACGCGATCCTGCGCGCCAATGACCGCGCGCTGGAGGCGCGGGTGGACCGTTTCACCACCACAGCCCGCGCCATGTTTCGCAGCATCGAGGGCGATCCGGGTGATCTGACCGCCGCGCGCAAGTATCTGTCGGTCTATCTGATGGGGGCCCGTGACGCGACGGTGCGCTTTGCCGATGTCTATGGCACCTCACGCGATGCAAAGGCGCGGTCCGATTATGAGGCGCTGCTGACCGACCTTGAGACCAATTTCGCCAGCCGCACCAAGGCGCTTTTGTCCAATGACCAGAACGCCATGAACATCGAGATCGAGGTGCTGCGCGAACGGCTGAAACGCGAAGGCTGACCCGCACCGGGGCATGTGGCCCGAAACCGCCGTCCCCAAAAACCGGACTGGAAGTTTTCGCACGGCTGTCGCAGGCTGGAGTTAAGGGAAACGTGCACGCGGTCTTGAACCGCCATGCCACGCCTCCGACGTATGTTGCAGATTGACCGGCGGGTTTGCCCGCCCTTGCTCAGGGAATTGGTTACATGTCCGACACTGTCCGCACCGATGCCGCCACCGCGCTTGCCGAAGTGGAAAAGGTGACCACCGCACTTTTGCCCGTTCCGACCGGTGAGGTGGTCGCGCTTGAGGCCGCCGCCCCGGATCAGGCTGCCGAAATCAAGCGCCGGATGGACGAGGTGGACCTGACCAACACGCAATCCATCATCTCTTTCGGCTCTGCCGCGCAGGCCGAATTGCAGGTCATCTCGCAAGAGATGCTGCAAGGCGTGAAGAACAAGGATGTCGGCCCCGCAGGCGATGCGCTGCGCGAGATCGTCTCGACCATCCGGGGGTTTTCGTCCGAAGAGCTGGACCTCAGCCGCGAACGCAGCTGGTGGGACAAGCTGACCGGGCAGGCTGCCCCCATCGCGCAATTCGTGGCCCGCTACGAAGAGGTGCAGGGCCAGATCGACCGCGTCACCGAAAACCTGCTCAAGCACGAACACACCTTGCTGAAAGACATCAAGGCGCTGGACCTGCTTTATGAAAAGACCCTGCGCTTTTATGACGAGTTGGCGATCTACATCGCGGCGGGCGTGGCCAAGCTGAAAGAGACGGATGAGGTGACGATCCCGGCCAAAGAGGCCGAGGTTGCCGCCGCCCCGGCAGAGGATCAGGTCAAGAAGGCACAAGAGCTGCGCGACCTGCGTGCCGCCCGCGACGACCTTGACCGCCGGGTGCATGACCTGCGCCTGACCCGTCAGGTGACGATGCAAAGCCTGCCGTCCATTCGTCTGGTGCAGGAAAACGACAAATCTTTGGTAACCAAGATTAACTCCACCCTTGTCAACACGGTCCCGCTTTGGGAAACCCAATTGGCGCAGGCGGTGACGATCCAGCGGTCCAAGGATGCCGCCGAAGCCGTCCGTGACGCGAACGACCTGACGAACGAACTGCTCAAGGCGAATGCCGAGAATCTGCAAGAGGCCAACCGCACCGTGCGCGAAGAGATGGAACGCGGCGTGTTCGACATCGAAGCCGTCAAGGCCGCCAACGCGACCCTGATCGCCACGATCGAGGACAGCCTGAGGATTGCCGACGAAGGCAAGACCCGCCGCGCCTCTGCCGAGGTGGAGTTGGTGAAGATGGAAGCCGAATTGCGCGACACGCTCGCCTCTGCCCGTGCGCGGGCGACGCAAGCACCGGAAGCGCCGGCGAACGGCTGAAAAGGAACCGATCCTGCGTGTGATTGCCAGACCTGCCGCGCCGCTGAAGACGGCAATCGCCCTGATCTGCGCCACGGCGGTCGCCGGCTGTGTCGCAGCGGTGCCCGCACCGCAGGTGCCGGTGCCTGCGGTCATCGCGCCGGCGCAGCCGGATGAAATGGTAGCCCCTGCGGTCACGCAGGAATCGGCCGTGGCGATGATGCATTACGCCCGGGTACAGCAGCAGTTGCTGTCGCAAGGCCTGCTGCGAACCGATGGCGGCGGACGGGACACGCCCTATACCGACCGGATGCTGGCGGAAAACTTCCTGCGGATCGCGCTTTATGATGAATACAGCCGCTCCTCCTCGGGCCCGGTGCAAAAGCTGACGGCCAGCCGCCTGCGCCGGTGGGAAACGCCGGTGCGGGTGGGTTTGCGCTTCGGGCCGTCAGTGAGCGCGGAACGGCGGGCGACGGATACGGCGCGCGTGGCATCGTATCTTGCGCGGCTGGAGCGGATCACCGGCCACGTCATCCGGCTGGACGATGCCGCGCCGAACTTCTGGGTCTTCATTGTCAGCGAGGATGAGCGCCAGACGTTGGACCCGCAGATCCGCTCGGCCCTGCCCGGTCTGACGGCGGTCGAGGCGGCGGGAATCACCCGGATGCCGCGCTCGACCTATTGCCTTGTCTATGCGATGTCCGAAGGCGAAGGGTCGGTTTACACCCGCGCCTTCGCCGTGATCCGCGCCGAACATCCCGATCTTTTGCGGCTGTCCTGCATCCACGAGGAAATCGCCCAAGGATTGGGTCTGGCCAATGACAGCCCCACCGCCCGCCCGTCGATCTTCAACGATGACGAGGAATTCGCCCTGCTGACGACGCAGGATGAATTGATGCTGAAGATGCTTTACAATCCGGCGCTGCGCCCCGGCATGACCGAATACGAGGCGCGGCCCATCGTGGAATCGCTTGCCGCCCGGCTTCTGGGCGGCAACAGTTGAGACGGCACGCCGCATGTTGCGGCGATCACAGTGACACTGCCGCAGCCCATGCGGCAAGGAGGATGGAATGGTGTTCGGTTTCCTCAAGGGCGAATTCGTCGATGTCATCGATTGGACCGATGACACGCGCGATACGATGGTCTGGCGCTTCGAGCGCTACAACAACGCCATCAAATACGGCGCCAAGCTGACCGTGCGCGAAGGTCAGGCGGCGGTTTTCGTGCATGAAGGGCAGTTGGCCGATGTCTTCGGTCCCGGCCTCTACATGCTGGAAACCAACAACCTGCCGATCATGACGACGTTGCAGCACTGGGATCACGGCTTCAATTCGCCCTTCAAATCCGAGGTCTACTTCGTCTCGACCACGCGGTTCAACGACCTGAAATGGGGCACGAAGAACCCGATCATGTGCCGCGACCCGGAGTTCGGCCCGGTGCGGCTGCGCGCCTTTGGCAGCTATTCCATGCGCGTGTCCGATCCCGGGGTCTTCCTCAAGGAGATCGTGGGCACCGACGGAGAGTTCACGGCGGATGAGGTTTCGGACCAGATCCGCAACATCATCGTGCAGGAGTTCAGCCAGTCGATTGCCAAATCGGGAATCCCGGTGCTCGACATGGCAGCCAACACGGGCGATTTGTCCAAGCTGATCGCCGGGGCCATCGCGCCCACCATCGCAGGGTACGGCCTGACACTGCCGGAGTTCTACATCGAGAACATCTCGCTGCCCGAAGAGGTGGAAAAGGCGCTGGACAAGCGGACCTCGGTCGGGCTTGCCGGGGATCTGAACAAGTACATGCAGTTCTCGGCCGCCGAGGCGATGGGCAAACCCGGATCGGCAGGCGATGCCATGACCGCCGGGATGGGCGCCGCGATGGGGATGGCGATGGCGCAGAACATGGGGCCGTGGGGTGCGGCACCTGCCGCTGCCGCCCCTGCGGTCGCCGCACCGCCCCCGCCGCCGCCTGCGGCAACCGTCTGGCATGTGGCCGAAAACGGCGCGACCAAGGGCCCCTTTGGCGACGCCGACCTTGCCGCGATGGTGGCGAATGGCACCCTGACACGGGCGACCATGGTCTGGACCGCCGGGCAGGACGGCTGGAAAGCGGCAGGCGATACTGCGCTGGCGCGGCTCTTTGCGCAGGTTCCGCCCCCACCGCCGCCGCCGATGGGCTGACCCGGACCGCTTGACCAGTTTCCCGATTACCTGAACGGACCCCCGCCATGACCGAGACCCGAACCCGCTGGCCCTGCGCCCAATGTGGCGCAGACCTGCGCTATCTGCCCGGCGCGACCGAGATGCGCTGCGACCATTGCGGTCATGTGCAGCCCATTCCGGACCAGCCTTCCGAACGCAAGACCCGCGCCTTGGGTGAGATTGACCTTCAGCGGGGCTTGAGCGACGACCTCGCCCCCGCCGAGATGCAGGACGTGCGGACAACGCCCTGCCCCAATTGCGGCGCGCAGGTCGAGTTCAACGGCGCGACCCATGCCACGGAATGCCCGTTCTGCGCCACGCCCGTCGCCATCGACACCGGGACAGAGCGCAAGATCAAACCGCAGGCGGTGCTGCCCTTCGTGCTGAACGAAGGGCAGGCGCGGCAGGCGATGACCGATTGGCTGGGCAGCCTGTGGTTTGCCCCCAACGGCTTGCAGGACTATGCGCGCAAAGGCCGGGCGCTGGCGGGGCTTTATGTGCCCTACTGGACCTTCGATGCCGACACGCGCTCGCGGTACGTCGGGCAGCGCGGCGATCACTACTATGAAACCCGCACCGTCACCCGAAACGGCAAGACCGAAACCGAACAGGTCCAGCGCACAAGGTGGAGCCGCGCTTCGGGCCGTGTCGCGCGGCAGTTCGACGATGTGCTGGTGTTGGCCAGCCAGAGCCTGCCGCGCAATTACACCGACAACCTCGCCCCATGGGATTTGTCAGCGTTGCAGCCCTATTCGCCCGATTACCTCGCCGGGTTCACCGCCGAAGGTTACACCGTTGGCCTTGCCGACGGGCACGCCATCGGACGCGAGGTGATGGCGGGCGTGATCGAACAGGACATCCGCCGCGACATCGGCGGCGATGAACAGCGCATCGACAGCGTCGATACCGACTGGTCGGATGAGACGTTCAAACATGTGCTGCTGCCGATCTGGATGGCCGCCTACAAATACAACGACAAGAGTTACCGCTTCGTCGTGAACGGTCAGACCGGCAAGGTGCAGGGCGAACGCCCCTATTCGGCGTGGAAGATCGCCGGTGCGGTCGTTGTCGGCCTGATCGTGGCTGGCGCAGTTTTCTACTTCACGCAAATGCAATGACTGCGGCGGCAGGCGCGGCACTGCCGCCGCTTGCCCGCCCACCCCGGCTTGGCCTAAACCGTGCCGCGAACCGCCGGAGGGATCATGGCCAAGGACGACTCGACCGAACAGCGCGCGCCGTCGCGCCGCGTGGGGGCCTTGCGGGGGCTTGCTCCCTTTCTTTGGCCCTACCGCCGCCTGACGGTGCTGGCTGGCCTCGCACTGGTGCTGACCGCCGGGGTCAGTCTGATCCTGCCCCTGGCCGTGCGCCGGGTGATCGACGGCTTCAATCAGGATGTCAGCCTGTTGGACCAATACTTCGGCGCGGCGCTGGTCGTGGCGGCGCTTTTGGCCATCGGGACGGGCTTGCGCTACTACTTCGTCACGCGACTGGGAGAGCGGGTCGTCGCCGACATCCGCCGCGCGGTGTTTGACCGCGTTCTGGGCATGTCGCCTGCCTTTTTCGAACGCACCCTGACCGGAGAAGTGCTCTCGCGCATCACCACCGACACCACGCTGATCCTGTCGCTGATCGGCTCGTCCGTCTCGGTCGCGCTGCGCAATGTGCTGATGCTGCTGGGGGGCCTTGGGCTGTTGTTCTGGACCTCGGGCAAGTTGACGGGGCTGGTGCTGCTGCTGGTGCCTGCGGTCGTGGTGCCCATCATCGTGCTGGGCCGCCGGTTGCGCGCGCTGTCGCGCGAAAATCAGGACATGATCGCCGAATCCTCGCATTCCGCCGGAGAGGCGCTCTCCGCCGTGCAGACCGTGCAGGCCTTTACGCATGAGGGACTGACGCGCGGCGGCTTTGCCAATGTGACGGAACGCGCCTATGGCTCCGCCGCCACGCGGATCAAGGTGCGGGCGTGGATGACCGTGATCGTGATCTTCCTCGTGTTCACGGGCGTTGTCGGCGTGTTGTGGATCGGCGCGCGCGACGTGCGGGCGGGGCAGATGTCGGCGGGCGAATTGGTGCAGTTTGTCATCTATGCCGTGATGGTGTCAGGCGCGGTGGGCGCCCTGTCGGAAATCTGGGGCGAGGTTCAGCGCGCCGCAGGGGCGACCGAACGGTTGGTCGAACTCTTGAACGCCGAAGACACGGTGCAAGACCCCGTCCGCCCCGTGCCCCTGCCCCGCCCGGTGCGCGGCATGATAAGCTTTGACAAGGTGACCTTCCGCTATCCGGCCCGGCCCGAGGTCAGCGCCCTGAACGAGGTCAACCTGACCGTCCGCCCCGGCGAAACCGTGGCGCTGGTCGGCCCGTCGGGGGCGGGCAAGACCACGATCCTGCAACTGCTGCTGCGCTTCTATGACCCGGATGGCGGGACCATCTCGCTCGACGGGATCGCGCTGCCCGACATGGCCCGCGCCGATTTCCGCCGCGCCATCGCGCTGGTGCCGCAAAGCCCGGTGATCTTTGCCGCCTCGGCGCGCGAGAACATCCGCTTCGGCCGACCCGATGCGACGGATGCCGAGGTTGAGGAGGCCGCCCGCGCCGCCGCCGCGCATGATTTCATCGCCGCCCTGCCCGGCGGCTATGACGCCTATCTGGGCGAGCGCGGCGTGATGCTGTCCGGCGGTCAGCGCCAGCGCATCGCCATCGCCCGCGCCATCCTGCGTGACGCCCCGGTTCTGCTGCTGGACGAGGCGACGTCGGCGCTTGACGCCGAATCCGAACAGGCAGTGCAGGCGGCGGTGGAGCGGTTGTCGGAAAGCCGCACCACGCTGGTCGTGGCCCACCGTCTGGCCACGGTGAAACGCGCCGACCGCATCGTCGTCTTTGACCAAGGCCGCATCAGCGCCATCGGCACGCATGACGAACTGGTGGCCGAAGGCGGGCTCTATGCCCGTCTCGCCCGCCTGCAATTCACCGATGGGCAGGCCTGAGACGCGTCTGACGTTGCGTTTCCGGGCGGGGCGCACCTTGTAACCGGCCCGGATCATCCGCATCTTCGCCTGAAGCCCCCGATCACAGAGGGCACAAAACGGGAGGAGACGATGGGGACTTTCGCCAATCTGGCCGACATCAAGGCCATCGAGAATGAAAAGCCGTGGGAACAGCGTGACGTTGCCCGCAGCATGTATGAATTCCTGACCCGCGCCCGCGATGCCCATGGCGCGCGCCCCGCGATCAGCTATCAGATCTTCTCCGGCCCGCAGGACAAGTCGAAGACCCTGACGTGGAATGACCTACACCGTCAGGTGACGCAGGCCGCCAACATGTTCCGCAGCCTTGGCGTGGGCGAAGGCGATGTGGTGGCCTATGTCCTGCCCAATTGCCTTGAAACCGCCGTCACCTTGCTGGGCGGGGCCGTCGCGGGGATCGTCAACCCGATCAACCCGCTGCTGGAGCCGCAACAGATCAGTGCCATCCTGCGCGAGACAAAGGCCAAGGTCGTCGTCACCCTGCGCGGCTTCCCCAAGACCGACGTCCCGCAAAAGGTGGCCGAGGCCGTGCGCCACGCCCCCGGCGTCAAGGCGGTGGTGGAGGTGGACCTCGTGCCCTACCTGACCGGCGCGAAACGGCTGATCGTGCCGCTGATCCGCCCCAAGACCCCGGTCGCGCATTCCGCCAATGTGCTGAACTTCGCAACCGAGATGGCAAAGCACTCCGCTGACCGCCTGACCTTCACCGATGCCAAGACCGACCGCGTCGCCGCCTATTTCCACACCGGCGGGACGACGGGCATGCCCAAGGTGGCGCAGCACAAGGTGTCGGGCATGGTCTATAACGGCTGGCTGGGCGCGCGGCTTTTGTTCAAGGAAACGGACACGGTGATGTGCCCGCTGCCCTTGTTCCATGTCTTCGCCGCCTATCCGGTCCTGATGTCGATGATCGCCTCGGGTGCACATGTGGTGTTCCCCACCCCGGCGGGCTATCGCGGCGAGGGCGTGTTCGACAACCTCTGGAAACTGGTCGAACGCTACAAGGCGACCTACCTGATCACCGTGCCCACCGCATTGGCCGCGCTGATGCAGCGCCCGATCAATGCCGATATCTCCAGCCTGAAGAATGCCTTCTCGGGGTCTGCCCCGCTGCCCATCGAGCTTTACAACCGCTTCAAGAAGGAAACCGGGATCGAGATCGTCGAAGGCTATGGCCTGACGGAATGCACCTGCCTTGTCTCGGTCAACCCGCCCGGCGGGACCAAGAAGATCGGCTCGGTCGGCCTGCCCTTCCCGCACACCCATGTCCGCATCCTGCAAAAGACACCCGAAGGCTTCCGCGATTGCGCCGTGGACGAAGTGGGCGAGATTTGCGTGGCCAACCCCGGCGTCTTCGAAGGCTCGACCTATACCGAGGTGGACAAGAACCGCGACCTCTTTGCCGAAGGCCGCTTCCTGCGGACCGGCGATCTGGGCCGGATCGACGCGGATGGGTATCTTTACATCACCGGCCGGGCGAAAGACCTGATCATTCGGGGCGGCCACAACATCGACCCCGCCGTGATCGAGGAAGGCCTGATGAAGCATGAGGCCGTCGCCTTTGTCGGCGCCATCGGCCAGCCGGATCTGCATTCCGGCGAAGTGCCCTGCGCCTATGTCGAACTGGTCAAGGGCAAGTCCATCGGGATCGAGGAACTGCTGAGTTACGCCCAGACCCATATCCACGAACGCGCGGCCCAGCCGAAGCATATCGAAATCCTGCCGGAACTGCCGAAAACCGCCGTGGGCAAGGTGTTCAAGCCCGACCTGCGCCGTCTGGCCATCCGCCGCATCTATGACGAGGCGCTGGCCAAGGCGGGCCTGTCGTCCCGCGTGGTCGAGGTGATCGAAGACAAGAAGCGCGGTCTTGTGGCCCGCGTCAGCCGGTCTGGCAACCCCGCGCGGGAAAAGGTTCAGGACGCCATCGGCGGCTTCATCACGCCGTGGGAATTCGCGGACTGAGACAACGTCCCGGCGCGGTGGGCCAACTCACCGCGCCGTGAACTGCGGGCTTCAAGGAATCACCGGACAGATTGCAATCTCGGCATATCCGGCGCGCAGATTTTTGCGCCAGCTTGATTGACGATGGTGATTTGATGAAATCGATGCTTGCCTGCGGCCTTGCCGCCGTGATCCTGACCCCGGTTTCCGCATGGGCCGAGGCCCAATCCGAGGTTGTCTTTTCCCACAAGCACTGGACGGTCGAGGCCGTGGCCTTCGACGATGGCAGTTTCGGCTGTGTCGCGCAGGTGTCAGCCCCCGGTGACAGCTTCTCGCTCTGGGTGTTGCAGGACCAGACGGTCAAGCTGCAATTCTATTCCGACGACTGGCAGTTCGACGAAGGCACCGCCGATCTGATGATCCAGATCGACCGCCGGTCGCCCTGGACGCTGAACGAAGCGGACCTTTACGAAAACTCGGTCCTCTTCACTTTGGGCGACGACGATGCGGCCTATGGTTTCATCAAGGAAATCGCGCGCGGGTCGCGGCTGTACCTGATGGATGACGGCGGCGACGGGGTGAAGGATTACTCGCTGGCCGGGTCCAGCGCCTCGATCGCGGCGCTGGGGGAATGTGGCGACGTGCTGAACGAAGATCCGTCCAACCCGTTCAAGTGATCAGACGTCCATCCAGATCGTCACCGGCCCGTCGTTGTTCAGGCTCACATCCATGTTGGCACCGAAGATGCCGTTTTCCACCGGCACGCCCTCGGCCCGCAACCGGTCACTGAAGTAGTCATACAGCCGCTTGCCCTCATCCGGTTTGGCGGCGGTGGAAAAGCCGGGACGGTTGCCGCGCAGATCGGCGGCGAGGGTGAATTGGCTGACCACCAAGGCCGCGCCGCCGATATCGCGGATGGAGAGGTTCATCTTCCCCGCCTCATCCTTGAAAATCCGCATCTTGGCGATCTTGGCCGCCAGTTGGTCGGCCTTGGCGTCGGTGTCGCCCTCCATCGCGCAGATCAGGATCATCAGGCCGGGACCGATTTCGCCCGTGACTTTGCCTTCAACCGTGACAGAGGCACGGCTGACGCGCTGAAGAACCGCCCTCACAGTTCGTTCCGCCACGGCGGGTTGGCCCCGGCGCGGCTGACGGTCACGGCGGCGGATTGCGCGCCCAGCGTCAGCGCCGCATCCAGCACGGCATCGGACAGCGACGCCACGCCCGCCTTGGTCAGGACCCCGGCCTCATGCAGCGCGCACAGAACCCCGGCGTTGAAGGTATCGCCCGCGCCGACGGTATCGACCACAGTCACCTTTTGCGACGGCACGAACCGCTCGCCCGTTGCGGTGATGGCGCGTGCCCCTTGCGCTCCTTCGGTGATGAACACCACCTTCGGCCCCTTGGCGACAATGCCGCGCGCCAGCGTCACGACATCGCCGGCCCCTTCCAGCCAGTGCAGGTCCTCATCCGACAGCTTCACGATATCGGCCCGCGCGATCATGCGCTCGATGCGGGCGCGGTATTCGGTCTCTTTCCCGGCGATGAAACCCGGGCGGATGTTGGGGTCGATCATGGTGACGCGCGACGGGGCTTCGCGGGCTTGCAACGCCTCATAGGTGCTGGCGGCGGGGTCGTTCACCAAGGAAATCCCACCAAAGAACAGCGCACCCACATCGGCGGGCAGCACGGGCAATTGGTCCAAGGACAGCATCCGCCCAGCGGTGTTCTCGTCATAAAAGGCATAGGTCGCCTGCCCATCCACCAGTTTGACAAAAGCCACCGTGGTGGGCCGACCCGAGCGCGCGCAGAACTGGGTGTCCACCTTGGACGCTTCCAGCGTCTCGGTAAGATTTTCGCCCAGCATGTCGGTGGAGATGCCCGAGAAAAACGCCGAAGGCGCCCCAAGCCGCCCCAGCGCAATCGCCGTGTTGAACACCGCACCGCCCGCATAGGGCGAAAAGGCAGGCTCACCCAGCGTGGTCGTGCGGGGCAGCATGTCGATCAGGGCTTCACCACAGCTCAGAATCATCTCTCGTCCTCCATCATCGCAGGTGGGACCATAGCAGAGCGCCACATGTTAGCGCAAACATGTGCCCTGTTTTCTCCGCTCAAATATCCCAAGGGGGTGTGGAGGTGTGAAACCCCCACTCCTGCCCGGTCAGACAAACCAGCGGCTGAGATTGCCGCGCACCCGGTCCAGCACGCTGGCCCCGGCAACATCCTGCACGAACGACGCCCCGGTGATGGCGGCAAAAGCATCGGCATAGACCTGTGCGGTCTTGGCAATCATCTCAGCCGGGATTTCGGGGATCGGATCGGTATAGGGGTCACAGCGTTCCGCCACCCAGGACCGGATCACGTCCTTGTCGAAACTTGGCGGACGGCCGCCGCTGGCAAAGGCGGCCTCATAGCCCTCCGCGATCCAGTAGCGGCTGGAGTCGGGCGTGTGAATCTCATCGGCCAACAGGATCTTGCCCGCCGCATCGGTGCCGAATTCGTACTTCGTATCGACAAGGATCAGCCCGCGTTCCGCCGCCATCGCCTGCCCGCGCGCAAAAAGCGCCAGCGCCTTCTGGGACACCTCATCCCATTGGGCTTGAGTGAGCAGCCCCTGCGCAACGATGTCCTCTGCCGTCAGCGGTTCATCATGACCGCCGTCAAAGGCCTTCGACGTCGGCGTGATGATCGGCTGCGGCAGCGCCTGATTGTCGCGCAAGCCGTCCGGAAGCACATGGCCATACATCGCGCGCTGGCCTTTCTTGTACAGCGTCAGCACCGACGTCCCGGTGGTCCCCGCCAGATAGCCACGCACCACAATCTCAACCGGCAGGATGGTCAGTTTCTTGCCGATCACCACATTGGGGTCCGGATAGGCCAGCACATGATTGCCGCAGATATCCGCGGTATGGTCAAACCAGAACCGCGCCACCTGCGTCAGCACCTGCCCCTTGCCGGGAATAGCCGCGAGGATGCGGTCAAAGGCCGAAATCCGGTCGCTAGAGATCAGGATACGCGCGCCCTCGGGAAACTCCGCACTCGCGGGCAGGTCATAGCAATCGCGCACCTTGCCGAAATAGGGATTGGGCAGCTCGGCGATGCGCGCCTCGGGAAGGATGCGGCCAAGGTCGATCATCGGGGCCTCCGCTGGGGTTCGGGATGGTCGCCTCATGGGCCGGAGGGGCGGGAAAGTCAACCGGGCGGGGAGCCAAGCCTTTCCGCCCCGGGTTTCCCGTGCCACCATGCACCACAAGGGAGCTCGCTTCATGACCATCACCACCCTCGTCTTTGACGCCTATGGCACGCTGTTCGATGTCACCGGGGCCGCGCGGATCGCGGCAGAGGGGCCGGAGGGCGCGGCCTTGGCCGACCGCTGGCCGCTTCTGGCCGGCGAATGGCGCCGCAAGCAGTTGGAATACACGTGGCAGCGCGCCATCACCGGGGGGCATGCGCCCTTTGACGTGGTGACGGCCGAGGCGCTGGATTGGGCGCTGGAGGCGCTGAACCTCTCCGACCCCGCCCTGCGTGCGCGGCTTTTGGCGCTGTACGACGAACTCCCCGCCTTCCCAGAGGTGCCGGAGGTCCTGACCAACCTGAAAAGCACGGGCTACCGGCTGGCGATCCTGTCGAACGGCACGCCCCGGATGCTGGCCAGCATGACCCGCGCGGCAGGGCTGGAGGCGCTGATCCCTGACCTCTTGTCCGTCGAATCCGTGCGCGTCTACAAACCCGATTTCAAGGTCTACGCGCTGGTCGAACCCGCGCTTGGCGCAAAACCGGCTGAGGTTCTGTTCGTCTCGGCCAATGGCTGGGACATTGCGGGGGCGGCACGGTTCGGGTTCAACACGGCTTGGGTCAATCGCACGGGCCAGCCGATGGACCGCTTGCCGCAACGGCCCAAATACATCCTGCGTGACCTGACCGAGGTGCCCAAATGCCTGTGACCTTTCCCGCCCACGACGGCGCGCTGCTGGCCTACCGGGATGAGGGCGCGGGGCTGCCGCTGCTGTGCCTGCCCGGCCTGACCCGGACGATGGCGGATTTCGACTACATGATCCCGCATCTGCCCGCCGGTATCCGCCTCATCCGCATGGATTATCGCGGGCGCGGGGATAGCCAGTGGACGGGGGCCGCGACCTATACCGTCCCGCAAGAGGCGCAGGATGCGCTGGCGCTTCTGGACCATCTCGGCGTCGCCAAGGCAGCGGTGCTGGGCACCTCGCGCGGCGGGTTGATCGGCATGGTGCTGGCGGCCATCGCCAAGGATCGGCTCTTGGGCCTGTGCCTGAACGACATCGGCCCGGTGATCGAACGCGACGGTCTGGCCAAGATCAAGGATTACGTCGGGCGCAACCCAGTCTCCAAAACCCATCAGACGCTGGCGGCGTCGATGCCGCGCACGATGGCAGGCTTTGCCAATGTCCCTGACAGCCGCTGGATGGAGGAGGCTGTGAAACACTACCGCGCCACCGAAACCGGACTCCAGATCACCTATGACCCGACCCTGCGCGACAGCTTCCTTGCCGCCTTCGAAGGCCCGCCCGTCGATATGTGGCCGCTGTGGCAGGCCACCACGGGGCTGCCCGTCGCGCTGATCCGGGGGGCGAATTCTGACCTGCTGTCGTCCGAAACCGTGGCGCAGATGCGGAGCATCCACCCCGACCTGAGCTTTGCCGATGTCCCCGACCGCGCCCATATCCCCTTTCTGGATGAGCCGGAGTCCGTCTCGGTTCTTCACCAATTCCTGAGGGCCGTCGCATGACCGATATAGCGCTGATCCGTGCCGCCGCCTCGCGCATGGCCGGGGCGGTGGTGGAAACGCCGCTGCTGGCCTCGCCCCTTCTGGACCGGATCGCCGGGCGGCGGGTGCTGGTGAAGGCGGAGTGCCTGCAAATCACCGGCTCGTTCAAGCTGCGCGGCGCTTGGGCGGCGCTATCCGCCCTGCCCGATGACATTCGCGCGAAGGGCGTGATCGCCTATTCGTCCGGCAATCATGCCCAAGGCGTGGCCCTCGCCGCCGCGCGCCACGGTGTGCCTGCGGTGATCGTGATGCCCGCCGATGCCCCCGCCATCAAGATCGCCAACACCCGCGCCTACGGGGCCGAGGTGATCCTTTATGACCGCGCCGCCAAGGACCGCGACTCCATCGGCGCTGCCCTAGTGGCGGAACGTGGCCTGACGCTGGTCAAACCCTATGACGACGCGCAGGTCATCGCAGGGCAAGGCTCCGTCGGGTTGGAGATCGCGGCCCAAGCCGCCGCCCTTGGCCTGCGCGAGGGCGCGGTCATCACCTGCTGCGGCGGTGGCGGTCTGGCATCGGGCATCGCCTTGGCGCTGGAGGCAGAGGCCCCCGGCCTGCGCCTGCACACGGCGGAACCCGAAGGCTTTGACGATATGGCCCGCTCTTTGGCAAGCGGAACCATCCAGCGCAACGATCGGCTGACCGGGTCCATTTGCGATGCCATCCTGACGCCACAACCGGGCGATCTGACCTTCCCTATCTTGCACCGGCTCGCCGGTCCGGGTCAGGTCGTCACCGACGATCAGGCGTTGCAAGCAGTGGCGCTGGCCTTTCGCCATTTGCATATCGTGCTGGAACCCGGCGGCGCTGTGGCGCTTGCCGCTGCCCTCTTCTGCCCCGACCTGCCCCAAACGGTCATCGCCGTCGCCACAGGCGGCAACACCGATGCCGAGATGTTCCGCCGCGCGCTGGCCACCCTTGACGCCTGATCCTCTGAGAGACCTGAATGCCCGCCGTTTTCCTGCCCGACCTGCGCCTGAATGCCGAACTCTCCGGCCCCGCTGACGGCCCCGCCCTTGTGCTGATCCATGCGCTGGGAACGGACCTGCACCTATGGGATCACCTGATCCCGCTGCTGCCGCCCACCCTGCGCCTCCTGCGCTTTGACCTGCGCGGGCATGGTGCCTCGGATGTGCCGCCCGCCCCCTACAGCATGGGTGCCCTTATCCGCGATGCCGAACGGCTGATGGATCACTTCGCCCTTAGGGATGCCGTCGTCCTTGGCGTCTCGCTGGGCGGGCTGATCGCCCAAGGGCTGGCCGTCAAACGGCTGGATCTTGTGCGCGGGCTGGTGCTGTCCAACACCGCCGCCAAGATCGGCCGCCCCGAACAGTGGCAAGACCGCATCGCCACGGTGCGCGCCGCTGGGTTGGAGTCCTTCGCCGATGGTGCGATGGAGCGGTGGTTTGGCCGCGACTGGCGCACCACCCCCGCCATGCCCGCCCGCCGCGCGCGCCTGACGTCCATGAACCCCGAGGGCTGGTGTGGCTGTGCCGCCGCCATCGCGGGCACCGATTTCTACGAAACCACCGCCACCCTGCGCCTGCCGACCCTTGTCTTTGCCGGGTCCAATGACGCCGCCACCCCGCCCGATCTGGTGCGCGAAACCGCCGAGTTGATCCCCGGCCACCGCTTCCAGCTGCTCCGTCGCGCAGGGCATCTGCCGATGGTGGAAAAACCCGCCGAATTTGCCGCCGTCCTCACAGCTTTTCTGGACGGCATCGGCCACACCTGATCCAAAAGCGGCACGTCCCGGTCGCAAACCACCACGCCCTGCCGCCTTTCCGCGCCTAGCGTTTTCTCTGTTCAAATATCCTCGGGGGGTCCGGGGGGCTGACGGCCCCCCGGCCTTGCCGCCAAAGCGACGGTGGGACCATGAAACTGAAAGACCTTGAAATCTTCGTCGTGGCCCCGCCCTTTCCGGGCTGGGGCGGGCGCTATTGGATCTTCCCGAAGCTGACCACGGATACCGGCATTGTGGGGTATGGCGAATGCTATGCCTCCACCGTCGGGCCAAAGGCGATGCGCGCGGTGATCGAGGATGTGTTTGAGCGCCACATGCTGGGCGAAAACCCCGAAAACATCGAACTGATGTTCCGCCGCGCCTATTCGGCAGGCTTCACGCAGCGCCCTGACCCCACCGTCATGGGCGCGTTTTCGGGGCTTGAGATTGCCTGCTGGGACATCCTGGGCAAGGCGCGCAATCGCCCGGTCTATGCCCTTCTGGGCGGCAAGATGAATGACCGCATCCGGTCTTACACCTACCTCTACCCCGAACCCGGCAAGGAAAGCGCCGAATTCTGGGTGGACCCCGATGCCGCCGCCGAAGCCGCACTGCGCTTTGCCGATATGGGATTCACGGCGGTGAAGTTCGACCCCGCCGGTCCCTATACCATCCGCGGCGGCCATGAACCGGCGATGAGCGACATCACTCGCTCTGTCGCCTTTTGCAAGGCGATCCGCGCGGCGGTGGGAGACCGTGTCGACCTACTCTTTGGCACGCATGGCCAGTTCACCACCCCCGGTGCCATCCGCATGGGCCGCGAGTTGGAGCCTTACAATCCGCTGTGGTATGAAGAGCCGATCCCGCCGGACAACCTGCTCGAATTCGCCGAGGTCGCCAAATCCGTGCGCGTGCCACTGGCGACGGGGGAACGGCTGACCACCAAATACGAATTCGGGGCTCTGCTCCGCCATGGCGGGGTAAAGATCCTGCAACCCGCCCTTGGCCGCGTGGGCGGCATCTGGGAGGCGAAGAAAATCGCCGCCATGGCCGAGATTTTCAACGCCGAGATGGCCCCGCACCTCTATGCAGGCCCGGTGGAATGGGCCGCGAACGTGCATCTGTCCGCCTCGATCCCCAACCTCCTGATCGCCGAGACGATCGAAACCGGCGGGGCCTTCCATCAAAAGCTGATCAAGAATTCGATCACATGGGAGGACGGCTATATCCTGCCGCCCGAAGCCCCCGGTCTGGGGATCGAGTTCGACGAAGATGTCGCCCGCGCCCATCCCTACACCGGCACAGGCCTGCACCTGCAGATGCAAGAAGCCCCCTGCGATTACCGAAACGGCAACCGCTTCGAAGGCGGCGCGCCCAGCACCCCGACCTAAGCCACAGCAGTACCGGCCCGCGCCAAGCGCGCGGGCCATCAGGCACACGATCAACGGCGGATGAGACGCATCCGCGCCAAAAGGCGTTTCTCAGATTGAAAGGGAATGCATTGGTGGAGCAGAGGGGGATCGAACCCCTGACCTCGTCATTGCGAACGACGCGCTCTCCCAACTGAGCTACTGCCCCAATGCCGGGGCTGTGTCGCGTATCGGGCTGCGAAAGTCAAGACCGGCGCGCGAGGATTTCGCCACTGGCGCGCGCGGTCGGACGGCACATTCGCAGGCGCTCAGCGCAGATGGGCGGTGACAAAACCCGCGATCTCGGCGGCGGGGCGGGCCCCGGCAAGGCGCGCGACCTCGCGCCCCTTGCGATAGAGCACAAAGGCCGGAATCCCGCGAATCCCGGCGCGTGCCGCGATGGCGGGGTGGTCTTCGGTGTTCAGCTTTGCCAGTCGCGCCACAGGGGCCAATTGCTTGGCCGCCTTGACGAATTCAGGGGCCATCGCGCGGCAGGGACCGCACCACGGCGCCCAGTAGTCCACCAAAAGCGGCAGGTCGTCGCGGATGGCCTTGTCATGCGCCGCGGCGTCCAGAACATGCACCCGCCCGTCATGCAGCGCCGCCCCGCAGACACCGCATTTCGGCCCCGAGGCGATCCGGGTGACGGGCACGCGGTTCGCCTGCCCGCAGGCGGCACAGGTCAGGCGCAGGGCATCCATAGATTGGCCAGTCATGGCAATGCCTTTCATATTCGATCAGGCGAATGTGTGATCTGACCCCGCGCGCCGCAAGACCCGCTTACAGGAAATCCGTCTCGATATCCGACACGTCGATTCCCAGCGCCTCCAACCCGGCCTCAAGATTTTCGGCCAGATGCGGCATGCCCATCAGATACTGATCGGTGGGCACCGTCGCCTCGACATAGGCGGTTTCAACCGCCTCGGCGTAATCCTCGGGCTCATAGGTGCCGCGACCGATCCAGGCGATGGCGGTCAGATGCGCCTTTTCGTCATCGTTCAGCGCGTCGATGAAGGCGTGCAATTCCTCAGCCCCCGCGTCACCCTCGCGGAATTGAAAGATGATATGGGCGACTTTTTCCGGGCTGATGTCGATCTCGGACATGGCGGGCTCCTTTCCGGCTGGGCTGATGGTCATCCTTACGACCGTGAACCGCAAGTGTGTTAAAACGGTGCGCCCGGCAAGGTGGCGAGGGCATAGGCGACCGACCCGCCCAAGGTGGCGACCACCACGGATCTGCGCCACAGCCAGAGCGCGAGCACCGCGACCACGCCCGCCGCCAGCGGCCCCCCCTGCGACAGCGTCGCCATCGGCAGGACAGAGGCCACGACCAGCGTGGCAATCGCCGCAGGTCCGGTCGCCGACAGGAACCGCGCCAAGGGGCCAGAGCCCTGCCCCAGCCCGCGCGACAGCCGCGTCGGGCCGTAACGGAACGCCCAGTTGGCCGCGCCCACCATCAGCGCAAGGATCAGGATTTGCAGGCTCATGCCCGGCCCCGCCGCAGGGTGCCCGCCACCGCCCCCGCGATCATCCCCGCAAGGATGCCCGCCGTGCCCGACACCGCCAAAGTCCCCGCCACGGTGGCCAGCCCCGCCACCGCGATCACCGGCACCTGTGGCCGCGTCAGGATGGACAGCAAGAGCGACAGGAACAAGGCGGGCAGCATGAAATCCAATCCCGCTTTCAGCACGGGCCAACCCGCCAGCGCCTCGCCACCGGCCAGCGCCCCGACGACAGTGCCCGCCAACCAACTGACATAGGCCCCAAGGCCCAGCCCGAACATGAAGGGCTCCGAAAACCTTCGCCCGCGCGCGATCTCGCCCAAAGCCGCGCCAAAGACCTCATCCGTCAGACCCCAGGCCCAGGCCCAAGCGTGCCGGGTCGAGGCCGCCTCCCCCGCCGCTTTCAACAGCGCTGGCCCGTACAGCACATGCCGCAGGTTCATGGCGATCAGCGTGAAGGCCGCCACGATCACCGGCGCACCCGAGGTGATCAGCGCCAGCGCCAGAAACTGCGACGCCCCCGCATAGATGATGAGCGACAGCGCAAACGCCTCAACCGCCGACAACCCCGCCCCGGTCGCCGCCACGCCAAAGGCAAAGGCAATGGGGAAATACCCCATCGCAATGGGCAAAGCGGTGACCAGCCCGCTGCGGAAGGATGCATCATCAGACATGGGGCGCAGGCGTAGCCGAGGGGGGCGGGGCGGTCAACGGGGGGCTTGGGGCTGGCGCAGAGGATGTCGGCACCACCAACAACCCAAACGGGAAAATCCCCAACCCACTCCATTGCACTCCGCCCGCTGCGCTTTGATATTGAGGTCAGCGGAGGGCCGACCATGAGTGCGAGTGACGACGCCTATCGGGCAGCAGAGGAAGCGATTGCAGAGGCGAAGCGGAAGGGGGCGACAAAGCTTAGCTTTGATAGCATCGTTTTTCGAGCTTTAGCAGGGTGCTGAAGAAGTCGCCTTTGCGGAACAGTTTTCTTTCGGCGCAACCTGCTGGGTTTGGTTTCGGCTCCATCGACGCTGGCGATCTACATGCCTGGCGCGGTTTCCCAGCA
>JAIXPH010000007.1 GCA_027486345.1 Paracoccaceae bacterium
CGTCAGGCCAAGAAGGAAATGGTCGAGGCGAACCTGCGTCTGGTGATCTCCATCGCCAAGAAATACACCAATCGGGGGTTGCAATTCCTTGATCTCATTCAGGAAGGCAACATCGGCCTGATGAAGGCCGTGGACAAGTTCGAATACCGCCGGGGGTATAAATTCTCGACCTACGCCACATGGTGGATCCGTCAGGCGATCACACGGTCGATTGCGGACCAGGCCCGCACCATCCGTATCCCGGTGCATATGATCGAGACGATCAACAAGCTCGTCCGCACCGGCCGCCAGATGCTGCACGAAATCGGCCGCGAACCGACGCCGGAAGAACTGGCCGAAAAGCTGCAAATGCCGCTGGAAAAGGTCCGCAAGGTGATGAAGATCGCCAAGGAACCGATTTCGCTGGAAACCCCGATTGGCGACGAGGAAGACAGCCAGCTTGGCGACTTCATCGAAGACAAGAACGCCATTCTGCCGCTCGATTCGGCCATTCAGGAGAACCTGAAGGAGACGACAACACGGGTTCTGGCCAGCCTTACGCCGCGCGAAGAACGCGTGCTGCGCATGCGCTTCGGCATCGGCATGAACACCGATCACACGCTAGAAGAGGTGGGGCAGCAGTTCTCGGTGACGCGAGAGCGTATCCGGCAGATCGAGGCGAAGGCGCTGCGGAAGCTGAAGCATCCTAGCAGAAGCCGGAAGCTGCGGAGTTTCTTGGATCAGTGAGTATTTAAAGGCGCCCTTCGGGCGCCTTTTTGTTGGAGAGGTGTGATGCGTTGGGAAATAGCGTGCTCGAGTTTTAGCGTAGACGCATTGTGTGCGGAAGGCCCGCGAATTTTGGCAAAAGCGAGTTGGCATTTGCCTGAGTCGCTTCAGATACAACAATATCCAGAGTTTGAACTTTCTGAGATCGAGGGTTTATTTGGATGCACTGCATCAATAGATTTTCGATGCGGAGGTCCGGACGACATCAAACGGGAATTAGCCGAGGGCTGGCGTTACCTTGGCGTTGATGTATCAGAAGGCTGGCAGCCTAGCGGAACGCTTTTCTTGCATGATCAGCATTTGTCTTTCAGGTTTTTTCTTCCTGAAAATCAAATGATTTCGATGCAGTCGAGCCTATTGTCTTCGCTAACGTCTTCAAGAAATACGAATATGGTAGTGAATTTCAGGGGGTATCTAATCCTTGGAAGTCACGGAATCTCGGTGCAACCGGAACTAAAATCGAAGTGGCTGCGCGGTGAATGCGAACTTTGCCTAGTCGGTAGACCACAAGTGAACCTTGTATTTGGTGATCTTGTTCGCTCGGCGCCAAGTTGGTCAGACTTAATTGCTCTGTATGCTCGGCAGCAAGATTAGGCCCCAGACGACACAAAAACCCTTCGTGGGTCTCAAACCTCCACCCACGCCACCATACTCTCCGCCTGCGGCACAGGTTGCCCGCCATAACGCAGGCCATCCAGATGGAACGGGATCAGCGCGGCCAGTTCGGATTGCACCGCCGCCACGCTCGCCCCTGCAGAGACGCAGCCCGGCAGGTCGGGCGCATAGCCCGAATAGCCTTTGCCCGCTTTTTCGATCACCACGGCATAGCGCATGTCAGTGCCCCTCCAGCCCCGCCTGTTTCAAGAGAGAGCTGAACGTGCCGCGTGCCATGTTGTCGCCGTCTTTGGCTTCGTCTGGTCACTCGCCCTAGCGCAAGGCCACCCCACCCCCTGAGTCCTGCCCGCCACACCTGACCCGCAACATCTCGCGGCGTGATAATCCTGCTGGCCTATCTGTCGTGGCTGCCCCTATAGTCTGTGGATAAGCACGGGGGTAACCCGGCATCGGCAGAAATACAGGCGTAAACCAAGAACAGCGAAGGGGAGGTGGCCCATGCGCTGCCCGTTCTGCGGCAATATCGACACGCAGGTGAAGGACTCGCGTCCCGCCGAAGATCATGTGGCCATCCGGCGGCGGCGCTTTTGCCCGGCCTGCGGCGGGCGCTTCACCACCTATGAACGCGTGCAGTTGCGCGATCTGGTGGTCGTGAAAACCTCTGGCAAGCGCGAGGATTTTGACCGTTCCAAACTGGAACGCTCGATCCGCATCGCGATGCAGAAGCGGCCCATTGATCCTGAACGCATCGATCAAATGATTTCCGGCATCGTGCGGCGGCTGGAGTCCTTGGGCGACACCGACATCCCCTCCAAGGTGATCGGTGAGATCGTGATGGAAAGCCTCGCCCGGATCGACACGGTGGCTTACGTGCGTTTCGCCAGCGTTTACAAGAACTTCCAGGCGGCGGATGACTTTGACAAGTTCGTCTCCGAACTGCGCCCGAACAGCGCCGCCGACGAGTGAGTGACGAAGGTCATATGGCCCATGCCCTCGGCCTTGCGGCGCGGGGGCTGGGCCGGACATGGCCCAATCCGGCGGTGGGCTGTGTGCTGGTCAAGGATGGTCGCGTCGTCGGGCGGGGGTGGACCCAACCCGGCGGGCGGCCTCATGCCGAACGGGTGGCCTTGGCACAGGCGGGGCCTTTGGCGCGCGGGGCCACGGCCTATGTCACGCTGGAACCCTGCGCCCATCACGGCCAAACCTCGCCTTGTGCCGAGGCCTTGGTCGCGGCGGGCGTGGCACGGGTGGTCAGCGCCCAGACCGACCCGGATACACGTGTGGCCGGGCGCGGGCATGCGATGCTGCGGGCGGCCGGGATTGCGGTGACCGAAGGCGTGATGGAACCGCAGGCCCGCGCACAGCAGGCGGGGTTTCTGAAGCGGGTCACGCAAGGATTGCCCTTCGTGACGCTGAAACTCGCGGCCACCCTCGACGGGCGGATCGCTACGGCCAGCGGGGAAAGCCGCTGGATCACGGGACCCGAGGCGCGGCGGCGCGTGCATCTGATGCGGATGATGCATGACGCAGTGCTGACCTCCAGCGCCACGGCCATCGCCGACGATCCCGATCTGACGGTGCGCGACATGGGGTCAAGCCATCAGCCGTTGCGCGTGCTGATCGACACGCTTCTGCGCCACCGCCCCGACAGCCGCCTTGCCACGACGGCGGCGCAAAACCCTGTCTGGGTTTTGCATGGGGCAGGGACAGAGACTGCGGCTTGGGCAAGAACTAAGGCCCGCCTGATCGAGAGCAAGACCACGGGGGGCCATATCGACCTGCCCGCCGCCTTTCGCCGCCTGGCCGCCGAGGGCTTGACCCGCATCCTCATCGAGGCGGGCGGCACCTTCGCCGCCGCCCTGATCGGCGCCAGTCTGGTCGATGAACTCGCGCTGTTTCAGGCCGGTTGCCTGATCGGTGCCGAAGGCCGCGCTGTGCTTGGCCCGCTTGGCATCGCCGCCCTGCAAGACGCCCCGCGCCTGCGGTTCATCGAGGCCACCACTTGTGGCCCCGACACCTTGACGCGCTGGGCCTTCTGATCCCCCTACGCCTGTTTTCTCTGCTCAAATATCCCGGGGGGTCGTCCATCGGATTCGCCATCGGTCCGAGAACCGATGGACGACGGGGCTGGCCCCCCGGCTTTGGCGGGGCCAGGGACCAGCCGCCGATCACCAATGCCCGGTATTGCCCATGCTGACCCAAGGCTCTGCCGGGGCCTGCGCGCCGCCTTTTTGCAAGAGTTCGATCGACACATTGTCGGGCGAGCGGACAAAGGCCATGCGCCCGTCGCGCGGGGGACGGTTGATTAGCACGCCATTGGCCTGCAAATGGGCGCAGGTGGCGTAGATGTCGTCCACCTCATAGGCCAGATGGCCGAAGTGGCGGCTGTCGCTGGGCAGGCCGGTGTCCCCATCCCAGTTATAGGTCAATTCCACCGGGCATTCCGGCTGGCCGGGCGGGGCCATGAAGACCAGCGTGAACCGGCCACCTTCGTTGTCATAGCGGCGCGTTTCCTCCAGCCCCAGCAGGCGGTAGAAGGCCATGGAGGCCTCAAGGTCCAGAACCCGGACCATCGTGTGCAGATATGTGATCCCCATCGGATCCTCCCTTATGTTCGCCGCCACAATACGCGACGGTCGCACCCTGTTCCATCGCAAGATATAGTGGGGGCCGACTCGACTGACAGGGGCTCTGATGCAGCAATACCATGACGCGCTCCGCACCGTGCTGGAGACGGGCGAACCCTCCGCGGACCGCACGGGGACGGGCACGCTGTCCGCCTTTGGTCTGCAGTCGCGCTACCGGATGGCGGATGGCTTTCCCTTGGTGACCACCAAGAAGCTGCATCTGCGGTCGATCATCCATGAGCTGTTGTGGTTCCTGTCAGGCGATACCAACATCCGCTACCTGCGCGACAACAAGGTGACGATCTGGGACGAATGGGCCGATGAGAACGGCGACCTTGGCCCGGTCTATGGCAAACAATGGCGCGATTTTGGCGGGGTGGACCAGATTGCCACCTTGGTCGATACCATCGCCAAGAACCCGGACTCGCGCCGCCTGATCGTCTCAGCATGGAACCCGCCGGATGTGCCGCAGCAGGCGCTGCCGCCCTGCCATACGCTGTGGCAAGTGCGGGTGCTGAACGGGCGGCTGCATTTGCAGCTCTATCAGCGCAGCGCGGATATGTTCCTTGGCGTGCCGTTCAACATCGCCTCTTACGCGCTGCTTTTGGAGATGCTGGCGCATGTGACGGGGCATCAGCCGGGGGATTTCGTTCATTCCATCGGCGACGCGCATATCTATTCCAACCATATGGATCAGGTTGCCCTGCAACTGTCGCGCAGGCCCAAACCCCTGCCGAGGCTGCGTTTTGCCCGGCAGGTGCCGTCGATCTTTGACTTCAGGTATGAGGATTTCATCATCGAAGGGTATGATCCCGATCCCGCGATCTCTGCCCCGGTGGCCGTCTGATGCTGTCCTTGGTCGTCGCCCGCGCACGCAATGGGGCCATCGGGCGGGCCGGGACGATCCCGTGGCACGCGCCCGAGGATTTGGCGTTCTTCCAGCGCGAAACCACGGGCGGAGCGATCATCATGGGCCGCAATACGTGGGACAGCCTGCCGTTCAAGCCGCTGAAAAACCGGCTGAACATCGTGGTGACCTCGCGCGGGGTGGGGGCCGAGCATGAGGTGTCCAGCCTGTCCGCCGCCATCGACCTTGCCCATGCGATGGCTCACCGCCGCCTTTACGCCATCGGCGGCGCAAGGGTCTATGCCGAGGCGCTGCCGCTGGCCCACCGCCTGCTGGTGACCGAGGTGGAGTTGGATGTGCCCGACGCCGACACGTTCTTTCCGGCATTCGGTGAGGGGTGGCGGCGCATCGGCGGGCATGTCCTGCGCGCGGATGGGCCGAGGTGTGTGGTGGGGGAGTGGGTGCGGCTTCCGTAAGCGACCCATTCAATTCGCAACGAGCAGGATTGCCCCGATGCCCAAAGCATCGGGGTGCGGCCGTCCCGCCCCCCCGGGGCGGCCGAACGTATACGTGCAGCCACCCCGCGGTGCGGGCGCGCACCTACTTTGATCGGTGGATCAGCGCGGACCAAACCTCGCATCCCAAATACATCCTTCCCCCCGGCCCCCCTCGCGCTACCTTCCCGCCATCCCCAGCGAGGCCGCCATGCAAGCCCTGACCCTGTACCTCTCCACCGCCGCCGTTTTCCTGATTCTTGACGGGATCATGCTGACGCTCTTCATGAAGCCGCTGTTCAGCCGCCATATCGCGCCGCTGATGCTGACAGATATCCGCATCGTCCCGGCGGGCCTGTTCTATGCGGCCTATGTGGCGGGGTTGGTGTACCTCGTCTCGCTGCCCGCGCTGAAGACCGGCGCGCCGGTGCTGATCCCGGCGACGATCATCGGGGCGATGGCCTATGGCACCTATGAGTTCACCTCTTACGCCATCATGAAGGATTGGCATTGGTCGATGGTCGCTGCCGATGTGACCTGGGGCACCACCCTCACCGCGTTGTCGGCCTGGGCCGGGGTTGCCATCGCGCGCGCCTTGGGCCAAGGCTAAGAAAAACACCGGAGGCACGCATGATCCTTTACGGCATTTCCACCTGCGACACCTGCAAGAAGGCGATCAAGGCGATTCAGGCCGCGGGCAAGGAGGTCACCTTCCGCGACATCCGCGCCAATCCGCTGTCGACTGCCGAAATTGACGCCATCGTCACCGAATTTGGCGACCGCGCGATCAACAAGACCTCGCCGACGTATCGCTCCTTCTCGGATTTCCTGCGGGAATCAGAGCCTGAGGCGCAGATTGCCGCGCAGCCCACGGTGATGAAGCGCCCGGTGATTCAGGATGGCGAGCAATGGACCATCGGCTGGGATGAGGCTGTGCAGGCCAAGGTGCTGGGCTAAGCCCGAAATGACAAAGGCCCGCGCAACGGCGGGCCTGCCACGTCGTTTCAGGGTCGGTCAGAGCAACCGAAGATCGCTGGCCGAGGCGCGGCCATCGCGGCCCGACTGCAGCTCATAGGCGATTTTCTGGTTGTCGTTCAAGCCTTTGAGGCCCGCCCGTTCCACGGCGGAAATATGGACGAAGACATCCTTGCCGCCGTCGTCAGGGGCGATGAAACCAAAACCCTTTGTCGCGTTGAACCACTTTACGGTGCCGGTCGGCATTCCGTCTCTCCTCTCCATGACCTCCCGCGGCGACATGCCGTCGGGCCGTGCAAGCCAGGTCTTCCAAGTGCCCGGCTGCCTGAAGTCAGGAAGCGGTCAGAAAGTCTGTCGTCACTGGTTCAGAGAATGCCGCAGATTTTCCATAAATCAAGCGTGTTGTCAGCCAACAGACCGCGCCTCCCGGTGACGGGAAGCGCGGCGCAGCGGACAGGTCGGTTTTGAGGGTCAATGCGCGGGGGGCAGCGCCTCAAAGCCAAGCGATGCGATCACCGCGTCCAGCGTCATCGTGTCGGTCCGGGTTTCACCCAGACGGCGGACGGAAACGGTGCGTTCTTCAACCTCTTTCATGCCGATGGCGAGGATGACCGGCACCTTGCCCACGGAATGTTCGCGCACCTTGTAGTTGATCTTTTCGTTGCGCACATCCGCCTCGGCCCGGACACCGGCCTTGACGAGGCCCGCGACGACCTCATGCACATAAGGATCAGCGTCCGACACGATGCTGGCCACGACCACCTGACGCGGGGCCAGCCAGAACGGCAGTTTGCCCGCGTAGTTTTCTAGCAGGATGCCGATGAAGCGTTCGAACGATCCGAGCACGGCGCGGTGCAGCATGACGGGGCGGTGCTTTGCGCCATCCTCGCCCACGTATTCCGCATCCAGCCGCACCGGCAGGTTGAAGTCGCACTGGAAGGTGCCGCATTGCCATTCGCGCCCGATGGCGTCGGTCAGTTTGAAGTCCAGCTTCGGGCCATAGAAGGCCCCATCGCCGGGGTTGATCTGATAGGGCAGGCCAAGGCTTTTGATCGCGCCTTCCAGCGCGGCTTCCGCCTTGTCCCACACCTCATCCGACCCCACCCGCACATCGGGGCGGGTGGACAGTTTGATGTCGAACTTCTCAAACCCAAGATCTTTGTAGACCGACGACAGCAAGGCGATGAAGGCCGCGCATTCGGCTTCAATCTGGTCCTCGGTGCAGAAGATATGCGCGTCATCCTGTACAAAGCCGCGCACCCGCATCAGCCCGTGCATCGACCCCGACGACTCGTAACGGTGGCATGAGCCAAACTCGGCCAGACGCAGCGGCAGGTCGCGATATGATTTCAGGCCCTGATTGAACACCTGCACATGGCAGGGGCAGTTCATCGGTTTCAGCGCATTGATCCGCTTTTCCTTGGCGCCGTCTTCGTCCACCTCAACGATGAACATGTTTTCGCGGTAGGCTTCCCAATGGCCGGATTTCTCCCACAGGACACGGTCGACCACCTGCGGGGTCTTGATTTCCTTGTAGCCCGAGGCGCGCAGACGCCCACGCATGTAATCTTCCAGCGTGCGATAGATCATCCAGCCGTTGGGGTGCCAGAACACCATGCCGGGGGCTTCTTCTTGCAGATGGAATAGCTCCATCTCGCGGCCCAGCTTGCGGTGGTCGCGTTTGGCGGCCTCTTCCAGCATGGTCAGATGGGCCTTCAGGTCATCGCGGTTCTTGAAGGCCACGCCATAGATGCGTTGCAGCATGGGGCGGGAGGCATCGCCCAGCCAATAAGCCCCAGCGACATGGGTCAGCTTGAACCCATCGGCGGGCACTTGCCCCGTGTGCTGCAAATGCGGACCCCGGCAGAGGTCTTGCCAGTTGCCATGCCAATACATCCGCAGGTCTTCGCCTTCGGGGATGCGGTTGATGAGTTCGATCTTGAACGGTTCGCCCCGCTCTTCGTAATAGGCGATGGCGCGGGCGCGGTCCCAGACCTCGGTTTTCACCGGATCGCGGGCGTTGATGATCTGCTTCATCTTGGCTTCGATCTGGCCGAGGTCTTCGGGCGTGAAGGGCTCTTTGCGGTCAAAGTCGTAGAACCAGCCGTAATCGCGCACCGGGCCGATGGTCACTTTCACGTCGGGCCAAATCTCTTGCACGGCGCGGGCCATGATATGGGCCAGATCGTGGCGGATCAGTTCCAGCGCCTGCGCGTCATCCTGCAGGGTGTGGATGGCAATCGAGGCATCCGCCGGGATCGGCCATTGCAGATCCCAATGCTGGCCGTCCACCGTGGCCGAGATCGCCTTTTTCGCAAGGCTGGTCGAGATCGACGCCGCCACTTCGGCAGCGGTCACGCCCGGCGCATAGTCGCGCTTGTTGCCATCAGGAAAGGTCAGGGAGATTTGGGCCATATCGGCCTCCTCGTCGGTTTGGCGCCCACGGAACGCCCGGTTGCGGGTGATATCGGGCACTTACTGTGGGCTTGGGGCGCGAAAGTCAACGGGGAAGGGCCTATCCGGAAGGTGGGCTGACGCTTGCAAGGGGCGGGGCTTCGTGGTTCTTGCCCCTAGGTGCTGACAGCCGAGGATGCCACGATGACCCGTTACCTGACCACGCCCCAAGGCCGCCGCATCGCTTACGCGCGGACAGATGGCACCGGGCCGGGGATCGTGTTTCTGGGCGGCTTCCGGTCCGACATGACCGGGACCAAGGCGGTGTTGCTGCAAGATTGGGCGCAGGCGCAGGGGCGGGCCTTCCTGCGGTTCGACTATTCGGGCCACGGCGTCAGTTCCGGCGATTTTCTGGACGGCGCGATTGGGGATTGGTTTGAGGATGCCATGGCCGTGGTGTTGCAGTTGACCGAGGGGCCGCAGATTCTGGTCGGCTCCTCCATGGGCGGCTGGATCGCGCTGCAACTGGCACGGGCCATGCCCGAGCGTGTGGCGGGTCTGGTGGGCATCGCCGCAGCACCCGATTTCACCGAAGACAGCATGTGGGCGGGGTTCACCGATGCGCAGCGCCGGGACTTGGCCGAAAAAGGCCGGGTCGAACTGCCCTCGGACTACTCCCCCGATCCCTACGTCATCACCCGCCGCCTGATCGAAGAGGGGCGAAATCGTCTGGTGCTGCGGTCGCCCTTGCCGCTGCCCTTTCCGGTGCGGTTGCTGCAAGGCACGGCGGATACGGATGTCCCGCCCGCCGTGGCGCTGCGCCTCTTGGATCACGCCACGGGGCCGGACATCCGCCTGACGCTGGTCAAGGGTGCCGATCACCGCTTTTCAACGCCCGACTGCCTTGCCATGATCGCGCAGGCAGTGGCCGATGTGTCAGGGACGGAGCAGGGATGATGCGGCGGATTTTCAGGGGAATCGGCGTCACGCTCCTTGCGCTCGCACTGGCCATTGCTGGGATCTTCGTCGCCTTTCCGCCCGATGGGGTGGACCGCGAGATCGCCTTTGATCCGGCTTCGCTGCCTGATGATCTGAACGGCTGGTTGGCCTCGCGCGAGGCCGCCGTTCCCAACCTGCGCCCGGACTCCGGCAAGGAGATCGTCTGGGCCGCAGCACCGGGGGCGAGGACTCCGCTGGCTGTGGTCTACATCCACGGCTTTTCCGCCGACCGCGAGGAAATCCGGCCGGTCCCGGATGATGTGGCCGCAGCCCTTGGCGCGAACCTGTTTCTGACGCGCCTTTCCGGTCATGGCCGCGACGGGGCGGCGATGGCCGAACCCACGGCGGGCGACTGGCTGGAGGATATGGCCGAAGCGATGGCGATTGGCCGCCGTCTGGGGGATCGCGTGGTCCTGATCGGCACCTCGACCGGGGGCACCTTGGCGGCGCTGGCGGCGACCGACCCCGCGCTGTCGCCGGGTTTGGCGGGGGTGGTGCTGGTGTCGCCCAACTTCAAGGTCCGCAATCCGGCGGCGTTCCTATTGGACCTGCCGCTTGCGCCCACTTGGGCGCCGTGGATCGCGGGGCGCGAGGCGGGGTTCACCCCGATCAACGAGGGTCACGCCGCCCATTGGACCACCGCCTATCCGTCCTCGGCCTTCTTTCCGATGGCGGCCCTGCTGCGCGAGGCCAAGGGCACGGATTTTGCGGACGCGAAGGTGCCACTTCTGGTGCTGTCGAACCCCGGTGATCAGGTGATCGACCCCGCCGCCATCGCGCCCGTGACCAAGGCTTGGGGGGCAAAGGTCACGACGGTGGACCTGACGCCCGGCCCGAAGGATGATCCTTACGGCCATGTGCTGGCGGGGCGCATCCTCAGCCCGGGCCTGACCGACACCGTGGTTGAAACCATCCTGAACTGGACCAAAGGTCTGTGACCGCTGAACCCATCGTCTTCATCCCTGGCTTCATGTGTGACGCGCGGGCCTTCCTGCCGCAGATGGTGCAATTGGGGGCCAGCCACGCCTGTCAGGTGATCCTGCCCAGTGGCGAGGAAACCGTCGAACGCCTGTCCGAGGTGGTCTTGGCCAATGCCCCCGCCAAATTCGTGGCGGTGGGGCATGGTTTGGGGGGCGATGTGGTGATGGATGTGCTGCGCCGCGCGCCGGAACGGGTGCTGCGGGTGGTGCTGATCTCGACCGATCCCTTGGCCGAGCCGCCCAAGGCCGCCGCCGCGCGCGAGGCGCGGATCGTGGCCGCGAAATCAGGCCGCATCGTGCAGGCGGCAGCCGAGGATTACCCCGATACGGCCTTTGCCGCGACAGAATGGCGGGATGAGGTGCGGGCGCTGATCACCGACATGGTGCTGCAACTGGGCGAGGGGGTCTATATCCGCCAATCCCGCGCCGCACAGCGTCGTCCGGACCAGTCAAAGACCCTGCGCCGCGCGCTGATGCCCGCGCTGATCCTCGCGGGGGCGGAGGACGGTCTGGTCCCCGTGCGGCGGCAGGAGTTTCTGGCCGGCCTGCTGCCCTATGGTCGGTTGCAGGTCATCCCCGACGCGGGCAACGTGCCGATGCTGGAACAGCCTGAAGCCGTGACCGAAGCGCTGCGCGCCTTCCTCTCTGGCCCCATGATGCTGCGCCCGGCGCGGCGGTAGCAAACCCCCTCACCGTGCCCTCTCCCCCGAGGGGAGAGGGCACGGTGAGGGGGCACCCCGACCGTAACCCCTTAATTCGACGCGGCCAGCGTGATCTTGCCCTTGGCGGCGCGCTCTGGCTCTGCGGAATTGGCGTCAAGGAAGTTCAGCACCAGGGGGCGGATGTTCAACCGCCAGCTTTTGCCCGCGAAGATGCCGTAATGCCCGGCACCCGGTTCCAGATGCTGGGCCTTCTTGTCCTCCGGCAGGCCGGTCAGCAGTTTCAGCGCGGCAACGCATTGGCCCGGCGCGGAAATGTCGTCATTCGCACCCTCGACCGTCATCACCGCGACCGAGGTGATCGCGCCGATGTCCACCTTTTTGCCGGCCACGACGAATTCATTGCGGGCAATCTCGCGCTGTTTGAAGATGCGCTCCACCGTGGACAGATAGAACTCTGCCGTCATGTCCATCACAGCAAGGTATTCGTCGTAGAAACGGTTGTGGGCGTCATGATCCGACGCCTCGCCGCGCGCGACACGCAGGATCTGTTCGGAGAACGCCTTGGAATGGCGTTCGGCATTCATGGACATGAAGGATTGCAACTGCAACAGGCCCGGATAGACCGACCGTCCCGCACCCTTGTAGGAAAAGCCCACGCGCTGTATGGCGGTCTGCTCCAACTGGCCCATCGTCACGCGGCGGCCAAAGTCGGTGACATCGGTCGCGGCGGCATCGGGGTCGATCGGCCCGCCGATCAGCGTCAGGCTGCGCGGTTGCGCGGCGGGGTCTTCGGCCGCCAGATAGGCCGTGGCGGCCAAGGTCAGCGGGGCGGGTTGGCAGACGGCGATCACATGGGTGTCAGGCCCGAGCGCGCGCATGAACTCGACCAGATAAAGCGTGTAATCCTCGACGTCGAACTTGCCTTCGGACACCGGGATGTCGCGGGCATTGTGCCAGTCGGTGATATAGACCTCACAATCGGGCAGCAGGGAGCCCACGGTGGACCGCAGCAGTGTGGCATAATGTCCCGACATCGGGGCCACCAGCATCACCTTGCGCTTCATCGGGGCGCGGCGGCGGACCGAGAAGTGGATCAGGTTCCCGAAGGCCTTCTCCACCACGGGGACGATGTCCACCAGATGGTCGGTGCCGTCTGACCCGACGATGGACCGGATGCCCCAATCGGGCTTCACCACCATGCGGCCAAAGGCGCGCTCCGTCACCTCGCCCCAAGCCGCCGTCAGTTGCAGCATCGGGTTCGGCACCAGCGCAAAGGCGGGATAGGAGGCCATGGCCCGGGCCGTCGCGCCCAGCCACGCATTGGTGTTGCGAGCCGTTTCCATCAAGTCATAGGCGAGCATGTAGCGCAAACCGCGTCTCCTTGTCCCGTCGGCCTTCGCCGTCCAATTCGCAGCTTTCCCCCAGACCGGGGCAGCGATATGCTGCGAAGCGGCGAGGATAGGGGGGGAATGGGCTCATGGCAACCGATACCAATGACGCAGTTGCACGGTCTGAACGGCTTGAGGCGAACCTCGCCCGGCTGGAAGAGATGACGCAGCGGCTGATGGTGGCGCTGACCAAGCGCAAACAGCATGACCCCGCGCTGAACGGTCCCTCATCCGATGTCTATGCCAAGGCGGCGGCGGCCTATGTCGCCGAGATGATGCAGAACCCCGCCAAGATCATCGAACATCAGATCGGCTACTGGGGCAAAAGCCTGAAACATTACGTCGAGGCGCAGCAGGCCCTTGCAACCGGCCAGTTGAAGGCACCGGCAGACCATGGCCCCAAGGACCGGCGGTTTTCCAACCCTCTGTGGGAAAGCCATCCCTTCTTCAACTTCGTCAAGCAGCAATACCAGATCAACGCCGAGGCCGTGCAGACCGCCTTGGGTGACATGGAAACGCTGGATGCGGCGGATAAACGGCGGGTGGAGTATTTTACCAAGCAGATCGTTGACATGCTTGCGCCCACCAACTTCCTTGCCACCAATCCCGACGCGCTGGAAAAGGCCGTGGCGACGGATGGTGAAAGCCTGGTCAAAGGCTTGGAAAACCTGATCGCGGATATCGAGGCGAATTCGGGCGACGTGATGGTCAGCCTTGCGGATCGTGAGGCGTTCCACGTCGGCCAGAACATCGCCACCACACCGGGCGCGGTGGTCTATCGCAACAAGATGCTGGAGCTGATCCAATACGCGCCGACCACCGAAACGGTGCACAAGACGCCCTTGCTGATCTTTCCGCCGTGGATCAACAAATTCTACATCATGGACATGAAGCCCGCGAATTCGCTGGTGAAATGGATCGTGGATCAGGGCTTCACGCTGTTCGTCGTCTCTTGGGTCAACCCCGATCCCAGTTACCGCGACGTGGCCATGGATGATTACATCCGTGACGGCTATCTGCGCGCCATCGCCGAGGTGCGGCGCATCACGGGCGAGCCGCAGATCAACGCCGTGGGCTATTGCATCGCGGGAACCACGCTGTCCTTGGCTCTGTCGCATCTGGACCGGGTGGGGGATACCTCGGTCAAATCGGCGACCTTTTTCACCACGCTGACCGATTTTTCCGACCCCGGCGAAGTGGGCGTCTTTCTGAACGACGATTTCGTCGATGGGATCGAACGCCAGACCGCCGAGGATGGCATCCTGTCCAAATTCTACATGAGTCGGACCTTCAGCTATCTGCGCTCCAACGACCTGATCTATCAGCCCGCAATCAAGAGCTACATGATGGGCGAGGCCCCGCCCGCCTTTGACCTCTTGTTCTGGAACAGTGACGGCACCAACCTGCCCGCCAAGATGGCGGTGGAATATCTGCGCGGGCTGTGCCAGCGCGACGAATTCGCCACCACGGGCTTTCCGGTCTTTGGGGCGCCGGTGCATCTGTCGGGCGTCAAGGTGCCGCTCTGCGCCATCGCCTGCGAGACGGACCACATCGCCCATTGGCGCGGCAGTTTCAACGGCATCACCCAGATGGAGTCTTCGGACAAGACCTTCATCCTCTCTGAAAGCGGCCACATCGCCGGGATCATCAACCCGCCGTCCAAAGGCAAGTACGGTCACTACACCTCTGACGCCCCGGTCTCAGGCGCGCCCGAGGACTGGAAGGCCGGGGCCAATTTCAACGCGGGCAGTTGGTGGCCGTGCTGGGGCGCATGGCTGGCCGAACGGTCGGGCGACCAAATCCCCGCCCGCTTTCCCGGTGATTCGGGGGCCGAGGTGGTGTGTCCCGCGCCGGGCACTTACGTGACGGCTGTGCCAAGCATTTGATTTTCCGAATGTCTGTGCGGGGCGACCGCCTTGTCGCCCCTGCAATGCTGCGTTGCAGAAAAATGATTGAAATGCTGCGCTGCAGCATGTATATCCTTGGTCATCAGGAACAGCGCGCCGCTGGCAACCGATCAGCTCAGGAGAGACTGAAATGACCAAGACCACTGATTTCACCAAAGTCGTGCAGGACATGATGGCCGCTTTCCCGGTCGACACCTCGGCCATGCAAGGCGCGTTCAAGACCCAGGCTGCGATGGCGGAAAAGCTGTCGAAAGTCGCTCTGGAAGCCGCTGAGAAATCGACGGAGATCACCTCGAAATGGACCAAGGACACCATCGCCAAGCTGGCCGATGTGACCAAGGCCAAGACCGAGCCGACCGATTACACCAAATCCGTGACGGATTTCGCCTCGGCCGCCGCTGAAATGGCCGCTGAAAACATGGCCGCCTTCGCCGAAGTGGCGAAAAAAGTCCAGATGGAAACCGTCGAACTGATGCTCGCCGCTGGCAAGGACATCTCGGAAGACGCGACCGCTGCCGTCAAGAAGGCCACCGCCGACGTCACGACCGCCGCCAAAAAAGCCGCTGCTGCTGCCAAGTGATCCCGTAAAGGGGTTCGACGCCGCTCCGGTTCCTCCTCCCTGCGGACGGCGTCCTGACGGGCGGGCCCTTGGCCCGCCCTTTCTTTTTCTGCGGCTGCACGACGCCCGGCCGCCCGATGCTGCATCTGCCATGCCGCGGTCCCTTTGCCGCGACGCCGCGCTTTCTTTTTGATCATCCCTGCCTTAGTCTTTCTCTGCAACGCAGCCACTGCGCCTGCGAAGACGACCAAGGGAATATCCACGGGGGGGAAGGCCGATGGCCGATACATCGAAACCGCTGCTGATCAAGCGCTATGCCAGCCGTCGCCTCTACAACACCGAAACCTCGGATTACGTCACGCTGGAAGACATCGCAGGCTTTATCCGCACCGGGCGAGAGGTGCAGATCGTTGATCTGAAATCCGGCGATGACCTGACACGGCAATACCTGTTGCAAATCGTGGCCGAACATGAATCCAAGGGCGAAAACGTCCTTCCGATCAATGTCTTGACCGATCTTGTCCGATCCTACACCACCGGCATGCAATCGGTCGTTCCGCAGTTTCTGGCGCAAAGCTATGAGATGCTGCGCGAAGGCCAGTCCAAGATGATCGAAAACCTGTCCACCCTGCCCAATCCCTTGGCCACCGTGCCGGGGTTTGAGGCGATGCGCGCCCAGCAAGAGGCCTTCATGAAGGCCTTCATGGGCGGTCTGCCGGGGTGGAGCGGGTCCGGCCCCGCGCCGGAAACCAGCGCTGAACCCGCGACCAAGGATGACGAACTGGCGCAGATCAAGCGGCAGTTGGCGGATCTGCAAAAGAAACTGTCAAAACTGTAACCACCGGGGGCGACCCATGACCGAAGGCCAGGGTCGCGTCACCCTTTGGGGCATCGAAGTCTTCCTCGCCTGCGCCGAGGAGGGCGCTATTTCCGCCGCCGCGCGCCGTCTGGGCGTGTCACCGTCGGCGGTCAGCCAGCAACTGGCCTCGCTGGAACACTCGCTTGGGTCGCCGCTTCTGGACCGTGGCGCGCGCCCGATGGGGATGACGCCCGCCGGGGCGATGTTTCGCCGTCACGCGCAGGTGATCCTGAACGCCGAGGCCGAGGCGCGGGCGGAACTCGCCTTGGCCGACCTGTCCGGCCTGACCACCCTGCGCCTTGGCATGATCGAAGATTTCGATGCCGAGGTCACGCCGCGCCTGCTGACGGGCCTTGCACAAGACCTGAAGGGCTGCCGCTTCCTGCTGGAGACGGGCGCGAGCCATCGCCTGCATGAGGCGTTGTCGGATCGTGCCTTGGACCTGATCGTCGCGGCGGATGGGGTGGAGGCCGCAAATCCCGGCTGGCGCGAAGTGCATCCCTTGCTGACCGAACCCTTCGTCACCGTCGCCCCGCGCGGGATGCAGGCGGGGCCGGATGCGCCCTTCATCCAATACACGCCGCGCCACCTGATGGGCCGCCAGATCGCCGCCCATCTGGCGCGGCAAAACCTGCGGCTTGGCACGCGGTATGAGTTGGACAGCTACCGCGCCATCCTTGCCATGGTCGCGGCGGGGGAGGGCTGGACGATCCTTTCCCCGCTTGCGCTGCTGCACGGATCGCGCTTCCGCGAAGCGGTGGAGGTGCGGCCCCTGACAGGTGAACCCCTGTCGCGGCGCTTGTCCTTGTCGGCGCGGGCAGGCGTGCTGAAAGACATCCCCACGCAGGTCGCCGCCCGGCTGCGGCGGCAGTTGCAGGATCAGGTTGTGGCCCCAGCCGTGGCCGAATGGCCGTGGATGAAGGGCGCTTTGCTGGTCGCGTGAGAGAGCATGTTTCGCAGAACAATCGCAGGCATGCCCCCGATTATTCTGCGAAAACTGGCTTCAGGCCTTCACATCCCCGGCGGCGCTGATGATCGCCTCGGCGATATAGGCCAGTTCCGGTTCCGTCAGCCGCGCCGGCAGGCGCACATCGCAGGCGCGCATCAGCATGGCGCGCGTGCGGGGCAGGTCGGGCAGATCGCCCAGGAACTGCCAGTTCCAATAAGCGCGGGCATTGCCTTCGGTCAGGCCGAAAATCTGCACCGTGATGCCGCGCCGCTTGGCCGCGGCCTGAAACGCGCGGGCCTGATCGTCGGACCAGTCGCCTTTCAGGTTGAACTGGATGGAGTCCGGCGCGCGATCCTCGGGCGGCAGGGCATCGGGCACCACCAGCCAATCGGTGGCATTCAATTGTGCTGCCACCCAGTCATGGTTGCGCCGCCCATCTGTCACCCGCCGCGCGATTTCGGGCAGTTGCGGACGGATCACTGCCGCCGACAGGTTCTGCATGCGCAGATTGTAAAGCGGCAGCTTGTTCTGCCAGTGGCCAAAGCTGTTCTGCAAACCGGGATGCTTTTTCCAGTTCTGCTCATAGGCGCCGGACATGATGATGGCGCGGGCGGCAAGCTCTGGGTCATCGGTGATCATGATCCCACCTTCGCCCGCATTCACCAGCTTGTAGGACTGGAAGCTGAAACAGCCGACCTTGCCGATGGTGCCGATGTTGCGGCCATGCCATGTCGTGCCCAGCGAATGGGCTGCGTCTTCGACCACCGGCACGCCTGCGGCATCGGACAGGGTCATGATCGCGTCCATGTCCGAGGTGTGCCCGCGCATGTGGCTGATCAGAACGGCATCGGCCTCCGGCAGTTTGGCCGAGAAATCGTCGATGTCGATGCGGTAATTCTCGCCCACCTCAACCAGCACCGGGGTGCAATCGGCATGCACCACGGCAGAGGGCACAGCGGCAAAGGTAAAGGCCGGGATCAACACCTTGGCCCCGCGCGGCAGGTCCAGCGCCTTCAGTGACAAGAAGAGCGCCGCCGAACAAGACGACACCGCCAGCGCATAGCGCGACCCCAACAGTTCGGCAAATTCCTGTTCCAACAGGGCCACCGGCGCGCCTTCGGCGGCGGTATAGCGGAACAGATCGCCAGACGAGAGCAAACGGTCAATCTCTGCCCGCGCCGCATCGGGGATCGGTTCCGCGTCATAGACATTCGGGGCGAGGGTCTGACCGTCAGGGGCCATAGATACACCTTTTCTGAAACTCTTCTTTCGCTTTTGTGTAAAGGGCTGCGTGTCACAATTCCAGTGACATGTTGATGACGGGCTGGAATTCCGCCGATGACGTAAGGTTAATTCGGTGTCACAGACCCAGCCGGTCGCGCAGCGCGTACCATGTCATGGCCAGCACCAGCAGGGGATGGCGCAGCGCCGTGCCGCCCGGAAAGCGCGGCGTGGGAAGGCGTTCCAGCACGTCAAATCGGTGAGTTTGGCCTTGCACAGCCTCGGCCATCACCCGGCCCGCCAGAGTGGCCAGCGCCACCCCATGCCCGGAATAGCCGGAGGCGGACAGGACATTGGGCCTTGGCCGGATGAAGCAGGGGTTGCGCGTCATGGTGATGGCCAGCGTGCCGCCCCAGGCGTGGTCGATCTTCACATCGGCGAGGTGCGGGTACACCTTCAGCATCGGCTTGCGCCCCGTCGCCACGATGTCGGGAAAACGCCAGCCATAGGATTCCCCGCCACCGAACAGCAGGCGGTTATCCTCGGACAGCCGCCAGTAGTTGACGACGAATTTCGTATCGGCCACGGCCACGGGTTCGGTCAGGATGTCCTTGGCCCGCTCCCCCAAAGGCTCTGTCGCCACAATGAAATTGTTGATCGGCATGACCCGCGCGGCCACTTGCGGCTCCAACCCGCCAAGATAGCCATTGCAGGCGAGGAGGACATGACCGCAGGTGACCGACCCCTGCGCGCTATGCACCACGGGGCGGGGGCCGTCGTCGATGCGCGTGACCTCGGACCGCTCATGGATCACCGCGCCTGAGGCCTGCGCTGCCTGCGCGAGGCCGATGGCATAGTTCAGCGGGTGGACATGGCCCGCGCCGCGATCCACCTCTCCGCCCGCAAAGGCATCGGACCCGATCAGGGCGCGGATACCGTCGCGGTCCAAGGGCTGCACTTGGCTATAGCCATAGTCCCGCGCCAGTTTCTCGGCATAGCGGTGGGCGTCGTCCACTTCGGCCCGCGAATAGCAGGCATGGGCGATGCCGGGATGAAACCTGACGGGCATTGCATGATCCGTGATCAGCGACCGGACCATCCCCTTGGCCTCTTCCGCCAGATCCCACAGATGGCGGGCGTCATCGCGGCCCACCATCCGCTCCAGCGTGTCTTGATCCTGCCGTTGGCCTGATCCCACCTGCCCGCCATTGCGGCCGGAGGCACCGAAGCCCACGCGCTGCGCCTCCAGCACCACCACCGACAGGCCCGCCTGCGCGAGATGCAGCGCGGCAGAGAGGCCGGTGTAACCCGCCCCAACCACGCAGACATCCGCGTGGACAGAGCCTTGCAGCGCGGGCAGGGGCGCAAAGGGCGTGCGCGTTGCCGCATACCAAGAGGCCGGGTATTCCCCCGGCCTGTCGTTCACATGCAAAAGGTTCATGCGCGTCACACGTTCAGCAGCAGATGCTCCCGCTCCCACGGGCTGATGACTTGCAGGAATTCCTTGTATTCATTGCGCTTGACGCTGTCGTAGACGCCGCAGAACTCGCGGCCCAGCACATCCATCAGCGCGGCGTCCTCTTCCAGCAGGTCCAGCGCATCGCCAAGGTTATAGGGCAGGTCGGTTTCGTTCATGTAGGCATCGCCGACGCATTCCGGCTTGGGCAACTTGCCTTCCTTCAGGCCCAGATAGCCACAGGCCAGACTTGCGGCGAGGCCGAGATAGGGGTTGCAATCCATCCCTGCCAGACGGTTTTCGATCCGCCGCGCCTCGGGCCCCGAGATTGGCACGCGCAGGCCCGTGGTGCGGTTGTCGCGGCCCCATTCCAGATTGATCGGCGCAGCGAAATCCGGGACGTAGCGGCGGTAGCTGTTCACATAGGGGGCCAGCAGGGCCACCGCGCCGGGCAGGTGGTTCTGCATCCCGGCGATGAAATGCAGGAAGGCCGGGGTTTCGCTGCCATCCTTGGCGGAGAAGATGTTCTTGCCGGTGCGGGCATCCACCACCGAATGATGGATGTGCATGGCGCTGCCCGGTTCCCCTTCGATCGGTTTGGCCATGAAGGTGGCAAAGCAATCGTGGCGCAAGGCGGCTTCGCGGATCAGGCGCTTGAAGAAGAAGATCTCATCCGCCAACCGGACCGGGTCACCATGGGCGAGGTTGATTTCCACCTGACCCGCGCCGCCCTCTTGCAGGATGCCGTCGATTTCCAGCCCCTGCGCCTCGGCGAAGTCATAGATGTCGTCGATGACCTTGCCGTATTCGTCCACGGCAGACATCGAATAGGCCTGCTTGCCCGCCGCGCGGCGGCCCGAGCGGCCCATCGGCGGGATGATCGGCATGTTCGGATCTGTGTTGCGCGCGACAAGGAAGAACTCCATCTCGGGCGCGACGATGGGTTGCCAGCCTTCCTTCAGATACAAATCCACGATGCGCCTGAGCACATTGCGCGGCGCGGTCGGGATCGGCACGCCCTTTTGATCCTGCGCGTCATGGATGATCTGCAAGGTCACATCCGCCGTCCAAGGCGCAGCACAGGCGCTGGAGAAATCCGGCACAAGGATCATGTCGGGTTCGGTAAAGGCACCCGAGGGCGGGTCGGCCCATTCCCCGGTGATGGTTTGCAGGAAGATCGAGTTTGGCAGGAAATAGCTGGTCTGGGTGGCGAATTTGCTGGCGGGCATCGCCTTGCCCCGCGCGACACCGGCGATGTCGCCGATGATGCACTCCACCTCGTCAACCCGGCGACCTGCGATCCAATCACGGGCGGCTTCGGGCAGTTTTTCGGTCCATTTGGACATGGGTCACACTATGGTTTTGGGGTTCCCCCGGCCCATCAGCGGGCGCGGGGTTCCTTGAAAAAGGCGGCAATCCGTCCCGCCATGGTCTGTGAATGCAGGGGCTTGTCCAGACGCGCCGTAGCTTGGGCCATCAGCGCATCCGGCACGATCCCCTTGCCCCGGGTCTGCATCAGCCCATCGACGAATTCGGGGCGGAATTCGGGATGGGCCTGCACCGTGAGCACGCGGTCGTCATACAAGAGGGCCGCGTTGGCGCAGAAGTCGTTGCTGGCGATGACGGTGGCATTGCCGGGCTTTTCCACCACCTGATCGCGGTGCCAGGCGTTCAGGGTGATCGTCTCGCCTCCGAAATCGTAATCGGTGGGACCGGCCGACCAGCCGCCCGCAAAGCGTTCGACCTTGCCGCCCATCGCCTGCGCCACGATCTGGTGGCCAAAGCAGATGCCCACCAACGGCACATGCGCGGCATAGGCATCGCGGATGAACTGCTCCAAAGGGGCAATCCACGGGTGATCCTCATAAACCCCGTGACGCGAGCCGGTGATCAGCCAGCCATCGGCGGCATGGACATCGGCGGGAAACTCCCCCTCCAGCACCCGCCACGTCTGGAACGTGAACCCCTGTCCGTCCAGCAGGCGGGCGAACATATCGGGGTAATCCCCCATGGCGGGGGAGAGATTCTCAGGGGCGAGGCCGGTTTGCAGGATGCCGATGCGCATGGAGATGTCCGAAGGTGCAGATACGGGCAGGTTACGAGCGGAATGACAGGATCGGCAAGGGGGCGTCAAGGACGTTTGATCAAATTCAGGCGGTCAGACGCATTCCGCCAAAATCCACCTCTGTCGCGGCACGTCGCGCTGTCGCCAGTTCCCATGCCTTTTGCAGGTTCATCCAGAATTCCGCCGACGTCCCGAAGGCCGCGGCAAGGCGCAGCGCCGTATCGCCCGTCACTGCCCGGCGGCCCGCGCAGATTTCCGAAATGCGGTTGGCCGGCACGTCGATCTTGCGGGCAAGCGCCGCCGCAGAAAGGCCCATCGGCGCGAGGAATTCCTCTGCCAGGATTTCGCCCGGATGGACGGGATCAATGATAGACGCAGATTTCAACGTCATGGGCCTCTCCTTTCTCCCACCGGAAGCATAGCCGCCATTGGTCATTGATGCGGATGGACCACTGGCCTGCGCGGTCGCCCTTCAGGGCTTCCAGCCGGTTGCCGGGCGGAACGCGCAGATCATCCAGTGTCATCGCGGCCTCCAGTATGGCGATCTTGCGCAGGGCTGCCCGCTCGAACCCGGCAAAGTCGGGCACGCGGTGCAGACGTGCCAGTCTTTCTGTCCGTCGATCCGCAAAGCCGACAATCATACGTTATACGTATCGCATATTGTCCGCTTTCGCAAGGAGGCGTGATTTTTCGCAGAAAAATCGTGCGCCCCCAGCCGCGCGCCAACGAATTCTCTGCGAAAACTCAGGCGCGTCACACCGTGTCGAGGTAGAGTTCCACCCGTTCGGTATCGGTCAGGTCGCCAATGTAGTGCAACTCCTGCCGCTTGGTGCTGATCAGGTTCTTGATCAACTCCGGATGCAAGAAGCGGGGGACGATCTGGCTGTGTTCCAGCGCGTCGATGGCGGCTTCCCACGTGTCGGGAATCTGAGGCAAATCTTCGATGGCGTAAGAGTTGCCCGTGACCGGCGCGGGCGGTTCCATCGCCTGCGTGATCCCGTCCAGCGCCGCGCCAAGGATGGCGGCCAGCATCAGATAGGGGTTCACGTCGCCCCCTGCCACGCGATGCTCGATCCGCCGCGCCGAGGGCGAGCCTGCCGGGATTCGGATGGCACTGGTGCGGTTCTCATAGCCCCAGCAGATCGAGGTCGGCGCATGTTTGCCCGGCACCAGACGTTCATAGCTGTTTTGGTGCGGTGCAAAGATCAGCGTGGAATCGTGCATCGCGTTCAGGCACCCCGCCACGGCAGAGCGCAGCATCGCCGTGCCCTTGGGACCGCCGGAGTCGAACACGTTGCGCCCGTCCTCGTCGATCAGGCTGAAATGGGTGTGCAGGCCCGATCCGGAGTATTCCGGATAAGGTTTGGCCATGAAACTTGCGGCAAAGCCATGCCGCCGCGCCAGACCCTTGACCAGCATCTTGAACAGCCAGGCATCATCGGCGGCGCGCAGGGCGTCGTCGCAATGCATCAGGTTCACTTCAAACTGCCCCAGACCCGTTTCCGAGGTGGAGGTGTCGGCGGGAATGTCCATCGCCTCGCAAGCGTCGTAGAGGTCGGTAAAGAACGTATCGAACGCATCCAGCGCGCGGATCGACAGCGTCTCGGCGGCCTTGCGGCGCTTGCCAGAGCGGGGGGAGGGCGGGACTTGCAGCGTCTTGCCGCTGTCGTCGATCAGGAAGAACTCCAACTCCATCGCGCAAACCGGTGTCAGCCCGCGTTCCTTGAACCGGTCCACCACATGGCGCAGCGCGTGGCGGGGGTCGCCCTCGTACGGTGTGCCGTTTTCGCGGAACATCCAGATCGGCAGCAGCGCCGTCGGTGCCTCAAGCCAGGGCATCGGCATGAATCCGCGTTCGGTGGGGCGCAAGACCCCGTCCTGATCGCCCTGTTCAAACACCAGGGGGCTGTCGTCGATATCTTCGCCCCAGATGTCGAGGTTCAGGACAGAGAACGGGAAGCGCGTCCCGTTCTTGACCACGTTTTCGGCGAAACGCGCCGGAATGCGCTTGCCGCGCGCCTGCCCGTTCAGATCCGCCGCCGCCACACGGATCGTGCGGACGTCAGGATGCTTTCTCAGCCAGTCCTTCATCATCATGTTCACATCAGACGGGTCGCAGCCGCCCCATGGGCGCGGACCCGATCTTTCCCCTGTTTTTGATCCCGTTCCGCGACAGGCCCCATGCCCCGCGCCGCATCTTTGCGGACCCCGGCGCAGGCCGGAGGAATTTGATCAAATCTAGGCTACTATCGGATCAACTGCGGACGCAAGCGAATTCTCGCGCGTTGGTTTGATGGCAAATGGCGATTCAGCCTGCGGTTCACCAGCGAAAAAGCCCATGTCAGCAAGAGCGTCAGGCAGATGAAGTAAAAGCCCACGATGGGGTAGGGGATGAAGGGGTTGTAGGTCTTGTCCGCGAAATACCCCGCATAATAGAGCGCGTCGCCCTGTTGGCGGAATGCGGGGAAGCTGGAAAAGAACACCAGCGTGGTGGCGTGAAACAGAAAGATCGCCTCATTGGTATAAGCAGGCCAGCCAAGGCGCAGCATGGTCGGCCACAGGATGCGGCGGAACCGGGCAAAGCCGGTGATGCCGTAGGCATCGGCCGCCTCAAGATCACCCTTGGGCACGGCCATCAGCGCGCCGTGGAAAATCTCAGCCGAATAGGCGGCGGTGTTGAGAAACAGCACGAACAACGCCCCGGCCCAGGCCTTGGTCAGCCAATCGGTGTGGACGGTGATCCCCCAAAGCTCCACCCCGTTCTTGGGCAACAGGACAAACAACTGGTAGCCAAGGAAGAACTGGATGAACAAGGGCGAGCCGCGGAAGACGAAGATGAACCACTCCGCCGGTTTGCGGACCCAAGCGCTGCGCGCGGTCTTGGCCAGCGCCAGCGCATTGGCCAGAAAGAACCCGAAGGCCAGCGCCAGCACGCCGAAATAGATGTTCCAGATCAGACCCGACCCGATCAGCGTGAATTGCTGGCAGAGCGTGAAGTCGGACTTCGGCAGCAACCGCTCGCCATAGCCCAAGGAGCGGAAGGCATAGGCCCCGATCGTTTCCCAACAGGTCATGCCGCAGCCTTTCGCATCGCTTCGCCCGCCATCGTGGCCTGCCCGCGTGACAACCGCCGCGACAGGCGCGACAGCACGATTTCAGACAGCCGCGTAAAGGCGAGGTAAAAGACCAGAAGACCCAGGAAATACCACAGTTTCCAATCGCCATGCGGATAGGCAAAGGTATCGGTCTTGGACGATCCCAGCTCATTCGCCCAATAGACGATGTCCTTGACCCCCAAAAGGAACAGCAGCGGCGTCGCCTTGATCAGGATCAGCCACAGGTTCGACAGGCCCGGCAGGGCATAGACCCACATCTGCGGCACAAGCACCCTGCGGAACACCTGCCGGTGCGACATGCCATAGGCCTCGGCGGTTTCCAGTTGCGCGCGGGGCACGGCATTCATCGCGCCATAAAGCACATTGGCCGCAAAGGCCCCGAAGACGATGGCGAAGGTGACGACGGCCAGCGCGAAGCCATAGACCTCATGCCAGATTTGCGGGGCAGAGCTGGGCGGCACCTTGGCGGCGGGGCAGACCTTGAATTCCAACCCGTTGCGGATGGGCTCCACCCAGTCCGGGCAGCGCCACTGGTGCAGGCCCCATTCCAGCGCCTGATCCAGCGCGATGACGAAGAACATGAAGAAGATGATGTCCGGGATGCCCCGCACCATGGCGGTATAGCCCTTGCCGAACAGCCGCAGCCCCGGATTGTGCGAGCGTGCCGCCATCGCCCCGCCAAAGCCGAAGGCCAGCGCCACCGGCGCGGTCACCGCCAGCAGCAGAAGGACCGTGCCAAAGCTGGAATAAAACAGCAGGTGCTTGCCCGAGGTCAGGTAGCACAGCATCCATCTGGTGCTGTCCAGCGTCGATGGGTCGGCGCAGTAACTAAACATCGCGGGTCCGTGGGATGGGGCGGATGGCAAAGGGGGCCACGCATGGTGGCCCCCCAAAGGTCAGATGGTCAGGGGCCGATCAGAACAGAACGGCTTTTTCCTTGAACCACTTCTTGATCAGCTCATTGATCGACCCGTCGGCCTTCATCTCGGCGATCACCTTGTCGAACTTGGCGGCAAGCTCGGTGTCAGACTGACGGAACGCCGCACCCACGCCATCGCCCAGCGGTATGGTCTCAACCACCACCAGTGCGCCGCCCGAGGCATCGACCACCGGCTGGAGGTATTCGCCATCGGCCAGAACGGCGTCAGCTTCGCCATTCTGCACGGCGGCCACGGTCTCGTCCGGGGTCTTGAATTCCAGCAGTTGCGCGCCCGATTCCGCGACATGCCCGGCTTGGATCGTGCCGGTTTGCGCCGCGACAACGCCCGCCTTGATGTCGGCATCGGCCGAGGTCGCGACGTAATAGGACACCGCCGGCGGCATGTAGTTCTGGCTGAACAGACGGTCTTTCTTGCGCTCTTCGGTGATCGACATGCCGGCCATGATCACATCGAAGTTGCCCGAATTCAGGTTGGGCATCATCGAATCCCAGTCGTTCTGCACGAATTCGCAGGTCAGACCGGCGCGCTTGCAGATCTCATTGCCCAGATCGACCTCATAGCCCGCCAGATTGCCGGCGTCATCGATCAGGTTGTAGGGCGGATAAAGCCCTTCGGTCGCGATGCGGACGGTGTCTTGCGCGTTGGCGGCAAAGGCCGAAAGCGCGACCAGCGCCGAGGCAAGCAGGGTTTTCTTCATTGTCATTAGCTCCCGTAAGGTTGTGACTTTTTGGTTTTCTTGATCCGGCGGTCAGGCCGCCGTTGCAGACAGGAAGCCGCGCAGACGGTCGGTCTGCGGGTTTCCGAACAGGCGGTCCGGGGGACCTTCCTCTTCGATCTTGCCCTTGTGCAGGAAGATGACATGGTCCGACACATCGGCGGCCAGTTTCATGTCATGCGTCACAAGGATCATGGTGCGCCCCTCTTCGGCCAGCGCCTTGATGACCTTGACCACCTCTTGCTCCAATTCGGGATCAAGGGCGGAGGTCGGTTCATCGAACAGCAGCGCGCGCGGCTCCATGCAGAGCGCCCGCGCGATGGCGGCGCGCTGTTGCTGGCCGCCCGAAAGCTGGGCGGGCCAGGCGTCGGCCTTGTCGGCGATGCCCACCTTGGCCAGATAGTGCCGCGCCTTGGCCTCCACCTCTGCCGGGTCGCGGCGCAGCACGGTGACCGGGGCCTCCATCACATTCTCAAGAATGGTCATGTGGGACCAGAGGTTGAACTGCTGGAACACCATCGACAGGTTGGTGCGCATCCGCGTGACCTGCGCGCGGTCTGCGGGTTGGCGGGCCAGCCCCTGACCCTTCCAGCGCACGGCCTCCCCCTCGAACAGGATCTCGCCCGACTGGCTGTCCTCCAGCAGGTTGCAGCAGCGCAAGAGCGTGGATTTGCCCGATCCGCTGGAGCCGATCAGCGACACGACGTGCCCGCGCGGCGCGATCAGATCGACACCCTTCAACACCTCAAGCTGGCCATAGCTTTTGTGCAGGTCCGAGATTTTGATGACTGGGGTATCGGTGTTCAAGGCGCTGTAGGTCCGCATGACGACAATCTGACAAAGTAAGACGCAAGCCTTGCGCCTTTGCAACGGCTGTTCTGCACCCAAGCCCGTGCCGCAGCGTCAATCTGGTGCGTTCGGGGCCGGCTTCGCGGGATTTTCCGGCGTCGTCAGGCCCATGCGCCGGGGCCGGTGGTCCGCGCTGCGCGGGCCGTCTGGCCTGTCAGCGCCAAACCGGACAGGGGGCCGCGGGCCTGCATGGGACCGGGCAGGGCAGAGGTGCCACCGATGATCCGGATGGTGCCTTGCGCGTCGATCTGTCGCCTGCAGGCGTGGCAAGGCAGTCACCGCGTCGGGGCCGGGCAGCGTCACCTGTCCGTCGTCTGTCCCGGTTCGAGGGCCCCGACGCGCCAGAGGGCGCGATTCGGACCGGCAGGCGCATCAGCGCCGCCGCACGGAATTGCCGCCCGCGAGGATGCCGTTGATCAGCGCCGCGACCGCCTTGTGCATCTCTGCGTCGTCACCGTCGGCGGCCTGATTGGCATGGGCCGCTGCCGCATCCTGCAAGATCCCCACAATCTCATGCTCCGGCAGGATGTCGCGGTCGTTCAAGGCCAAGAGGAGGGATTCGCAAATCGCAAGGGCGGCATGGCCTGCCACATCAGGAACATCGGGCATTCTCGGACCTTTCACCAGATGCTGCGACCGCTGGCAAAACGCCATTGGTCCGCACTGTTCATTCGCAATCCTAAGTGGTTTGGGTCTGCAAAAACTGACGGAGATCAGTGTGGCGACCTGTTATCAAGGTTAATGGCAGAATTGCGGGCCGTTGTTCGTTTGGTCCATAAGTTATCCGTACGGAAAGGAAACACCCGCCATGACTGCGCTGCAAAGCCCGTTCGCGCGGAAACTGGGTGCCTTTGTCACTCTGAGCACTCTGGAATTGTCCGTCCTTGAGCGGCTTCACAGCCGTCGACGGACCTTCGTGGCGGGGCGGGACATTTCGCATGAGGGGCAAACCGATCAGGCGGCCTATATCCTCGCGTCGGGCTGGGTCTGCTCTTACAAATTGCTGACGAACGGATCACGTCAGATCGTGGATTTCCAGATTCCCGGCGATTTTCTGGGACTGCGGTCGGTCTTGTTGCGGACCGCAGACCACAACATCGAACCCGTCACCCTGATCGAGGCCTCTGAGGTTCCGGTCAAGGACCTGATGGAGACCTTTGACGCCACCCCGCGCCTTGGTGCCGCCGTCCTCTGGGCGGCCTCCCGCGACGAGGCGATGGTGGTCGAACATCTGGTGGGTCTCGGTCGGCGCGATGCGCGGGAGCGGATGGCGCATTTCCTGCTGGAATTGAGCGCTCGGCTGAAACTGGTGGGGCTGGCCACGGCCGATGGCTATGCCTGTCCCTTGTCGCAATACCTGCTGGCGGATGCGCTGGGGCTGAGTGCGGTGCACGTGAACCGCGTGTTGCGCGAATTGCGGGAAATGGGTCTGGTCACCTTCCAGAATGGACAGGTCACCTTTCAGGATTTTGACGGGCTGGTGGCCCTTGCCGATTTCGACACGGCCTATCTGGATCATGAAGGGCCGTTGATGCCCTGACCTGCGGTCCGCGTCCGACCGGGGTCGGGGTGCGGCGCGACAGCTCAGCCCGCGGCCATCGCCGCCGCGCCGGTCGCCACCGCGGGGGGGCGGGCAAGGACCAGGCGCAGATCAAGTTCCGCCGCCGGGTCCAGACAGGCGCGCAGCACCACGCCGCCCTGCGCCGTCAAACGCTGCATCAGCCGGTCAGAAATGCCGCCCGGGACAAGCAGAAGAAAAACCGTCCCGCCGGGGGGCAGCAGCGCCGCGACCGCCTGCAGGAAGGCGTCCCCGATGCCATAGGCGCTCAGCGCCCCCGCGCATGGGTCCGCGCCCGCCCCGATCGCCGCGCCGCGCCGGGGATCCAGAAAGAACAACCCGGCCAGAAGGCCCCAAAGCCCCCCGCCCGCAGGACCGGTGGCCCAAAGGTCGGCCATCTGGTTGCAGCGGATCACCCCGGTGGGCCCCGCCGTGGCCACAAGGGCATCTGCCACCTCCAGCCCGCTTTCCCTGGCCAGACGCAGCAGCGCGGGCCGGGTGCGCTCGGCCTGTTCCCGGCTGGCATGGCCGATGACGATCAGGTCTGACATGGCCGGTCTCCGTCCGTAAGCGGCGTGGTGGCGGGCAAGGGAGGGCGACCGCGCGCGGTGCCGGGCGCATCCCCTTGCCCGCACCGACCCTGACATGCCGGGCGTGACCCCGGACTGATGCAGGTTGTCTCGCGGTCGAATTGTCACGGACATCGGCAGGGCCGCATCAGGGGAGGGCGCGGCGGCAGACCTCCCCCCGCCGTGTCAGGGAAGCACGAAATCCGGGCGGCGCAGAAAGATCGGATGCCCGCAGGCCGCCTGAACCGCTGCCGGAAGCGACAGGGTGACCGAAAACCCCGCGCTGGACGTGCGATAGTCAATCGTGCCCTTCACCTGCTCCACCAGCGCCGCGATCATCGCAAAGCCTATGCCGGGCAGCTTGACGACCGCCCCATCCGTGATGTCGTCGGTCTCTGCTGCTGCTCTTCCCTCGCTGTCATTCACCACCGTGATCTCGATGCGATCGTCGACGCTGCGCAGACACCGGACCCGGATCGCCCCGGCGCTGCCCGCCCTGTGGCCGTGTTTCAAGGCGTTGGTCACCACCTCGCTGACAATCTGCGAGACGGGCAGGATCTGGCTGCTGGGCAAGATGCAGCCCGCCCCGCGCGAATAGTCGATGGTGCTGTTGCGGACCGGACCAAGGCGCAGGGCCTCGCACAGGCGGGCCAGATGGGCGCCGATATCGCCCGATGACACACTGTCGGCGCGCGTCAGCATGCGGTGCAGTTCGGACACGGCCACCAATTGTGCGGCGATGCCGTCCAGAAGCTGAAGCACCTCGGTTCCGTCCAATGCGGCCGGTCTGGAAAATTCCAGCCGCTGCATCGAGACATAGCTGGCCAGCATCGCCAGATGGTTGGCGATGCGGTGATTGCTTTCAATGGCAAGCGGGCACTCATATCCGTCAATGCAGGTCTTCATAATGGACTCCGATGCGAAAGAGGGTGTCGTGTTGCTGCCGTGGTCGGGGCGTCAAAACCCCGATGCGGCGGGTCCTCCCGTTCTGATTGAAACCATGTCTGGCGCAGTCACGTGCTGCTCCGGATCAGCCTGACCGCAAACGGCGTGACAAAGTCGCGTCCGGACCGGTCATCGCCCCAAGGGCAAACCACATGGCCGGTGCGGCAGGTCACCGGGTGGCGTCGGGCAGGGGCGGCGTCGGGCAGGGGCGGTGGTTTTGCTGTCTGGCAGGCGCGGATCACCGGATGCGTTGGCGGATTGGCCGCGCCCAGAGCCGCAAGGCCAGCCGCGCGTCGCGCTGGGCCGGATCGCGGCTTGCCTCGGGCCGGGCTTGCGCGCAGAATGGCGCCTGTGGAGAGTGCCCGATGACAAATGCCGTTATTTTCTGCTGTGATGCCAATTACTTCTGGCCTGCCGCCCTTGCCGCGAACCGGGTGGCGTCGCTTGCGCCAGAGCGGGATTTCGACATTCGTATCTTCTGTTCCGACCCGATCCCCGATGCCTTTTGCCGTCATGCCGCCCCCGGCGTCACGGCGGAGCCGCTGTCCATGGGGGATTTCTCGTTCTTTCGGGCGTTTTCCGACCGAATCTCGAAGGCGGCCTTCCTGCGGATCTTTGCGCTGGACCGGATCGCGGCGGATCATGACCGGGTGATCTATTACGATGTGGACGTCACCTTCCGGCACGGTGACCTGTCGCGCCTGTTCGCTCTGGACCTCGGCGACAAGACCATCGGCGCGGTGCGGGACACCGCGGACTGGACCACACCTTCGGAACGCGACGCGCGTTATTTCGCGGCCTTGGGGGTGGGGCCGGACACGGGGGGATATTTCAACTCGGGGTTTCTTCTGGTCGATACCGCGCGCTGGCAGGCGCAGGGCATCGGCGAAACGACCCTGCGCTTTATCGCCGAGCATCCCGATCTCTGCCGCTACAACGATCAAAGCGCCCTGAACCATGCGCTGGCCGGAAAATGGGCGGAACTGTCCCCGCTCTGGAACTGGCAAGTCCGCGATGCCGAGGTTCTGGCGCTGGTCGATACGCGCGACCCGCATGTGGTGCATTTCAACGGTCGGCAAAAGCCGTGGCGCGACAGCCAGCGCCAGATCCCCGCCGCCTTCAAGGACCCGTTCCGCGACTGGGGCCGTCAGGTGGGATGGACCCTGCCCCCCGAGATCGAGGACCGCGTCTATACCCGCAAGAAACGCGAGGCGTCACGGGCACAGGCCATCGCCCAGACCTATGCCGGGCTGCCCGACTGGGTCGAGGCGCACAAGCGCTATCTGCGGCGCAAGGATTTCATCGATTCCGACCCCTCTGACCGGGCGCTGCGCCGGGCAAGGCGTGAGGCGAAGCGGGCCGCGCGCGGGGGCCGCGACGCCGACTCTTTCGTCGAGGACATGGAGGACGACTCCTCGGATGAGACGGGCGAAGAATAGGGGGTTGCGCGTTGACAGGTGCGGCGCGTTCTGGCACCCAAATCCCCATGATGATTGGCGAGGGTGGTGGTAAGATGACGGCGGGCGCGGAACAAGTCGTGACCACGACCTTCGGGGTGGAAGTGCTGGCCGCGCCGCATCTTTCGCCGCGCATGATCGAGTCCATGTCCAATGGCCGCTATGAGGGGAACGAGATTTCCTGCGGTCTGGCGGCGATCCCCAAGGGCGCGCGCATCCTTGAACTGGGGGCGGGGGCCGGCGTGGTGGGGTCGATCCTTGCCAAGAACATCGCGGATGTGACCATCCTGTCGGTCGAGGCCAACCCGACGCTGATCGACCATATCGCGGCACTGCATGCCCATAACGGGCTGACGGGAACGATCACGGTCCGGCACGGCGTGGTGCTGTGCAATGCCGATGCCCCCGACGCGATCGACTTCTTCGTGCGCGGCAATTTTCTGGGCTCCGGTCTTGCACAGGGCAGCCATCCCCGCGCCAAGGCGACCCGGGTGCCGGTGATCCGGTATGACGACCTCAAGCGCGACTTCCCGCATGACACCATCATGATGGACATCGAAGGCGGCGAGCTGGAGTTCCTGCAAGGTGCCGATCTGACCGGAGTCGAGCGGATCGTGGCCGAGTTCCACCGGGGCATCTATGGTGTGCCGGGCATGCGCCAATGCAAGCAGGCCCTGCGCGGCAAGGGGTTCGGGTTGAACGACGACCTGTCCAAGGGGACGGTCAAGGTCTGGGAACGCCGCGCGGCAGACGCGGCGGCGTAAACCTGAATTGCGGTCTGCCGTTGGCTGAGGCCATCGCCGAAGTCACCCGACACCGCTTGCCCCAGAGCGGATGGGTTCTGGCGTCTGTCGGTTAGGCGGAACGCAAGAGCGGATGCTTGTTCACGTCGGGCGGGAAAAGGCAGTGCCTTTCCTTTTCCGCCCTTGGACAGCCCAGGTCAGTCAGCCGACCCTGGCCGCAGCATCCCCTCCAATGCGGCCAGATCCTCTGCCGCCGCGATGGCCGCCGCCTCCATCACCGCGCGGTAGCGGCGCAGCACCTCTTCCCCCGCCGCCGTCAATTGTGCGCCGCCGCCGCCCGCTCCGCCGCGCGCGCTGCTGACCAAGGGATCGCGGAAGGCCGCGTTCATTTCCTCCACCAGCATCCAGGCGCGCTTGTAGCTCATGCCCATCTGCCGTCCGGCGGCAGAAATCGACCCCAGTTCCGCGATGCGTGACAAGAGTTCCGCCTTGCCGGGACCGAACATGGCGTGATCGAACAGGATGCGCAGTTTCAGGACGGTCATCGCTCACTCTCCCATCAGCGCGGCCAGTCTTGGCATTTTTGCCGGGGGCGGCAAGGGATCATGCTCAGCCCAGATAATGGTCCACCGGGGCCAAGGGTGGCGGGGGCGCCTCGCCCAGATGCGGGGCCAGCGAGATTTCGGCAGCCCGGCAGATGGCATCCAGCGCGATGCCGTTCTGCGTGGTGCCAAAGGGGTGGCTCAGCTCCTCGGTCACCTCGGCCAGACCCAGGAACATATAGGCCACGACACCGACAAAGACCGGCGTCATCCACCCGGTGGTCGCGTTGAGTGCGAGGGGCAGCAGCAGGCAGTACAGATAGGTCGTGCGATAGATCAGCAGCGAATAGACAAAGGGCAGGGGACTGCCCGCGATCCGCTCGCACCCCGCCTGTTGCAGCGCCATCGATCCGAACCGACCCGACAGCGCCCGCGCGCCGAAGCCGTCGATCACGCCCGCCCGATGCGCCGCCGCCACCTCTGCGTTCAGCGCGTCAAGGGCGGCGCAGGGCGGATGGGCGGCCCCGGCCACGGCTGCCACCCGCGCGTCGGTCATCGGCAAGCCGCGCAGGTTCAGCCGATGGGCATGCAAAAACACCAGCGCCCCCCGGAGCAGTCGTTCGGCGATCCGCGGATCGGGACAGAACACCGCCACCTCCCGCGCCAGACTGCGCATGTCGGCAAGCAGCCCGCCCCAAAGCTTGCGCGCCTCCCACCAGCGGTCATAGGCGGCGTTGTTGCGAAAGCCGAGAAACAGCGACAGCCCGATGCCGAAGACCGCGAAGGCCGACCCGTCAAGCCGCGGCACCACCGGCCAAAGGTGATCCAGCGCGACCAGCGCCAAGGCGAAGGCGACAAGGAACAGCACAGGTCGCAGGATCTGCGGCACGACCGATCCGCGCAGGGCGGTCATCAACTCCCAGACACTCGGTTTGTCGCGTACGATCATGGCAGTCTCCCGGTCTGAACAAGGATAGCGCTGAGGGCCACGGGGGACAGGGGGAAACGGCCCGTCTTGCCTCAGGCACAGCGGCGGCACCCCGGACCAAGACCCGCGTGCCACCGCCCGATCATGTCGTCGGCACGATGAAATCCGGCACCAGCCCGCTTTCCTGCATCGCCGCCCCGGCGTCATGCCCCCGGAACAGCCCGTGGCCGGTGATCAGCACTGTCCGCATCCCGGCCTGCGCGCCGCCCAGCACATCGGTGTGCAGCGTGTCGCCCACCATCGCCACCCGGTCGCGCGGCAGGCCCAACCGTGCGGCGGCATCGTCAAAGGCGTCGGGATAGGGCTTGCCGAACCAATGCGCCGTCCCCCCCAGCCGGTCGATGAGATCATGCGCAAAGAGCCCCGGCTCCAGCGACAACCTCGTCTCGGTCGGCGCGACAAGGTCCGGGTTGGCCACCACCAAGGGGCGGGGGCGGTCCGCCTGCGCCCGCGCCAGCCGTTCCTGCAAGGCGGGCGTCCAGCGGACCGAGGACAAGAACAGGAACCCCTCCGCCCGGTCGAACAGCGCGGGATCGTCGATCACGCTGCCCACCCGGGCCGGGATGTCGTGAAAATCATCCTCGGGGGCGGAAATCGCGCCCCAATCCCCGCCGGGCAGGATCACCGCCAAGCGTGCCGCCGCCACCTCGCGCGAGGTGACGACTTCTTCGGGGGTGAAATCAAACCCCAGACGGCGGTATTTCGCGACTGCCCCGGCGCGGGTGTAGCTGGCGGCATTGGTCAGCACGCACAGCCGCTTGCCCCGCGCGCGCAGGGCCGCGATCCGCGCCACCGCCCCCGGAATGGGCGTGTCGCCCACGTTCAGCACGCCAAAGGCATCCAGAAGGAAGCCATCGACATGATCGGCCACCGCCGACAGGTCAGGCAGGGCCATCCCGGCGCCCGGCTTGGGCATCCGGGGCAGGCGGGGCCGGACGGATTCGTAGCGGGCGAAAGCGTCGGGGACCGACAGGCTGGCGAACAGGGCAGAGGTCACGCGGCGCGCTCCGGATCTGGGACGCGCCGGTTATAGCCGGAAGCCGACCGGACGAAACCCCGTCAGGCCGCGCGATCCGACGGGGGTGACCATTCCGCATCGGGCAGGATCGGCGCCACCGCATCGGTCATGGCGGCAAAGCGGTCCAGAAGCCGGATCACCGTGGCCGACAGGGCAGGGGCACCGACCGTGGCTTCGACCGGGGTATCCACTGGCACGGCGACGGCGACCCCGCGCAGCGCGCGCAGCAAACCGGCCTCTGTCCCGGTCAGCACCGGCCGGGCGGTCGGCCCATAGGCGGCAAACCCCTCCTCCAACGCAGGGAAGCGGTCAAGGATTTCGCCCCGCGCCCGGTCCGAGAGGGTCTTCCACCCCTCCGCCCCCGGATGGAAGCTCTCGCTCGCCGCCCCTTCGGCAAAGATCACCTCATGCCGGTCCAACAGGATATGGAAATACTCCACCCGCGCCCGAGGCACCTGCCGCACCCTGTGCCCATCGATCATCAGCCGGGCCGGAACGAAGGCCTCGTCCACACCCAGATGCATCTCGACCTCCCATCCCGTCACCAGCATGCGGTGGCGGGGCGAGACGGTCAGTTCGCGCCGGTTGCCGAAAGTGCCGGGGGCGATGACCACCGGCGCATCCGCGCCCAGACCCGACACCGTGGTCGATCCGATCCAGCGGATGGGCTGCCAGCCGCCGTCCCGCGTCTTGACCCGGTCGCCTTCGCGCAGACGCTCCACCGCCACGAGGCCGCGCGCCGTGGCGATGCGGGTGCCGCGCGCGTAGCAGATCACGCCGGTGTTTTCGCCCACCAGCGCGCGTGGAGCCACCGCCGCGCCCGCATCTTCGATGACCAGACCGCCCGCCTGTGTCAGCACCCCGTCCAGCGCGTCATGGCGCAGCCAGTCCAGCGGCGTGTCAAAGGTCAAGGCGGGGTTGGCTGCGTTCCATGCCGCCAGCGTGGTCGGGTTGTAGAATTGCGTCAGGTCGATGAAGTCGTTGTCGTCAGTGCCATTCCCGGAAATCCCGGTCGTGGTGTCAAAGTCGGTGATCCGGTCCGCCGTGCCATCGGCGACAAAGACATCCGCCCCCGCGCCGCCGGTCAGCGTGTCATTGCCCGCCCCGCCCTCCAGCCGGTCGCGCCCATCACCGCCCTGCAGCCGGTCATCGCCCGCGCCACCTGACAGGGTATCCGCGCCCGCGCTGCCGGACAGCGTGTCGCCATAGTCGGACCCGACGACGGCCTCGATCCCCGACAGGGTATCGCCCTCGGCATCGCCCCCGCTGCCGGTGCCCGCGCCCAGATCGACCGCCACCGCGTCGTTGGAGGATTCATAGCTGACGGTATCGATCCCGTCGCCGCCCTCCAGCACATCGCCGCCCGGTTGGCCAAGGTAGCCGCCATAGAGGAGATCGTTGCCATCCCCACCCAAGAGCGTGTCGGATTCGGCATTGCCGATCAGCGTGTCATCGCCCGCGCCGCCGATGACAAGGTCACGGCCGTTGTCGCCCAGATCATCGCCGTAGAGCAGGTCATTGCCATCGCCGCCGAGGACGGTGTCATCGCCCGCGCCGCCTTCGATGTAGTCGTCGCCAGTGCCGCCGCTCAGGCTGTCATTGCCCGCCGCGCCCAGAAGCACATCTGCGCCCGCGCCGCCCTCCAACGTTTCGGCCCCGGTTCCGCCGACCAGGGTGTCGTCATGATCCGACCCGATCACGACCTCGACCCCTGACAGGCTGTCGCCCTCGGCATCGCCACCGCTGGCACCGACGGTGCCAAGGTCGACGGCCACCGCGCCGCCGGACCCGGCATAGCTGACGGTATCGATCCCGGACCCGCCCTCCAGACGGTCCGCGCCCGATCCACCGTCGAGGCTGTCATTGCCGTCGCCGCCCGCCAGCGTGTCGTTCCCGTCACCGCCCTGCAAGGTGTCGTCGCCGCTGCCGCCCGCGAGGGAATCCGCGCCGCCGTCGCCGCGCAGCAGGTCGTTGTCGGCCTCGCCCAGCAGGGTGTCGTTGCCGTCGCCACCGTCGAGCGTATCCTCGCC
>JAIXPH010000051.1 GCA_027486345.1 Paracoccaceae bacterium
GCCCGTTCGCTGGAAGACGGCATCGGCTTTCAAGGCGCGATGGCGGGGTTCCGGCTTTATGGCGCGGCGCTGAGCGATGCCGATGCCGCCAATCTGGCCGCGAACCGGGCCGTCGCGGGTGCCATCGTCTCCCTGCCGATGACCGAGGCACCGCGGGCCGCGACCCTGACCGGTCCCGCAGGCACGCCCGCCGCAACGGTGGTGGACAGCACCGCCAGCCTGGGCGGGGTGTTCAAGGGGCGGCTGGATCTGGCGGGGCAGGTGGATGTTTACCGCTTCACCCTGACCGAACCGACATGGCTTTACTGGAACACCCTGACGGACCGGTCCGACATCCGCGCCCGCCTGATCGGGCCGCAGGGCATCCGGATCGACCGTGCGCTAAGCGATACCGGCGATGCCGGGGCGGGCACCAATCCGCTGTTCCTTGCGCCTGCGGGGGAGTACGAACTGAGCTTTGACGGCAATGGTACGGTCAAGGCCGCCTATGGCCTGCGCCTGATGCCCCTGATCACCGCCGAGGCGATGGACTACGGCGCGACGCTCTCGGGGCGGCTGGACACCCAGCGCGCGGCCCGCGCCTTCACGCTGGAGGCGGCGGCGGGCGACCGCATCTATGTGGACATGCAGGCGCTGACCCAGCCCGGATACAACGCGGCATGGCGGCTGTTCGACCCCTTCGGCCAGCAAGTCCTGCTGACCGAGGCCAATGATCTGGACGGGATCACCCTGCCCATCGCAGGCAAGTGGACGCTGGTGCTGGAAGGCGACCGCTTCACGCAGCAACAGGCCCCGCTGGACTACCGTTTCGCGCTGTTCAAGGTGAACACCGATCCGCAGGCCATCACCCTTGGCGGGGCGAATCCGGGCCTTGGGCCGGTGACGGTGGAAAGCCCGCTGGACCGTGGCCTTGTCCTGCGCGGGGCCGAGATGATCGAGGTGGCGGCCAATCCCGCCCTTGACCGCACCGGCAACATGACGACCGAGCTTTGGGTGCGGGTGGACCGGTTCGGGGATCAGTGGACCTCTCTGCTGTCCAAGACCAACCCGGCGGGGGGGATCGGCGACCATGACATCTGGCTGAATGCCAATGGGTCGATCTATGCCTCGGTCATCCGGGCCGATGGCGCGCGCGACGCGGTGCAGACCGATGCCGGGGCGCTTGCTCTGGGCCAATGGGCGCATATCGCCGTCGTGCGGGATCGCGGGGCCAGCCAGCAGCGCATCTATGTCAACGGCGTCCTGATGCGCGAACAGGCCATGTCGCCCCAGATCGGGCGCGATGTTGGTGGGCCGCTGATCATCGGCCAGACCTCGGAAGACGGCGGGAATCTGGCCGGGTTCGAGGGCGCGGTGGATGAGCTGCGGCTTTGGTCACAGGCGCGGTCCGGGGCCGAGATCGCCGACACCTACCAATCCCGCCTCACCGGGGCCGAGGCGGGGCTGATCCTTTACCTGCCGCTTGACAGTTTTGGTTCTGATGCCGCGACGCCGGACCGCAGCGCCACCGGTGCCAGTGCGCGCGTGGTCAACCTTGCCGCCGAGGGCATCACCGGCACCATCACCGGCGTGGGGCAAGAGGTCCTTTATACCTTCACCCTGACCGAGGCGAAGCGGATCTATCTGGACAGCCTGTCGGAACGGTCCGACATCCGGGTGCAACTGGTGGGCCCGGCAGGTGTGGTGATCGACCGCCATCTGGCGCAGGTGGACAGCGAAGGCATTTTCAACCCGCTGCTCGCCCTGCCTGCGGGCAATTACCGCCTGCTGGTGCAGGGCGCGGGCGATGCGCGGGGGCATTTCAACCTCATCCTGCGCGACATGGCCGAGGCCAAGCCCCTCGCGCTGAATACCCCGGTCGAAGATGTGCTGATGCCCGCCAACCGCACAGCGCTTTGGACCTTTGACGGGACCGAGGGGCAACGGCTGTTCCTCGACAACATCTCTGTCACCGGCGGGATGCGGTGGAAGATCATCGACCCCTTGGGCGGCATCCTGTTGGGCAACACCGGCCCCGGTGACATACCCGACATCACCCTGCCGATGGCGGGCAAATACACCCTGCTGGTGGAGGGGCTCTATTACTGGGGTGGCCAGTCGCGCTACAAATTGGCGCTCTATGACCGCGCCGCCCCCGCCGCACAGCCCCTGAGCCTCGGCACCCCGACCACGGCGACCATCGCCCGCCCGGGTGCCGCGCAGGTCTATGACGTCACCTTGGCGACGGCGAAGCGGCTGTTGATGGATGTGGCCACCAACACCGGATCGGCCCGGTGGAGCCTGAGCCGCGCCGATGGCAGCGTCGTGGTGGACCGCCGCTTTGACCAGACCGATGGGCCAAGCATGGGGGGCAACCCGCTGCTGACGCTGGGCGCGGGCAGCTACAAGCTGACGATTTACACCACGGATGAGTTCACCGGGCCTTTGGCGTTCCGTCTGATCGACGTCGATGCCGATGCGTCTGAGATGTTTTTCGATGATGAGGTGTTGGGGGTCCTGCCGCAGGACGGGCGCGGCACCAAGGTCTATCGCCTGACTGGCGCGCGGCATCAGGCCTTTGCGATGGATTTCCTCGCCACGCCCGGAAACAACACGATCTGGCGGATGATCGCGCCCTCTGGGGCGCAGTTGGTCTCACCTGTGGGGTTGTCGGACCGTGGCGGGTTGGTGCTGCCGGAGGCCGGGGAGTATCTGCTCCTGATCGAGGGCGCGGCCTATGATGCGCCCACCACCAACGGCTACCGCTTAAAACTGGTCACGCCGGATGGCGCCCCGGCTCTGGGCGCCACGCGCGAGGAATTCGGGGCGGGCGCCAGCATCCCCCATGTCAAGACCGCGCATGCCGGACCTTTGCCGGTGGAAGAGGATGGCGGCGCGGGCAACACCATCCTGCGCCTGCTTGACCCCTTGTCGGCCAACCAGACCACCAGCATCGCCTTTGGCCAGACCGCGACAGGGCGGTATGAGACCGTCGATGTGGGCCTTGACTTCACGCTGACGGCCCCGGCCACGGGCAGCATCGGCAATGGCTTTGCGCTTGGGTTGTTGCCGACGGCAAGCTACGGCAGTTATGGCGCGGTGCCTGCCTTGGGGCTGGAGCCGAACCTGTCCAACGTCCTCGCCGCCGCCGTTGATCTGGTGCAAGGGGCCGGTGATGGCGCGGTGCCGCATCTGTCGCTGCATTTCGGCAGCACCTTGGTTCAGGTGCCGCTGGCCGATCTGGGGCTTGACCCGATTGGCAGCGGACGTCTGCGCCTGCTGGCCACCCGTGTCGCAGGTGGGGCAGAGGTGTCGGTCAGCCTGAACATGGGCAGCGGCGCGGTCACGGTGATCGACCGGCTGTTCGTGGCGGGGCTGGAACTGGCCGACCGTCGCCTTGCGATCCATGCCGAAAACGGCGGATCGGCGACGGCGGGTCTGACGCTGGACAATGTCACCATCGCCACCCCGGCGGCGACCTCTGCGCTGACTGCCGCCCCCGGCGATGTGCTGGCGGGCGACTTGGCCGTGGCGGGGGCCGTGGACCGCTGGCAGATCACGCTGAGCGGCCCCGCCCGCATGGCCTTTGACGCGCTGACCAACAACCCCTCCTTGCGCTGGATGCTGACAGGTCCGGTGCAGATCGGGCCGGTCGGGTTCCAATCCACGGATGGCTATTACAGCGGCGGCGATCCCTTCGCCAACCTGCCTGCGGGCAGCTATGAACTGGCGGTCTGGTTCGACAATGGCGCCACCGGCAGCTACCGCCTCGCCCTGCGCGACCGCGCAGACGCCACCGTGGTGGCGCTGGAAACGCCGGTCACGGTGACACTTGACCCCGCCAACCGCCAGCACGCCTTTGCTTTCGACTGGCCGGGGGGCGATGCGTGGATCTACATCGAGGCCAGCCGCAGCGCCGGGGCGCAAAGCTATTACCGTCTGATCGGTCCCGATGGCACGGTCTGGACACAGCAACGCGCCGACAACGCGGATTTCGCCGCGCGTCTGGGCGGGGCGGGGACCTATCACCTGATCTATGACGGCCAGATCGAACAGACCGCGCCCACCACCGCCAGTTTCACCCTGCACCGCAGCGCGCGGACCTCGGCGGCACTGACGCTGGACAGCGCGATCACGGGGACGCTGGCAGGTCCGGGCGATCAGGCGCGCTTCACCGTCACGCTGACAGAGCGCAAGCAACTGATCCTCGACAGCCTGACCGCGCGCAGCGATCTGCGGTTGGCGCTGATCGGTCCCACGGGCACGATCTACGACCAAGCATTCTACTACATCGACAGCGATTATCGCGGCGATGCCGCTGTCATCACGCTGGACCCCGGCACCTATCGTGTGCTGGTCTATGCCGACAACCGCACCACCGGTGCCTTCGCCTTTGCCCTGCGCGATCTGGCATCGGCGACCGTGCTTCCGCTGTCCACGCCGGTGGACGTCGCTCTTGATCCCGGCAATGGCCAAAGGCTGTTCCGCTTTGACGGCACGGCGGGGCAGCAGTTCTACCTTGATGCCATTGACGGCACGGTCAACGGCCAGTGGAAGGTCGTCAACGCCTATGGGCAGTTGACCGGATCGGTCAACTATATCCGCAGCGACATGGCCAGTCTGACGCTGACGGCGGACGGGCCGCATTACCTGATCCTTGATCCCGGCGTGACCACGGGCGAAGGGGCCACGCTGTCCTTCCGTCTGGTGCCGCTGACCGGGGCAGAGGTGGCGACCGCGCTGAACGAGGCGGTGCAGGGCAGCATCGCCCTGCCGGGCCAGCAGGTGCGCCACACCTTCACGCTGTCACAGGCGACGCGGCTTTATGTCGATGCCCTCACCCCCGCGAATGGCAATTGGCGCTGGACGCTGACCGGCCCGCGCGGACTGGTGGCGGAAAGGGCCTTCACCTCTTCGGATTCCGCCGATGCCGGGCTGCCGCCGCTCTATGATCTGGCCGCGGGCGATTACGTGCTGACCATTGCTGCACAGGCGGGGGTGACGGGGGATTATGCCTTCGCGCTGGCTGACACCGCCTTGGCCAAGCCCATCACGCTGGGCACCACCGAGTCCGACCAGTTGGCGCCGGGCAGTGAAACCCGGCTCTACCGCTTCGATGCGGTGGCGGGAGAGCGGTATTTCTTCAACCTGCTCGCCGGGGATAGCCGTGCCATCTGGCGGCTGATCGATCCTTACGGGCGCGAGGTTTTCGACAGCTATCTGGCCGATGTCGATACCGTCACACTGCTGGACAGCGGCACATACCTGCTGCTGGTCGAGGGGCGCGTCTACTACCCCGGCACCCATGACTTTGCCTTCAACGTCTTTGCCAACCCGATCACCGCCCCGGTGCGCCTGACGCTGGAGGATATCCCCTCTCCCGATCTGGTGATCGACTCCTTCACGCTGGATACGACGGCAGAGCTTGAATCGGGCGGTCTGGTCCCGGTGACATGGACGCTGCGCAATGCGGGCGATGCCGCGTTCAGTGGGCATATGTCCAACCGCGTGACCATCCGGCGGGCGGATACGGGTGAGATTCTGGCCGATCTGGTGGTGCCCTTTGATGGTGCCTTGGCCATCGGGGCCAGCACGACGCAGACCGCCAGCCTGCGCCTGCCCGTGGGCTCGCGCGCTGTCGGGACGCTGAGCGTCACCCTGCGGCTGGACAGCGCCAACGAGGTGGACGAACAGAACGACGCGGGCGACGCCGAGAATAACAACAGCGCCAGCTTTGCCGCGACGGCCGTCTTGGCCGCGCAACCGGATCTCGTGGTGCGCGATCTGGCGCCGGAACCTGCCAGTGGGTGGAGCGCGGGCCAGACCGTCGCGGTGGTCTGGACGCTGGCCAATGACGGGCGCAAGGCGGCCGTGGCCCCTTGGACCGAACGTCTGGTCATCATCAACCGCGCCACGGGCCGGGTGGTCTATGCCCAGGACCTGCGCAACCGCAGCACCGCCTTGGCCGCCGGGGCGAGCGTGGCGCGGCGGGTGGAATTCGGCTGGCCTGCGGGCATCGATGCGACGGGCGAGTATGACTTCACCGTCACCGCCGACATGGCGGGCGAAATCGCCGAGGCGAATGATGACGCGACTGGCGAGGCGAACAACACCGCCACCCGGCGCATCGCCTCGGCCCCCGATCTGGTGGTCACCGCCTTTGCCTTTGACGTGGCCGAGGCGGCGGCGGGCGGCGAAGTCACCCTGACTTGGACCCTGCGCAACGATGGCGCGGCGGAAGTGCCGGGGGATTGGACGGATTGGATCAGGCTGGTCAACACCTCACGCGGGACGGTCCTGCAATCGGTCGCCGTGGCGGGTCCGGGTCAGCGTCTGGCCCCGGGTGAAAGCCTCACGCGCCGCGTGACACTGCGCCTGCCCGATGGCGCGGCGGGCGTGGGCACCCTGCGGGCGGAACTGCGCGCCGACAGCGACATCAACGGCCAATCCGCGTTGATCGAGGCGCGAGAGGGTGTCGCGGCCGAAAACAACAACACCGCCGAGGCAATCATCCAAAGCGTGGCGCGGCCCTATGCCGACCTTGTCGCCAGCATCACCGGCCTGCCCACTGCGCCGCGTGGCGGCGACGTCGCGACGATCCGCTGGCGGGTGGAAAACCGTGGCGCGGTGGCGACGGGTGGCACCGGCTGGATCGACAGGGCCTATCTGTCGCGCGATGGCGTCTTGGATGCGGGCGATGTCCTTTTGGGTGCCGTCACCCGCAGCGGCGGCTTGGCGGTGGGCGAAGGCTACGACGGCGCGGGCGATTTCACCCTGCCGCGCGGGATCGAAGGCGATGTGCAGATCATCATCATCGCCGATGCTTTGGAGTCGGTGCTTGAACCCGACACGCGGGCGTCAAACAAGACGAATGCGGCGATCACGCTGGCCTCCCCCTTCTCGGATATGATCGTTCAGGCGGTGACCTCCCCGTCCGGGTCGCATGTGGCGGGCGCGCAGGTGGATGTGGCGTGGCGCGTGGCCAATACGGGGCCGGATGCGATCCCGTCGGGGGCGACGTGGACGGATCGGATCTGGCTGTCGTCGGACGCCACCTTGGGCGCGGGCGATGTCTTGCTGGGCAGTTTCACCCGCAGCGGCCCCTTGGCGCTGAACGCCAGCTACAGCCGGGCAGAGACAGTGGAACTGCCGGCGGGCATGGTGGGCAATTTCCGCATTCTGGTGGAAACCAACGCCGGAACAACGGTGTATGAACGCGGGGCAGGTGCCAACAACACCCGCGCCGGGGCCGAACTGGCGCTGTCCTCGGCCCCGTCGTCGGACCTGACAGTGTCAGGCGTGACCGGTGCCACCGCCTTGGTGCCGGGGCAGGTCGTGACCCTGCGCTGGACCGTGACCAACAGCGGCGAGGCGGCGGCACGCGCCCCTTGGGTCGATGGCGTCTATCTGACCGGGCCGGGGTTGGGCGGCGGGTTGTTCCTTGGCGAACGGACGCGCGGCTTTGATCTGGCGGCGGCGGGGACTTATGAGGGCACGCTTGACGTCACCATCCCCGAGGTCGGGGTGGGCGATTACCGTCTGGTGGTGCGCGCCGACCATCGCGGACAGGTGTTCGAGGGGGGGCGCGACGGCAATAACAGCGCCGACAGCGGGGCTTTGGGCCTGCTGCACCCCAACCTGACCGTGGCCACCGTGACGCTGGACCGCAGCAGCGCGACCTCTGGCGAAACCCTGCGCGTGACATGGACCGCCACCAACGGCGGCGACGGTCCTGCCAATGCGGCGCGGACGGATCGGGTGTGGCTCTCGCGCGATGATACCTTGGGGCCGGATGACATCCTGCTCGCCTCTGTCCCCGGCGCGGCGCTGCTGGCGGGTCGGTCAGAGGTTCTGTTCACCGATGTCACCTTGCCGATTTCCGCCTCGGGCGCGTGGTTCTTGCTGGTGGGGCTGGACACCGCCAACACCGTGCTGGAACCGGGGAACGAGGATGACAACCTCGGCACCGCCGCGCTGGATGTGACGCTGGCGCCCTATGCGGACCTTGAGGTGACGCGCGTTCAGGCCGACACCCTGCTGGTCGATGATCCGGCGGAACTGACCGTGGAATGGACCGTCGCCAACACCGGCACCGGGCGGGGCATCACCGACACATGGGTGGACCGCATCTGGATCAGCCGCGATGCCATCCGGGGCAACGGCGATGACATCGAATTCGCCCGCTTCACCCGGACGGGCGGGCTTGCGGCGGGGGCGGAGTATACCCGGACTGAGACCTTCCTGTTGCCGCCCGCGCTGTCGGGACGCTTCACGCTGTTTGTCACCACGGACGCCGCGAATGCGGTGTTCGAGAATGGGCAAGAGGCCGATAACACCCGCGCCTTGGCGGGCTACTTCGACGTGGCCCCTATCCCCTATGCCGATCTGGAGGTCGCCAGCGTCACCGCCCCGCCAACCGCCGAGTCCGGGCGCGAGATGACGATCCGCTGGCGGGTGGAAAACAACGGCATCGGTCTGACCAATGTCAGCCGCTGGACCGACCGCGTCTATATCGCGACCAATCCCGCAGGCACCGGGCGCATGCTGCTGGGTGAGTTTGAACATCTGGGCTTCCTCGCCGCCGGGGCCGCCTATGACCGTGAGGCCCGGATCACCATCCCCGATGGCTGGGAGGGCGCGGCCTATTTCTTCGTCACCACACCTGGTTCGGGTTCGGCTGACTCTGGCTTGCCCTTCGAACTCGTGTTCACCGATGCCGGGAACGAGCGGTCTTCGGCCCGCGTGGATGTGACCCTGACCCCGCCGCCGAACCTTGTGGTGACCGCCGTCAGTGCGCCCGCCAGCGCCGCCGAAGGATCGGCGATCGACGTGACATGGACGGTGGAGAACCGGGGCACCGGGCCAGCCAATGGCACGTGGATTGACCGGGTGTTCCTGCGCAAGGCGGGCGGGGCCAGCCCCGATATCCCGGTGGGCAGCTACAGCTACACCGGCCCCTTGCAGGCAGGCACCAGCTACACCCGCCGCGAACAGATCCTTTTGCCCAGCCAGACCAATGACCGCTACGACCTGATCGTGGTCACCGACCATGGCGCCGTGGTCTATGAACATGGCGCAGAGGGCGACAACGAAAGCATCGGCGACAAGCAGATCACCATCAGCCGCCTGCCGCGTCCGGACCTGCAAATCTCGGGCTTTGTCACCGGGGCGAAATATACCCAAGGGGCCACGGGGTCCTTGCGCTGGACGGTGATCAACCAAGGTCCCGTCGCCACCACCACGCCGAACTGGACCGACACGGTCTATCTGTCGCTGGATGACAAGATCACCGCCGATGACATCGTCCTTGGCAGCTATGGCAACGAGGCCGCACTTGGCACGGGCGAGCAATACCTCAGCCGTGAGGCGTCGTTCCGCATTCCTGACCGGTTCCGGGGCACGGCCTTCCTCTTAGTCAAGACCGACAGCGGCAACGCGGTCGAGGAATGGCCGAATGAGGCCAACAACCTTGGCGTTCAGGAAATCACCATCGAGCCGATCCCCTTTGCCGATCTGGTGGTGGACAGTGTCGTCACCGCGACGCAGGCGTTCGAGGGCACTTCGGTCACCGTCACCTATACCGTGACCAACCGGGGCGCGGGGGCCACCAATATCGGCGCCTGGGCTGAACAGATATGGCTGACCCGCGACAAGAACCGTCCGCATCCGGGGCAGGGCGATATTCTTCTCTCCACTGTCCAATATGTCGATGGTGCCTTGGCGGTGGGGGCGGGCTATGACCGGACGGTGACCGTCCGCCTGCCCGATGACGTGGTGTCGGGCAACTACTACATCACGCCCTGGGTTGATCCCTATGGCACGGTGTTGGAAGACGCGCTGGCGGTGAACGTCAATCCGGACGACCCGACCGAGTTGAACTCGTCCAACTACCGGGCCGGGGGTGGGGCGCTGATTGGCGGCGACCGGGTCTTGCAGATCATCGGCAATCCGCCGGACCTGACCGCGCCGGACTTGGCGCTGGTGATTGACGCCGTGACCCCCGTGGCGGTGGCCGGGGTGGACGGGCAGAACGACTATGAAATCCGCTACACCCTGACCAACCGCGGCACCCGTGCGGCAGAGCGGTACGAGGCGGCCTTCACCCTGTCCAGCGTGCCGGGGCTGGGCACGGCGGGCGAAGAATCCTGGCTTCTGGGAACCTTTGGCGGGGACGCCATCGGCATCGGCGAGGCGCGCAGCTTCACCCAGGTGATGCGCCTGCCGCCGGGGCTGGCGGGCAATTACCTGACCGGCGTCGTCTCGGTGCGCGGCGATACCGATGCCAGCAACGACAAGGATGTGACAACCACCCGCGTCACCTCGCCCGAACCGGACCTGCGCGTGACCCGCATCGACCTGCCGCCAAATGCGTTTTCCGGTGAAAAGGTCACCATCGGCTATACGGTCACCAATGAAAGCGATGCCGCCATCTGGGGCGGAACGCAGTTCTGGACCGATGAGGTCTGGATCAGCCGCGATCCGACCTTCATCCGCAACCGCGCCGTGCAGGTGCAGACGCTGACGATTTCCAACGCCACCCCGCTGGAAGGTCGTGCCGCCTATAGCCGCAGCTTTGACGCCACCTTGCCGCGCGGGATTGACGGGACATGGTATGTCTATGTCTTTGCCAATACCTACAACGGGTTGCAGGAACATGAACGCACATGGCCCGAAGAACAGGGATCGCTTGACGGACAGGCAGGCACGCATCTGCGGCAGGCCTTTGAAGACCCCGCAGGCACCATGCTGCGGGCGACGCTGCCTGTCACTTACGCCGAACCCGACCTGAAGGTCACCGCGCTCAGCGTGCCGGATGATCTGCGCGCGGGCCAGACTTTAGACATCACCTTCACCGTCACCAACACCGGCACGCGTGCCACGCGCGAAACCGGTTGGGTGGACCGGGTCTATCTCTCGCTCGACTCCTCGCTTGATACCGGGGACTTCTTGCTGCGGCGTGAGGTTGCGGGGCGTGAGATCACCGCCCAATCGGTGCGGCGCGGCGCTTTGGGCATCGGCGAAAGCTACACGGCCACCGTCACCGTGACGCTGCCCTTTGAACTGAATGGCAATTTCCACATCCTCGCCGTCGCCGACAGCGATCTTGAGGACAGCTATGTCACGCCCTCCACCCTTTCACCGCGTTTGGCGGGGCTGGCAGGGCGGGCGAATGGCATCGTCCAAGAGTTTCAGGGGGAGGGGAATAACACCACCTTTGAGGCGATCACCGTCTCGCCCTATGTCGCGCCGGACCTGTCGGTGACGCGGCTGGTGGCCAGCGAACGGGCCACACGCGGGCAGGTCTTCACGGTGGATTACACCGTCACCAATGCGGGCGGGGCTTTGCCGTTCCAGCAGGCGGGTTGGGATGATCTGATCTACCTCAGCCGCGATGAATTCCTTGACCTGACGACCGACCGCTATATCGGCGCCATCCGCAATGATCGCCCGCTGGGGGCAGGGGAAAGCTACACGGTGCGGCGCGATTTCACCGTGCCCACCGATCTCGCGACCGAGGCCTATTACGTCTTTGTCGTCACCGATCCCGCGCGCAACGGCGGGCGGGGCGCGATCTTCGAGGCGGATGACCGCAACAACGCCACGGTGTCTGACCTGCCGATGATCGTGGAACTACCGCCGCCCACCGATTTGCAGGTGACGGATATCGACCTGCCCGCCAATGCCCGCGCGGGGGAGCCGATCTCCATCAGTTGGACCGTCACCAACATGTCGGACTCCGTGGTGGCCGAAGGGCGCTGGACCGACAGCGTCTTCCTCTCCGCCGATGGCACATGGGACATCCGTGACAAGCCGATTGGCCGCGTCAGCACCTCCGGCCCCTTGGCCCCCGGCGAAAGCCGCACCCTGACGCTGGTCACCACCATGCCCGCCGCCACGCCCGGCGGCTACCGGGTGATCGTGCGCACCGACATCTTCAACCAGATCCACGAAGGTGTGCAGGAGGCGAACAACGCCACCCCCTCTGCCGATACGCTGCAAACCACTGTGGATACGATGCCGATCGGCACGCCGGTCAGCGTGATGCTGAAACCGGGGGGCGAAAAGCTGTGGCGGATCGTGGTTCCGCCGTCCGAGACCTTGCGCGTGACGGTGAAATCCTCCGACCCCACCGCATCGAATGAGATTTTCCTGCGCCACGACGCGCTTCCCACGGCCGCCGAGTTTGACGCCACCTATGAAGGGGCTGTGTCCTCGGACCTCGTGGCCTTCGTGCCCTCGACCGAGCCGGGGGTCTATTACGTCTCCTTGCGGAATTTCTCTGGCAAGCCGGATGGCACGACCCTGACGGTTCTGGCCGAATTGCTGCCGCTGGCGATCATTGACGTCAAAACCGACCGGGGCGGGGCGTCGAAATTCGTCACCACCACCATCACCGGGGCGCAGTTCAGCGAACAGGCGACGGTCAAACTGATGCGTCCCGGCATCGCGGAATTCGCGCCGGTGGATTGGCGTGTGGTGGACAGCCGCACCATCATCGCAACCTTCGATCTGACCGATGCGCCGCATGGTCTGTATGATGTTATCGTTACCAATCCGTCAGGCGCAGCCGCGACCAGCCCCTATCGGTTCCTGATCGAACGCAGCATCGAAGGCGATGTGACCATCGGCATCGGCGGAAGTCGGGTTGTCTTGCCGGGAGAGACCGAGACCTATTCGGTCGCGCTGCAAAACCTTGGCAACCTTGACGCGCCCTATACCTTCTTCCAGGTTGGCGTGCCGGAATTGCATTTGAACCCGTGGGTTTACGGGCTGCCCTTCCTGGAATTCTTCACCAATGTGCGCGGCACACCCGATGGCGCGGCAGGCACGCCCAATGCCGATATCTTCTGGAACGGGCTGGAAAGCATCGTCAACACCAACGGGCAGTTGACCGCCAGCGGCTTCCTTTACGATATGCCCGCCGATGGCTTTGGCGGCTTCAGCTTCAACATTTCCGCCTATCCCGGCCTGAAAGAGCTGCACGATGAGGCGTTTGACGCCTTCCGCAAGCGCATGGCCAATATCATGCCCGACCTTGACGGGTTGCTTGAAGGCGGGGCAGGCGGCATCGGTGCGTGGTTTGATGCCGTGGTCGAAAAGGCCAAAGACATTAGCCCGCAATTGGGCGCGGCGCTGGCGGCCTTCCCGTTTGAGGAAATCTACAACAGCACCGAGGCCAAGCCCGGCGACTGTGAGATCCCCTTCATCCCCTTCCGCTTCCATATCTTCGCCGCCGCCACATCCATGACGCGCGACGAATTCATCGCCTTCCAGCGGGCCGAGGCGTTGAAACTGCGCAACGCGATCCTGTCGTCGAATGATGCGCCGGGGGCTTTGGTCGCCGTGGTCGCGGACCCGGACCTGTGGGTGGATGTGTTCATGTTCGGGCTGGAGCAAGCGGGCATCCTGCGCGAAAAGGATGCCCCGCCGCCGATCCGCACCGATCAGGAAATCCTGTCGCTGATGACCACGCTGGCCTCGGGCATCCTGTTCGGACCTGCGGGGCGGGATATCCGCTCCACCGGCGATATCCTTGGATTCTTCGAGCAACTTCGCAGCTATTACGGCCATGATCCTGATTTTATGGCCGAAATCGAGTTCTACGATCACCGGGAGTCCGATTGCTACGAAGGCGATATCCCGGTCCCGGCCTTGCCGGAGTTTGAAGATTACGACCTTGGCCTGACCAATCCGACACATTTCGAAGCGGTCCGCATCTACACTCCTTGGGTGCCGTTTGAGGCGCGGGGGGCCGCGCTGCCCGCTGACTTTATGACCAACGGTCCCGCCCCGGTGGATGGCGCGGGCTTTGAAGAGTTGGACTTTTCGGCCTATTACGCCAAGCCCGGCGCGACGGCGGGTCTGGCGGCTTTGGCCGGGCCGGAAACGCTGGAAACCATGGGCTGGCTGCCCGCGCGGCAGGCGCTGCCCTTCTCGGTCCGGTTCGAGAATGGGGCCGATGCCAGTGCTACGGCCAACCAGATTGAGATTGTCACAACGCTGGACCCGGACCTTGATCCGCGCAGCTTTACCCTTGGCGATATTCGTATCGGTGACATCACCATCGACGTGCCCGAGGGGCGCTGGTTCTATCAGGATGAGTTGGATTTCTCGGTCAGCCACGGCTTCAAGCTGCGGGTGTCAGCGGGGATTGACCTGTTCCAAAACCCCGCCGCCGCGCGTTGGGTGATCCAAGCGGTTGATCCGCTGACGGGTGAGGTGTTGCAAGACATCACCCGTGGTCTCTTGCCGCCCAACACCACGGGCCAAATCGGCACTGGCTTTGTCAGTTGGACGGTCAAGCCGTTGCAGGATGTGGAGACCGGGACACGCATCACCTCATCCGCGCGCGTCTTGTTTGACACAGCGGCGCCAGAGACGACGAATGAACTGGTGCAGGTGGTAGATGGCGAAGCGCCTGAAACCACTGTCACGGTGCAAAAGATCGCCGGGTCCGAAAGCTATGACGTCCGCTGGCATGCCGAGGATGATATCGGTGCCTCTGGCGTGAAGCATGTCACCGTCTATGTCGCTGAAAACGGCGGCGATTTCCGTATCTGGCAGCGCCGGATCGCAGGCACCGACGGGATGGAGATTTTCACCGGCGAGGCGGGCAAGACCTACGAATTCTTGGCGTTGGCCACCGATATCGCGGGCAACCGCGAAGAGCCGCGCGACGGGTCCATCGTTACCTCTGACGGACAGGCGGTGAACCTTGGCGGCACGCCCACGGTGGACAGCACCACTGCGCCAAACTTTGGCCAACCGCCCGCGCCAGTGGTGACGCCATCGACCAACACCCTGTTCACGCTGGCCGAAAAGGCGGTGCCCGCCGCTGATCCGCTGGTGAATGTGCCAGAGTTTACCCAAGTCCTGAGCCCGCTGACGGGCTCCGCCTTTGCCACGGGCTTTGTGCAATCCAACGCTGGGATCGGGCCGATGGCCCTTCTGGAACTGGCCGATGGGTCGGTGCTGGTGTCGGGCGGGGCAAATCGTGGCTCGCTCTACCGCTTTGGCGCGCAGGGTGGGGTGGCGGGGACGCAGACGCTGCTGGCCACGTTGGATGTGCCGATCTTCCAGATGGCGCAGGACAGCGCGGGCCGGGTTTGGGCCACCACAGGGGGTGGGGCGCTGATCCAGATTGACCCGGCCACAGGCGCGGTTCTGGCGCGGCATGGCGATGGGGTGACCTTGGGGATCGCGGTCGATCCGACCTCGGGCCTTTTGTATGTCGGCATGAATAACGGGGTTTCGACCTTTGACCCTGCCACAGGCGACTTCCGGCAATGGAGCCGGGATGAGGATATCCGTGTGGGGTCCTTGGCCTTTGATCCGCAGGGTAAGCTCTGGGCTGTGACATGGCCGGATCGGGCGCAAGTCGTGCGCTTCACCGACCGCCAGCGCGCCGAGGCGATGCTGAGTTTCGACAGCCAGATCGACTCCATCGCCTTTGGGCGGGCGGGGACGGTGCTGAAAGACCTGCTGTTCGTGTCGGCCAACACGGGCCGTGTGTCGGGCACGGGCGCTGCGGCGGCGGGATCGGCGCTGACGATGGTTGATCTGGAAACCATGCGCCGGATCGAGGTCGCCACGGGTGGCACGCGCGGCGATGTGGTCACGACCACCCGCGACGGGCGGATTCTGATCAGCCAAAGCGGACAGGTCGATGTGGTGGCCCCGGCCTATGCACCCTCGGTCGTGTTCACCAATCCGGCGACAGATGCGGTCGTGCCGCTGCCGCTGCCAGTCATCGCGGTGCGGTTCGATCAGGACATGTATGTGGGGCCTGCGGATCAGCCTGCCTCTGTCATCAATCCGGCGAATTACATCCTGCGCGGGGCCGATGGCGTGGCACTGTCGCCCGCCGCCGTGGTCTATGACGTGGCCAGCCGCACGGCGCTGATCCGTCCGGCGGGGCTGAAGCCGGACACTTACACGCTGACGGTCAAGGGGGCTGTGACCTCGGTCCAAGGGCTGCGGATGGGGACGGATTACACCACCCGCTTCCAGACCCTGGATGATCTGTCGGCGGCGGTGAATGTCGAATTCAAGGGCACGCGCTACAACCGCGCCCTTGGCACGGTCAGCTATGAGGTGTTGCTGACCAACAAGACCGACCGCGATATCGTGCTGCCCGTTCTGCTACTGCTTGACCCCAAGCAGGGGTATCAGGGCATCCCGAACCTGTCCGAAGGCCGCACCGATGACGGGATGTGGCTGGTCGATCTGACCGGCAGCCTGCCCGAAGGCGGACGCTTGGCGGCAGGCCAGACGACGCGCGGCTATACCGTGGCCATCGTGACGCCGAACCGCCAGCGGGTGGAGTTCAGCGCGGGCATTGTCGCCTCCAGCGGGCCGAATGCGGCCCCTGTGATCACCTCAACCCCGCCCAGCACGGCGGAAATCGGCCAGACGCTGACCTATAGCGTGACCTCCACCGATGCGGATGGCGAGGCGGTGGTTTATACGCTGCTGTCGGCCCCCGAAGGCATGACGCTGGACCCGGTCACCGGGCGCCTTGACTGGACGCCGCTGACCGGGGCGAATGCCGATGTGCCGGTGACGGTGCAGGCGTTCGACGCGCGCGGGGCGGTGGCCGTTCAGCGCTTTGTGCTGACCGTGACGGGCGGCAACCGCGCGCCCGTGTTTGGCAATGTCCCACAGGTGGTTGAGGCGGCCGAAGGCGGCTTGGTCCAATTCGATGTCATCGCTGCTGACCCCGATGCCGATACGGTGGTGACTTGGGTCGATGGCCTGCCGCAGGGGGCCGCTTACAACCCGCAAACCCGCGTCTTCACATGGCAACCCGGCTATGGGCAGGCGGGCACCTACAAGGTCACGCTGCGCGCCAGCGACGGCAAGCGCGAAACGGCGGCGGACGTCGAAGTGCGCATTGCTGAGGCACGCCGCCCCGTCACGCTGCGGGTCCCCGGCAAGATCACCGCGTCCGAGGGTGACCGCATCCGCTTTGTCCTGCAGGCCGAGGCGGAGCCGGGCACCACGCTCGACTTCGGGGTGGTCAACCAGACGCTGCCGTTTGGGGCCACGCTGAACGCCGCGACGGGAGAATTCGAATGGACCCCCGGCTATACGCAGGCCGATACCTATGAGGTGTTCTTTGCGGTGTCCGATGGCACGGGCGTCGCTGTGCAGCGGATGGAGATTGCGGTGCTGCCCGCCAATGGCGCACCGGTGTTTGACGATTTCGACGGGTTGGCGATCTATGAAGGCCAGCAATTCAATCTGCGCGCCTTTGCCTTTGACCCGGACAATCCATTCTACGAACCGGGCTATCGGGACGGGGCCGGGGTGTTCAACGAACTCGGTGCTATTCCGAAGTCGGTGAGCATTGAGACTCTGGGTGACCTGCCCGCAGGTGCGCGCTTTGATGCGGAAACGTGGGAGCTGATCTGGACCCCCGGTGCCGCGCAGGCAGGCGACTACAGCTTTACCTTCCGCGCCACGGATGATGGCGCGGGCACGGGCGTGCCGTTGTCGGTGACGGAGACTGTGCATCTGACGGTGCGGGAGTTGAACCTTGCCCCCGTGGTCAACACCATTCCCACCGTCACCATGGCGCGGGGTGAGGTGCGGGAGATCACCGTCAACACCGCCGATCCTGATGGCGATCCGCTGACGCTGCGGCTGGTCAATGAACAACCCGGCTTCCCGCTGCCAGAATTTGTGACCTTCACCGACAATGGGGATGGCACGGGGATTATCCGCTTTGCGCCGCAGGTCGGGGTGCGGGGCGAATATGCGCTGACGCTGGTCGCCACCGATGACGGCGGCGCGCAGGGCATCCAGCGCGGGGCTTTCTACACCTTTGTGGTCAAGGTAGAGGCCGATAATGAACCCCCGGTCTTTGCCCATCAGGGCAATGTGGTGGCCGTAGTGGGCGAGGCGCTCACCTTGCCCATCACGGTCAGTGATCTGGATCAGGATGTCTTGCGCTTTGCCTTGGCCGGTCTGCCGGGGACGGCGCTTCTGACCGCTGATCCCTTGGTCTATGGCCGCGCGCTGCTGACATGGACGCCGACGGCTGCCGATCTGGGCGCGCATACGGCGCGGATCGATGTGACGGACACCGGGGCGGCGGGGAAAACCGCTGCGGCGACGACGCAGATGCTTTTGGGCATCACCGTGCGTGCCACGAATGCGGCCCCGGTGCTGGACCCCTTCGGCACGCTGACGGGGACCGAGAATGCACCGCTGACCTATACCTTCGGTGCGACGGATGCCGATGGCGATGCGCTGACCTATGCCGCGACGCGCCTGCCTGCGGGGGCGCGGTTTGATGCGGCGACGGGCACCCTGCGCTGGACGCCCGACGCAGCACAGGCGGGCGACTATACGATCACCCTGTCGGTGACGGATGGCAACAAAACCTCGACCGAGGATGTGGCGATCCGGATCGGCGCGGTGAACCGAGCGCCGGTCTTTGTGCCGATGCTGACCCAGTTGGGGCGTGAACGGGCGGAGCTGCGCTTCACCATCGTGGGCGATGATCCCGATGGGGACGCGCTGACATATACGGTGTTGGGCGATCTGCCCACCGGGGCCGCTTTCAACCCGGAAACGGCAGAGTTCAGTTGGATTCCGGGCTATGAGCAATCCGGCATCCACCTGCTGCGTGTTGCCGCCCGTGATCCATCCGGCTTGCAAGCGGTGATCGAGGTCACGGTTGACATCGCCAGTGTGAACCGTGTGCCGGTGCTGAAAGCCTCGGACCGCGCCTTCCTGATCGGTCAGGAAAAGCGCTTCACGCTTGAGGCGTCTGATCCCGATGGCCAGACTCTGACATTTGAGGCGCTGAACCTGCCCGCAGGTGCGGTTCTGGATGCGGCGACAGGGCAGGTGACATGGACACCCGGGCCGGGGCAGGCGGGCGATTACTATGTCACCTTCCTCGCCAAGGATGGCGACCGTGAGGCGCGGCAGACCATCGTCATGCGCGCGTCGTTGGAGCCTGTCTCCCCAGCCGTGCGGATCGAATTGACGCCGTCTTTCGCTGTGACACCGGGGCAGTCTGTGCTTGTCACCGTGGTCGCGGACAGTCTGGCCGATATCTCGACCGTCACGCTCTATGTCGATGGTGTGGCGACGGCGCTGGACCGTTTGGGTCGCGCCGTGATAACCCCGCGCGATCCGGGCAAGGTGATCTTGCGCGCCGTGGCCCGCGATGCCGATGGGATCGAAGGTGAGACGACCCTTGCCCTGAAGGTCCGCGATCCGGCGGATCGTTCTGCCCCGGTGATCCTGTTCGATGACGAACTGATTGCGCGGCGGTTGTCGGGGGTGGTGGACCTTGACGGTCTGGTCATTGACGAAAACCTTGACGATTGGACGCTGGAACTGCGCAGCGCCGATGGCCGCACGCTGATCCGCAGGCTGGCGACTGGTGAAGCGCCAGAGTTTGGCACGCTTGCCACGCTGGACACCCGCGCTTTGCTGAACGGATTCTACAGCCTGCGCCTGACAGCGCGAGATATCGGCGGGCGGGTCAGCACCACCGATCTGGCGATCGAGGTGAATGGCGCGGACAAACGGGCCGGTCATGCCGACAGCCGCACCGATATGGTGGTGCGTTTGGGCGGCGTCGATTTCGCGCTGGAACGGCGGTATTCCGGCGGCGCAGCGGATGCCGATTTTGGCACATGGTCGGCGGGCTTTGACCTTGATCTGTCGATGAACACCCCGACCACAGGGCGCGAGTCCTATGGCATCTATGCCGCGATCAGCGAAGGGGCGCGGGCATACCTCACGCTGCCCGATGGCACGCGGATGGGCTTCTCCTTTGCGCCCATCGAGCACAAGGTTGGCGCGGCGACCTTCTGGCGTCCGGCATGGGTGGCTGACAGCGGGAACTGGAGCCTGCAAAGCGCCGATACCGTGCTGCGCAAGACGGCGGGGCGGTTCTATGCGGCGGGCGATGGCCTGCCCTATAACCCGACCGATCCGCAATCGGGCGGGGTGCAGCCGTTCCGTCTGACCTCTCCCACCGGGGTGGATTACATCCTGAATTCGGCTGGTAAGGTGCAGGAAATCCGCCTTGGCAGCGCGCGGCTGTTCGTCGGCCAAAGCGGGATCACGGCGGCGAATGGTGACGTCTTGTCCTTCTTGCGCGATGCGGGCGGGCGGATCGTGCGGGCGACCGCGCCGGATGGGCGGACGCTGGTCTATAGCTACGACAGCGCGGGCCGCTTGGCGGGTGTGCGCCAGTTGCAGGATGGGTCGGGCGCGCGCTACGGCTATGACGCCGAAAACCGCCTGACCATCGCGGCCGAGATTGGTGGCGCGGGCCAAGCGATCAGTTATGGCGCAGATGGCGCGGCGACCGTCACGCCGGTGGTGGCGGACCTGTCGGGTCTGGGCCAGTTCACCGGGCGCAGCATCACGGGTACGGGGCCTGCGACCTATACCCTGACCATCCGCGACAGTGAGGTGCAGGCAGCCGCCGGTGGCCGTCTGATCCTGCGCGTCGCCACCGATGCGGCGGGCGCGGTGCCGGTCATCACCGGGGCGCAACTGTTGTCGCAGCGCTCGGGTCCGGGTGGGAATGTGGCGCTTTACAGCTTCACCACGGGCGGGTTGCACCGGCTGGATATCGGCGGGACGGGGGCATTCAGGCTGACGCTTGGCCTTGGCGGCGATCTGAACACCGATGGCGCGGTGGATGGCTTTGACAGTGACCTGATGCGCTTGGCGGGGGCGGGCAGCGATATCGACGGCAATGGCGCGGTGGATGCGCAGGACCGTCAGGTTTTGAACGTCAACTTCGGCATCCGTCGCAATGCGGCACCCACGGTTGCGGCCACGCTTCCGACGCTCTTCACCCATGTGGACCTTGCGCAACTGGTCACCCTGTCGGATGTGGCGCGTGATCCCGACGGCGATCCGGTGTTCTTCCGCATCGCCTCGACCGAGCATGTGACAGCGAGTTTCACCCCCGATGGCCAATTCCTGCGCGTGCGCCCCGATGCGGGCTTTGCCGGGGTGGCGCGGATCACGCTGGTGGCGGATGACGGCTTTGCCGCAACCGGGGAAATCGCGCTGGACCTGACCGTGTCCGATGCGGAACTGCTCAAGCTGTCCTTCCTGATGCGGGACTACGGCTTTGATGCGGCGGGCGAGGTCAGCCCCATCGTGGTCATCGGCCAATTCGCCGATCAGGCCGATGTGGTGCTGCCCTTCGACTATGTCAGCGTCACCTCGTCCAATCCCAACGTGGTGCGGGTGTCGCCGAACGGTCTTGTCACTGCGATTGCCGAAGGCGATGGCCATATCATCGCCCGGCGCGGTGGGGTGGCGGCGGCAACGGCCGTGTCCGTGGGCATAGCCAGCGACGCCAACGGCGCCATCGCGCAGATTTTCGGGATTGATGCCTATCCCGACACAGTCACCCTGCTGCCTTCGGGCGGCAAGCGGCAGATCGTTACTGAACTGGGCAAGGGCACGCTGGATTACATCGGCAAGGCCGAAGGCGTGGTCTATGTCGGTGGCAATGACGGGATCATCACGGTCTCGGACGGCGGGCTGATCCAGGCCGTGGGCGCGGGCAGGACCAGCGTGACCATCATCTATCGCGGCGCGGAAGAGGTGATCGAAGTCACCGTGGCCCCCCCGGTTGAGGGCAACACCGCCGCCATCCCGGCCACTGGCGGCGCGATCCTGACGCCTGAGGGCATCGAGATGGCCTTTGGCGCAGGGCAATTGGACGGCACGCCAACCGTCACCGTCACGGCCATCGAAGAAGCCGCGCTCGAGGTTGCGGTGCCGCCTGCCTTTACCTTCCTGCAAGCCGCGACGCTGGAAATTGCGGGCGGCAATCTGAGCGGTCCCATTCAGATGGGAGCGAAGGTGAATGCGTCCGTCGCCGCCCCCGGCGACCAAGTCCTGTTCTTCGTGCTGGACGATTTCACCGAAATCACCGGCGGGGAATACGGCAAGATCTGGCGTCTGGTCGATACCGGCCGCGTGGATGAAAACGGCGTGGCGCGCACGGCATCGCCGCCTTTCCCGGGCTTGTCGGAAAAGGGCTCCATCCTTGTCGCCAAGGCCAACCAGCCGATCCGCGAAGGCTTTGCCTGGGCCTCGGCGGCGCAACTGGCGATGGCCGGGGTGTCGGTCGGCCTTGGCATCGCCTTTGCCATGTCGGGCAACCTTGTCGGGGCCGCAGTCGGAGTCGGTCTGATCGGGCTGGGGGTCGCCTTCTTTGCCAGCAGCCAGACCGACCGGGTGAAGATCTACGAAAAATACCTCGATGGCGCCGATTACGAAAAGGCGCTGGAGCGGGATATTCCCGCCGGCAATCCCAATGACAAGATCACCCTCAGCGTGGTGGCCCCCAAGGGAAGTGCGGCCCCGGCCAAGGGCGATGATCCGGTCATCCAGCAGGTCACGCCGAAAATCGCAGGCTCCACCGTCACGCTGAAGATCACGGGCAAGAACATGTTCTACCCGCAGAACGGCCCCTTGGGCGGGTTCTTCGGGTCAGACGTCAAGGATGGCCGGGTCAAGTTCGCCATCGGCAATTTCAGCCGCTATGTCACGGGGGCCGATTTCAAGGCCGTCACGATGGATCAGGCCACCGGCATCGCCAGCTTCGAGATCGAGGTGCCGCAGGATATCCTGCTGACCAAGGCGCGCATCACCTTTGAACGGCCCGATCCCGGCGGGGCCAACGGGCCTGTCAACGGCTGGCTTGCGGGCACCAAAGGCACGGCGACCCAGCCCGTGCAGGTCAAGAACACCCGCGGTTACGGCGCGGTGGGCGGCACGATCTTCACGGGCGGTGCGGCGCAGATGGTGTTGCAGGTCTTCGACATCGCCCCCGAAGGTGCCTCGGCCAGCGGGCCGGAACAGACCGAGCTGGTCAAGAACATCCCGATCTGGGGACCGGGGGGCGTGCTGACCTATTGGCCGGGCGACATCGTCTTTGCCGGGGACAATTCGGCGGCCTTCATCGCCACCAAGGAGGGCATCGCTGTCATCGACATGCTGATGCTGCGCCAATTCGACGTGAACCCGGACGACACCGGCATGAGCCTGATCAAGGTGCCGGGCGGCGAGGTGGGCAAGCTGACGCTGTCGGGCGATGGCAATTTCCTGTATGCCGCAGGCGCGGGCAAGGTGCATGTCATCGACCTGCGCCCCGGATCATCGACCTACCTCAAGGGCGAACAGATCAGCCTGCCGATCCCGGCAGAGGCCATCGCCAGCATGCAGGGCAAGATCAATGATCTGGAACTGTCGTCGGATGGCAAGAAGCTCTATGTCGCCGTGCCCTTCTCGGGCATGTTCGGCAAGGACAGTTGGGTCCGCAACCGCTCGACCGCGCCGCAGGGCAAGATCTATGTCATCAACGTCGATCCGTCGGATCGCGGCAAGCCTACCTTCCACAAGGTCATCAAGACGCTGGATGCGGGGCTGGACCCCTATGACATCGACGCCTCCAGCGATCCGAACCGGCTGGTCTTCGTGTCGCGCGGCGATTTCCGCAGCGGGTTCTACACCATTCAGGTGACGGACGCCGATCCCGAAAGCTATGCCGCCACGGTCAGCAAGATCGAGGCGCTGACCCAGGGCGACAGTGGCAATGCCGGGCGCCAGCCGCTGGAGCTGAACAAGCGCGACATCGCGGTGCGTTATGACCCCATCGTCATCGGGCCTTACGTCATCGACAAATACCGCCGGGCGACGTCGCAGCGCTATGACCTCGACATCCGCTATCCGGTGGCGGTCGAACTGTCGCCCGACATGACCTATGCCTTCGTGGCCGATTACGACGTGTCGCGCTATCTGACGATGGGCGACCCGTTGCAGGCCTATGAGATCGAGAACCAGCATGAGCTGGGCAACAAGATCGGCCTGATCCGCAACCCGTTCAATCTGGACAGCGCCGCGTGGGAGGCCGCCAACAAGGCGCATGGCTACAAGTATGAATATGGCACGGCGGGGCTTGTCGGTTCGACCAGTCCGATCAATGGGCAATATCTGACCGAACTGGCGATGCGCGCGGATGGCAGCCAGTTGATCGCGAACTTCCGCGCCTCGGGCTCGCTCGTGACGCTGCGGGTGGAACAGGCGATCAAGGCCTCTGACCTCGGGGTGCAGGGCGGCAACGTGGGCATCAACCGCGAGGTGCCGATCGATCTGGATTACCCCTATTACTCGCTGAAATACGGCCTGCTTGGCCCCGGCAACCGCGAAGAGGTCTATGGCACCGCGCTGGACATCCTGTTCCATGGCCGGGGTCTGGACCTGCAGGACGAGGCTTTGGTGGAACTGGTCCGCCCGAACGGCGTGACGGTGGTCAACGGCACCGGCACCGTCGATCCGCTGAAGTTCGAGGCGCATCTGGACCCGCGCAAGATCGGTGCCGCCACCTTCAAGCTGGATCTCTTCGTATCGACGCAAGGCCCCGGCGCGGGCCTCTTCCCCGGCGACGCGCCGCGCGACCGGGTGTTCCTTGCCTCTGATCCGGCGGAGTCGAACGATTACAACGCATGGCGCTTGATCAACACCCGCCAGACGCTGGGGTCTTTCGCCTTTGAAAGCGGCAAGTATTACGTTCTGGGCGCGAACGGAAAGATCGTGTCCCAGCGGGACCTGACCGCCGCCGATGTGACGGGCGGGGTCGATGTGCGCTCGGCCGTGGTAATCGAGGTGTCCGATGGCCTAAGCCGCATCCTGACCGGCAGTCAGGACTATCACTGGGGCGTGGCGGTGGCGCGGGCCGGGGGCGAATTGCGCGCCGATGCGATCTTTGAAACCCCGCCGGTGATCGACAACCTGACGCAATTCTCGACCGTCAACGTGCTGACCCACGGATTCCAGATCAGCCCGCTGCCCGACTATGCCAACACGCCGCTGAACGAGGATACGCTCGCCGCGTGGCTGGCCAATGCCGAGGTCGTCAACGAAGGGTCGGGTGGCGGCACCATCCTTGTCTACAACCGCCAGACCGGGAAGTTCCACGAATACGATCCGGCCAAGCCTATCGGCGGGCGCATTTCGGCAACCCCGACCAACCCGTCCAGCCTGCCGCGCGGCAAGGCGCTGACGCTGGTGATGGACTGGTACCGCGAAAGCGACATCTCCGACGCGGGCTTTTCCGAGGCGGCGGCGGATGCCTTCTTCGCCTCGCTGGTCTGGCTGGATGATGAGACCAACATCTTTGACAGCCCGCTGCATTTCATCGGCCACAGCCGCGGCACCGTGGTCAATTCCGAGGTGATCCAGCGCATCGGCACCCACTTCCCGGAATCGGGCGGGAAGAACATCGACATCCACATGACCACGCTGGACCCGCATGATTTCAAGCAGGACACGCTGAAGGTCGAATTCAAGAAGCTGGTGGAAAGCTATCTCAAGGCGGCCAAGCTGGCGGGGGTGGTGATTTCCGTCGCCAACCCGGCGGTGGGCGGGGCGATCCTGCGCGGCGTCAACGCCGCCGAGACGCTGTCCAGCGCCCTGTTCAAGCTGGCCGGTCTGATGGGCCTGCAAATCGCGGAGATTCCGTGGGACGATTTCAAGGACCCGAACGTGCAGGTCTGGTCCAACATCGATTTCGCCGACAACTACTATCAGGAAACCGCGACCGAAACGCCCGGAACCGCGCAATCCTTTCTGGAAGGCTTCGGCAAGTTCACCCAGACCACCACGCCCAACGGCACGGCGATCCCGACCGAAAAGGACGGCAAGGACAAGCTGCCCAGCCCCCAGGGCGTGCCGGATGTGGAAATCCGCTTCACCAAGGATGCACAGGACAAGCCCCTGAATGTGCCGGGCTTCATCAAGGATGACCTCTTCGCCTCGCCCCACAGCCGGGTGACGAACTGGTACCTCGGCACGGCGGATGTGAATGCCCTGTTCCTTGGCGGCGAGGCGATCTGGCGCACGGCGGGGGACGAAGGCTTGCAGGTCGGTGCGCCCGCCGAGCCCAGCATCGCCACGCAGGTGGGGGCGCTGTTCAGCCAGAAATTCACCAAGCAACCTTGGTATGGCGTCGATCCGATCACTTTCGACACCGGGGTCTGGACCCTGATCAAGGCCCAGCTTGACCGCTACTTCCCGGCGGCGGCCTACAATCCGCTCTACGGCAATGCGACCTATACCTCGACCAACCGGAACGAGGCGCTGGGCGTGGGCTTCTACTTCTCGCGCGTGGCGGGGGACCCGAAGATTCTGGATGCAGTGACGGGCAAGGTCCGCACCCCGCTCGATTTCGACAATACCGAGGTGGACCGCCCCTCGCTGGGCTTTGTCAAGGACCCCACCGATCCGACCAAGCAGGTCGCCGTGCCCTATGCCGCCGTGCCCAGCGTGTTCAACGGCGATTTCAGCCAAGGCACGCGGCATGCGTTTTCCAACTATCTGAAATGGCTGCTGGATGACGTCTATGGCAAGGTGCTGAAGGAAAAGGGAAATATCGGCGCGGCCAAGGAAGCCATCCTCAAAGAGATCAAGGAGGCGGCGGGCACCCCGTCCTTGGGCAGCATCAAGAAGATCGCCGACCTGATCCCCGACCTGCCCGCCGATCTGGGCCGCTTCCCGCTGCATTATGACCTGCCGGGCTGGTCGATGCATGGCGGCATTGACGATGGCGATCAGGTGGATGAGGGCGTTAGCTTCACCTTTGACCTCTTCACCGGGGCGGTGCCGCAGAACGTGGGTCTGGACGGTCCGATCGACATCACCGGCCTGTTCCTGATGAACCAGAACTGGCTGGGCGAGGTGCTGGACGTCGTGGGCCGCGTCGCCAAGCCGATGATCGACCGGGCGCTCGACTCTCTGGTGCAGCGGTTCCGGAACCCGGCTTGGGAATTCGCGCAAGACCCGGACAAGAAGGCCGATCAAGCCCGCCAGAACATCGCCAGCGCGCATGGCGGCACCATCAAGGAAACCGTGGGGGCGGATGGCAAGAAGGTCTATTCGCTGGTCGATGACGATGGCAACGAACTGATCAGCGCCGCCAATTTCGGGGCCACGGCGGATGCGCTGGTGAATTACATCGTGGATGACCAGGTCGGGCTGGACCTTCTGGTCAAGATCATCGACGGCGTGCTGAAATGGGCCTCGGGCACCGATGTGGTCAAGACCTGGCTGGCCGATTTCAAGAAGGACTGGGACAAGGCGCGCGAGACCGACCCGACCAAACCCGCCTTCGATCTGGGGGCCTTCACGCTGTCGGGCGGGGTGGGGCCGCTGGCGCTGATCTTCAAGACCCCGGTGCGCACCGACACGCCCGAGAACACCACCGCCGACCGCGAAACCCGCATCAAGGCCATCAGCGGCGTAACCGCCCTGATCCAGAAGAACCTTGGCGTGCTCTTGGCCCAACTGTTCCCGACCGTGGACACCAAGCCCGATTACGGTCTGGTGGTGGGTGGCAGTCAGGCGCTGAAGGAACTGGTGCGCACCTTCACCCCCGATGGCGGCTTCAGCATCTTCGGCGCGCATTTCGATCCGCAGGCCGCAATCCTGAACATGATCGACAAGGTCGGTCAGGTGGACAAGATCACCCACAACCGCATGTATATCCCGACCGGGATGGACCAGCTGAAGTTCGACGCCTTCATCCCCGTCAACTTCAACGACGATTTCCAGGCTGAGGTGACGTTCCAGTTGATGGACGGCTCCACCCATGTGGCACAGGCGACGTTCTTTGATCCCAAGACCGTGGCCAACGTGACGGCCAACCACTTCACCTTCCAGCCCGGCCTCTTCACCAACCAGACGGCGGTCTTTGACATTCCGGCGGCGGTGAAGGGCAAGGTGGCCAATGTCACCATCAAGAACATCGGGCTGGAGCGGAAGCTCGCCAATGACATCCCCGAACTGCTGATGGATTTCTTCCAGAATGTGCAGTTGCTGGGTCTGGGCAGTTCGGTCTCGGTGGTCATGGTGGTGGATGACATCCGCCTGACCAAGCTCGGCTCCAACCAGACGGCGGCGCGGGTCGGTGCCGGGGGGCAGGCCAGCCTGACCGTCGAACAGGCGCAGGCGCTGGCCGAGGTGGGCGAAGGCATCTGGATCGACTCCGCTCTGGTCGGCGGGGCCTCGTCGCTGCTGGAAGGGTTCGAGATCCGGGTCGCGGATCTGGAGGGCGACAAGCTGGCCTATTCCGAAGGCCGGATCATCACGCTTGACGTGGATGCCGCCGGGAATGGCTGGTTTGTCGATGCCACCCCCGGCACGGCCGAGGAATTCGCCCCCGTTCCCGGCGCGCCCCATGTCTGGCAGGCGGTGGCGGGCGGGGCCGCTGCGGGACGGATCGACCTGTTGACCGTGCTGATGCACGAGATGGGCAACGTCATGGGCCTGTCCGATTTCGTCGATCCGACAGGGCCGGGCTATCTGATGACCGGCATTCTGGACGCGGGCCTGCGCCGCCTGCCGTCGAGCAATGACATCGGCGCGCCCGTGGCGGCGGTGCCGGAGGCCAAGCCGGACAGCTTTGGCCTTGGCGTGGCGTCGGCGGCGGTGGCGGCCGCCTTTGCGGCGGCCCCGGTCGCGGCGGCGGCGGCGGGTCCGGTTGCCGACTTCCAGAACGGCGATTTCGCGGGCGGCCTGACCGGCTGGACCACCAGTGGCAACGTCGCCGTCGCGGGTGGGGCTGTGGTGATGACCGAGGATCTGGGGGCCATGTCGGGGCTGAGCCAGACCTTCAAGCTGCCCGCCGCCGCCACAGCGATCCAGTTCCGCCTGTCGGGCCTGACGCTGAAGGCCATCGCGGGCGCTGCCCCCGATGCCTTCGAGGTCGCTCTGTTCGAGGCGGGGACGACCACCCCCGTCCTGCCCGCAATCACCTCTCTGACTGGCACGGATGCCGTGCTGAACATTCAGGCCGATGGCACGCGCCATGCCTCGTCCCGCGTGGGGATCGCGGATGTCGGCGGGGATGTGGTGGTGACGCTGGACCTGACCGGCCTTGCGCTGCGGCCCGAGACTGTGACGCTGTCCTTTGACCTGATCGGTCTGGGGGCGCGCGATGCCTCTGCCCGGATCGAAGAGGTGCGGCTCTTGGGTCTTGCGCCGAACACCGCGCCGGTCGCGGTGGGTGAGAACGCCCGCACCGACGAGGACAGGGCCGTGGATATCGACATCCTCGGCAATGACAGCGATGCCGAAGGCGACCCGTTGGTGCTTGAGGTGCTGTCCGACCTTGGCGGGGCGCGTCTGCTCGCGCTGGGCAATGGCCTGTTCCGCTATACACCCGCCCCGGATCAATCCGGCACGATCGAGATCGACTATCGCCTGTTCGACGGGGTGGCGCGCTCCAACACCGCCAAGCTGACTGTGACCGTCGATCCGGTGAATGACACGCCCCTGATCGATGCCATCGCGCGGCGCGTGGTGGCGCGGGGCGCGCCGGTCTCGGTCACGCCGGTGGCGCGCGACCCCGATGCCGCGCCGGGCGAGTTGCGGTTCTCGCTTGTCGAAGGGCCTGCCGATGCGACCCTTGACCCGCTGACCGGGCGGCTGGACTGGACGCCCACGGCGCTGGGCGATCAGACCGTGCGGATCTCGGTGCGGGACGCTCAAGGTGCCAGTTCCGAAGCGTCATATGTCCTTGCCGTGCGCTCGGCCCCCGTGCTGTCGGTATCGGATGTGGCGGTGACGCAGGGCACGCCCTTGGTCCATGCGGTATCGGCAAGCGATGCCGATGGTGGGGCGGGATTGTTGTTCGCCAAGACCGCCGGGCCGGACTGGATCAGCATCAATGCGGTGACGGGGGCGGTGACCGGCAATACGGCGGGTCAGGTCGGGGTGTTCGACGTCACCGTGACCGTGACCGATCCTGACGGGCTGACCGCGACGCGGACCTTTGCCGTCGATGTGAACGTGGTCCCGCAGATCAGCGCCAGCAATGTGACGCTGGTGGCAGGTGAGGCTTTGTCGATCCTGCCGCTGGTTGTCGATCCTGACAGCGCGGCGGGTAGCCTGACCTATGCGCTGGCGGCGGGTGCCCCGGCGTGGCTGGTCGTGGATCCGGCGACCGGCGAGGTGACGGGCGACACGACCGGGCAGATCGGGGTGACCAGCTTCGGCCTGACAGTGACGGATGAGGCGGGCCTCTCGGCCAGCACCACGGTCACCGTCACGGTCCGCGCGCGGCCTGTGCTGGTGTTGACCGATGCCAGCCTGACCGAAGGGGCGGCGCTGTCCCACAGCATCAGCGCCACGGACGCGGATTCTGCCTTGGGTTCCCTGCTCTTCACCAAGATCGCGGGGCCGGATTGGATCAGTGTCGATCCCCTGACCGGCACCTTGACGGGCGACTCGGCGGGCCATGTCGGCACGGTGCCGGTGACCATCCGCGTGGTGGACCCCGATGGACTGGCGGCAGAGGGCAGCGTGCAGGTGCGCGTCAATGCGGTGCCGCTGATCTCCTTGACCGATCAGATCGTGGTCGAAGGCGCGGCCTTGGCCCTGCCCCCGGCGGTCAGTGACGCCGACAGCCCGGCGGCGGAGTTGCGGTTCGAGAAGGTCTCTGGTCCGGCCTGGATCACGGTTGACGCGACGACGGGCGCGATCATCGGTGACACGACAGGGCAGGTGGGTCTGGCCACGCTGCGCCTGCGCGTCACCGATGCCCAAGGGCTGAGCGCGGAGGCCGAGGCCAATATCACCGTCCGCGCCCGCCCCGTGCTGGTGCTGACCGATACGACCGTTGTGATGGGCGACGCCTTGTCCCATGTGGTCCGCGCGACGGATGCCGATGGGCCGACCAACGCCTTGCGCTTTGCCAAGCTGGCGGGGCCGGACTGGATTTCCGTTGACCCGGTGACCGGTGCCGTGACCGGCGACAGCAGCGGACAGCCGGGTGTCGTGACCGTGACGGTGGCCGTGAGCGATGGTGATGGCCTGCGGGCGGAGGGAACCTTCCGCGTCGATGTCAACGCCCGCCCTGTTCTGGTGGCGCAGACCTTTACGATGATCGAAGGCGCGGCGCTGTCGCAGACCCTTGCCGCCAGCGATGCCGATGCGCCGGTCTCTGCGCTGACTTTCCGCAAACTCTCGGGTCCCGATTGGATCACGGTCGACGCGGCGACGGGGGCGATCAGCGGCGACAGCACCGGGCGGACGGGAACCCATGTCTTGCGGGTCGAGGTGACGGATGCCGACAAGCTCTCCACGCAGGCCGATATCACCGTCTTGGTGCAAGACCAGCCGCAACTGACCGGCGGTACTGTCACCCTGACCGAAGGGGCCGCGCTGGCCTTTACCCCCGGCGTCACCGATGCGGATTCGGTTGCCGGGCAGTTCCGCTTTGCCAAGGTCTCGGGCCCGGCGTGGATCAGCGTTGATCCCGACACCGGACGGCTGAGCGGGGACAGCACCGGCAATTCCGGCGTGGCGACCCTGCGCCTCTCGGTCACCGACCAAAGCGGGCTGAGCGCCGAGGCCGATGTGATCGTGGACGTCAACGCTGTGCCGCGCGTGGCGGGTGGCGGGGTTTCGGTGGTGGAAGGCGGGGCCTTGGCCTTTACATTCACCCCCATCGATGCCGATGGTCCGGTGGCCGATCTGACCTTGACGCTGGTGTCCGCGCCGACTTGGGTCAGTTTCGACCCCGCCACCGGCCGTGCCACCGGCGACAGCGCCGGTCGCGTCGGCCGGCATGAGGTTGTGGTGTCGGTCACCGACCGCGACGGTCTGACCAGTCGGGGCACCTTGACGGTCACCGTCCTTGCCGTGCCGGTCCTCACGGGCGGGTCTGTCACCCTGACCGAAGGCGCGGCACTGGCCTTCACGCCGACCGTCCGCGATGCGGATTCCACGCCCGCCCAATTCACCTTCGCCAAGGTCTCTGGTCCGACGTGGATTGCCGTTGACCCTGCGACCGGGGTGCTGTCCGGTGACAGCCGTGGCCACCCCGGCGAGGCGGTGGTGCGCCTGTCCGTCACCGATCAGAATGGCCTGAGCGCCGAGGCCGATGTGGCGGTGGACGTCAATGCGCGGCCTGTCTTGGCCGGATCGTCGGTCACCCTGATCGAAGGGCAGGCGCTGTCCCTGCCGCTTACGGCCACCGACCTTGATCTGGGCGCGGGGGCGTTGCGCTTCGACCTCGTCTCGGGTCCGGCATGGATCAGCGTTGATCCCAAGACCGGCCTTGTCACCGGCGACAGCACGGGCAAGGGCGGCGAACAGCGCGCGACCTTCCGCGTCACGGACCCTGATGGGCTGACCGATGAGATCACGCTGACGATTGACGTCAACGTGCGCCCCATCCTCGCGGTGGCCGATGTATTCCTCTTGCGCGGGGATGCCTTTTCGCATTCCGTCATCGAACCCGCGCGGCCCGATCCGGCGGAGCGTCTGGTGTTCCGCATGCTGTCGGGTCCCGAGTGGATCGTGGTTGACCCTGCGACGGGTCGACTGTCGGGCGACAGCACGGGCCGCACGGGCGGCTTTCGCGTGACCCTGTCGGTCACCAATGCCGATGGGCTGAGCGCCGAGGCCAGCCTGACCGTCACCGTCCGCGCCGCGCCGGTACTGGCCAGCCGCAGTCTGGCCTTTGTGGCGGGCGAGCCGTTGGCGCTGGCGCTGCTGGGGCAGGATGACGATGCCCCTGCCGCCGGACTGTCGTACCGGCTGCTGTCGGCCCCGGATTGGGTCACGCTCGACCCGGCGACGGCCACCCTGCGCGCCGATACCACGGGCCGCGACGGTTCCGTCGTGGTGCTGGTCGAGGTGCGCGATGCCGATGGGCTGACCGGGATCGCGCGGTTCGACATCGCGGTGACCCCGCCCAAGGCACAATCGTCGGTCACGCCGATCCTTGCCGACTTCACCCGGCCGCAACTCCATCCCGTGCAAATCCCGCCGGTGAGCCTGCCCGCCCTGCGCCTGACCCGTGTGACCGGGCCGGGGGCTTTGGCCTCTGTCCCCGGTGGCAGCCCGTCGATGGGGGCGCTGGCCCAGATCGTGCCGGTGCTGTTCCTCTCGGATGGCGGCGTGCGCGAGATCGTGCTGGAGGTGACGCATCGGTCCGGCACCCTGTCCCTGATCGACGCGGTGCAGGGGATCTGCCTGCCCTTTGGCATCACGGTGGACAGCACCGTTGCGACCGTTGCGGGCAAGCCCCCCGTGATGCGCGTGACCGTGCGCGCGGACCAACCCTTGCCCGCCGGGACGCTGGACCTGTTCCGCATCCGGGTGCTGCATGGCGACCAGATCGCAGGCGCCGGGCTGACCGTGCGCACCCTGTCGATCAACGGCCAGCCCGTGACGGATGCCCCTGCCGTGACGCCGGATGGACCCTCTGGCCCGGTGCGGATCGATCTTGGTGTCCAGCTTGGTCTGGCCGAGGACCCCCCGGCGCTGATGGATGTGGTGGTGTCGGGCTTTGGCGCATCCACCCCCGGGACGCAATTGATCGACCCAGAGGCGCTGTCGGGCGGCTATGTCGGCTTCCGCTTCTCAGGCCTTGGCGGGACCGCATCGGATGTGCGGCTGGTCTTGGACTATCAGCGGGGCGCGCTGTCCTTGGGCGGTGTCTTGGGCACCGTCGAAGGGGCTGAGGTCACCTTGAACGACCGCCCTGACGTGGGTGAGGCCGAGTTGCGTGTGACGGGTCTGCCCTCGCTCTTGCCGGAATTGGCCGTGCTGGCCTGCATCGCCTTTGCCCGGCCCGCCGGGGCAGGGCGCGGCACCGGCAAGATCAAGATCAAATCCCTGTCGCTGGACGGGGCCGATGTCCCGCTGGAGGATGGCACGGTCGGCTGGATCGACGCGCCCGCCCCGACGACCCTTGCGCAAGCCGCGCCGCAAACGACCGTGCCGCTGGCCAGCCCGCTGCACATGCCTGACCGTTGAAGACCAAAGGAAGACCCATGGCCAAGACCCCCCAACCCGAGGCGAAATCCCCTGAGGCCGCAGCACCCGTCACCCGCGCGACGACGCTGCCGCCCAGTCAGGTGCAATTTGACACCTCGCAGCTGAAATCCAGCTATTGCAACGTGACCAATGGCACCTCGACCCGCGAAGAGGTGGTGCTGAATTTCGGCCTGAACGACAGTTGGGACATGGGGAACGAACGGCTGAAGGTGCAGTTGCAGCACCGCATCGTGATGTCGCCCCATGCCGCCAAGCGCCTGCGCGACATGATGGTCCGCCTGATCGACGAGCATGAGAAACGGCATGGGCCGCTTGGGGAATAAGCGGGCCGCCCTGCGATGAGTGCTGCCGCCGATCTGCGTGTGCCGGTGGGGCTGGACCGCAGCCTGTGGTCCTCCTTTGTCACCGCACGCAGTGATGCTGCGCGCTTTACCGCGTGGCTGGCCATCCTGATGGGCCGGGTTCCGGGCTGCACCTTGGGTGTGCTGATGCTGCCGCAGGGGGGGGCCTTTGCCCCGGTGGCCGTGGTCCCTGATCCGCGCCGCGATGTCAGCCGCTTTGTCCCGGCGGCGGAAAAGGTGCTCTCCTCTGGCCGTCCCGCCGCGCTGGCCGTTGAGGGCGGGATGGTCGCCGCCTATCCGGTGCAGATGGCGCAGGGCCAAGCCCCGGCGGCGGTGGTCGTGCTGGACCTGCCGGGGGGCAGTGATGAGGTCGCCCAACTTGCGCTGCGCGAGGCGCATTGGGCGGCGGGCTGGCTGGCCGCACATGGTTGGGAGAGTGCCGCGACCGAAACCGCCGCACGGCTGCGGCGGTCTGCGGTGGCCTTGGATATTCTGGCGGTGGCGTCAGAACATGCCAAACCCGAAGCCGCCGCGATGGCGATCGTGAATGAGGCGCAGACGGCGCTGGCTGCGGATCAAGTCAGCATCGGCATGCTGAAGGGCCGCGCGCGGCATCCGCGCGTGCGCCTGCTCGCGCTGTCCTATTCGGCGTGGTTTCGCAAACGGGCGCAGATCGTGGACTCGGTTGAGGCCGCGATGGAGGAATGCTTTGACCAGATGGCCCCGGTCAGCCATCCCCCTTTGGCCTCGTTGTCCACGGCGATTTCGGTGGCGCATTCTGACCACGTCAGGGGATCGCGCACGCGGCATATGCTGACCGTGCCGCTGTCGGATGCGAACGGCCCCGTGGGCGCGATGAGTGTGGAACGCCGCGACGACTGCCCCTTTACCGAAGATGACAAGGCGATGGCAGAGGCGATTGCCGCCCTGATCGGCCCGGTGTTGGAGTTGAAACGCCGCAATCGCCGCTGGATCGGCGGGCGTCTGGTCGATGGGGCCGGGCATGTGCTGGGCCGGGTGCTGGGGCCGCGCCATATGTCATGGAAGCTGGGCGCTTTGGTCGCGCTGGGCGTCATCATCGGTGGGGCCACCGCCACGGGGGCATTTCGCGTGCAGGCCGATGCCGTCTTGCGCGGTGAGGTCAACCGCGCCGTCGTCGCCCCCTTTGCCGGGTTCATCGCCGAAGCGCCGTTGCGGGCCGGGGATCAGGTGAAAAAGGGCGACGTGCTGGTGCAACTGGATGAAACCGACCTGCGGCTTGAGGCGCTGCGCTGGCGGTCCGAGATGGATCGTCTGTCCAGCCAATCGCGTGAGGCTTTGGCCAAGAAAGACCGCGCGAATGTGGCGCTTCTCGAGGCCCAAATCGCCCAAGCCCGCGCGCAATCAGACCTCGCCGAGGCGCAGCTTTCCCGGTCAAGGCTTCTTGCCCCCATCGACGGGGTGATCGTGACGGGGGACCTGAGCCAAAAGCTCGGTGCGCCCGTGCAGTTGGGGGAAGTGCTGTTCGAGGTGGCCCCCCTCGACCGTTACCGCGTCGATATCTTCGTGGACGAGCGTGACCTGCGCTATGTGACGGCGGGGATGCCGGGCGTGGTGGCGCTTGCAGGGCAACCCTCAGACGGACTGGCGCTGACCGTCACCCGCATCACGCCCTTGGCTGAGGCGCGGGAAGGCGCCAATACCTTCCGGGTTGAGGCGGCCTTGGACGCGCCACCGCAGGGCCTGCGTCCGGGGATGGAGGGGGCCGCGAAGCTGGAGGTAGGAGAGGCCCGCGTTGTCTGGGTCTGGTCGCGCCGGATGGTGGATTGGGCGCGCCGCACGCTCTGGACTTGGCAGCCATAGGGGCGGGGGATGGCGGAAGGGTTCCTCTCGACGCTGTGGTATCGCGTGGCTCCCTTGCGCCCGCGCCTGCGCGCCCATGTCCGCGTCAGTCGGCATCGGTATCGCGGGCAGGCATGGTATGTGCTGCATGATCCGTCCTCGGGCCGCATCCACCGCTTCACCCCTGCGGCATGGATGATCGTGGGCGGTCTTGATGGTGAACGCACGGTGGATGAGGTCTGGCAAAAGCTGGCCGCCAGCCACGACGCCGCCGCACCGGGACAGGATGAGGTGATCCGCCTGCTGTCCCAACTGCATCAGAACGACCTGATCCAGTATCGCGGCAGCCCGGATGTGGCCGACCTTTTGGACAGGCAAGAGCGCAATGCGCGGCAGATCGTCAAACAAAACCTGACCAACCCCATGAGCTTTCGTCTGCCGCTCTGGGACCCGGATGCCTTTCTGACCCGGTCCATGCCCTTTGTGCGCTGGCTGACGGGGTGGTTCGGCTTTGCGTTGTGGCTGTGCGTGGTGTTGGCGGGTCTGGTGACGGCGGGCATCCATTGGGAGCCGCTGACCACTGATGTCGCCGACAGTCTGCTCGCTGCCGAAAACCTGCTGATCGCGGCTTTGACCTATCCGTGTCTCAAGGCGCTGCACGAACTGACCCACGGCTGGCTGACCAAGGCGCGGGGCGGGGCGGTGCGCGAAATGGGGGTGATGTTTCTGGTGTTCTTCCCCGTGCCTTATGTCGATGCCTCTGCCGCTGCGGCATTCCCATCGAAATGGCATCGCGCGGCCGTGGCTGCGGGGGGGATATTCGCCGAAACCTTTGTCGCCGCGATTGCGGTGATGGTCTGGGCGGCGGCAGAACCGGGATTGGTGCGGGCGGTGGCCTTTAACCTTGTGATGATCGGCGGGCTGTCAACGCTGGTGGTCAACGGCAATCCTTTGCTGAAATTCGACGGCTATTATGTGTTCTCGGACCTGATTGAGGTGCCGAACCTCGCCCAACGCGCCAACAAATGGTGGGGCCATGTGGTCCAGCGCCGCCTGTTCAACGCGCGGCAATTGCGGGCTGACCCCTCGACGATGGGTGAGCGGGTTTGGTTCGCCCTTTACGCCCCGGCGGCCTTTGTCTACCGCATGGTGGTGATGGTGGGCATCGCGCTGGTGGTGGCGCAGAGCTATTTCCTTCTGGGGGTGCTGTTGGCGCTGTGGTCGGTGTTCACGTCGCTGGTGAAACCCGTCGCCAAGGCGCTGCACCATGTCGCGACCTCTTCGAGCCTGCGCAAAGTGCGCAAGCGGGCGGGCTGGATCACCTTTGGCGGCATCGGGGTTTTGCTGGCGGCGATGGCCTTTGTCCCCCTGCCGTTGCGAACTGATACCGAAGGCGTGATCTGGCTGCCCGAGGCTGCGACTTTGCGCGCAGGGGCCGGGGGCTTTGTCGCGGAATTGCCCGTGGCCGAAGGGGCGGGCGTGGCTTTGGGCGATACGGTCGCCGTGCTGACCGACCCCGGCCTTGGCGCACGCATCGCGGCCTTGAAAGCGGCGGTGTTGGAGGCTGAGACGCGCCTGCAACAGGCCAGCGTCACCGAACGCGCAAAGCTTGAGGCCGCCCGCGTGGAACTGGCCGAGGCGCGGGCGAAACTGGCGCGCGAACAGGACCGTTTGGCGCGGCAACATCTGACGGCGGGTCTCGCGGGCCGTTTCCGCCCGGTGATGGCCGAAGGAGACCTCGCAGGCCGCTGGATTGCCGAGGGTGATGTCTTGGGCCACATCCTGCCGCCGCGTGCCGATGTGGCGCGAATGCTGGTGTCGCAGGCCGATATTGCACTGGTGCGTGACCATCTGACCGGGGTGCAAGTGAAACTGGTGGGCCATCTGGACACCCCGTTCCCGGCGCAGATGATCCGCGCCGTGCCGCAAGCCACCTCTGACCTGCCTGCGCCTGCGCTGGGGCAGGCGGGCGGGGGGCCGTTCCTGACCGATCCCACGGACCCCGAGGGCAAACGGCTGCTGCAACAGGGGTTTGTCTTTGACCTCGCACTGCCCGAGGGGTTGGCTGATGCGCCCTTTGGCGCGCGGGTCTTGGTGCGCTTTGACCACGGCACCGAGCCTGCGGGCGCGCAAATCTGGCGGCGTGTGCGGCAGTTGTTCCTGAGCCGCTTCAATGCCTGAGGTGCAGGGATTTCTGGGCCTTGGGGGGCCGCGTCTTGGGGTCAGCCCCTATGCCGAACGCGCCGACCCCAAGGGCAATGTGGTGGACCTGTGGCTGGAACGGCGCTTGGGCTGGCTGCAATCGCGCAGCCCCTTCATCCGCCGCCGCCTGTCGCGCCGCGCCGAGGCTGTGCTGGCCTTGCAGGCGGAACTGGAACCGCTGACCGATGACGCCCTGCGCCTGCAGGCACAGGCATTGCGGCCCCGGCTTTTGGCGCACAGGCGCAGCGATGTCGCGGCGCTGGTCCGCGCCTTTGCGCTGGTGCGCGAAGCCTCGGCCCGCACCTTGGGCAAGCGGCATTACAAGGTGCAGATCATGGGGGCGCTGGGTCTGTACGAAGGCCGCATGGTCGAAATGGCAACGGGAGAGGGCAAGACCCTGACCGCCGCCCCCGCCGCCGTGGTGGCGGCACTGGCAGGCGATCCCGTGCATGTGGTGACGGTGAACGATTACCTCGCCGCCCGCGATGCCGCCGAATGCAAGCCGGTCTATGAATTCTTTGGCCTCACCTTGGGTGTTATCGATACCGAAATGGACCCCGAGGCGCGGCGTGCGGCCTATGCCTGCGATATCACCTATGTTTCGAACGCGAACCTGACCTTTGACTACCTGCGCGACCGCATTGCGCTGAAGGCAAGGCGGGGCAGGGCGCGGCATCGGGCGTTGGCCTTGACCCACGGTGCGGCGGGCGCGCTGATGCTGAGGGGCCTCGCCTTTGCCATCGTGGATGAGGCCGACAGCGTCTTTGTCGATGAGGCCAAGACCCCGCTGATCCTGTCCTCCACCGCCAATGACCCGGAGGCGGCGGCGATCTATGCCGATGCCTTGCGTCTGGTGCGCGAATTGACCGAAGGCCGGGATTTCCGCATCGACCGCATGAACCGCCAGATTGAGGTGTTGGAGGCTGGCAAGGACCGGCTGGCGGTCTTGGCCAAGGACCTGCCGGGCCTGTGGCAAGTGCGTCTGGCGCGTGAGGAACTGGCGCAGCAGGCGCTGTCGGCGTTTCACCTGTTCGCGTTGGGTCGGGATTATGTGATCCAAGAGGATAAGGTGCAGATCGTGGACGAATACACCGGCCGCATCATGCCGGATCGGTCATGGCAAGGCGGTCTGCACCAGATGATCGAGGCGAAGGAAGGCGTCGGCATCACAGGCCGCAAAGAGGTGCTCGCCCGCATCACCTATCAGCGCTTTTTCCGCCGCTTTCTGCGCCTGTCGGGGATGACCGGGACTGGGATGGAGTTGGCGGGCGAATTCCGCGACACCTTTGATCTGACGACCGTCCGCATCCCCCGCCACCGCCCGATGCAACGCCGCCACGTGGGCACGCGCTTTGTGGCGGATGAGGGCGCGAAATGGCAGGCCGTGGCGGACCGGGTGGTTGAGATGCGCGCGATGGGGCGGCCTGTGCTGGTGGGCACGCGGTCGGTCGAGGCGTCACGCGCCTGTGCGGCCGTCCTCGTGGCACGCGGGGTGCCGCATGAGGTGCTGAACGCCACGCAGGACAAGGCCGAGGCGGATATCATCGCGCTGGCGGGTCAGCCGGGAGCCGTCACCGTGGCCACCAACATCGCCGGACGCGGGACGGATATTCACCCGGCGGCAGAGGTGCTCGCGGCGGGCGGCATCCATGTCATCCTGACCGAATTCCACGAAAGCGCCCGCATCGACCGCCAGCTTTATGGCCGCACCGGACGCCAAGGCAACCCCGGCACGACCGAGGCCATCGTGACCGCGCGGGATGAACTCTTCACCCGCTTCGCCCCGTGGCTGGCGCGCATCGTGCGCTTGGCACCTGTGCCGCCGCTGCGCTGGCTGCTGCCCCGCATCGCGCAATGCCGCGCCGAAGCCGAACACGCCAAAACCCGCCGCGACCAGACGGCCATGGACAAGCAGTTGGAAAAGTCGCTGGCCTTTGCCGGGCCGACGGAGTGACGGGCGTCAGCCTCATGGAAAAACTGCTGCGCCATCCCGGCAGGGATCGGTCAGTCCGACCGTGACGACCCCCGGATCACCAGATCGACCGGCGTGCGCAATTCGGGCGGGGGGCGCAGGCCCTGGTTCAGCCAGGCCAGCACCGCCTCGGCGGCGCGGCGGCCAAAACCCTCGATGTCGCAATGCACAGAGGTCAGCGCCGGGAGAGACTGGCTCGATTCCTCGATGTCGTCAAAACCCACCAAGCGGAAGTCATGGCCCACCCGGACCCCCCGGTGGGTCAGGCCCGACAGCATGCCCAAGGCGACCAGATCGTTGAAACACAGCGCCGCGTCGAAGTCCCCGGCCTCGGCCTGCGCGCGACCGAAGGCGCGGGTCGGGCGGCCAAGGATGACATGGGGCGGCAATCCGGCCTCCTGCATCGCGGCAAGATAGCCCGACATCCGCTCTTGCGTGACCGGGCGGCCTTCGACCCCGCCGACAAAGGCGATGCGCCGCGCGCCCTCGGCGATCAGATGCCGGGTGGCGAGGGCACTGCCATGCACATAATCGGGCACCGCAAAGGGAAAGAGATCGGTCCGCGCGCTGACCTTGCGCAAGACCTGAAGCGCGGGCACGCCCGCCCGTTCCAGCAGGGCGAACGCCTCGTCGTCGCCATAGGCGGGCGAGATGATCAGGGCCGAGACCCCGTGTTCCACCATAGCCGCGATGGCCCGCTGTTGCAGTTTGGGGTCTTCGTCGGTGTTGGCCAGAACGGCGGCGAACCCGGCCTCGGACAGGGCCATCTGCACCGAGGTGGCAAATTCCGTGAAGAAGGGGTTGCGCAGGTCGTTGATCACCAAACCGATCAACCCGACCTGCGAAGAGCGCAGGTTGGCCGCCGCCCGGTTGTAGACATAGCCAAGCTCTGCCATGGCGCGGCGGACATCCTCGCGCGTGGTGGCCGCCACCGTGGGGCTGTTTTGCAAGACAAGGCTGACGGTGGATTTCGACACACCCGCCGCCTTTGCCACGTCGATGATCGTTGGTCTGCCCATCCCGGCCCCTTTTCCTCCTGTTTCCCAACGGGGAGGTGCCCTGTCCAGCGGATTCTATCCGGCGCGGATCATGTCGGCCGCCTTCTCGGCGATCATGATCGTGGCGGCATTGGTGTTGGAGGACACCACCTGCGGCATGATGCTGGCATCGACGACGCGCAGCCCCGCGATCCCGTTGAAGCGCAGCATCGGGTCCACCACCGCCCCGGCATCGCTGCCCATCCGGCAGGTGCCCGCCGGGTGATGGTCGGTCTTGGCGTGGCGGCAGGCATAATCGAAATAGTCCTGATCGCTGCGCACCTGCGGGCCCGGCAGGCGTTCGGCCAGCACAAAGGGGCGCAGCGCGGGCTGGGACATGATCTCTTGCGCCAGTTTCAGGCCCCGGATGGACATTTCGCGGTCATAGGGATCGGCCCAATAGTTCGGGTCGATCAGTGGCGCGGCCAGCGGATCGGCCGAGGCCAGTCGCACCGTGCCCCGCGACCGGGGACGCAGCAGCGCCGAGTTCAGCGTGACGCCGCCCTGCGGCATGGCGGCAACGCCCGCCTCGATGCCCGACCCCAGCCCCAGATGAAGCTGGATGTCGGGATGCGCCGCCTCTCGGTCCGCCCACCAAAAGCCGCCGGTCTCGAACAGGGACGAGGCGACCGGCCCCTTGCGGGTCAGCAGGTATTGCAGCCCCGCGAGTGCCGACCACAGCGGCTTGGCATAGCGGTCATAGGTGTGCGGGCCGGTGCATTCGGCGATGACGAACAGATCGAGGTGATCGTGGAAATTCGATCCCACGCCGGGCTGATCCAGCACCACCGGAAGGCCCAGCGCCCGTAGGTGGTCCGCCGGACCGATCCCCGACAGTTGCAGCAACCGTGGAGAGCCGATGGCACCCGCCGACAGGATCACCTCGCGCTCGGCCCGGACAATCCCTTTTCCGGCCAGTTCGACACCCACGGCCCGGCCCCGGTCCACCACGATCCGCAGCACCTGCGCGCCGGTCACCACCGACAGGTTGGTCCGGTCCTTGGCAGGCCCCAGATAGGCGCGCGAGGCCGAAGAGCGGCGGACATTGCGCTGGGTGAGTTGGTAATAGCCCACGCCCTCGGGCGTTTCCGAGGTCAGGTCCGGGTTGGTCGGGATGCCCAATTGCCCGGCGGCGGCAAAATAGGCCTCGCAGATGGGCAATGGTGCCGCCGGTTTGCTGACGCCCAGCGGACCGCCCTTGCCATGCAGGCGGTTGTCATGGGTGTCATTGTCCTCGGCCTTGCGGAAATAGGGCAGGACATCCTCATAGCTCCAGCCCACGCAGCCCATCTGCCGCCAGGTGTCATAGTCCAGCGGATGGCCGCGCGTGTAGATCTGCGCGTTGATGGTCGAGCCGCCGCCCAGAACCTTGGCCTGCGTGAAGCGGATCACCTTGTCCTGCATGTGTTTCTGCGGGACGGTCTGCCAGCCCCAGGAGCCGATGCCCTTGGTCATCTTCGCGAATCCGGCCGGGATCGTGTAGAAGGGATGCCAGTCACGCGGACCGGCCTCCAGCAGCAGAACGCGGGTCCCGGAGTCCTCGGACAGCCGCCCTGCCAGGGTCGACCCCGCAGAACCGCCGCCCACGATGATGTAATCCCACGCCATTGCGTCCTCCGTCACCTGCGCGGGATCGACAACCCGCCGTCCACCGGCACGATTGCCCCCGTCGCAAAATCCATGGCCCCCAGTGCCATCGGCACCACCACCCGCCCGATGTCGGCGGGCTGGCCCCATCGCCCCGCAGGCACAAGGCCGCCCGCGATGCGCGCTTCGTGACGGGCGCGGATCTCGTCGCTCATCTCTGTCTCGATCAGGCCGGGGCGCAGTTCGAAGACGCCGATCCCCTCGGGGGCGAGACGCACGGCGAAGGCCTCTGCCGCCATCGAGGCCGCCGCCTTGGAAATGCAGTAGTCGGCCCGGTCCACCGAGACCATGCCCGCAGAGACCGACGTGACGAAGATCAGCGCGCGATAGTCCGACGCGGGCCGCGCCAGCATCCGCCGTGCCACCTCCTGGGCCAGAAAGAAGCTGCCGCGCAGGTTGATGTCCAGCACGAAGTCGAAATTCGCAGGCTCGATCGCCAGCATGTCGCCTGCGATCTTCGAGGGCACACCCGCGTTGGATACAAGGGTGGTGATCGGCCCGCAGGTGGATTCGATCTCGGCGATCAGGGGGGCGACTTTGGCCACCTCTTTCAGGTCGTGCTGGAAATAGCGCGCGCCGGGCAGGCGGGTCAGCGCGGCATGGATCGCGGGATGCGCCGGGCGGGTCTGACCGATCAGGGCGAGCGCGAAGCCAGCCGCGTGCAGCGCCTCGGCGACGCCAAGCCCCACGCCCTGATGCCCGCCGGTGATCACGGCCAGACGGGTCATGGCCGGGCCCTGCGGCCTGCGGGGCGCGGCGACAGGGCCATGCCGGATCGGCTGGGGAAAGGGGCGGGGCGCATCAGGGGGCGATCCTCGTCTCCGTGGCCGGATCGAAGGCCACGGCCTTGTCCATGTTGACGGCAAAGTCAAAATCCTGACCGGCGGCGACCGAGGCATCGGCGCGCATCCGTGCAATCGCATCGCGCCCGCCAAGGGTCATGGTCACGAAGGTGTCGGCTCCGGCGGGTTCGGTGACGGTGACGCGGTTCCGCAGCGAAACGATGTTGCGGGATGTGCGATCCGCGCCTTCGGGGTCGGTGATCGCCTCGGGGCGGATGCCCAGCAGGATGTCGCGTCCGGCGGCAAGGTTGCCCTGCGACAGGCGCAAAAGCTGGGGTCGGCCCTCGCTGTCGGTGATCCGGGCGTGGAGGACACCGTGGTGCACTTCGACCCGCGCGGGAATGATGTTCATGGCGGGGCTGCCCATGAAGGTCGCCACATAGACCGACGCGGGGGTGTCGTAGATTTCCTTCGGGGTGCCCAGTTGCTGGACATGGCCCTTGTTCATCACCGCGATGCGGGTGGAGAGCGTCATCGCCTCGATCTGGTCATGGGTGACATAGACGATGGTGGTCTTCAGCTTCTGGTGCAGTTTCTTGATCTCGGTCCGCATGTCGACGCGCAGCTTTGCGTCAAGGTTCGACAGCGGCTCGTCGAACAGGAACACATCGGGGTTCCGCACCAGCGCCCGGCCCATGGCAACGCGCTGGCGCTGCCCGCCCGAAAGCTGGCCGGGTTTGCGGTCCAGAAGATGGTCGATCTGCAGAAGCTTCGCCACATCCGCCAGTGCGCGGTCGCGTTCGGGCTTCGGCACACCATGCATCTCCAGCCCAAAGGTCATGTTCTGGCCGACGGTCATGTTCGGGTAAAGCGCGTAGGACTGGAACACCATCGCGATGTTGCGCTTGCTGGGATGCACCCCGTTCACCACGCGGCCCTTGATGGCGATCTCGCCGCCCGTGATCCCCTCAAGCCCGGCGATCATGTTCAAAAGCGTGGACTTGCCGCAGCCTGACGGTCCGACGAGGACAAGGAACTCACCCTCCTGCACCGCGATATCAACGCTGTGCAGGACCTGCACGGTGCCGTAGGATTTGGTGACGTTGCGGATATCGAGAAAGGCCATGTGTCACCCCAAGACGGTCGGTTGGAAGCCAAGAATTTTCGAAAATTCTTGGCAAAATTCTTCGAAGAATTTTGCGGTCACGCCGCGGATCGCCGCGCTCATCCCTTCACGCTCCCCGCCATCAAACCGCGCACGAAGTAGCGGCCCGCGACGATGTAGACGAACAGGGTGGGCAGGGCGGCAAGGATCGCCCCAGCGAAATGGACGTTGTATTCCTTCACCCCCGTCGAGGATTGGACGAGGTTGTTCAGCGCCACCGTCATGGGCTGTGACGTCCCGCCGAAGGAGGCCCCGAACAGGAAGTCGTTCCAGATGTTGGTGAACTGCCAGATGACCGACACCACCGCGATAGGGCCTGAGACGGGCAGCAGGATGCGCCAGAAGATCTGGAAGAACCCCGCCCCGTCGATCTGCGCCGCGCGCACCAGTTCCGTGGGGAAGGCGGCGTAGTAGTTGCGGAAGTAGAGCGTGGTGAAGCCGATCCCGTAGACCACATGCACAAGGATCAGCCCCGGCACCGACCCCGCCAGCCCCAGCGTGCCCAGCACCACGGCCATCGGGATCAGGACGATCTGGAACGGGATGAAGCAGGAAAACAGCATCAGCCCGAAGACCCAGGTATCCCCCCGGAACCGCCATTTCGTCAGCACATAGCCGTTCAGCGCGCCGACGATGGTGGAGATGGCCACGGCGGGCGCGACCATCAGGATCGAATTCAGGAAGTAGGGCTTCAACCCCGTCGGCTCCACCCCGATCTGTGCGGTGGACCAGGCAGACCGCCATGGCTCCAGCGTCCAGACCTCGGGCAGGGCCATCATGTTGCCGCCCGTGATCTCGGCCAGTGGCTTCACCGAGTTGATGCCCATGACGTAGAGCGGGAGCAGGTAGAACAACGCGAAGAGGAGCAGGAGCAGGTAGATCAGCGCCCGCGTGACGCGGCCCGTGCTGACAGCGGTGTCCTGAGTGACGCCATGGGATTGGGCGGCCATCACGCCTTCTCCTTCAGTTCGGCGTAAAGATAGGGGACCATGATCGCGGCGATGGTCATCAGCATGATCACGGCGGATGAGGCCCCGATCCCCATCTGATTGCGGGTGAAGGTGTAGGAATACATGAAGGTCGCGGGCATCTCGGTCGCCCGGCCCGGGCCCCCGCCCGTCAGCGCCACCACGAGGTCATAGGACTTGATCGCAAGGTGGCTCAGGATCACGAAGGCCGACAGGAAGGCGGGGCGCAAAAGCGGGATGACGATCCGCCGGTAAAGCTGCCAGTTCGACGCGCCGTCGATCTGCGCGGCCTTCAGGATCTCGTTGTCGATGCCGCGCAGCCCGGCCAGGAACATCGCCATCACAAAGCCGGAGGTCTGCCAGACCGCGGCGATGACGATGGTGTAGATCGCCATGTCGCCATCTTTGATCCAGGTGAAGGAAAAGGACTCCCACCCCCAGAGGTGCATCACCTTCTCCAGCCCGATGCCGGGGTCGAGAAACCATTTCCACGCCGTCCCCGTAACGATGAAGGACAGCGCCATGGGATAGAGGTAGATGGGGCGCAGCACCCCTTCGCCCCGGATCTTCTGGTCGAGAAAGATCGCCAGCATCAGCCCCACCGCCGTGCAGATGACGATGTAGAGCGTGGCAAAGATGGCGATGTTGACGATCGCCGTGTTCCAGGCGGGCAGCGCCCAGAGCTTTGCGTAATTCTCCCAGCCCACCCATTTGAAGTTGGGCAGCATCTTCGATCCGGTGAAGGACAGCACCACCGTGAAGGCGATGAAGCCATAGACGAACAGCACCGTCACCGCAAAGGACGGGGCCAGCACCAGCTTGGGCAGCCAGTCCTGCAATCTTGTGCGGAAATCGGGCGCGGTGGATGCGGTCATGGCGGGGCCTCCCAGCCGGGTGAGCAAAAGTTTTCGAAAACTTTTGCAAATTCCTTCGAAGGAATTTGCGGGGGACGACGCGGACGCCGCCCCCTGTCGTCAGGTCACTGCGCCGCGGCGACTGCTTCGGCCAGCGCCGCTGCCGCCGCCTTGCCATCGGCATATTCGCCGTTGAAGGCCGCCGTGATCACGTCATAGGTCGCGTTCTTGACCGACGCCGGGGCGGCATGGCCATGCGCCATCGACCCGAACAGCGTGCCGGCGGTCGAGGCTTCGGCCAGATCGGCCATGCCCTTCTTGCCGCAATCGTCGAAGGCCTCGTTCGACACGTCGGTCCGCGCCGGAACCGAGCCCTTCACCACGTTGAAGGCCGACTGGAAGGCCGGGTCCATGATCGCCTTGGCCATGTTGACCTGCGCTTCCTGCGCTGCAGGGTCGGTCTGGTTGAACATGGCGAACTGGTCGGAGTTGAAGGTGACCGCGCCTTGGGTGCCGGGGAAGCGAATGCAGACGAAATCGGTGCCCGGCACCTTGCCCGCCTTCAGGAATTCTCCCTTGGCCCAGTCGCCCATCATCTGCATCCCGGCCTCGCCGTTGATCACCATCGCCGAGGCGAGGTTCCAGTCGCGGCCCGAGAAGTTGTCGTCCACATAGGAGCGCAGCTTGATCAGGTGGTCAAAGGCGGTCGCCATCTGTTCGCCCCCCAGTGCGGCGGGGTCCAAATCAACGAAGGCCTTCTGGTAGAAGTCGCCGCCCATCGACAGGACGATCCCGTCAAAGACAGTGGCTTCCTGCCAGGGCTGGCCCCCATGGGCGAGAGGGGTGATCCCGTTCTCCTTCATCTTGTCCAGCACGGCGACCAACTCGTCCCAGGTCGTCGGCGCGGGCAGGCCGGTCGCGTCCAGCGCGGCCTTGTTGATCCAGACCCAGTTGGTCGAATGGACGTTGACCGGGGCCGCCACCCATTTGCCGTCATAGGTCGAGAACTTCTGCAAAGCCGCCGGAACCACCTTGTCCCAGCCTTCGGCCTGCGCCGTGGCGGTCAGGTCGGCCAAGGCGCCCTCGGCCGCCCAGTCCTGAATGTCAAAGCCCAGCATCTGCACGGCGGTGGGCGAGTCGCCCGCCGTGACGCGGGCGCGCAGCGCGGTCATCGCCGCCTCGCCGCCGCCGCCCGCCACCGGCATGTCCACCCAGCCGGTGCCGCCGCCCGCCAGATTGTCCTTGAGCACGTTCAGCGCCGCCGCCTCGCCGCCGCTGGTCCACCAATGCAGCACCTCCACATCCGTGGCCCGTGCAAAGCCCGTCGTCAGTGCCAGAACCGCCGCAGCAGTCATGGTCTTCCCGAAAATTCCACGCATCAGATAGCCTCCCGTTGATTGCGTTTCATGCTTCCGTGACCTCTGACCACAGCGTCAGACCGTCTTCACCCAAGGTGCCCGCGTGCGGCCAACCCGCATCGCGACGCTCTTCACCTCGAGGAACTCCTCCAGCCCGTAAGAGCCGATTTCCCGGCCAAGGCCGGATTGCTTCATTCCGCCGAAGGTCACTTCGGGGAAGCCGTCCATCCATGTGTTGGTCCAGATGGTGCCCGCCTGCACGCGGCGGGCGAAACTCAGGCAGGTGTGGACATTCTCGCTCCAGACTCCTGCGCTGAGGCCATAGGCGGCGTCATTGGCCAGCGCGATGGCCTCGTCCAGCGTGCGGAAGGTCAGGACCGACAGGACCGGGCCGAAGACCTCTTCCCGCGCGATGGCCATGTCCGCCGTGACCCCCGTCAGGACGGTGGGCGCGTAGAACTGTCCGCCCAGTCCGGGAATGGAGAGCGGGCCGCCGCCCAGGGTCACCCTGGCCCCCGCGGCCTTGGCGGCATGGACGAAGCCGTCGATCCGGGCGGCGTGTTCGGGCGTGACGATGGCCCCGACCTGCGTGTCGGGATGCAGGGGGTCGCCAAAGGCCACCTGTCCGGACAGCGCCACGACACGGGCGGTGAAGGCCTCTGCGATGTCCGCGTGCACGATGATCCGGCTGCCGGAGTTGCAGCATTCGCCCGCGTTGAACACCATGCCGAAGGTCACGGCATCGGCGGCGCTGTCGAGGTCGGCATCCGGAAAGATCACCTGCGGGTTCTTGCCGCCCAGTTCCAGCGCGACTTTCTTGAGGCTCTTGCCCGCCTCGGCCGCAATCGCCCGCCCCACGGCGGAAGAGCCGGTGAAGGTCACCATGTCGACATCGGGGTGACTGACCATCCGTGCGCCCACCGGCTGGCCTTCGCCCAGAACGATGTTGGCCACCCCCTCCGGCAGCCCGGCCTGCATCAGCAAGTCCCCCAGCATCGCGGTGGTGGAGGGCGTCAACTCCGAAGGCTTGATCACGCAGGTGCACCCCGCCGCCAGCGCGAAGGGCAGCTTCTGGCTGAGAATCCAGATCGGGAAATTCCACGGCGTGATGATGGAGACCACGCCCCGGGGTTCCTTCAGCACCACCGCCAGCATGTCCGCGCCCAGACTGTTGTGGCTGTCGCCCTTGTGCGTGCGTGCCAGCGCCGCCGCATAGCGCCACAGGTCCGCCGACCCCGTCACCTCGCCGCGCGCCTGCGAGATCGGTTTGCCGGTCTCAAGACATTCCAGCAGCGCCATCTGCGTGGCATTGATCTCGATCAGATCGGCCACCTTCAGCAGGATCGCGGCCCGCGCCTTTCCGGTCGTTGCGGCCCATCCGGCCAAGGCCGCGCGGGCGGCGGCGACGGCGGCATCGACCTCGGCGGTCCCGCCTTTGGCGGCGCGGCTGACCAGCGTCCCGTGCGCGGGCGAGAGGCGGTCCGTCACCGCGCCATCGGCGCTGTCACAGGTCCTGCCGCCAATCAGATGGCGGGCGTGGAAGGGGGCGGGCAGGGCCGTGGCCGTGGCGGGGATCAGGGTCATGTCGGTCATCTCAGGCGCCTTTGAAATCGGGTTTGCGCTTGGCGCGGAAGGACTCGACGCCCTCGGCCTTGTCGGCGCTCGCCGCCGTCATGCCCGAGGCGAGCGCTTCGATCAGGGCGGGGGCATCCTCGCCGCGACCGGCATGGATCATGTATTTCGCCACTTCCGTCGCCCGCGGAGAGGTCTCGGCCAGACGCGCCGCGATGGTCCACGCCGTTTCAAACGGCTGTTCGGACACCTCGGCGACAAAGCCCAGCGCCAGCGCCCGGTCGGCCGAGAGGCGGCGGCCGAACAGGGCCATTTCCTTGACCACCGGTTCAGGCAACAGCCGGGCAAGGCGCTGCGTCCCCGACCAGCCCGGCACGATGCCCACGCCGGTTTCCGGCAGGGCCAGCGTCGCCCCGGGTGCCATGACCCGGATATCGCAGGCCGCCGCCAGTTCCAGCCCGCCGCCGAAGGCATGGCCATGCAGCACCGCGATCGACGGACAGGCCAGCCGCGCCAGCCGGTCAAAGATCCGATGGCCGCCACGCACCCATGTCCGCGCGAACTCCGCCGGCGACAGACCGGCCCAGGCGTTGATGTCGGCGCCGGTGCAAAAGGCGCGATTGCCCGTGGCGGTCAGCAAAAGGCCGCGCGCGCCCTCCCGTTCCAGCGTGTCGAGATGCGCGGCCAGCGCCTCCAGCATCGCGACGGTCAGCGCGTTCAGCTTGGCGGGATTGTCCAGCCGCAATTCGGCCAGATCGCCATGGCGGATCAGGTGGACGGTCATGGCTGCCACCCCATCGGGCCCTGCGACAGGATCGACAGCGGCAGGGTGATCGCAGCGGGGGCCAGCCTCACCCGGCCTTGCGATGCCGCGACGATGTCGCGCGCCGGGTCGATGCCGGGCATGATCTCGGTCGCGACCAGCCCGTCCGGGGTCAGCCGGATCACGCAGCGTTCGGTGACATAGAGCACCTGCTGTCCCTGCGCGACGGCCCGCTTGCCCGAGAAGGTGACATGCTCCACCCGGTCCACCATCTTGGTGAACTTGCCGCCCTTGGTGACGGTGACGCCGGTTTCGGTCAGGGCGATCTCGGCCCCGGCCTCGAACCAGCCGGAGAAGACGATCTTGCGCGCATGGGAGGTGATGTCGACAAAGCCGCCGCAGCCCGCTGTCAGATAGGGCTTTTTCCCCAGTTTGGACACGTTGACGTTGCCCTCCGTGTCCACCTCCATGAAGGACAGGAACGCCATGTCGAAGCCGCCGCCCTGAAAATAGGTGAACTGGTTGGGCGAGGGCATGAAGGCATCCGCATTGCTGGCGCAGCCGAAGGCGAAGCCGGTCAGGGGCATGCCGCCCACCGCGCCCTGTTCGATGGCCCAGGTGACGGCCTGCGGTGCGCCTTCCTCCAGCAGGACATAGGGCACGAGGGCCGAGATACCGAAACCGAGGTTGGCCGTCATGCCCGCGCGCAGTTCCATCGCGGCGCGACGGGCGATGATCTTTTCGACCCCGTGGGGGGCAGGGGCGAAACTGTCCCAGGGTCGCATGATCTGGCCCGAGATCGCCGGATCATAAAGCGTCTCGCAGGTCTGCTTCTGGTCGGGGTCCAGAACGATCAGATCGACCAGATGGCCGGGCACCCGCACATCATGCGGCCGCAGGCTGCCGCGCGCGGTCACGCGCTTGACCTGCGCGATGACCAGACCGCCATGGTTGCGGACGGCAATCGCCTGATCGAGGCCGCCCAGATAGGCCCCTTCATGTTCATAGGTCAGGTTGCCATGCTCATCCGCCGTCGTGGCCCGCAGGATGCAGACATCGGGCACGATGTTGGGAAAGTGCAGCCATGTCTCGCCGCAGAAGGCCACCCGGGCGACGATGGGCGCGGCAAGGCCCCGCGCGTTCATCGCGCAGCCTTCGCGGATCGGATCGGCAAAGGTGTCCAGCCCGACCTTGGTCAGGACACCGGGTTTGCGGGCCGCGACGTCGCGGTGCATGTCAAAGAGGATGCCCGAGGGCACGTTATAGGCGGCGACCCGGTTTTCGGTGATCATCTGCCAGATCTCGGGCATCGGCAGGTTGGATGATCCCGACGGGTAAGAGCCCGCGATCACCCGCGCCAAGAGGCCGTCCTGCGCGATATGGTCCATGCCCTTGACGCCATACATGTCACCCGCCGCGATCGGATGGATCGAGGTGATGTCGCGCGGATGGCCTTCGGTGCGGAACCGCGCGCCGATGGCGGCAAGAACCTTGTCGGGGCAGCCAAGGGCCGAAGAGGACGACACGGTGACCACCGCCCCGTCGGGAATACGCGATGCGGCCTCGGCCGGTGATACGAGTTTGCCCATCCTGGCCCTCACTGCCTGTCGCGGCTTGCCGCGATTCCCTCCGAGTCGGATCGTTCCAAATTGATTACTGGAACGTTCTATAGCTGTCAACAGCGCGGCCTTTGGCCAAAATGCCGAATGGTGGTCGATCCTGCCCAATGGGGCGTGGACATGGGCGCGCAGGCCGCGCCGTGCGGCGCGGGCAGGTCGGGCGTCACCGCGTCTGAGTGGCACGGGCCGTCAGGGAAAACGGTGCCGTGCCGCCTATCCGTGGTGGGCGGAGAGCGCGGATTTCGGGGCGCGCGCACCAGGGTGGCGCAGGACGATGGCCGAAAGCGCCTGACCGGCGCGGACCGCCGCGTCCATCGGGCACCCGGTCACGCGGGCGGCGAGGTATCCCGCGTTGAATGCGTCACCGGCCCCGGTGGTGTCGCGGATGCCCGCCACCGGCGGGGTGTCCGTCTGACCGGCGGAATGGTGCACCGCACCGGCCCCGTTCTTGACCACCACCTCGGCCACCCCGGCGGCATGGAACCGGGCGAGGGTGGCTTGCGGGCTGGCATCGCCGAAATGGGCCGACTCGTCGTCGAAACTGGGCAGGGCGATATCCACATGGCGCAGGACAGCCGTCAGCGTGTCGCGCAGGACCGTGGGCGAGGACCAGAGGCGGGCGCGGATGTTCGGATCAAAGGCGATCCTGGCCCCTGCCGCCCGCGCCTTGCCCAGGGCGGCAAACAAGGTCTCGCGCGCGGTTGGTGACAGGATCGCCAGGGTGATGCCCGACAGATGGATCAGGCTGGCCCGCGCCAAGGCCCGCTCCAGCACCGCCGGATCATCGGCCAGATGCCGCGCCGCCGACGTCTCTCGCCAATAGTGGAAGCTGCGCTCCACCCCGTCGAGTTCGATCAGGTAAAGACCCATGCGCCGGTGGTCGTCACGGACAACGCCGGAAAGATCCAGCCCGTCGGCGGCCATCTCGGCGGCGAAGGCATCCGACAGACTGTCGCGTCCCAATCGGGTCACCATGCCGACCCGCGCGCGAGGCCCCAGAACCTGCGCCATGTGCCATGCGGTGTTGAAGGTGTCGCCCGCAAAGCCCTGACGGTAAAGGCCACCCTCCACCGGGGCCAGTTCGATCATCGGCTCGCCGATGGCGCAGAGTTTCAGGGTCATTGCGGGGCCTCGGGCCATTTGGTCCCATGGATAGCGCCGGTCAGCCATGCAGGCCAGTCACGTTCAAAAAAGTTGCGCGTCGGGGCCAGCCTGCGGTTCGGGCGGCAGGTGACCTCCATCCGGCCATCGTTCCAGCGGATCACAATCTGCCGTTCGCGGTCAGCCGGGCGCTCCTCGCGAAAGCGGTAGTCCTGCAAGGGCCCGTGGACGCTGTGTGGCACGCCTTGGCCTGCGGGATCGCAGATCGCCCGCGCCCCGCGTGATCCGCCGCCCTCCGCGATGTAATGATCCAGGGCCGTCAGCACCGCCTGTGAGGCCAGCGCCATCTGCCGCCATTGGATCGCGCGGGCCGCCTCGGCCGGGCGCGCCGGGGCGACGCCCTCGGCCGCCAGCCGTGCCGTTAGGGCCTCGGCCCCGGCGCGGGCCTGTCGCACCTGATCGGCGGTGCACAGAATGCCCGCGTGATCGCTCATCCGCGCCTGAATCTCTGCCTTCAGCGCCTTCACCGCCATGCCTTCGGGCCGAAGCGCGCCCCGAACCGCCGCCAAGGCCGCGTCCAGCCCGTCAGGGGCGCCCGGCGCGGTCACGGCCCCGGCGGCATCCTCGGCCACGCGCGTGCCAAAGACCTGCCCGGCATTCAGCGCCGCCCCGCCGGGCCGGGTGACGCCATGGGTGCCCGCCGCCTCGCCGACGGCATAGCAGCCGGGCAGCGATGACCGCCCCCAGACATCCACCGCGATGCCGCCGTTCATGTGCTGGTTGTTGACCGCAAACTCCAGCGGCTTGGCCGCGATATCGACCTTGTAGCGACGGTACAACTCAATGGCCAAAGGGTTCATGTGGCGCAGGCGGTCGATGGGCCGCGCTTGGATCGCGCCTGCCGTGGTCAGATAGCCGCGCACATCCGCATCCAGCCGCTCCAGCGAGAAAGGCAGGTCGATCGCTTCGGGATTGCGGTTGAAATCCATGAAGACCCGCCGCCCGGCCTGCGTCTCGCGCACGATCGCAAGGTCGATCAGGCTGGAGCCGAAATCCAGCATCCGCGTCGCATGGAAGGGCCATTGATAGCCTTTGCGGAAGATGTTGGACGCCATTTCCTGCGTCGTGCGGTAATACTCGGCCAGAAAGGCATGTTCCTGTCCTTGGGCATCCACGGAATAGAGATGGGGCAGGGCCTGCACATAGGTGCCTGACAGGTTCCAGGGAAAGCCTTCGCGCCGCGTGCCGATGCCGAACTGGCTTTCGGTCAGGTTCACAAGATCGATCCCGGCCTCCAGCGCCAGACCGAGCGCGCCGAAACAGCCATTGGGATAGACGGAATCGCGGTAGAGCTCGCCCGGTCCGCCATTGGCCAGCACCACCACCGGGGCCGAAAAGACGGTCAGGCCAAAGGGGTTCGCGCCGGTCCGTGCCTGTGTCCGCATCGCCAGAAGGCCGGTCACCCGGCGCTTGTGCAGGATTGCCACGGCGGTCGTATGGTTCAGGATCGGAACGCCCAGACGGATCGCCTCTTCGGCCAGCACCTTGACCATCAGGCGCGAGGTGCGTGGCCCGCAACTTGTGGCCCGACCGACCACGTCATGGTCGGTCTGATAGCGCAGCGTGCCGCCCAGGGCGTCTTGCGGCAGCGGCAGCCCGAGGTATTGCAGCGAGGCCATGGCGCGGACCGACCCCACCGCCTCGACATAGGCGGTGTCCTCATCCATCGCGCCACCGGCCCGGACCGCCTTGGCCATGGAGTGGAAATCATCGCCTTGGTCGGCGGTGTTGGCGGTGTGCAGGGTCTGCTTGTCCGACCCCGAACAGGCCGAGGTGCCGCCCCAGGCGCTTTGGCTTGCGACCACGACATCGACGCCGCGCCGCCGGAGTTCGACCGCCGCCCGCAACCCCGCCGCCCCGCTGCCCACGACGATGGCGGCGGCGCGGATCAGGGGCAGGCCCTGCACCGTCTCGGTCGGTGCGCGTTCCGGCGGCAGGCGGGGCATGTCGACATCCGTCAGCGCGTCGAGGATGTCCTGCGGCACATTTGCGCTCATGGCTCGGCCCCCGCGACATCGACCCAGCGGCGTTCAGCCGCCGAAAGCATGACCGCATCGACGATCTGGCAGATGTGGTGACCGACATCGAAATCCGGCCAGGCGCTCTGGCCGGTCTGGATCGCGCGGGCGACCTCATAGGCTTCGATGATCTTGGTCTCGTTGTAGCCCAAGGAGAGGTTCGGCAGCGGGAGGAAAGCGCCGTAGGTCGCCTGCTCTGGCCCGACATCGAGGGCGCGATACCCGCGCCGTCCCTCGGCATCGGCATTGGTGTAGAACTGCAGGCGGTTCACCTGATCATAGTCGTAACTCAGGCTGCCCTTTGTGCCGTAGATCTCATAGGTCTGGCGGAACTTGCGCCCGGTCGCCACGCGGCTGAAATCGACCACGCCGGAGGCCCCGTTCTTGAAGCGGCACAGCAGGTGGGTGGCGTCGGGATTGGTGACCTCGGCCCAGCCCGTGCCTTGCGGGCGGCGCGGCGTGACGATCATGTTCTCGGCGATCAGCGAGGACACGGGGCCCACCAGAAACGCCATGAAGCTGAACACATGCGTCCCGGTATCGCCCACGATGCCCGTAGGGGCCAGCGCCCCATCCGCGCGCCACATGAACGGGGCCGAGGGATCGCCGAAGACATCGATGTGCTGGCAGCCCTTGAACAGGCGGATGTCGCCAATCTCGCCCGACTGGATGATGTCACGCGCGAGGTCATGCACCGGATTGCGCGGAAAGGCATGGCCGACACGGGAGATCACCCCTTTGGCGCGGGCGAGATCGGCCAGACTGCGCGCCTCGGCGGCGGTATCGGCAAGGGGCTTTTCGCAATAGACATGCTTGCCCGCCAGGAGGGCCGCCTTGGCCACCGGGAAGTGCAGATGGTCCGGCAGGCAGATGTCGATCAGGTCGATCTCGGGGTCATTCACCGCGTCTTGCCAATCCGTCAGGACGCGTGCGCCGGGCGCCCGGGCCGCCAGATCGGGGACGGCTGCCGGATTGGCCGTGACCAGCGCCGTCACGCGCGCCCGGGGCGCCTGCGCAAAGAAATGCGGGTAGGTCGCCCAAGCCATGGTGTGGACCTTGCCCATCCAGCCACTCGCCCCCAGAACCGCAACCCTGATTTCGGTCATGCTTCCCCCGATTCCGCTGTGTGCGGTGAAATGGAACCTTCCAGACAGATAGTGGAACCTTCCAAAATGGTCAACGCCCGAGGTGCGATGCCAGCGCTGCACCATTGGTCGCGCGGGTGCCGGGCGTGTGACCGGCAATCGCCCGCTTTGGCCGTGGGAGAGGGGAAGTCTGCGACTGCGTCCCACAGCCAAACCCGCACGATAGGGCGCGTGCTCCCAAGCGGAGCGTATTTATTTGGGGAAAGCGAAGTGGCAGCCCGTAGGGGAGTCGAACCCCTCTTACCTGGTTGAAAACCAGGTGTCCTAACCGATAGACGAACGGGCCACGCTGTCGGTGGAGCGGGTATTAGTGGAGCGGCGCAGCGGGCGCAAGGGGGAAAACGCGGGTTTTTCGGGGCGCTTAGCGGTCGATCCGTGCCGCCATCAGCGCGATGGCCTGTTGATAGACCGTGGCGGCGTTCCACTCTTCGATCACGGCGAAGTTCGGTTCGCCCTCCTGATAGCCCAGACCGGGTTGCCAGCCCTTTTGCGCCAGATAATGCGCGGTCGAGGCCATGGCATCTGTCACGCCCGAAAGATCCACCCGCCCGTCGCCATCGCCGTCCACGCCGTAAGCCAAGGCATTGCCGGGCAGGAACTGCGTATGCCCCAATTCGCCATGCTTGGCCCCGACCGAGGCGGGAGTGATCGTCCCCTGATCCACCAGTTTCAGCGCGGCGATCAGGTGGGGGGTGAAGAAATCGCTGCGGCGGCAGTCATAGGCCAGGGTCGCGATGGCGGAGACCACGTTGGTATCCCCCATGAACCCGCCAAAGCCCGTCTCCATCCCGTGGATCGCCAGCAAGACCCCGGCGGGCACGCCGTACTGCCGCTCTAATGCGGCGTAGAAATCCGGGTTGCGGGCCTTTTTCTTGCGGCCCTGGGCGATGATCGTGTCCGCCCCGCGCACCTGAAGGAACTTGTCCAGGCTGTATTTGAAGCTCTTCTGGTTGCGGTCCGCCGCGATTGTGGCGCGCGAATAGCTGGTGCCCATCAGCGCGTCGATCCCGCGCGGCCCCACGCCCATCGCGGCAGCCTCGGCGGCCATCTGGGGTTTCCAGCTTTCGAACTGGCCCGAGGTATCGCTGCACGGCGCGGCCTGCGCGACGCCCAGCCCGGTTGAAAGGAACATGGCAAGGGCTACTGACAACTGCTTTGACACAAGAACCTCCAGACAAATATGCGAACCAAAATCCGGCCCCAAGTCTAGGCAAAGCCGGACGTGACGCAACAGGTGGATGCGGCGGGGACGGGGTTCACCGCCCGGACGTGTCGTTGCGGTCAGAGCGCCATCGCCAGCACGGCCACCAGCAACAGCGCCCCCAGCATGCCAGCCATCTCTGCCCCGGCGCCCCCGTCATCCATGGCGGACGGGTCGGGCGTGTCGGGGTCTTCCTCTGCAGGGGGCGTGCCCATGTCGACGGGGGGCAGGCCGGTCCCGTCATCCGCCGGAGGCTGCAAGAGAAGGGGGTCCTGATCTTCCCAGCCCGCGATCTCGGCCATGCCGGCATCGGTTTTGGCAAAGACCAGCCGCAGGATTTCATGGGGCCGGTCCATGGTCACCTGAACCGCGTCATCCAGTTGTGTGACCGGGATGTGTTCGCGCACACCCAAGGCAAAGCTCTGCGATTCGGGGCTTTCGTCCACATCGGGATTGTCGGGTATGCCGAAGCGGGTCATCCAGTCGGCGGGCACCTCGGCATGCAGCGTCTCGGCCCAGACCGCCTTGTAGGCCCCGGTGGACAGCCCCGCGACCTTCACCTGCAAGGCGCCGGGCGGCATGTTGTGCCATGTGACGAAGGTCACCAGCTTGTCGTCATTCTCGAAGCCGTAGGTCCAGAGGGTGTCGTTCTTCTGATCGTTCCTGATCGAGGTGTCCAACACGCGCGTTCCCAGCGTGCTTTCTGCCAGAAGGTCAAGCGCATCCTGGCCCACGAAGTCATACCCCTGTCCGTCCTGCGCGGTGAGGCTGAGCCGGGCGGGATGCTGCAGGTCAACGCCATAGACCGATGCCGCCCCCAACCCGACCGAGCCGATATGGGCCTGAAGCTCCAGCAGCACACGGGTCTGTTCGATGCCGTAATGCCGGTTGGTCAGCGCGGTCTGCCAGAACTTTTCAAAATCGGTGTCGGTGCGGCCGTCCATGTCGATGCTGTCCGGATCGACTGTGATCCCCAACGCGGCCTCGGCTTCGACATAATCGCGCAGCGCCTCGGCCCGGGTGTAGGAGGCGACGTTATAGCTGGACATGAAGACTTCGGGCCGGGTGCCGCCTGCCGCTTCCATCGCGGCCTGCCAGTCATCGACATGGTCGACCAGCGTGCCGTAGGACCGGTCGATGCCCGTCGCATAGGGGGCGAAGCGGTGGTAGATCAGCATGTCCACGTTGCGCAGCGCCTCCGCGCTCAACTCGGCGCGGATCGCCACATCCTCGGCGGGGGCGCGTCCGACCTGCACGGCGATTTCCACATCGACGCCCGCCGGATTTTGCGCCGGATCAGACAGCACCGCGCTGAGGGTCTGCACCATGTCATTGGCAAGCCGCCCGTAATCGGTGGCATGGGCGACGCCGGTGCCGAAGGTGGAGTAATATTCATTCCCGATCTCAAGGATCAGACGCTCCGGGATGGGGCCCAGACTGCCATCAAGGACGCGCCCCAGAAAGCCGTGCAGATCGGCGCGCATCACATCCTCGCGCCCCAGATAGCGCGCCGTGGGCAGCACCAGCGAGACACCCGCGTTATACTGCTGCGCCTTGGCGAACAGCTGGTCCAGCCCGAAATCCACATCGCCGTTCCACAGGTCGGGATAGCGCAGGTCATAACGCTCGGGCAGGTTTTCCGCCAAGGAGCCGCCGGGCCAACTGATCAGGCCCACAAGGCTGTCGCTCAATTGGGAGTCGAACCGGTCGAAGGATCTGAAGCCGGTGTAATTGTAGCCGAACACCCCCCGCGTGATCGGCACGCTGTCGGGCAGGATATGGGTCGATCCGGTTGGAATGGTGACAGTAATCATGCGAAGACCCAATGCGCACAGGCGCGACAGGCCGGGCTAAACCATTGCCCGGATTAAAGGTTTTCGCCCCATACTCCCCACCTCACCTTAAGGCGTTTCGGATAGGGTTTCATTAACTTTCGTTTAATCCATACCTTTGGCCGTGTGTTCGCAGCCCTTGGTCTGGGCCGTGGGCCGCCGTGCCGGCAGCGGGTGGCCCGGCGCGCTGTGGCTTGATCTTTGACCCGCCGCCGCTAGCTGCCGGTGAGATCAAAGAGGGCCGAAACCGACCGCCCAAGGACCGAGGGTTCATGTCACCACATCGCGCCGCCTTTCCGCCGTTGGATGCCCTGCAAGGGCGGCACCGGGATCATGACTGATCCGGGTCCAAAGGCGGGCCGCGCCGTGCCCTCCGGGCGGTTGGCGCGGATTGCCGCGATAGGCAGCCTTGCGACAGGCATTGGCGGCGCGGTGCTGGCGGGCGGCGCGCGCCAGCTGGCCACGGGGCAGCGTCCGCGCCTCTCCGATCTGGTGCTGACCCCCGGCAATGCGCGGCGGGTGGCGGATCAACTGGCCCATCTGCGCGGGGCGGCGATGAAACTGGGTCAGCTTCTGTCGATGGACGCGGGCGAGGTGTTGCCCCCCGAACTCGCCGCCATCCTGTCCCGCCTGCGATCCGATGCCGATCCGATGCCGCCCCAGCAATTGCGCCGGGTGCTGGATGCGGCATGGGGGCAGGGGTGGCTGGCACGCTTCCAGCGTTTTGACGTCCGGCCCATCGCGGCGGCCTCCATCGGGCAGGTGCATCGGGCGCAGACGCGGGACGGGCGCGATCTGGCGATCAAGGTGCAATATCCCGGCATCCGCGCCAGCATTGACAGCGATGTGGACAATGTCGCCACCCTTCTGCGCCTGTCGGGGATGGTGCCCGCCCGGCTGGACCTGCGACCCCTGCTGGAGGAGGCGAAACGCCAGTTGCACGAAGAGGCCGATTACCGCCGCGAGGCGGCGCAGATGCAGCGGTTTGCAGGGCTGCTGGCCGGGGATGCGGCCTTTCGGGTGCCCGTGGCGCAGGCGGATTGGTCCACCGACAGCGTCTTGGCGATGGATTTCATCGACAGCCAACCGATCGAGGCGCTGACCTCTGCCCCGCAGGCGGAACGTGACCGCGTGGCGCGGGACCTGATCCGTCTGGTGCTGGCAGAGGTGTTTGATTTCAATCTGATACAGACCGATCCCAACTTTGCCAATTTCCGCTACAGCCCGTCCGATGGCCGGATCGTGCTGCTGGATTTCGGCGCGACACGGTCCTTTGGCCCTGACATGGCCCCCGGCCTGCGCCATCTGTTGCGCGCAGGTGTGGCGGGGGAGGATGCGGGGGTGATGGCCGTGCTGGACCGCTTGGGCTTTCTGCCCGCCGACATGTCCGCCCCGCACCGGGCCGAGGTGGCGGCTCTGGCGCGCATCGGCTTTGCGCCCTTGCGCCAAGGCGGCGTGTTCGACTTTGCCCGCCGCGATTTTCTGGCCGAGATGCGGGAGCGGGGCATGGCCTTGGGGCTGGACCGCGACCTGTGGCATGTCCCGCCGCCGGACCTGTTGTTCCTGAACCGCAAGTTCGGGGGGCTCTATCTTCTGGCCACCAAGCTGGCCGCGCGGGTCGATCTGGACCCGCTGATCGCGCCCTATCTGGCTTAGGCGGTCACATCTGCAACAGCGTGGCGTCCAACCCCCGCCGCGCCGCACTGTCCAGCACGGCAGCACGCAGGGTGGCGTTGCGTTGCAGCAGGCGGCGGAACCGCGCCTCATCCAGCACCAGTAGCGTGGTATGGGTGATGGCCACCGCATGGGTCTTGCGGCTGCGGCGCGACAGCATGGAAAGCTGCCCGAACATCTCGCCGCGCCCCAGCTTGACCTTGGACCCCGCCGTATCAAAGCCGACCGCGCCCGAGGCGATGAAACAGACCTCGCGCGCCAGATCGCCCTTGCGCATCAGGATGTCGCCGGGCTGGACATAGCGGGTGCGCAGGGCGGCGGCGAGTTTGTGCAAACTCGTCTCATCCATGTCCGAAAACAGCGGAAACTGCCGCACCAGCGCCGATTTCTGCACCGCAAGGTCAAGGGGCGGGCGCGCCTCGGCCAAGCGGCGTTTTTCGGCCAGTTCCTGCGTCAGCTTGCCATGCAACTCTTGCCCGATCAGCCCATCGGCCAGCAGCACGTCATATTCCCGTTCTTCCAGCCGCAGGGAGGTGCGGCGCAGGAAACGGCGCTCCACTTCTTCGGCATAGCCGGGATATTGCAGGCGCAGGCCATCCAGCGCCGTCTGGGCCTCTTCCTCGCGGCGCTTGAGCAGTTCGTGCAAGAGGTCCGTCACCCGGCGGCCATGGATGCGGCGGATCTTGGTGTCGATATACTGGTGTAGGTCGCGCAGGATCAGGCGCTGGGTCAGCACGATTTCAAACCGGTCTGCCGTCAGCCGCGCCAAGGTGCCCGACAGGCGCAAGCGGTTGTGCAGGATCGTGGCCAAGCGATAGCCGCGCCCTTGGGCCAAGGACAGCCGCCCCGCCGCACGATAGGCATCCCGCCCGCCAAGCCGTGTGCGTTCGATCACCCGTTCCGCATCCGACAGCATGCGTTCCGCCAACCCCGCCGAGATCAGGCGTTCGCGGAAGGCGTCAAGGATCATGTCCCGCTCCCGCCCTGCCAGCGCGATCAGGCCAAGGGTGATGCGGTCCTTGTCGGGGATGTCGTCCGCCGCCTCGGCCCGTTCCATCGCGCGGTCCAGCCGTTCGGCGAAACGCTTCGCCTCGGATCGGACGATGTCGCGGGTCAACTCATGGCTACGGGCGGTCTCGGCCACCTCTTCGCGCACGGTCTGCAAGGCGACGGCGATCACCTGATTGGACAGCGCCCGGTCAATGGGGGGCAGGCGGTCAAGGCCCAAAAGCGTGATGACCCAACGCAGGGTCGTGCCCTGCACCAAGAGCGTGAACAGGGTGAAGCCGGTGGCGAGGATGCCCACTTCGCGCTTCACATCGGGGGGGACGCGGAAGTTTTCCGACACCGCCAGCGCCAGCGCCAAGGTGACCGCGCCGCGCAACCCACCCCAGAGCATCGCCACGCGATAGGGCGGGTCCACCCGCGGCGACAGGTTCCACGCGGTCAGCGCGGGCAGCACGACATACAGCATGAACAGCCGCGCGCCCGTGGCCGCGATCACCACGACCACGATCAGGAACAGGTCGAAAAACCGCACATCCGCCAGAAGGCGTGGCACCAGCACGGCGGCCAGAAGGAAGATCAGTGCCCCCGCCCAATGCGCCAGCACATCCCAGACCTCGCGCAGGTTGGTCCAGTTCTGCGGCGACATGCGCCCCGGACCCATCAGGTTCAGCACCATCCCGGCCGCGACCACGGCCGTCACCCCCGACACGCCCAGAGCATGATCCGCCACCAGATAGGCGATGTAGGGCAGGGCCACGCTGAAGGACACCTGCGCCAAGGGAAACCGCCCCAGCCACGCCAGCACCGCGACCCAGACCCGGCCAAGGATCAGCCCGGTCACGATCCCGCCCGCGATCAGCACCGGAAAGCCCACCAGCGCGTCCCGCAGGGTGGGGTTCGGCACGCCCAGCATGACGAAGGTCAGGAAGAACCCGAACAGCGCAATCGCGGCGGCGTCATTGAGCAGGCTTTCGCCCTCGACAATCCGGGTCAGGCGCTGCGGGGCCGAGATGGAGCGGAACACCGACACCACCGCCGACGGATCGGTCGTGGCGACGATGGCCCCCAGCAGAAAACAGGCGGCCAGCGTCAGATCGGTGAAGGGGCGCAGGGCAAGGCCGATGACAAAGGTCGCCACCACCACCGCCAGCACCGCCATCACAAGGATCGGCACCCAGTCATCCAGCATCCGCCGAAGGTTCAGCCCCAGCGCCACCTGAAACAAGAGCGTGGGCAGCAGAACATAAAGGAACACATTGGCCCGGATGGAGAATTCGGTCACCACAAGCTCTGGCGCCCAGGCCGCGACCAGCGCGACATTGCGCGTCAGATAGGCCAGTGCCAGCCCGATCAGCGTGCCGAACAGCGCCAGCACCACCGTATAGGGCAGGCGCAGCCGGTCGGCCAAAGGCTCGGTCAGGCTGATGACGATGAACAGCGCGGCGATGCTGCCGACAAGGGTGATGACATCCATGTCCGCTCCCTAAACCGCGCCTCGCCTTGGGTAAATCGCTAAGGTGATCACAGGCGTGTCAGGGACACCGCTTCGGCGAAGCGGCGCGCAGGGGGTGGTTGCGCTGCCTGTTTTGGTTGCATATTGAAAAGTGAATGTGTTTTCCGATCCCGTGACGTGGCGCTGCGCCGCATCGGGCCGGGTTTGGGCATCGGGGGGCTTCGTGCTAAACTCGGTGCTGCCTCAAGGAGATGTGACGATGACCGAGCTTTCGCTTCAGATGGACCTGACGCCCGAGGTGCATGCCTTCTTCGATCCGGCGACCAATACGATCAGCTATGTGGTGCGCGATCCGGCCTCCGAGGCCTGCGCGGTGATCGATTCCGTGATGGACATCGACTATGCGGCGGGGCGGATCACCTATGCCCATGCCGATGAGATTGTGGCCTTCATCCGCGCGCAGGGCTGGCGGCTGGAGTGGTTGATCGAAACCCATGTCCACGCCGATCACCTGAGTGCGGCGCCCTATATACAGGCGCAGTTGGGCGGCAAGATCGGCATCGGTGAGAAGATCACCGAGGTGCAGGACACCTTCGGCAAGGTCTTCAACGAAGGCACGGAGTTCCAGCGCGACGGCTCGCAATTCGACGCGCTGTTCAAGGATGGCGACAGCTACCAGATCGGCACGATGCGGGCCCTGACGCTGCACACGCCGGGCCATACCCCCGCCTGCATGACCCATGTCATCGGCAATGCGGCCTTCGTGGGGGACACGCTGTTCATGCCCGACGGCGGCTCGGCCCGCGCGGATTTTCCGGGGGGCGATGCGGGGGTTCTCTATGACAGCATCCAGCGCGTGCTGGCCTTGCCCGATGCGATGCGGCTGTTCATGTGCCACGACTACGGACCCAACGGGCGCGACATCCGCTGGGAGACGACCGTGGCCGAGGAACGCGCCCACAACATCCATGTCGGCCCCGGATCGACGCGCGAGGGCTTCGTCAAGCTGCGGACCGAGCGGGACAGGACGCTGGCGATGCCGAAACTGATCATCCCCTCGCTTCAGGTGAACATGCGGGCGGGCGAGATTCCGACCGACGCCTCGGGCCGACCCATGCTGAAGGTGCCGGTGAACGGGTTGTGAGACTGGCCGCGCTTGCATTGGCCGGGCCTTTGGCAAAGAAACGGGGGGATGCGTCGTTAAAGGTGCCGTCATGCCCGCCCCCTCCCGTGCCGTGCTTCTGGACCTTGCCCGCTCTGTGGCGCTGGTCGGGATGGCGATCTTTCATTTCATGTTCGACCTCGTGATGTTCGGCCATCAGCCGCCCGAGGTGATCCTGCACGGTTTCTGGCCGCTCTGGGCGCGGGTGGTGGCGTCGAGTTTCCTGTTCCTGTCGGGGGTGGGGCTCTATCTGGCCTATGGGCAGGGGATCGACTTGCGCCGTCTGCTGCGGCGTCTGGTCAAGATCGCCGGGGCGGCGGTGGTTGTCACCCTCGCCACGCGGGCGGCGATGGGGGATCAATATGTGTTCTGGGGCATCCTGCACATGATCGCTTTCGGGTCTCTGGCCGGATTGCTGTTCCTGCGCCTGCCTGCGGCGGTGACGCTGATGGTGGCGGCGGGCGTGTTCTGGATCGGCCAGACCGTGGCAAGCCCGGCACTTGACGCCGCCCCCTTGCTGTTTCTGGGGCTGGGGGCGGAACCGGTCTATGCGGTGGATTATGTTCCGGTGTTCCCATGGCTCGCCCCGGTGCTGGCCGGGGTGGGGGTCGGGCGGATCGCGGTTCGGTCGGGTCTCTGGGCACGGATCGCTGCGGTCACCGCGCCAAAGGGCAGCCTTTGGGACTGGCTGGCCTTTCCGGGGCGCCACAGCCTGTGGGTCTATCTGATCCACCAGCCGGTGCTGATCGGGTCGGTGTGGGTCTGGACCTTCGTGCTCTAGGGCAAGCGGAGCACACCACGGGTGCCGCGCCCCTTGCCCCCGGACCGTCAGCGCAACCGCGCCAGCAATCCCGCCGTCGCCATGCCCGTCACGGGCAAGCCATTCGTGGCCTCATAGGCGCGGATCGCGGCCACTGTCTTGCCACCGACCACGCCATCGCTGCCGTCGGTGTCAAAGCCTGCCGCCGTCAGGCGACGTTGCAGCTCCTGCCGGTCGGCCAGTGTCAGCCCCTGTGCATCGGGCGGAAAGGCCGCGCGGATCGGCCCGCCGCCGCGCAGGCGGTCTGACAGGTGCCCGACGCCAATGCCGTAGTTCAACGCATTGTTGTAGCGCAGGATCACGTTGAAATTCCGCCACAGGAGGAAGGCCGGACCCGTCGGCCCCTGCGGCAGCACCACCGCCCCCGGCCCGTGATCGGGCAAAGCGCCGCCATCCGCCGCGCGCACCCCCATCGCCGCCCAATCGCTGCTGGCGCGGCGGGCCTCGCGCCCGGTCAGGCCGATGTCAAAGCCGGGGGGCAGGCGCACCTCTGCCCCCCACAACTGACCCGTCTGCCAGCCCGACCGCGCCAGATAGGCGGCGGTGGAGGCCAGCGCATCCGTGGGGTCCTCTGACCAGATGTCGCGCCGCCCGTCGCCGGTGAAATCAACGGCGAATTGCAAAAAGGAGGTGGGGATGAACTGGGTGTGCCCCATCGCTCCCGCCCAACTGCCCACCATCGCGTCAGGGGCTACATCCCCCGCCTGCAGGATATTCAGTGCCGCGAGCAACTGCGCCTCGAAGAACGCGCCGCGCCGCCCGTCATAGGCCAGCGTCGACAGCGCCGACACCACCGGGATATCCCCGCGCCGGGTGCCATATTGGCTTTCCAGCCCCCAGACGGCGGCGACGACCTCTGCCTCTACGCCGTAGCGGGCCTGAATGGCCGCCAAGGCCCCGCCGTGCCGCGCCATCGCCGCGCGCCCCAATTCGATGCGCTGCTCCGAGGCCGCGATGGCCAGATAATCTTCCAGCGTGCGGGTGAATTCGGTCTGGTTGCGGTCCCGTTCGATCACGCCCGGCAGGAACCCCGCGTTGCGAAAGGCGCGGTCCAGCACGGCGGGCGAAATCCCGGCAGCCTCGGCCCGTGGCAGGAAGCCCGAGACCCATTGCGTCCATCCCGCGTTGGGTTGGGGCCGCAGGCCGGGATCGGCGATCGGGATGGAACGCCCGCCGCCCCCGCCGCCCGCACAGGCCGCAAGCCCGCCCGCCGCCAGACCCCAGAGCATCCACCGCCGCGTCACATCCATCTGCCCAACCCCTGAACCTGCGTCAGACAACTGTAGCGGGATCACGCCAAAAGGGAAACCCGTTGATGAAAAATCCATCGCGGCCCGAGGGTTGCGCCAAGCGAAGCGCAGCGGATCAATCGGCGGAATGCCGCCTTTCGGCGCGTCCGGTGACCCTGTCCGCACATCCTCAGGCGGAACCAAGCCCGGCCTGCCCGGTTTGCCAGACAGCCCGCGCCCCGTTCTGGCGGCCTGCGGGACCATCCATGACCGGAGCCCACCGATGACAGTCCTGACCCCTGGTCCCGGACGCGCCACGGCGCGTCTTTTGCCCACCCGTGCCGCCTCGCGCGTGTTGATCGTGTTTTCCCATCTGCGGTGGGATCTGGTGTTCCAGCGCCCACAGCATCTGCTGACCCGTGCCGTGCGGGATTTCGACGTCCTCTATTTCGAGGAACCGCTGATCGAGCCGGGGGTGACCCCGCATCTGCGCCACCGCAGCGACCTGTCCGGCGTGCGGATCGTGACACCGATCCTGCCGCCCGAGGCCGAGCCGGTGGCCGCGCAACGCCGCCTGCTGGATGGCCTTCTGGCCCGCCGCCCCGCCGAGCGCCGCTTCCTGTGGTATTACACGCCGATGGCGCTGGCCTTCAGCGACCATCTCGACGCCGATGCCACCGTCTTTGACTGCATGGACGAACTGTCGGCCTTCAAGGACCCCCCGCCGGGGTTGCTGGCGGCCGAGGCGCGGCTGTTTGACCATGTCGATTTGGTCTTCACCGGTGGGCCAAGCCTTTTTGAGGCCAAGCGGGGACGGCATCCCCATGTCTTGTGCTTTCCCTCCAGCATCGACGCCGCGCATTTCGGGCAGGCCCGGCGGGCGTTGGGCGATCCGGTCGATCAGGCCGCCATCGCCCGCCCGCGCATCGGCTTTTTCGGCGTGATTGACGAGCGGATGGACCTGCCGCTGGTCGCCCGCATGGCGCGGGATTTGCCGCAGGTGCAGTTCATCCTGCTGGGACCCGTGGTGAAGATCGACCCGGCCAGCCTGCCGCAGGGGGCGAACCTGCATTGGCTGGGATCAAAACCCTATGCCGAGCTTCCGGCCTACCTGTCGCATTGGGACGCGGGCTGGATGCCCTTCCGGCTGGATGACTCCACCCGCTTCATCAGCCCGACCAAGACGCCGGAGTTCCTCGCCGCCGGTTTGCCGGTCACCTCGACCGCGGTGCCCGATGTGGTGTCGGGCTATGGCGGTGGCGCGGCCAATGACGGGGAAGGGGGGCTGGCCCTCGTGCGGATCGCCGGACAGGCGGACATGGCGCAGGCGCTGACCGCCAGCCTCGCCCGTCCCGATCCGGCATGGCGCGCGGCAGTAGAGGCCTGCCTTGCCCGCGGATCATGGGACCGGACCTGGGCCGCGATGCGGCGCGAGCTTTTTGCCGCGGCCCGCCGTTCGGCGCCTGCCATGCCCCTCTCGGCGACCCTGCGCCGCGTGGACGGGGCCTCAGCCGAACTGGAGCGCCGCAATGTATGACTGGCTCGTCGTGGGGGCAGGCTTTGCCGGGGCGGTGGTGGCCGAACGTCTGGCAACCCAGCGCGGCGAGTCCGTGCTGGTGATCGACCGGCGTGACCATGTGGCGGGCAATGCCTTTGATCATCTCGACGCGGCGGGGGTGATGATCCACCGCTACGGGCCGCATATCTTTCACACCAGTTCCGATCAGGTGGTGGCCTATCTGTCGCAATTCACCGAATGGCGCGATTATGAGCACCGTGTTCTGGCGCATGTCGATGGCCAGCTTCTGCCGATCCCGATCAATCTGGACACGATCAACCGCCTTTATGGCCTGTCGCTGGACAGCGCGGGAATGGAACGCTTTCTCGCCGCGCGGCGCGAGGTGCCCGAACACATTGAAACCTCCGAGGATGTGGTCGTGGCCACCGTGGGACGCGAGCTTTATGAAAAGTTTTTCCAAGGCTACACGCGCAAGCAATGGGGTCTTGATCCGTCGCAACTCTCCAAGGGGGTGACGGCGCGCATTCCGACCCGCACCAACCGCGATGACCGCTACTTCACCGACAGTTTCCAGAAGATGCCCGCCGAGGGCTATACGCGGATGTTCGAACGCATCCTCGACCATCCCGGCATCACGGTGCGTCTGGGTGAGGATTGGGCGGCACAGCGCCAGAAGGGCGGCTTTCGGCGCGTGGTGTTCACCGGGCCGGTCGATGAGTATTTCGATTTCCGCTTCGGCAAGCTGCCCTACCGCTCGTTGCGGTTCCAGCATGTGACCGAGGATCGCGCATGGGCGCAGCCCGTGGCCGTGGTGAACTACCCCCAGACCGAGGACTATACGCGGGTCACCGAATACAAGCACATGACCGGGCAGGCCCATCCCAAGACCAGCCTGACCTATGAATACCCCACGGATGCGGGCGATCCCTATTATCCCGTCCCCCGCCCCGAGAACGAGGCGCTCTACAAGCGCTACAAGGCCTTGGCCGAGGCGACGCGGGATGTCTGGTTCTGCGGGCGGCTGGCGACCTATCGCTATTACAACATGGATCAGGTCACGGCGCAGGCGCTGACGACCTTTGCCAGGATCGATGCGGCCTTGGGGCCGAGGACCGCCGCCGGACAGCGCGCGCAGGACAAACACCACATGGTGCAGGAGGGCGCGCAGCAGGCGGGGGAACCGGTGCCGGGACCCGTGCGGAAGTCCGGCAGTGCCGGGGTCTGACCGCCCCGGGCGACTGGAGCTGTGGGGCGGCATCGAATGCAGCCATGTGCAGATCGGCGCGGTCATCCGCGACCAATTGCGCGAACAGGGACATTGGTGGCGACCGCGTGACCTTGACCGGGTGGCGGCGCTCGGCATCCGTCGGCTGCGGATGCCGGTGCTCTGGGGGGCCATCGCCGCCAGTGGGCGGCCCGATTTCCGTTGGCCCGACCGCCGCTTCGCCCGCGCCCGCGCGCTGGGGATCGACCCCATTGCCGGGCTGCTGCACCATGGCTGGGGGCCGGGCGGGCTGACGCCGCTCGATGAGCGTTTCACCCCGGCCTTTGCGGCCTATGCGGGCATGGTGGCGCGGCGGTATCCTTGGCTGCGCGATTACACCCCGGTCAATGAACCGGTCACCACCGCGCGCTTTGCCGGGCTTTATGGCCTGTGGCACCCCCATGGCCGGGATGAGGCGACGTTCCTGCGTCTGGCCTTCGGCGCGATCGAAGCGACGGCCGCCGCCATGACCGCGATCCGCCGCCACCGCCCCGATGCCCGTCTGATCCAGACCGAGGATGTCGGGCGCAGCTTTGCGCCGCCCGCCCTGGCCGAACAGGCCAGCCATGAGAACACGCGGCGGTTTCTGGGCTTTGATCTGCTCTGCGGGCGGGTGGATGTGGAACATCCGTTCCATTCCAGACTGTTGCAGGCCGGGATTTCCGAGCGGCGGTTGGCGGCGCTGGCCGAACGGCCCTGTCCGCCCGATATCCTTGGTCTCGATCATTACCTGACCTCGGACCGGTGGCTGGACCCCGATGTGGCCGCCCATCCGCATCTGCGCGCCGGGGGGAACGGACGGCAGGTTTATGTCGATGTCGCTGCCGCCCATCAGCCCGTCTTGCATCCGCAGCTTGGCGTGTTGCCGCGCCTGCACGAGTTGCACGCCCGCTATCACCTGCCCGTCGCGATCACGGAAAACCACAACGGCTGCACGCGCGAGGAGCAGTTGCGCTGGCTGGCCGAGGCTTGGGCCGCCGCCCGGCAGGCGCGCAGCGAAGGCGTGGATGTGCGCGCCGTCACCTCCTGGGCGATGTTCGGCGCCTATGACTGGAACTCGCTGCTCTGTGACCGGACCGGATTTTACGAAAGCGGGGCGTTTGATCTGCGCCACCGTCCGCCGCGCCTGACCGCGGTCGGGCGCGCACTGGCTGGATTGGCCAAGCACGGCAGTTGGGAGCATCCGGTGCTGGACGCGCCGGGCTGGTGGCATGAGGGTGACCTGCCGGACGAGCCGCTTCTGGCCGTCACCGCCGCGCCCGATTGGTGGCCCTGCCTGCAGGAGGCCGCGATGATGCGGCGGCTGCCCCTGCGCCGCGCGCCGTCGGGCGAGGGCGGCCAGCGCGACAGCCCGGATGGCCCCGCCGACGAGGCGCGTCTGGGCCAGTTGCGAATTGATGGCGCGGGGCGGGCAGACGATCCCGCAATCCGATTCGTCTGGCGGCAGGCCGGGCGCGACCGGTTGCGCATCATGGCCGAGGCCGTGACCGACACCGCCCGCGACACCGCGCTGCATGCGGTCCTTGACCTGATCCTGGACCAGACCGAGGGGGTCTTTCGTCTGTCAAAACTGCAGGCGGGGGGGCAATACCGCATCCTGCGCCTGTCGCCGGTGCTGCGCCCCGCGTCCGGTCAGGTCCTGCCCGACGATCCGGGCGACCGCCCCTCGGTGCCGGCGCGCCGCGTTGCGGAGGACGGCTCTGTCCGACAAAACCATACTTAAGGATTGGATATAGCGAAAGGATGCAGGGGAGGCGTGGGAAGATGTTTCGTTTCTGGGTTGAAATTTGGAACGGTTCATTCTTTTGTCTTAAGGGCAGTTAGCCTATAGCCTTTGGAATGCCGCCGCTGCATCTCGACCCGTGCTTTTGTTTGCGATTTTATTTTTAGAGTACCGATTGCGCGGCAAAGGATGGCGTAATCAGAATTGTGACTTTGCATGCATCGCTCGGACTTTCAGGCTTTCTTTGAGCGCCATCCCGAACCTTGCCTGATGATCAGTCATCGGGCTGCGGTGACGCGGGTGAATCCGGCCTTTGCGGCCTTGGCGGGGCGGGAAATCGCGCCCGGCACGCCGGTGCTGGACCTCTTGCCCCGTGCGGAAGGCTACCTATTGACAGACGCGCTCAAGGCGCTGGGGTCCGGTGCGCCGGAGACCGAGTTTTCCGCGCATCTGCGCGGGGTGCCGGGCCGGGTCGAATGGACGCTGCGCCCCGGTGCCGCGTCCTGGCTGGCCTTCCTGCGCCACCGCCCCGGCGCGGCGCTGCGCGATGCGATGACGGCACGCGCCGTGGCGGATGGCAACCGGCTGCGCGCCACGCTGGAGGCCCTGCCCGATATCCTGATGGAATTCGACCAGGAGGGGCGGTTCCTCAGCTATCACTGTCCGCCGTCCATGGCACTGGTCGTGCCGCCCGCCGCCTTCATGGGACGCCGCATCGAAGAGGTGCTGCCCCCCGATGTTGCCGAGGTGGGCCGCCGCGCCATGGCGCAGATCGACGCCACGGGCCGGTCATCGGGCCTGCGTTATGCCCTTCCCGACCCCGTGACCAAGGCCGAGGCGTGGTTCGAGATTTCGGGGGCGACGCGCCATGACGGGCAGGGGGGATATCTTTTCCTGCTGCGCGACGTGACAGCACAGGTCAAGGCGTCTAAGGCGCTGCAATACCACGCCAATCAGCAACAGGCGCTGCATGACCTTTCGCCCATCGGCATCACGCTGACCGATATGCAGACACGCTGCCTCGTCGATGCCAATCCGGCCTTTCTGGCCATGTCCGGGTATGACCGCAGCGAGATTGTCGGTCTGCCTGTGGACAAGATCATCAGCCCCGAGGCCGAAGAACCGCGGACGCTGGCGCGTCGCCAGATCGCCGCGACGGGCCGTTTCGGGCCGGTGGAACTGGAATGCATCCGCCGCGACGGCACGCGGTTTGCCGCCCGCCTGTCGGGGGCCCAGATGACGACGCCGCTGCGCGGGACGGCGGGCGAGCGGCACTATCTGTGGACGCTGATCGAAGATGTCAGCGCCGATCACGCCCGCCGCGAACGGCTGCGTCAGGCCGAACATTTCGCCGTCACCGCCCGCCAGCAGCTCTTGGGGGCCATCGAAAGCCTGAGCGATGGCTTCGTGCTCTACGATGCCGATGACCGTCTGGTCATGGTGAATGCCGCCTATCGCCGTCTTTACTCCGAGGATGAGGCCATCTCGCATCCCGGCAACCGGTTCTGCGACATCATCCGCCATTGCATCCGGCGCGGCGACTATGCCGAGGCCATCGGCCGCGAAGAGGAATTCTTCGCCGAACGCATGGCCCATCACCGCGCCGCGGCCCAGGCCGTGGAACATCGCCTGACCGATGGTCGGGTGGTGCGGATCGAAGAGCGCCCCCTGCCGGATGGCGGGCGCGTCGGGCTGCATGTGCAGGTGACCGACCTGCACCGCGCCCGTGAGGCCGCCGAAGAGGCCAGCCGCGCGAAGTCGGCGTTCCTCGCCCATATGGGGCATGAGATCCGCACGCCCCTTGCCGGTATCCTGGGCATGACAGAGCTGTTGATGGACAATCTGGACCGGCCTGAACATCTGACGCTGGCGCGCGCCGTGCATCAGTCGGGCGAAACCCTGCTGACCATCCTGAACGACCTCTTGGACATGTCCAAGATCGAGGCGGGCAAGCTGGACCTTGAAACCGTCGCTTTCGATCCCGCCGACCTCGCCCGTGGGGTGGCCGCGCTGTATGAGCTGCGCGCCGAGGGCAAGAGCCTGCATTTCGGGCTGGAGCTTGCCCCTGACATCTGCGGGCAGCGTCTGGGTGACCCGCATCGCATCGCGCAAATCCTGCACAACCTGCTGTCGAACGCGTTGAAGTTCACGCACATGGGCGGTCTGACGTTGGCGCTCTCGGGCGGGCCGGATGAACTCGTGCTGTCGGTGCGCGATTCCGGGATCGGCATGACGCAGGATCAGGTGGCGCGGATGCTGAACCCGTTCGAGCAGGCCGATCCGCAGACGACACGGCGCTATGGTGGCACCGGTCTCGGCATGTCCATCGTCGCGCGTCTGGTCGATATGATGGCCGGACGGATTGAGGTGCAAAGCGTTCTCGGCGCGGGCACCGTGGTCTCGGTGCATCTGCCGCTGCCCATCGTCGCCCTGGCCGCCAGCGAGGCCACGCTGCCGATGGCGGCGCCCGTGGACGCGACGGCCCTGCGCGGCCTGCGCGTGCTGGCCGCCGATGACAACGAGATCAACCGCCACATGCTGCGCGGCTATCTGGAACGCTTCGGCGTGCAGGTCACCATGGTCGAGGACGGGACCGAGGCGCTCAGCCACTGGGAGCCAGGGGCCTTCGACCTCATCTGTCTGGACATCTCGATGCCCGGACTGGACGGGCCCGCCGCCCTGCAACTGATCCGCGCCAAGGCCGAGGCGCAGGGCGCGCGCGTGCCGCCCGCCATTGCCATCACGTCGAATGCGATGACCCATCAGATTGCCGATTACATGGCTGCGGGCTTCGCCGCGCATCTGGGCAAGCCCTTCCGCAAGGATGACCTGATCCGCGTGCTGGGCAGCCATGCCCCGCGCCGCGCCGCCTCGCCCGTCGGGGTTCCGGCTTAGGCACAGGCCACAAGACAAAAGGGCCGGGAGGTGATCCCGGCCCTTGTCGATCTGTCGCCGTCGGGGCGGATCACTCTTGCGAGCGGCCCTGATAGCTGTTGTCGTCGGTGTTGATGACGATCTTGGTGCCCACGCCGATATGCGGCGGCACCATGACGCGCAGGCCCCGGTCGGTCAGCGCGGGCTTGTAGGAGGACGAGGCCGTCTGACCCTTCACCACAGGCTCGGTCTCGGCGATCTCGACCGTGATCCGCTGCGGGAATTCGATGGCGATGCAGACACCTTCGAAGGTCTTCAGATAGCAGCGCATGCCTTCGGTCAGATAGACCTTGCCGTCGCCGACCACGTCGGGCGACACGGCGATCTGTTCGTATGTTTGCGGCTCCATGAAGTGGAAGCCTTCGCCATCCTCATAGAGGAAATCATATTCGCGTTCGTCGACCGTCGCCTTTTCCACCTGTTCGGTGGTGCGCCAACGTTCCGACACCTTCACCCCGTCCGAGATGCGGCGCATATCGACCGATGTGGTGGGCGTGCCCTTGCCGGGGTGGAAGTTCTCGGCGGAGAGGACGACATAGAGCCTGCCGTCGAGATCGACGACATTGCCCTTGCGAAGGCTGGAGGCGATGACTTTCACGGGCGGTTCCTTGCGGTTTAGACGCCCGGCGCGTAAGGGGACCGGGCTATTGCGCCTGCACCTAACCCATCTTTCGGCAAATCTCAAACCGAAAGCCGCAGCACCCCGCACGAAGGACGCAGCCCATGACCGATGCCTGGTGGACCCCCGCCGCCCATGCCGACCGCCGCCCGCTCTTGCTGGCCCGCAACCGCATTCAGGCCGGAATTCGCGGCTGGCTGGCGGAGGAGGGGTTCCTTGAGGTGGACACCGCCGCCTTGCAGGTCAGCCCGGGGAACGAGGCGCATTTGCACGGATTTGCCACCACCGCCATCGGCAATGACGGGCAGGGCCGGGCGATGTATCTGCACACCAGCCCCGAATTTGCGATGAAGAAACTGCTGGCGGCGGGCGAGACCCGGATCGCGGCCTTTGCCCATGTCTGGCGCAACCGCGAACGGGGGGCTTTGCACAGCCCCGAATTCACCATGCTGGAATGGTATCGCGTCGGGCAGGATTACACCGTCTTGATGCAGGATTGCGCCGATTTCCTGCGGCTGGCAGCGGAAAAGGCAGGGGCAAGCGTCCTGCGCTTTCGCGACCGCACCTGTGACCCCTTCGCCGAACCTGAAAGGTTAAGCGTCGCGGATGCCTTTGGCCGCCATGCCGGGATCGACCTTCTGGCCACGCTCAACGCCGATGGCAGCACGAACCGCGATGCCTTGGCGGGGCAGGTGGCCTATGCGGGGCTTCGGGTGGCCGAGGATGACACATGGTCTGACCTCATGTCCCGCGTCTTGGTGGCAAAGGTGGAGCCCCACTTGGGCGATGGCCGCGCGACCATCCTTGACCGCTACCCGGTGGCCGAAGCGGCGCTTGCCCGTCCCGCCGCCGATGATCCGCGCGTGGCCGAGCGGTTCGAGCTTTACGCCTGCGGTGTCGAACTCGCCAACGGCTTTGGCGAATTGACCAACCCCGCCGAACAGCGCCGCCGCTTCGCCGCCGAGATGGACGAAAAGGAACGGGTTTACGGCGAACGCTATCCGGTGGACGAGGATTTCCTTGCCGCTTTGGCGCTGATGCCCCCGGCCAGTGGGATTGCCTTGGGCTTTGACCGGTTGGTCATGCTCGCCACGGGTGCACCGCGCATTGACGATGTGATCTGGACGCCTGTCGCAGATTGATCCTTTGCGTCCAGCAAACCTTGGTTGTGCTGCGATCTTGCGCCATCTGAGGTTTCTATACTGTATGATGCAACCAAAGCGCGGCCAAATCCTTGACTCCGCACTCTTATAAGTGAATGAAACCTGAACGGCAGCGTTCAGTCACGCGCGGCGTTTGCGGCTTTTTGCACGAATGAGGTTTCCATATGGTCAAGCGTTTCATCATCGCCATCATCCTTTTGGGTTTGGTGGGTGGGGGCCTTGTTGGTTTTAACCTCTTCCGCGACAAGATGATCGCGCAGTTCTTTGCCGGCATGACCGCGCCGCCGGCCACCGTCTCGACGGTGGAGGCGAAGGCGGGCGACTGGACCCCGGTGATCGAGGCGATTGGCACCGTCAACGCCGCGCGCGGGGTGGAACTGACGGTCGAAACCTCTGGCGTGGTCAAGGAAATCCGCTTCAAACCCGGTGCCTATGTCAAGGCTGGGGATGTTCTCTTGCGGCTGGATGATGTGGTGCAGCAGGCCGATGTCTCTGCCGCCCGCAGCGCCTATGAACAGACCCAGACCGACCTGACCCGTGCGCGCGAACTTGCAGGCCGGGGCGTGGCGGCGGGGGCGGCGCTTGACCAATCCGCCAGCACCGCGCGGTCCGCCGCCGCCCAACTCGCCCGCGCCGAGGCGGTCTTGGCGCAGCGCCAGCTCACAGCGCCCTTTGACGGGGTGGTCGGGTTGCCCCGGGTTGATCCCGGCCAATATGTCGCCCCCGGCACGATCATCGCCACCTTGCAGGATGCCAGCGAGTTGCGGGTGGATTTCAGCCTGCCCGAACAGACCCTGTCCGACCTGCGCCTTGGCCAGAAGATTGCGGTGCATATCGACGGCGAGGACAAGCCCTTCCTTGGCGAATTGACCGGGATCGATCCGCGCGTCGAACCCTCTACCCGTCTGGTCGCGCTGCGCGGATCGGTGCCCAACGCAGGCGGGCGCATCGCGCCGGAGCAATTCGTGCGGATTGACGTGATCTTGCCGACCGAAGCAGGTGTGATTTCCCTGCCGCAGACCGCCATCTCGAATAGCCTCTATGGCGATTTCGTCTATCTGGTGCAGCCCAAGGCGGACGCGCCCGCAGACGCTTCCACCCCCGCGCTTGAGGTGCGGCAAGTCTTCGTCAAGACCGGCCGCCGCACCGGGGGACTGGTTGAGGTGTCGGGGATCGAACCGGGCGCGCAGGTGGTCAGTGCGGGCCAAAACCGCCTGTCCAACGGTCAACCGGCCATCGTCAACAACGACGTCAACCCCGCCGCCGCCGCCACCGGCCCCGCCGTGACGGGGGCCAGCGAATGAGCCCCTCAACGATCTTCATCCAGCGCCCGGTCCTGTCCACCGTTCTGGGCCTCTTGATTCTGCTGCTTGGCCTTCAGGGCCTGTTCAACCTGCCCGTCCGCCAATACCCGGAAGTGCAGGAAACCGTCATCACCGTCACCACGGTCTATCCCGGTGCCGCGCCCGACCTAATCCAAGGCTTCATCACCGCCCCGATCTCTGCCGCTATCGCCACCACGGAAAACGTGGATTACATCACCTCAAGCTCACGCCCGTCAGCCTCGGTCGTCACCGTCAACATGCGGCTGGGGTCTGATCCTGATGTGGCCCTGACCGAGGTGATGTCCAAGGTCCAGCAGGTCCGCAGCCAGTTGCCGCAAGAGGCCGAGGACCCGACCATCGTCAAGGGCACGGGCATGACCTTTGCCACCATGTATATGGCGATGCAGAACCCAGAGATGACCGCCGAACAGGTCACCGAATACATCCAGCGCGTGATCCGCCCGCGCATGTCCACCATTCCGGGCGTGGCCGAAATTCAGGTGCTGGGCGGGGCCAACTACGCGATGCGGGTCTGGATCGACCCGATCAAGCTGGCGGGCCGTGGCGTGACCGCGCCCGAGGTGCTGGGCGCGATCAATCAGGCCAACTTCCTTGCCGCGCCGGGCAAGACCAAGGGGGAATTTGTCTCCTATTCCATCACCATGGACACGACGCTGCGCACGCCCGAGGCCTTTGCCGCTTTGCCCGTCCGCGCGGATGGCGATGCCGTGGTGCGTCTGGGCGATGTGGCGCGGGTGGAACTGGCGGCGGCCAGCAACGACACCATCGTGAATTTCAACGGCGAACCCGGCACCTTCATCGGCATCTTCCCCACACCGGGGGCCAACCCGCTCGATATGTCCGCCGCCGTTCTGACGGAACTGCCGCTGATTCAGGCCAGCCTGCCGCAGGGGATGAAGCTGTCCTTGATGTATGACAGCACCGAACAGATCAGCGCCTCCATCGACGAGGTGTTCAAGACGATTGCCGAGGCTGTGGCGATTGTTATCGTTATCATTCTGCTGTTCCTCGGCTCGTTCCGGTCGGTCCTGATGCCGGTGGTGACGATCCCGCTGTCGCTTTTGGGTGTGTGTTTCGTCCTCTATCTCTTCGGCTATTCGATCAACCTTCTGTCCCTTCTGGCCATGGTCTTGGCCATCGGGCTGGTGGTCGACGATGCCATCGTCGTTGTGGAAAACATCCACCGCCATATCGAGGAAGGCTTCCGCCCGATCCAGGCCGCCTTCATCGGCATGAAGGAAATCTTCGGCCCAGTCGTTGCCATGACCATCACCCTTGCCGCCGTCTTTGCGCCCTTGGCGTTTACCGGCGGTCTGACGGGGGCCTTGTTCCGCGAATTTGCCGTGACCTTGGCGGGGTCGGTGATCATCTCGGGCATCGTCGCTGTCACCATCACGCCGATGATGGCCGCGCGCCTGCTGACGCGGGGGGGACATTCGCGGTTCCAACAGGTGGTGGACCGCAGCTTTGAGCGGCTGGCCAAGTGGTATGAACGCCGGGTGTCTGGGTCGCTGAACTATCGCCCCGTGACCTTTCTGGTCGTCGCCTTCCTGATGGGCCTCAGCGGGTTCCTGTTCCTCAACACGTCTTCCGAACTGGCCCCGGAAGAGGATTCGGGCGCGCTCTTTTCCTTCGTCAACGCGCCACCTTATGCGACCAGCGAATACACCCGCACCTATGTCGATCAGATGCGCGACCTGACCAAGGACTTGCCAGAGTTGGACGCCAACTTCTCGATCACCGGCTTTGGCGGGTCCACCAATTCGGCCATCGCGCTCTGGGCCTTCAAGGATTGGTCGGAACGCACACGGTCGCAGAAAGAGATTCAGGCCGATCTGCAAGGCCGCCTTGCCCCGGTCACGGGGGTGCAGGCCTTTGTCTTCGCGCCGCCGTCACTGCCCGGCGCAGGGGGTGGATTGCCCATCAGTATGGTCCTGCAATCCACCGGCGATCCATCGCGCATCTATGAGGTGGCCGAGGAAATCCGGCAAAAGGCCCAGGCCTCAGGCCGGTTCATCATCGTGCAGAACTCGCTGGCCTATAACGCGCCGCAGGTCCGCATCCGTATCGACCGCGAACGGGCGGCGGCGCTGAACCTGCCCGCGCGGGATATCGGCACGACGTTGGGCCTGCTGGTCGGTGGCGGGTCGGTGGCGCAATTTGACCGTGATTCCAACAGCTACGACGTGATCCTTCAGGTGCCCGAAACCTATCGCGACAACCCCGAAAAGCTGGCGCAGTTCTATATCCGCGCCACGACCGGGCAGATGGTGCCGCTGTCGGCCGTGGTCAGCATCGACACGCAGGTGTCGCCTTCGGCCATCGAGCAGTTCAATCAGCTCAATTCCACCACGCTCTCGGCGCTGCCCTTACCCGGTGTGTCCACCGGCGACGGTCTGGCCAAGCTGGAGGAAATCGCAAGGCCGTTGCTACCGGACGGGTTCTTTGTCGATTACTCCGGCCAAAGCCGGTTGGAGGTGACAGAAGGCAACACGATCCTTCTGGCCTTCGCGCTGGCGGTGATCGTCATTTACCTTGTGCTGGCGGCGCAGTTTGAAAGTTTCCGCGATCCCTTCATCATCCTGATGACGGTGCCCCTGTCGATTTTCGGCGCGCTGGTGCCGCTGAACCTCGGGCTGGGCAGCCTGAACATCTACACGCAGGTGGGGCTGATCACGCTGATCGGCCTGATCACTAAGCACGGCATCCTGATGGTGGAATTCGCCAACCAGCAGCGGCGAGAGCGGGGGCTTTCGGCGCGGGAGGGCATCATCATCGCCGCAAAGGTCCGCCTGCGCCCGATCCTGATGACCACCGCCGCCATGGCGCTTGGGGTGATCCCCTTGATCATCGCCAGCGGGGCAGGGGCAGCGGCGCGTTATTCGGTGGGTCTGGTGATCTTTTCCGGCATCACCGTGGGGACGATGTTCACCCTCTTTGTGGTGCCTGCCTTCTACACCGTGATTAGCCGCGCCCGCATGGCGCCCGCCCCGGAAACCCCGGTGATGGAGGGGCACCCCGCCGAGTGACCGCGCCGCGCACACGAAAGTCCGGTTGATCCCTCCTGCGGGCCATGCGACAGACAAAGGCCATTGCCTGCAGGAGCCGCCATGAAAGAGATCGTCCCCGAACTTGCCGTGCAAGACCTTGCCGGGGCCGAGTCCTTGCTCTGCGCCGTCTTCGGCTTTGCCCGTGATGGGGACATGCTGCGCCTGAATGACCAGCGCGTCGCGCTGGTGCCGGCGGATGGCCCGCGCGGACATGGCGGGATCGACCATCTGGCGCTGTCGGTGAATGACACCGACGCCGCCTTGGCCCACCTGATCGCGCGCGGCGCGCGGATGGAGGAGACCACCCCCGATGGCCCCAAAGAGATCGCCGAATTCTGGGACAACGGCGTGCGCTACGTCTTCCTGCAAGGGCCCGAGGGCGCGCGGATCGAGCTCTGCGCCAAGCGCGATACCCCCGCGCAGCCCCATCGTCCCGGCCATGACCACATCGGCATCCCCTGCACGGACATCGCCGCCAGCGCGGCCTTCTTCACCGAGCTTGGCGCGAAACCCGTCGCGGCCTTTGACCTGATCCGTCCCGAAGGCACCGTCGCCGTCCGCTTCTTCGCCGCAGGCCAAAGCGTGATCGAACTCTACGCCCCGCCCGGCCATGACGCCGCCGCCCTGTCGCAAGCGCCGCTCTGGCGCGGGTTGCGCATTCATGGCACCGGCCGCAGCGGCCGCCTGACCGGCCCCGATGGCTTGCAAGTAACGCTTTCTTAAGCGTCCGTTTTCTCTGCGATAAATATCCTCAGTGGGTGAATGGGCCGCAGGCCCAGAGGGGGCGCGAGCGCCCCCCATTCTTTCTGCACGCGCGACGGCGCGCCTAACGCCGCGCCTGACGGATCAACTCCCACGTATAGACCGCCAAAGCCGCCCAGATCATGGGAAAGGCGACCATGCGGGCGGTCCCGAAGGGCTCGCCGAAGACAAACACCGCCGTCAGGAAGATCATGGTGGGCGCGATGTATTGCAGGATGCCGATGGTGGACAGGCGCAAGAGCTTGGCCCCGTTCGCATAGACCATCAGCGGGATCGCGGTGACCAGCCCTGTCCCTGCCAGCAGCGCGGTCGTGGTCCAATCCAACCGGAAATGCCCGCTCCCGGTCGCCGCCAGCCAAGCCGCATAGCCAAGCCCGACCGGCAGCAGGATCAGCACCTCCAGCATGAACCCTTGGTTCGGCCCGATGGGCAGGCGCTTTTTGCACAGCGCATAAAGGCCCCATGTCACCGTCAGACCAACCGCCACAAAGGGCAGGCGGCCCGCCTCATAGGTCAGAACCGCCACGGCGGCGACGGCCAAGGCGATGGCCGCCCATTGCGCGCGCGACAGGCGTTCCTTCAACAGTACCGCGCCAAGGAACACCGAAAACAGCGGGTTGATGTAATAGCCAAGCGCCGCGTCCAGCGCATCGCCCGACTGGATCGACCAGACATAGACGCCCCAGTTCAGCGTGATCAGCACCGCCGTCACCACCCCCATCGCCAGCATGCGCGGGTTGCGCAGCGCGGTCATCACATCCCCCGTGCGCCCCAGCCAGATCAGGATCAGCCCCGCCACCGGCACCGACCAGATGATGCGATGGGCGATCACCTCGGCCGCGGGAACATGCGACAGCGCCTTCATGTAGATCGGCAGGAAGCCCCACATCAGATAGGCGGTCACGGCAAAGGCAAAGCCACGAGGGCTATCACCGGACAGCGGGGCTCCGGAACGGGCGGGTGGGGGCGTTTGCGGCTGGGTCATCCCCGCCCCATACCTTTGCCAGCGCCAAAGCGCCAATGCGCGATTGTCACGGCGACAATATTCCTGCGAGGATTCAGGAAATATTGGTGCTCAGGCGGTATTTGCGGCCCGAAGCTGAGATGCGGCACGGAACCCGCAATTCGGCACGAAGGTTGCAAGATCGGGGCAAGGCGCGGGGCAAGGCTCCGCGTGAAGTCCCGCCGCTTCGCACCAGACACAGGTGAACCGTCATGACCGCCGATCACGTCGCCCCGTTCCAATCCGCCCGCACCGGCCCCGACGCGCCGCAACGGCCCCGCCCGGTCGGTTTGCGCGGATTGCAGGGGCGGGGCGAAGGCCCGGTCCTGCCGCCGTTCTGGTGGTTCCTACCCTCGGTCGCGCTGGGGCTGTGCTTCTGGATCGTGGTGCTCGCGTTGCTCTTGGACTGAGATCGCCCCTCACCCTACCGCCCACTGATCAAAAACCCCGGTGCGGCCAGTTCGAAGCCCTCAAACCGGAAACCGGGGCTCACGGTGCAACTGACCAGGGACCACGCGCCGGTCGGTTCCGCCGCCTGCCACCAGCCCTTGGGCACCACGGCTTGCGGGTGTTGGCCGTCCAGCACATCGCCGCCCAAGGGGAGGACTTGCAACGGTCCCGCCGCGTCCGGGGCCAAAAGCAGTGTCAAGGGCGCGCCTGCGTGCCACAGCCAGACCTCATCGGCATCCACCCGGTGCCAATGCGACCGTTCCCCGGCCTGCAACAGGAAATGGATCGCCGTTCCCACGGCACGCCCCCCGACCTCGGCCCCTTGCCAGGTCTGGCGATACCAGCCGCCCTCAGGGTGGGGCTGCAAGCCCAGTTTGGCGATGATCGCTGCCGCTTCGGTTTTGCTGTCCATGCTTTCCTCGGCCCTTGCTCCCTGCCACTGTGCCAAAATCCGCGAATGGAGGGGATATGCAAGACCGCATCCTGATTGTCGGCGCAGGCATCCTCGGGGCCGCTTTGGCGCATCGGCTCGCCTGTCTTGGCGCGCAGGTGACGGTGGTGGAGAGCATCGCCCCCGCCGCGCTGGCGACAGGGCGCAGCTTTGGCTGGATCAATGCGAGTTTTCATCTGTCGCCCGACCACTACCGCCTGCGCCTTGCCGCGATGGCCGCGCATCGGGCCTTGGCCGGGGAACTGGACTTGCCCCCCGCGACACAGGGCTGTCTGTGGTTTGAGGAGACTGGCGAGGGGTTTGACCGCCTGGATGCCGATCTGACGGCACTTGGATATCCCGTTCAATCGCTGACGCGGGCCGAGGTTGCGCGTCTGGAGCCTGCTTTGGCCAACCCGCCGGAGCGGGCGCTGTTCTTCCCCACGGAAGCCGCCATAGACCCCGCCGCGCTGACCATCGCGTTGCTAAACGCCGCCAGCGCCAAAGGGGCGACGGTGCTGAGCGGCCTGCCCGTGACCGCGCTTTCGACCGCAGGCGACACGGTCACCGGAATTACCACCCGCGCCGGGCCGATCATGGTGGATCACACGGTGCTTGCCACGGGGACCGGGACACCCGCCTTGCTGGCCCCCTTGGGTCTGACCTTCCCCATGCTGCACCGCCCCGGCGCGATGTTCCGCAGTCAACCCTTGCCGCCGATGCTGAGCCATATCCTGGTGACCCCCCGGCTGGAGGTGCGGCAAGACGCCCAAGGTCGCATCCTCTGCCCCACCGCCGCCGCGCATCAGAGAGATTCATCGACCTCCTTGCCGCCCCAGGAGACCCTGCTAGCCGAGACGCTGCGCCACCTGTCCCACCTACTGCCACAGGCCGACATCCGCCCTGACACCCTGCGTATGGCAGAGCGTCCGGTTCCCGGCGATGGCCTGCCTGCCATCGGCCCGGTGCGGCCGGGATTGTCGATGGTGGTCATGCACTCCGGGGCCACGCTGGCGCCGGAAGCCGCCAATCTGCTGGCGGCGGAGCTGACAGGGCAGGGCGATCAACCCGCGTTGGCCCCGTTCCGCCCGGCTCGGTTCTGGGGATAAGGACCGGTCCGCCGTCAAATGCCCGAAACAAGCAGATCGACCGCCGCAACCATCTCGTCTCGCCATGCCGAGGCATCCGCCACCCCCGGACCGAGCGCCGAAGCGGGAAGGGCAAGCAGTTGCGACATGACGATGACGTGGGCTTCGCCCTCAATCTGGATAAGGATGTGCAGTTTTGGCACCAAGGTGCCCCAATGCGCCCGGGGAACCACGGGCGCGCAGAGGATATAGGGAGTCTCGACCCCCAGATCGGTTTGAACGCGGCACACAAGTTCACTGCCCGCCCGCAGGCGATTGATCGTCCCCTGTGCACTTGGGTCGGTCAAAATTTCCGGTAGCGTGAAAGGCTTGGGCCGTTTTCTTCAAGCGCCCGCGCCTCATCTGCCAAACCATCCTTCGCCGCCGCGATCCATGCGGCCCGGTCGCGGTCCGCCTTGGCCCGCGCAACACCGGCGTCGATCCAGTCGCGAACCATTTCAGAAACCGAGATACCGGCGGCATGTGCCTCTGCCTCAAGCGCGGCCTTGCGCTCAGACCCGATGTCACGAATGTGAAGGGGGGCAGCCATGTCTTTCTCCGAAATGTCTCGAAGGTGTCGCTTGGGATCTTTCGCGCAAACTATAGTGCAACACATCCTGCAACACAATCGCGCCCCAAATACGGAAATGAACGCGGCGGGCATCCTGCGATGCCCGCCGCTCAGTTTCTGTGCCAGAACGTTAGGCCCGGATCAGCCGCGCAGGATGGACCGGCCGGCGTATTCTGCCGTCTCGCCGAGGATTTCCTCGATGCGGATCAGTTGGTTATACTTCGCCAGACGGTCGGAGCGCGACAGCGAACCGGTCTTGATCTGACCGCAGTTGGTGGCGACGGCCAGATCGGCAATCGTCGCATCCTCGGTCTCGCCCGAGCGGTGGCTCATGACGTTGGTGTAGCGCGCGCGGTGGGCCATATCGACGGCGCGCAGGGTTTCGGTCAGCGTGCCGATCTGGTTGACCTTGACCAGCATGGAATTGGCGCAACCGGCCTTGATGCCTTCGGCCAGACGGCGGGGGTTGGTGACAAAAAGGTCATCGCCCACAAGCTGGATCTTGTCGCCCAGCGTGTCGGTCAGCAGTTTCCAGCCTTCCCAGTCATCTTCGGAACAGCCGTCCTCAATGCTGATGATCGGATAATCCCGCGCCAGACCGGTCAGAAAATCGACGTTTTCGGCGATAGAGAGCGACTTGCCCTCGCCCTTCATCTCATACTTGCCGCCCTTGAAGTATTCCGTCGCGGCGCAGTCGAGGGCGAGATACACATCCTGACCCGGCTTGAAGCCCGCCTTTTCCACCGATTTCATGATGAAATCGAGCGCGTCGCGGGCGGATTGCAGGTTGGGGGCAAAGCCGCCCTCATCGCCGATCCCTGTGTTGTGGCCAGCCTGCTGAAGTTCCTTTTTCAGCGTGTGGAAAATCTCGGACCCGATGCGGATGGCGTCGCGGATATTGTCCGCGCCCACAGGCATGATCATGAATTCCTGAATGTCGATCGGGTTGTCGGCATGTTCGCCGCCGTTGATGATGTTCATCATCGGCACCGGCAGGATGCGGGCCGAGGTGCCGCCGATATAGCGGAACAGCGGCTGGCCCGTCGCCTCTGCCGCCGCCTTGGCAACCGCCAAGGACACGCCGAGGATCGCATTCGCGCCCAGACGCGATTTGTTCGGCGTGCCGTCCATCTCGATCATGGTGCGGTCGATGCCGACCTGTTCGGTGGCGTCATAGCCCACCAGTTCTTCGGCGATTTCGCCGTTCACAGCGGCGACGGCTTCCAGCACGCCCTTGCCCTTGTAGCGGGCCTTGTCGCCGTCGCGGCGTTCGTTCGCCTCATGCGCGCCGGTCGATGCGCCCGAGGGCACGGCGGCCCGGCCCATCGCGCCGCTTTCCAGATGGACATCAACCTCGACCGTGGGGTTGCCACGACTGTCGAGGATTTCGCGGGCATGGATATCAATGATCGTTGTCATGGCGATCCGTTTCCTTATGCGGGCAGCGGGCGCTGCTATGGGTGCTCTCGACGCGGTCTTTAGCGCGGCGGGGCGGTCATGGAAAGTGCGTTACGCCTTGGACGACGCCGCACGGTTGCGCGCGCGTTCGCGGGCAAAGGTGTAAAGTCCCGATCCGATGATAAGCGCCGCGCCTGACAGGGTAATGACATCGGGCCGCTCGGCAAAGATCAGGATGCCGATCAGCAGCGCAAAGATCAGGCGCGAATAGCGGAAGGGCGTGATGACCGACATCTCGCCCAAGCGGTTGGCCTTGGTCAGCGCCCAATAGGCGCCAATGCCAAAGGCCAGCGCGCCCCCGATGTATCCGGCCTGCGGCCCCGTCGGCCATTGGCTGCCGCCGGTGATCGCCAGCATGACGCCGCCAAGGATGCCCACCGACAGGAACCCCCAGACCGACAGTTGCACCGTGGTGATGGCGGCGGGGATGCGGCGGGTGAAAAGATCGCGCCCGCCAAGGCCGATCACGGCAAGAACGGCCCATAACACATTGGGATCAAAACCATCCATGCCGGGGCGCACGATCAGGACAACCCCCGCGAACCCCACCATGATGGCCGTCCAGCGCCGCCAGCCCACAGCCTCGCCCAAGAACAGCGCGGCCCCCATCGTCACGAACAGGGGCATCGCCTGCGACACCGCCGAGACCGTGGACAAGGGCGCGAGTGTCAGCGCGGTGACAAAACCGAAGGTGCCAAGCACCTCGCCCGCGTTCCGCCCGATCACCGCCGGGTGCAGGGCTTCGGGCGCAAAGGTGCGCTGGCCTTGCACCCGCGCCATGACGGCAAAGACCGCGCCACCGATCAGCCCGATGGCCAAAAGGATCAGCCCCGCTGGCAGGTCGGCGGCGGCGAACTTGATGAACATGTCCTCAAGCGCAAAACCCGCCATCGCGGCGACCATCAGGATGATGCCGCGCAGGTTGTCAGATTGTGCCACGCGTCAGCCCTTTTTCACGGGAACGCCGAGCAGTTCCAACCGATGCCCCACAAGGCGATAACCCAGACGGGCGGCGATGCGTTCCTGCAATTCTTCGATCTCGGGATCGACGAATTCGATCACCTCGCCGGAGTTCACGTCGATCAGGTGGTCGTGGTGGTCGCGTTCGGCATCCTCATACCTTGCGCGGCCATCGCCGAATTCCAGACGGTCAAGGATGCCCGCCTCTTCGAACAGTTTCACCGTCCGGTACACCGTGGCGATGGAGATGCGCGGGTCCACCTTGGCCGCGCGGGCGTAGAGTTCCTCGACATCGGGATGGTCCTCGGCCGCGCCGATCACCCGCGCCACCACCCGGCGCTGTTCCGTCATGCGAAGGCCCTTCGCCTCGCAGCGGGCGATGATGTCGCTCATACGCTGACCTTTCTGATGCGTCTTTCTGGCGATTTACGGCAAAGGGCGGGGCAGGGCTAGTGCATTTGCCGCGCGGGTTGACTTCGCCGGGGCAGGGGCAAAGGCTGCGCGCAGGTTTCGGGGGAAGATCATGGCGGCGCGGCGCGACAGGTTGGACGGCTTTGGCGCGGGTGCGCTGTTTTCGGTGGCGCTGCTGCTGGCAATCAACCAGATCGTGGTGAAACTGGTGAATGTGGGCTTGCAACCGGTGTTCTTTGCCGGGCTGCGGTCGGCGCTGGCCATCGGTTTCGTCGTGCTGTGGATGTGGGCGCGGGGCCGCCCGCCGGTGATCCGGCGCGAACACATCCTGCCCGGCCTGCTGATCGGCACGATGTTCGCCGCCGAATTCCTGTTCCTGTTTCTGGCCATCGACCTGACCACGGTCAGCCGGGCGGCGGTGATCTTTTACTCCATGCCGGTGTGGTTTTCGCTGATGGCGCATGTGGGTTTGCCGGGGGAGCGCTTGACCCCCATCCGCGCCATCGGTCTGGGATTCGCCTTTGCGGGCACTGCCATCGCGATCCTGTCGCGCGGGGCGGCCACCGGGCCGCAAGGCAGCCTTGCCGGGGATTTGTGCGCCTTGGCCGGGGCCTTGGGCTGGGCCGCCACTGCCTATGTCGCCCGCGCCTCGCGCTTGCGAGAGGCCGGGGCCGAAATGCAGCTGTTCTGGATGGTGCTGGTGTCGGCGCCGATCCTGCTGATCCTGTCGCCCCTGTTCGGCCCGCTGATCCGCGATCTGCACCCCCTGCATCTTGTGGGGCTGGTCTTCCAAGCCTCCATCATCGTGACGGGAGGATTCATCTCATGGCTGTGGCTGCTGTCGGTCTATCCGGCGGCGACCGTGGCCTCGTTTTCATTTCTGACACCACTGCTGTCGGTCTGCCTTGGCTGGGCGCTGTTTGGCGAGTCGCTCTCGCCCGCCTTCCTTTTGGCTGCGGGCATGGTCGCGGCGGGGATCGTGTTGCTCAATCGTCGCAATCTGTGACGGGCGCTGACCCCGTCCAAGCGCGCCAAGAATCGTCACAACCGGACTGTCCCCATCTTTTGCCTTTGAGACGGAAAGTGAACCTGTCCGCCCAAGCCCAAGTGACTCTGGCACTTTTCCGCCCTTGTCCCGGGACCGGGCCAAGTTGTCCACAGGATGCCCCACAGGGCAGGGTCACCAAGGTGGAAAACCCCGGCCGCAGGCCCTGTCCGGCAGGTCGAATCGTCAAGCAGAAAAACTACCCGCAGCGTGTAAAAATTCCGTTGAAAGCGCAGAAATCTTACGACAGTTTGTCAGCCGTGGGTTCAAGGCCACAACATCTAGTGGTCGGTTAAACAAGACGGCAGAGCAGGCGCTCAACACGGGAATCGCGGGACGCTGGGGTGGCGTCTGGTCTCGATCCTTACGGGTCGGGCGCGCCTGTCTGTGCGCTTAGGAATAGGACAGGCGGCGCAAGGGCCGCAGAAGGATCGGGGCAAAGCATGAAGATTGAGCGCAAGTTCACCACCGAAGCGACCGGGGCCTACGGTGCCCTTGAGTTTTCGACGACCACGTCGGAAATCCGCAATCCTGATGGCAAGATCGTTTTCCGCAACGAGGCGGTCGAAGTGCCGGAGGGGTGGAGTCAGGTCGCCTCGGACGTGCTGGCGCAGAAGTACTTCCGCAAGGCCGGTGTTCCCGCCCGCCTGATGCGCGTCAAGGAAAAGGGCGTGCCCGAATTCCTGTGGCGGTCGGTCCCCGATGAGGCCGCGCTTTCCGAGTTGCCCGAAGCCGAGCGTTTCGTGGGCGAAACCAGCGCCAAGCAGGTGTTTGACCGTCTGGCCGGGGCTTGGGCCTATTGGGGCTGGAAGGGCGGCTATTTCACCACCGAAGCCGATGCCCGCGCCTATTACGATGAAATGCGCTATATGCTGGCCCGCCAGATGGCCGCCCCGAACAGCCCGCAGTGGTTCAACACCGGCCTGCACTGGGCTTACGGCGTCGATGGTCCGGCGCAGGGTCACTTCTATGTCGATTACAAGACCGGCAAGCTGACCAAATCCGACTCCGCCTATGAACACCCGCAGCCCCATGCCTGCTTCATCCAGTCCGTCAGCGATGATCTGGTGAACGAGGGCGGGATCATGGACCTGTGGGTCCGTGAGGCGCGCCTGTTCAAATACGGCTCCGGCACCGGCACCAACTTCTCCTCGCTTCGCGGTGAGGGCGAAAAGCTGTCGGGCGGCGGCAAATCCTCGGGCCTGATGGGCTTCCTGAAAATCGGTGACCGCGCGGCGGGCGCCATCAAGTCGGGCGGCACCACGCGCCGCGCGGCCAAGATGGTGATCTGCGACATGGATCACCCGGATATCGAGGAATTCATCAACTGGAAGGTCATCGAGGAGCAGAAGGTCGCCTCGCTCGTGGCCGGTTCCAAGATGCATGAGCAGAAGCTGAACGAGATCTTCGCCGCGATCCGCGCTTGGGATGGCTCGTCCGAGGCTTCGGTTGATCCGGCCAAGAACCCGGCTTTGAAGGCGGCGATCAAATCGGCCAAGAAGGCCATGATCCCCGACACCTACACCAACCGCATCCTGCAATATGCGCGTCAGGGCTTCACCAGCATCGAATTCCCGACCTATGACACCGATTGGGATTCCGAGGCTTACATCACCGTGTCGGGCCAGAATTCCAACAACTCTGTCCGCGTGACCGACGCCTTCCTGACCGCCGTCAAGAATGACGAAGACTGGGCGCTGATCCGCCGTACCGATGGCAAGGTCGCCAAGACCGTCAAGGCGCGGGAGCTTTGGGATACCGTGGGCCACGCCGCATGGGCCTGTGCCGACCCCGGCATCCAGTTCCACGACACCGTCAACGCCTGGCACACCTGCCCCGAAGATGGCGCGATCCGGGGGTCCAACCCCTGCTCGGAATACATGTTCCTCGACGACACCGCCTGCAACCTGGCGTCGATGAACCTGCTGACCTTCTTTGCCGCCGGCAAGTTCGACGCCGAGGCCTATGTCCATGCCAGCCGTCTCTGGACCGTGACGCTGGAGATCAGCGTGATGATGGCGCAATTCCCGTCCAAGGAGATCGCGCAACGCTCCTACGATTTCCGCACGCTGGGTCTGGGCTATGCCAACATCGGCGGTCTTCTGATGAACATGGGTCTGGGCTATGACTCCCGCGAAGGCCGTGCGCTCTGCGGTGCCCTGACCGCCGTGATGACCGGTGTGGCCTATGCCACCAGCGCGGAAATGGCATCGGAACTGGGCGCATTCCCCGGCTACAGCCGCAACGCCGCCCATATGCTGCGCGTGATCCGCAATCACCGCGCCGCCGCCCATGGCGCGACCAAGGGCTATGAAGGCCTGAACGTCCTGCCCGTCGCCCTTGACCATGCCGGTTGCCCGGATGCGGGTCTGGTGGCCTTGGCCAAATCCGTCTGGGATGAGGCTTTGGCGCTTGGTGAGGCGCACGGCTACCGCAACGCCCAGACCACTGTCATCGCCCCCACCGGCACCATCGGTCTGGTGATGGATTGCGACACGACGGGGATCGAGCCTGACTTCGCACTCGTTAAGTTCAAGAAACTGGCAGGCGGCGGGTACTTCAAGATCATCAACCAATCGGTCCCGGCGGGCCTTGAGGCGCTGGGATACCGCACCTCGGAAATCGCCGAGATCGTGGCCTATGCCGTGGGCCATGGCTCCATCGGCAACTGCCCCGGCATCAACCCGACCGCATTGATCGGCCATGGCTTCGGCCCGCGCGAATTGGAAAAGATCGAAGGCGCGCTGCCCTCGGCCTTCGACATCCGCTTCGTGTTCAATCAGTGGACGCTGGGCGAGGATTTCTGCAAGCACACGCTGGGCATCCCGGCGGATAAGCTGGCCGATCCGACCTTTGACCTTCTGCGCCACCTTGGCTTCACCAAGGCGCAGATCGACGCCGCCAATGACCATGTCTGCGGGACGATGACGCTGGAAGGCGCGCCCTTCCTGAAGCCGGAACATTACTCGGTCTTCGATTGCGCCAACCCCTGCGGCAAGACCGGCAAGCGCTATCTGTCGGTGGAAAGCCATATCCACATGATGGCGGCGGCGCAGTCCTTCATCTCGGGCGCGATCTCCAAGACCATCAACATGCCGAACTCGGCCACCATCACCGAAACGCTGGCGGCTTATGAGCTGTCGCATTCCTTGGGGATCAAGGCCAACGCGCTCTATCGCGATGGGTCCAAATTGTCGCAGCCGCTGGCTTCGGCCTTGGTGGAGGATGACGAAGAGGCCGAAGAAATCCTCGCCTCTGGCTCGGCGCAGGAGAAGGCGGCGGTGATTGCCGAAAAGATCGTCGAAAAGATCATCTACCGCGACATCGTCCGCACCAACCGCGAAAAGCTGCCGGAACGCCGCAAGGGCTATACCCAAAAGGCCATCGTCGGCGGTCACAAGGTCTATCTGCGGACCGGCGAATATGGCGACGGCCGCTTGGGTGAGATCTTCATCGACATGCACAAGGAAGGCGCAGGCTTCCGGGCGATGATGAACAACTTCGCCATCGCGGTCTCGGTCGGTCTGCAATACGGCGTGCCGTTGGAAGAGTTTGTCGAGGCGTTCACCTTCACCCGCTTTGAACCGGCGGGCATGGTGCAGGGGAACGACTCGATTAAGAACGCGACCTCGATCCTCGACTACATCTTCCGCGAACTTGCGATCAGCTATCTGGACCGCACTGACCTCGCGCATGTCAAACCCACGGGTCACAGCTTTGACGATCTGGGCCGCGGCGACGAAGAGGGCAAGCGCAACGTCAGCGAAGTCAGCGAAACGGCGGCCTCGAAGTCCATCGAGATGCTGAAATCGATCTCCTCGACCGGCTATCTGCGCAAGCGCCTGCCGCAAGAGCTGATGGTGCTGCAAGGCGGCATCGCCTCGTCCGGCATGCCCTCGGGCGCGGAAACGCTTGCCGCCCTTGGCACCCTGTCCAGCGGCACCGCGCTCGCCACCGGATCGGTCAGCATGGACGCCCGCACCAAGGCCAAGATGCAAGGCTATGAAGGCGATCCCTGCGGCGAATGCGGCAACTACACGCTGGTCCGCAACGGCACCTGCATGAAGTGCAACACCTGCGGCGGCACGAGTGGGTGCAGCTAAACTGACTTGGCTGTTGTCCCTCCTGCAGAATCCGGGAATTGCAGAATCCGGGAATTTCGTTCGAATCCGGAAACGCCTGAAATCGGGTGGCTTGCAAGGTGCTGATAATAAAGGATTACCTTGCCGGTGTCTGTCCGCAGCGATCAGTCATCTGTTTCTGCGGCGAAAGCTCCCCCCGATAGGGAATGCGTGTCCAGGAATAGGTCGAAAGCCTGTCCCACAGGTCCCCACGGGGGCCTGTGACACGAAAAGCGGCATCGCAAGGTGTCACAAAGCAGGATCTCGCCGTCTGGGCAGGGGCCGAACAAGGAAGAAACCCGCGATGGATTTGATCATTGGCACCCGTCACATCATCCCCGACGCCATCACCCGTACCGCGACCGGTATCGAGGCTGTCCTGCATGGTGATGCGCTGTTGTCCCTCCTGAACGCCGCCTTTCACGGCAGTGGCACGATCGAGGTGTTGGGAGGCGATCTTGACCGTCACCGGATGGAAGTCATCGGGATCCAGATGCAGGGCTGCGAAACGCGGGTGACGCTGTCTGCGATGGGCGCAGGGCAGCGGTTGATGTGAGAGATCGGGCGGGGAAGCGACGATCACTTTCCGTGGCCGACGGCGTTGAACCTGCCATGCTTGCTTTCACCGAGTGCTGGCCACACGTCCGGCTGTTTGCCTTCAACGGCTGGCTACACGGATGGCTTGCTGGAGTCTGGTAGCAGAAGGCGACGCGGTTGCGCGGTTCACGTGCCTCGACCAAGGTGAATTTGGGTGGGCTGGATCGTGTGACGGTTACCATGATCGGCTTCGTAGTGGCGCGAAACGTCGAGGTTTCACCTCTCATCCACAGGTGTCAAGCTGAGGGGCGCTAGCCCACGGGAAGCCGGCAGCATATGTTGCACCTATGGTCATAGAGGCTCTTGGCGGCGATGTTTCCGGTGCAGGTCGAATTTCATCGGGACGAACTTCTAGTCTCCTACGCTGCGCGAACTGCGCGGGCAAACGGATTGCTTGGGGTTGAGGATCTTTTCAAAGACCTCGAAATCAGCGCGCAGGCTTTTCATGCGGGAGACAGTAGCGCGATCGAGCGTTTTGCTTCGGTCGCGGAGATCAACCCAGAACGGGCCCGCGCACAGACGTTCCATGCAGTCGCGGACGACCGCTTTACCATCGCCGATGAACTGCTCTCAGATAAACACCTTCTCCGGCGCCAGTTCCGGGTCTGTCCTGCCTGCATGCGGGCCGACATCGGGCCAGAGTTGACCAGAGAGACGGCCCCCCGCGCTTACGCGAGGATCGCATGGTCGTTAACGCCCGTCCATTCATGTCCGATCCACCACCTTCTACTGGTGCTCCCCCCCGAGCCCGGAACCAACTTCGACTTCACCCATGGATGGGAGCCTTGGCTGTTCGAGCTCTTCGAGGGCGATCTGGATAAACCCACTCAGGCGGAGGGCAAATACGAAGCCTTCGCCGCAGCCGTCCTGAACGGAGAGAATCCGCCCAATCCGGGATATTTGGCCCGCCTCGATCTTGGTGCGGTCGGTGCCGCCGCCGAGGCGATGGGGCTTTCCTTGATCCATGGAGCCAAGTGGTCAAAGACCGAGCTCTCGGCCGAGGATGCCGCAGTGGCATCTGATGTTGGGTTTGAGGTGCTTTCAGGCGGAGAGCTGGGCGTCCAATCACTCCTTGATGAGTTACGATTTTCCAAGGGAAAGCCGCAGGAACGGCCACCGGGTCGTTACGGCACGCTACACGAATGGTTATTGCGGGGTGGCGGCGCGGGCGCGGAGTTTGCGCCGTTACAAGACCACCTGTCGCGCCACATCCAGGATACCTGGCCGCTTGGCCCCAAGGATATTTGTTTCCGGTCCAAAGTCACAGTTCGGCGTTTTCATTCCATCCTGACCGCGGCCGCGCAATATGGATTGCGGCCCGGTCAGGTGCAGGACCTTCTGAATGGCGCTGGAATGCAAGGTGCCCTGCCACTTCCGGAATACGAACAGATTTATGACGCCCGGGCAGTCGAAGTGGTCTTGGACCGGGTTTCCTCCTCGGTTTCGATGCAGGCGGCACTGAAGCTGCTTGGTTTGACCCGCAACCAGATGGCGACGCTGATCGAGGCTGGCTTCCTCACCGTTTCCAAGGGCGGCGACAAGGCGAGGCCGAGGTTTTCCCAAATCGACATCAGTACCTTCCTTGGCCGGCACCGCGGTTTTACCTTCCGGAAGGTTCGGGAAGGAGACATCGACGAGATTGGCATTCTGATCGCCGCGCGGCGTCATGGCGTTTCCACGGCGCAGATCTATGGGATGTTGGTGGAAGGCAAGCTGTCCCGCGTTTCCCGCGCCCATGACGATCTGTTGTGGTCCAGCCTCCGGGTCAGCGCGTCCGAGGTCGGTGTCTTGCTCTCGGCCAATCGCGTTCCGGATGACCGCATCCGCTTGAGCACCGCTGCAGATTCGCTCAGTTTGAGCAATGATTTCCTCCGTTGCCTGAGCCGCGAAGGGTGGTTTGATCTTCAGAAGGAAGTCGATCCAAGGACACGGCAACCGGTCACGACGATTGCCCTAACCGACATCGCCGCATTTCAAGGACGCTACATCACGCGCCGAAGCTTGGCCCGGGAGATGATGCTGGATGTCCGCCATGCCCAGCAGCGGCTTGCTGAAACCGGGATTATGCCTATTATTGTGTCAGCGGACGGAAGGGAATTGATCTTCGACCTAGGGTCAGGACTCGTTCTCGCTTCATAGCCAGAAAATGACAGTTGCCGCGAGGGCGATGGCGGACAGGAAGACCTTCGGGCACCGGTCGTATCGCGTTGCGACCCGTCGCCAGTCC
>JAIXPH010000012.1 GCA_027486345.1 Paracoccaceae bacterium
CGTGGACCAAGGTGGCTTCACCGATGCGGCCGAGAAGATGGGAATTTCGAAATCCGCCGTGTCCAAACACGTGTCGGCGCTGGAGGCGCGGTTGGGGGCCCGCCTCTTGAACCGCACCACGCGCCGGGTTTCACCCACCGAGATTGGTCTTGCCTATTATGACCGCGCCCGCCGCGTGCTGAACGACGCCGGAGAGGCGGATGCACTGGTGACCTCCATGCAATCCGCGCCATCGGGCTTGTTGCGCGTGTCGGTCGCCACCGATTTCGGGGTGAACCTGCTGTCGCCGATCCTGGGTGACTTCTTGCAGGAATATCCGGACATCACCGTGAACATGGTGCTGAACAACCGCTATGTGGAGTTGATCAGCGAAGGCTTCGACATGGCCATCCGGGTGGGTGAGCTGGAAGATTCCAGCCTGCGCGCGCGGAAATTGACGGAAACGACCAAGCGGATGATCGCCGCGCCGTCCTATTTCCAGCGTCATGGCCGTCCGATGAAAATCGACGATCTGAACGAGCACAAGCTGCTGCATTACTCCAATCAGGCCAATGGCAATGTCTGGAAGATCACCGCACCTTCGGGTGAAAAGCGGCAGGTCCGCACGGCGGGTTGGCTGACGGTGAATGACGGCCAATCCCTGCTGAACGCCGCGATTTCGGGACTTGGCATCGCTTATCTGCCGTCTTTCCTTTATGCGGAAGCGATGGAGCAGGGGCTGGTCGAAGAGGCGATCCCCGGTCTGCCGGTGGAAACCCAAGGCATCTATGCCGTCTACCCGCCGGGGCGGTTCACCCAGCCCAAGGTCCGCGCCTTCATCGATTTTCTGGCGCGGGAACTGATGGACAAGGGGCCGGATCGCTGGTGATCCGGCGCACAGGCGGCCTTTGGCAAGACCTTAGCGGGTCGGGGTGAGCATCACCTCGACCCGTCGGTTTGCCTGGCGACCCTCTCGCGTGGCGTTGTCGGCAATCGGTTCGGCGGGGCCCAGTCCGCGCGCGCTGATCCTGTCGGCGGCGATGCCCGCCGCAACAAGGCGCTCGCGCACGGTTTCGGCCCGCGCCAGAGAGAGCGCCGTGTTGGCCACCGGATCCCCCGACGAATCGCTGTGCCCCAGAAGGTCGATCCGCGCCTGCGGATTGGCGACCAACCAGTCGCGCAGGGCGGCAATGGCTGGCGCCTCACCCAGAAGATCGGCCCGGCCGGGGGCAAAGGTCAGATCGGCCAGCACCTGCGCCACGCCCGGTTGCAGGGCAAAGCCTGACGCGGCGACGGTCAGAGGTTCCGATTTCGTCGAGGTTGTCAGGTCTGGCGGCGCCACATCCGCCGCACCGATCTGGGTGACCTGCACGAAGCCTTGGGTGGCCGAACGCGAGACGATGAGGCTGATATACTCCGTCCCCTGTGCGCCGGGACGTTCGGCGGCGAAATAGCGGAAATCGCCAAGGTCCACATGCATCTGCGGTTCAGGCAGGATGTCGGTGCCAAAGCGGAAATCAAAGCCGCCACAGGCCAGCGTGTCACATTCGTAAACCGCCTCAAAGCCCGCCGCGGCCACCTGCGCGCGCAGGGGGGCCAGCAATTCCAGCGTGCTTTTCCCATCAAGCGGCAGACGCCAGGCGGATTGCCGCAACGCCCCTTCGGTCTGCCGGACGGGGATGACGCCGTCCCGCCACGGCCCGGTGGGCAGGGGATGGCTGCCCATCGCCTCCGCCCGTTCGCCCAACTTCTGTGCCGCATCGGGCAGGGTTACGGGCAGCGGGATCGCCCCCGCAGCGGAGAGCGCGATCAGCGGCAGGACAGCGCCTGCGCAAAGGCCCCGCAAAAGCGGGATAAAGGGAAGTAATCCGTCTCTCACTGCTCGGCCTCTGGCGGGCTTATCTCACGCGATAGTGGTAGTGTCCCACAACCGTCATACCGAGGGAAGCATACAGATGTCTGGCATTTGAATTGCTTTCGGTGACCAAAAGATACAGACGCCCAGCCCCATGATCCTGTGCCCACCTTGCTGCCGCCCGCAAGATGTTGTGCGCGGTTCCCTGCCGACGCAGGGCGGGGCTCACCTCCAGCGCGTGCAGCATCGCGCAATCCCCGGTTGCCGCCACAAAAGCGACGCCAGCCGCCCGGTCGCCAGTGCGGCCAAGGATCGCGGTCTTGGGCAGGGTCACACGGTCCATCACCGCCAGACGGGCGGGGCCGATGCCCCCTTCGGCCCAGAGCGCGCGCGCGATGCCAAGCGGGGGCCAATGCGGAAAGCTGGACAGGAAAGGCGGCTCGACGGCCGCCAGATCGGCGGTTGCGCCTTCGTAAACCACGACAGGATCGTGGCGGCGATAGCCCCGTGCCTCCAACGCGGCATCCAGCGCGGCGTCTTCGGGCCAGAGGACGAAAAGCGGTCTCTGGCCAAGGTCTTGCATCGCCGTTTCGGCCTCGGGGATGTCGGTTTCGGACCAAGGCCCCACCGCACTGGCCGCCGAGACCCGTTGCCCCCCGCCGCGCCCGTCACGGATCAGCCACGGACCCACCCGCCGCGTGTCGGCAGGTGCCCAGGTCGATTCCGCCAGCGCGGCAAGGCTGGTCATTGGAACAGGGCCGCCAGCCGGACCATCGCCTGATCCAGGCGCGCCGCATCGGTGCCGCGAACCACGAGGTTGGTGCCATGCGCGCCGTTCTGGAGAAAGGGATAGCTGCCCATCGACAGGTCGGGGAATTCGGCGGCCAGCGCGCCGAAGGGGGCGGCGATCTCGCCTTCGCCCCGGTTCACCCGCAGCGATTGCGACAGAAGCGGTGCGCCGCCGGTCAAGGTGGGGATCACGCCGGCCAGCATCGCCTCGAAGATGTTCGGCACGCCCGCCATGACATGCACATTGCCTAGGGTGAAGCCCGGCGCGGTGGAGACCGGATTGTCGATCAGGATCGCGCCATCCGGGATGCGGGCCATCCGCTGCCGCGCCTCGTTGAAGGGCAATCCGGCGCGGTCGTAATGCGCCTGAAGCCGCGCCATCGCATCGGCGCGATGGGTGATGGCCACGCCAAAGGCGACGGCGATGGCATCGGCGGTGATGTCGTCATGGGTGGGGCCGATCCCACCCGAGGTGAACACATGATCATACCGCGCGCGCAGGTCGTTGACGGCGGCGATGATCGCGCCCTGCTCGTCGGCGACCACCCGTGCCTCGGTCAGGCGGATGCCATGTTCGGTCAGGCGCTGGGCCAGATGATGCATGTTGGAATCCCGGGTGCGGCCCGACAGGATCTCATCGCCGATCACCAGCATGGCGGCGGTTGGGTTGGTCATGGCTTTCTCCGGGTTCATGCGCTTGCCTCCGGTATAGGGCGGCGGGTCGGGGTTTCAAACCCCCGGCGACGGGGCGGGCCGCCCGCCTCTGGTCTTTGCCGCGGGCATCGCCTATCTAGGGCGACGAGACAAAGGCCAGAGACAGGATACCTCCCGTGGACGAAACACGCGGCCGCATCACCAAGGACGGCATCCGCATCTATGAAGATGCGGATTTTGCAGGCATGCGCGCCGCCGGACGCGCGGCAGCGGAAATCCTCGACATGGTGTCCCCGCTGATGCAGGTCGGCGTCACCACGGGCGAGATCGACAGCTTCATCCGCGAAGAGATCGAACGGCGGGGAATGGTCTCGGCCACCATCGGCTATCGCGGTTATCAGCATGCCAGCTGCATCAGCGTGAACCATGTCGTGTGCCACGGCATTCCGGGCAACAAGATTCCGGGCCGGTCCAGCGATGCGCTGGTGGCGGGGGATATCGTCAACGTCGATGTGACGGTGATCGTGGATGGCTGGTTCGGCGATTCCAGCCGGATGTATGCGGTCGGGACGCTGAAGCCCTTTGCGCTGCGGCTGATCAACGTCACGCATGAAGCCCTGATGAAGGGCATCGCGGCGGTGAAGCCGGGCAACACCTTTGGCGACATCGGTCACGCGATCCAGACCCATGTTGAAGCCGCGCGCATGTCGGTGGTGCGGGACTTCTGCGGCCATGGCTTGGGCCGCGTGTTCCACGCCCCGCCGAATGTGCTGCATTACGGGCGCGCGGGCACGGGGGCGGTGCTCGAGGAAGGCATGTTCTTCACCATCGAACCCATGGTGAATCTGGGACGGCCAGAAACCAAGACCCTGTCGGATGACTGGACCGCCATCACCCGCGACAAATCCCTGTCGGCGCAGTTCGAACATTCGGTCGGCGTGACCGCGACGGGCTGTGAGATTTTCACCCTTTCCCCGGCAGGCAAGTTCCACCCGACGTGGTGAAGACCTCGAGCAGGGGGCGCACGCGCCCCCTTTGGCCCCTTGGGCCATTCACCCCCTGTGGATATTTGAGCAACGGGGAAGCGGTCAGAGGCCGAGGAGCCTTGGCAGGTCATTCATGCTTGTGAAGGGAATCGCACCTTCGTTGGCCAAGTGGTCAGCGGGGCTGTGCGGGGCGTAGCCCATGCAGCGCATCCCGGCCGCGCGGGCCGCGCGGGCCCCGGCGGCGCTGTCTTCGATCACGATGCAATCGGCGGGGGCAATGCCCAGTTGGGCGGCGGCGTGCAGGTAGAGGTCGGGTGCCGGTTTCGGACGACCCAAGGCTTGGCCGGAATAGAGATGACCTTTGAAGCGGTCGATCAGGCCGTGCTGGCCCAAGGTGATCTGCATCTTTTCCGGCGTGCCGTTCGAGCCCATCGCATAGGGAACGCCCGCCGAGTCCAGCGCATCCAGCACGGTCAGGATGCCGGGGATCAGGGGCGTGTGTTCGCGCAGCATCGCATACATGCGGGCGTAGAAGTCCTGCACCCAATCCTCTGGCAGGGTGGCCCCGGCGGCGCGGGCGCGGGTGGCGCAGGCCTCGACCGTGCCGCCGACATATTTGCTGGTCAGTTCGTCCATGGTCAGCGGCAGGCCATGCGCGGCAAGGTCGGCTTGCAACATGTCCAAGGTCGGTTGCTCGCTGTCCACAACCACCCCGTCGCAGTCGAAGATCACGGCTTTGGGCGGCAGGATCATTCCGGCGCCCTCAGGATGGTGACGGTGGTATCGCCGTAAGAGCGTTGGTCCAGCAGGTCAAAGCCTGCGGGGGCGAGGGGGGTAGTGCCTTCCTCCCAGACGATCAACGCGGCGGGGGCAAGCCATCCGCCATCGACACATGATGTCAGCGCAGCTTCGCCCAGACCCTTGTGATAGGGCGGATCGAGGAACACCAGATCAAAGCCGGTGCCCCGGTTCGGCCCCATCCGGGTGGCATCGCGCCGCCAGACATCGGTCGTGCCCATGCTGCGGGTGAGTTCGATGTTACGACGTAGAAGGGCGCGGGCGGCCACCCCGTCATCGACAAAGGTCACGCGGGCGGCGCCGCGCGACAGCGCCTCAATCCCCAAAGCCCCGGTTCCGGCGAAGAGGTCAAGCACGCGCGCGCCGGTGACGGGGTCACCATACCCGCCATTGACCAGCAGGTTGAAGATCGCCTCGCGCACGCGATCAGAGGTGGGGCGCAGATGCGCCTTGGTGTCGCCCTCGCCCACGGGGGCAAGGGTCAGGCCGCGAAACTGACCGCCGATGATCCTCATGCTTTCAGCAGCGCTTTCAGGTCGGTGGCGGGGTCGGCGATGGCCGCTGCCGTCACGGCTTTGCGCTGTTCGATCAGGCGCTTGCCGACCATATAGGCGCGGCTGTCGTTCATCGCATCGACGGCGAGGAGTTGGTCGCCCTTGAAATACCAGAAGGAGACCGCGTCACCCTCGGGTCCCCGTGTCACGATGCGGTCATAGCCAGTGTTCAGGCCTGCGATCTGCAGCTTGCAGTCATACTGGTCCGACCAGAACCACGGTTGCGCGGTGTAGGGCCTGCTGGCCCCCAGGATATTGGCGGCAACGGCTTCTGCCTGATCGATGGCATTGCCCACCGACTCCAGCCGGATGCGCCCACCCTGCCACGGGAAAGAGGCGCAATCGCCCGCTGACCAGACATGCGGGGCGGAGGTCTGGCCGTAGGCATCGGTGGCGATTCCATTGTCCAGCGTGATCCCCGCCGCCTCGGCCAAGGCGGTGCCGGGCAGGATGCCCACGCCTGCGATCACGAAATCGGCGGGCAGGTCGCGCTCTTCGGGCAGGCGCACGCCCGTCACGCGGGTGTCGCCAAGGATGCGGTCAAGGCCGGTGGATTCAAGGATATCCACGCCATGCGCACTGTGCAGGGCGCGGAAATAGGCGCTGGTTTCAGGCGATGCCACACGTTGCAGGATGCGGGGTGCCATCTCCAGCACCGTGACCTTGAGACCGAGTTTGGCCGCGACCGCCGCCGCCTCTAGCCCGATATAGCCGCCGCCCACGATGACCAGACGCCGACCCGGCTGGAACTCGGCGCGCATGGCATCGACATCGGCCAGCGTGCGCACGGCATAGACGCCCGCCAGATCACCGCCGATGGCGGCAGGCAGGCGGCGCGGGGTGGAGCCGGTGGTCAGGACGAGGTCGGTATAGGTGATGGTTTCCTCGCCCAGCGTCACGGTCTGCGCCACGGGGTCGATGGCACTGACGGGGGTGCCAAGGCGCAGGGTGATCTTCTGTTCGGCGTAAAACTCGGCAGAGCGGAGCCAGAGACGCTCTTCCTCCATCTCGCCCATCAGATAGGCTTTCGACAAGGGCGGACGCTGATAGGGGGGCTGGGGTTCCGCGCCGATCAGGGTGAGGTCGCCCGCAAAACCAAGGGCGCGCAGTTTCGCCACGCAGGCAGCCCCTGCCTGACCCGCGCCGATCACCACAACATGCGCCATGCCTGTCCCCCCGTTTGGCTTTTGCGGCATTTCCTCTGGCCGCGTCATCGGGCGGACCCTATATCCCCGCCCAAGACAAACGCAACGCGCGAGGGATGACAAATGACGATTTCTGAAGGCTCGGCACTGCCGGACGCCAATCTGCTGATGATCGGTGAGGCGGGGCCGGGATCGGTGGCGCTGGCGGAGAAGATCAAGGGCCGCAAGGTCGTGATCTTCGGGCTGCCCGGGGCCTATACCGGGACCTGCACCAGCGCCCATGTGCCCAGCTTCATCCGCACGGCGGACAAGTTCGCGGCCAAGGGCGTGGATGAGATCATCTGCGTGTCGGTCAATGATCCCTTCGTGATGAAGGCCTGGGGCGAGTCGACGGGTGCGGCGGCGGCGGGGATCACCTTCCTCGCCGATGCGTCGGCGGAGTTCACCAAGGCCATCGGTCTGGCTTTCACCGCGCCGCCGGTGGGGTTCTATGACCGCTCCAAGCGCTATGCGCTTTATGCCGAAGATGGCGTGGTGAAAGTGCTGCACGTCGAGGAGAGCCCCGGCGTCTGCGAAGCCTCGGGCGGGGAATCGCTTCTGGCGGCGATCTGACCCAGTGAGGGCGGCGCGGCCCCCTCACCCTGACCCTCTCCCCCGGCGGGGAGAGGGAATGTGGCCGGTCTGACGCGGCGCATCGGCGGCACGGGCGCAGGGGGCGCTCGCGCCCCCTCTGGCCGCGAGGGCGGCCATTCACCCCCCGAGGATATTTGTCGCAGAGAAAACGGGCGCGTCAGGGGTGCGCCAGAGCGTCCATCTTGGTGGCGAGTTTGATGTCGAGGTCGGTCAGGCCATTCGCGTCATGCGTGGTCAGGGTGACGGTGACGGCCTTGTAGACATTGGACCATTCGGGATGGTGGTTCCATTTTTCCGCCCAGAGGGCGGCGCGGGTCATGAAGCCGAAGGCATCGACGAAGTTGCGGAAGGTGAAGACCTTGGTGATCGCGTCACGGTCCGGGTCATGGGTCCAGCCATTGGCCAGAAGCGGATCGATTGCGCTGCGGTCGGCAAGCGGGTCAGCCATGGGTCTTGATCCTTGCGAGTTCTGCATCGTCCAGCGCCACGGCGCGCAGGCGGGCCGGGCGATCCTTCATGCGGTCCCAATAGCTGGTAAAGGCCGGGCGGGCCGGGATGGTTCCGAACTGCAGGCCATAGCCGATCTGTGAGCCGAGGTAGAGGTCCACCGCGCTGAAGCGGTCCCCGGCGAGGAACGCAGGTCCGGCCAGCGCGTCATGCAGCGTTTCAATCGTGCGCTCGTAGCTGCCATAGCCGACGAAACCCGCTTTCGCGGGCGGCACATCGACGCCCAAGGCACGGTTGACGATGGCATATTCCAAAGGCCCGGCACCGAAGAACATCCAGCGCAGGAAGGCCGCGCGGTCATCGCCCCGCAAGCCCGCCTGCGGAAAGGTCTCGGCCAGATAGGTGAGGATGGCGGGGCATTCCGTCACCACGCGCCCGTCGTGCACCAGCGCGGGCACCTTGCCCATCGGGTTGATCGCCAGATAGGCCGGGGCCTTCATCGTGGTGGCGTAGTCGAGATAGTCCGTCTCGTAGCTTTCGCCGATCTCTTCCAGCATCCAGCGGACCATGCGGCCGCGCGACATCGGGTGGGTGTAGAGTTTCAGCATGGCGCCTCCTGTGCTTGGCCGCAGCATGGCATGGATGGCGACGGGATGTCAGTCTTCTGTCGTGCAGCGGCGGAAGGGGCCATAGGCGGTGAGCACCTCGATCTCTTCGTCCACGGCGCGGCGTTCGGCCTGAAGATAGCGGGCGACGGCATCATGCAGGCCGGGGTCCGTCATCAGATGCAGCGAATGCACCGGCGTGGGCAGATAGCCCCGCGCCAGCTTGTGTTCGCCTTGTGCGCCCGCCTCGACCCGCGAAAGGCCATGTGCGATGGCCCAGTCGATGGCTTGGTAATAGCAGAGCTCAAAATGCAGGCAGGGGTGATCTTCCGAGCAGCCCCAGTAACGCCCGAACAGCGTGTCGCGCCCGATGAAGTTCAGCGCGGCGGCGACGGGGGTGCCATCGGGGCGGAAGGCCATCACCAGCAGCATGTCGTCGCGCAGGGTCTGGTGCGCCTCGGTGAAGAAGCGGCGGGTCAGGTAGGGTGTGCCCCATTTGCGCGCGCCGGTGTCTTGGTAAAACGCCCAGAACGCATCCCAATGGGCGGGATCAATGGCGTCACCGGTCAGGGCGCGGATGGTCAGACCCGAGGCACGGGCCGTGTCACGCTCCTTGCGGATCATCTTGCGCTTGCGCGAGGACAGGTCCGACAGGAAGCCGTCAAAACTGTCATAGCCACGGTTTTCCCAATGGAATTGCTGGGTGACGCGGTGCAACAGGCCGTGGCGGGGGGCCAGTGTTTCCGCCTCTTCGCCCGTGCAGAAGGTGGCGTGCAGCGAGGACAGCCCACTGCGGCGTGCAAGGCTGATGGCGGTGTCGATCAGCCCGTCGCGCAGGTGCAAGGCATCCGGGCGGGTCAGGAAGCGGCGGCCGGTGGCCGGGGTGAAGGGCACGGCGATTTGCAGTTTCGGGTAATAGCGCCCGCCCGCGCGTTCATAGGCCTGCGCCCAGCCGTGGTCGAAGATGTATTCGCCCTGACTGTGGGATTTGACGTAAAGCGGCGTGGCGGCGGCGATTTTGCCGTCTTCACGCAGCACCAAAGGCCGGGGCGTCCAGCCCGTACCTGTCCCGGTGGATTTCGATCTGTCCAGCGCCACAAGGAAGCGATGGGTGGTGAAGGGATCGACCGGCCTGCCGCCGTCGGCAGATTCCGGGCAGGCGACCGCGTCCCATTCGGCGGCGGGGATATCGGTCAGGCTGTCGAGGATATCGGCGGTGATGCTGGTCATGCCCGGTCAGCCCTTGGTCTTGCGGTCAGGCCGGGCAGGGTTTTCCACCCTCCCCGGACCTCTCCCGGAGGATATTTGCCGACAGAAAATGCCGGATCGGGTCAAGAGGTGGCGCAAGGCCCGGTGTGGTCAAGCCGGCAGCGCGGCGGGGTAGCCTTCGAAGGTCACGTTTTGGGCGATGCGCCGCGCCTCGGCCTCGGCCTGTGCGGAGCGGATGGTCCAGCACAGGATCACGGCGCCTTGGGCGGCGAGGTCGGCCACCCGGGGACGGGTCAGGTCGGCGGCTTCGTGACTGATGAAGCAGGCACCGACGCGGTCATAGTCCGGGATCGGGCGCAGGCGGTCGCAGGTGTCCGGCGGCAGGGGGGCCCAGTCGGTGGGATCATAGGCCGATGTGGTGAGGCCGCGCGGGATACCCGGCGCAAGGCGGGCCATGTGGGCGATGCAATGCGGGTTGAAGGACATGACCGCGACGGGGCCCTTGTACCCGGCCAGGGCGGCGGCGGTCGCGGTTTCCAGCCGCCCATCGGTTTCTGCCATGCGCAGGGTCTGGTCCTTCAGTTCGATCAAAAGCGGCACGCGGCCTGCCACGAGATCCAGCACCTCGGCCAGCGTCGGGATGCCTTCGTCTCCGCCAGTGAGTGGGATGGCGGAGAGGTCGGCGGCGGTCAGATCGCACAGCCAGCCCTCGCGCGGGGTCAGGCGCTCCAGCGTTTCGTCATGGAACACCATCGCCACGCCATCGCGCGACAGTTGCAGGTCAATCTCGATCCCGTAGCCCGCCGCGATGGCCGCGCGGATGGCGGCACGGCTGTTTTCGGGCCGCCCCGCCGCCAGGTCGTGATAGGCGCGATGGGCGATCGGGGTGGCCAGAAAG
>JAIXPH010000059.1 GCA_027486345.1 Paracoccaceae bacterium
AGGAGAGGTCCAATGAAATTCAAAACCGCCCTCATGGGCGCGGCCGCAGCCTTCGTGCTTGCCCCGGCGGCTTATGCCGAGCGTGGCACGGACGGGGAAGTGAAGCTTACCTTCCCGCAGGCCGTGTCGATCATGAACCCCTATCTCACGGGCGGCACCAAGGACATCTATGCCGCGTCCATGGTGCTGGAGCCGCTGGCGGGCCTGACGCCCGATGGCGTGCTGGTCCCCAAACTGGTCACCGAAATCCCGACCAAGGAAAATGGCGGCATCTCGGAGGACATGACCTCGATCACCTGGAAGCTGCTGCCGGACCTGAAATGGTCGGATGGCACGCCGGTGACGGCGGATGACGCCGTGTTCACCTGGCAATATTGCACCGATCCGGCGGGCGGCTGCTCGCAGGCGACCAAATACGAAGGCATTGCTTCGGTCGAGGCGGTCGATGCCTCGACCATCAAGGTGAATTTCACCGGCCCCAAGGCGAACCCCTATACCGCCTTCGTCTCGGCCCTTGCCCCGATCCTGCAGAAAAAGCAGTTTGAAGCCTGCCTTGGCGCCGCTGCCCCCACCTGCACCGATGCCAACAACATGCCCGTGGGCACCGGCCCCTTCATGGTGACGGGTTTCACCGTCAATGACACCGTGTCGATGGCCGCCAACCCGAACTACCGCGACCCGGCCAAGCCCGCTTTTGCGACGGCTGTGATCAAGGGCGGCGGCGATGCCGAAGGCTCGGCCCGCGTCGTGATGGAGACCGGCGAATTCGACTACGCCTGGAACACCCAGATCCCCCCCGAAACCCAAGCGTCGATGACGGCTGCGGGCAAAGGGCAATTCGTCGTAGCTTTCGGTACGCTGGTTGAGCGGATCGAAATGAACACGACCGACCCGTCGCCCGACCTGCCGGAAGGCGAGCGCGCCACCGCCAAGCACCCCCACCCGATCCTGTCGGACATCAAGGTGCGCACCGCGCTGTCCAAAGCCATCGACCGCTCGATCCTTGTCGAAGTCGGCTATGGCGCGGGCGGCAAGCCCACCTGCAACGTCATCCCCGGCCCGGCCGATTGGGCGTCGGACAATGACGGCTGCCTGACGCAGGACATGGAAGGCGCGAAAGCCCTGCTGGATGAGGCCGGCTGGACCGACACCGATGGCGACGGCATCCGCGACAAGGATGGCAAGCCGCTGAACATCCTCTATCAGACCACCGTCAACCCGATCCGTCAGGACTTCCAGGCGCTGATCAAGGATTGGTGGACCGAGCTTGGCGTGAACGTCGAACTCAAAGCCATCGATCCGGGCGTGTTCTTCGGCGGTGACCCCGGCTCGCCGGACACCTTCCAGAAGTTCTATGCCGACGTCGAGATGTATGCCAACAACTCGGAAAGCCCGGACCCGGAAAGCTATCTGGGCCAGTACCAGTGCAAGAACGCGCCGAGCCCGGAAACCCAGTGGCAGGGCGAAAACATCAACCGCTTCTGCAACCCGGACTATGACGCGCTCTATGCGACGCTGGCCACCACGACCGACATCGCGGCGCGTCAGGAGATCGCCAAGAAGCTGAACGACATGGTGACCAAGGACAGCATGATCGTGGTTCCGCTGGTCCACCGCGGCACGCTCTCGGCGCATTCCAACGCGCTGGGCGGTGTGCAGATCAACGCATGGGACTCCGAACTGTGGAACGTCGCGGACTGGTTCCGCGTGAAGTGACCTGAACCGAGGGGGGCCGAGACCGGCCCCCCTCACCCCCCGTTCGTCCCATCTGACGAACTTGTCCCATAGCTCAATCCCAAGGCGCACCGGGCATGCTGACCTTCACCCTTCGCAGGCTGCTGCTGGCCATTCCCATCTTGCTGGTCATCAGTCTTGTGATCTTTCTTCTGGTCGATCTCGCGCCCGGATCGCCCATGTCCGAAATTCCTCTGACGGTCCCGCCGGAGGTGCGCCAGAAGATGATTGCGGCCATGGGGGCCGATCAGCCGGTCTTCGTGCGCTATCTCTTGTGGCTGAAACAGTTTTTCTGGGTCGAGCCGATGACGCTGGTCGATGGATGGTTCGGCACCACCTTTGTCGAGGGCGAGCAGCGCATCCTGTCCTGGCAATCGCGCAGCCCGGTCTTCGACATCATCGGACAGCGCATCCCGCAAACCCTGACCGTGGTCGGCACGGCCTATCTGGTGGGCATCCTGATCGCGGTGCCGATCGGCATCTATTCGGCCTATCGGCAATATTCGGTCTTTGACCAGGCGGGCACCCTGTTTGCCATGATCGGCTTTTCCGTGCCCACCTTCTTTTCCGGCACGCTGTTCATCATCATCTTCGCCGTCTGGCTGGGCTGGTTTCCCACCAAATATGACACCACGCTGACCGTGACCGATTGGGAGAGTTTCGTTCAGCGACTGCGCCAGATGGCGCTGCCCGTGATGACGCTGGGCCTCGCCAATGCCGCCGCGATCAGCCGCTACATGCGGTCGTCCATGCTGGACAACATGGCGATGGATTACGTCCGCACCGCCCGTGCCAAGGGCATGAGCGAGCGGGTGGTGGTCCTGAAACATGTGCTGCGCAATTCGCTGATCCCGGTCGTCACCGTCATCGCGCTGGGCATCCCGTCGATCTTTGGCGGGGCCATCATCACGGAAAACCTGTTCGGCGTGAACGGCATCGGGGCGGCGCTGATCGGCGCGATCCATGCCAATGACATTCCCATGGTGCAGACGCTGGCCTTTATCTTTGCCGTGCTGATCGTGCTCTTCAACCTGATCGCTGATGTGATCTATGGCCTCTTGGACCCCCGGATCCGCTATGACTGACACCAGCGCCGCCACCAAACCCTCCAGCCCGTTGCGCGATGTCTGGGTGCAGTTCCGCAGCCACAAGGGCGCGATGTTCGGGCTGATCACGCTGTCGGTGCTGATCATCGCCGTGCTGATCGGCCCCTATCTGTGGGTGCCCGAAAAGCTGTCGGTCGCGCAGGCGATCAAGCTTAAGAACCAAGGGCCGTCCTTGCGCTTTCCCTTGGGGACCGACCAGTTGGGCCGGGACATGCTGGCGCGGATGCTGCTGGCGGGGCGGATCTCGCTGGCAGTGGGTCTGGTCGCCATGGGCATCGCCATCGTGTTCGGCACGCTGATCGGGGTCCTCGCCGGGTATTTCCGCCGCCTTGACGGGCCGCTGATGCGCCTGACCGACATGTTCCTTGCGCTGCCGCTGATCCCCTTGCTTCTGGTCATGGTGATGCTGTTCCGCGACCGCATCGCCGGGCTGATCGGGCCGGAGATGGGGGCCTTCACCCTGATCGTCTTTGCCATCGGCATCACGTCCTGGATGGCCACCGCGCGCATCGTGCGCGGTGAGGTGCTGACGCTGAAGGAACGCGAATATGTGCTGGCCGCCCGGTCCATCGGCGCGCGGCCCAATCGGATCATCCTGCGCCACATCCTGCCCAATGTGATCTCGCCCGTCATGGTGGCGGCGACGCTGGGCGTGGCCGAGGCGATCATCACGGAATCCGTGCTGTCCTTCCTTGGCCTTGGCTTCCCGCCGGATTTCCCGACATGGGGACGGCTTTTGTACGATGGCCTGCAATACATGCAGGTCTATCCCGAACGGGTGGTCTGGCCCGGGGTGGCCATCTCGCTGACCGTGCTGAGCGTGAACTACATCGGCGACGGTCTGCGCGACGCCTTGGACCCGCGCATCCGGGGGCGGTGAATGGGGGGCGGTGATCCCGCCCCCGTGGGTCAGTCGTAGCGCAGCGCCGTCGCCTTGCCGCGAAAGATCGTATAGGCAAGGACCGTGTAGCACAGGATCACAGGCAGCACGATCAGGGTGCCCACAAGGATGATCGACAGGCTTTCGGTGCTGGAAGCCGCCTCAAGGATCGTCAGCTTTTCCGGCACGATGTAGGGGAAAAAGCTGTAGGCCATCCCCGAAAAGCCCAAGACCATCAGCGCCGTCGCCCCGGCGAAGGGGAACCACGCGAAATGGTCCCCCGGTGCGGGCAGCCGCTTCAGCGCGATCCACAAGAGCGCGACCAGTGCCCCCGCCATCAGGGGCAGGGGGGCCAGTGTGACAATCTCAGGAAAGCGGAACCACTTGTCAAAGATGCGCGCTGAAACCAGAGGCGTTGCGGCAGAAACCGCGCCCATCCCGATCACCACGCCCCAGATGCCGCCCTGCGCCCATGTCACCGCCTTGCGCTGCAAGGCCCCGTCGGTCTTGAAGATCACCCAAGCCGCGCCGATGAAGCTGTAGGCCACGGTCAAGGCCCCCGCGGTCAGCAGGGCAAAGGCGACCTCGGCCCAGCCCCAGCGCAGGCCCATGATATAGAGCCCCAGCATGAACCCCTGCGACAGCGCGGCCATCAGAGAGCCCGTAAAGAACGCGGCATCCCAGCGGCCCTTGTGCACCAGCGGGGCCTTCGCGCGGAACTCGAACGCCACGCCGCGCAGGATCAACCCGATCAGCATCACCGCCACGGGCAGGTAAAGCGCCGTCAGGATCGCGCCATGCGCGGCGGGAAAGGCCACCAGCAGGATGCCAATGGCCAAGACCAGCCATGTTTCATTCGCGTCCCAGAACGGCCCGATGGAGGCGACCATGCGGTCACGCTCCTCGGGTTCCGAAAAGGGGAACAGCAGGCCGACGCCAAGGTCGAACCCGTCAAGGATGACATAAAGCAGGATCGACAGCCCCATCAGGAAGGCAAAGATCAGCGGCAGCACATCGGGCGCGAACATGGGGTTACTCCGCCGGTTGCAGGGCAGGGGTGACGGGCGGGGCAAAGAAACTGCCCTTGCGCGCCAGATGGAAGATCACGCCGACGTAGGCCACCAACAGCGCAGCATAGACGGCGAGGTAGGCCAGCAGCGTGGTCAGAACCATGCCCGCCGCCACGGGCCCCACGGCATCGGCGGTGGTCAAAACGCCCTGCACCAGCCACGGCTGACGGCCGATCTCGGTCACATACCAGCCCGCCAGCGTGGCGATCCAGCCCGAAAAGGTCATGCCCACCAGCGCCATCAGATAGGGGCGGGGCAGCGCCGTCGCACCGCGCCGGTGCAGGAACCACAGCCCCGCCGCACCGGCAGCCAGCATCAGCATGCCCGTGCCCACCATGACGCGGAAGCCCCAGAACACAGGCGCGACAGGCGGATGCAGCACGGTGCCATCGGCGGCCACGAAGTCATTCAGCCCCGGCACCACCCCGTCAGGATCATGCTTGAGGATGATCGACGCGCCGGAGGGAATGCCAATCTCGAACCGGTTTTCCCGCGCGGCCTCATCCGGCAGGGCAAAGAGGACCAGGGGCACGTTCGGCCCGGTCTCCCAATTCCCCTCCATCGCGGCCACCTTTTGCGGCTGATGCTCCAGCGTGTTCAGGCCATGCATGTCGCCGGCAAGGATCTGCAACGGGATCAGCGTCGCGCCGAGGATCACGCCAAAGCGCAGGCCGCTGGCCACGGCGGGCGCATGATCCCCGCGCAGCCAGCGATAGGCCGAAATCCCCGCGATCAGGAAGGCCACCGTCAGGCCCGAGGCCAGCAGCATATGCACCAGACGGTAGGGCAGCGACGGGTTGAAGATGATGGCCATCCAGTCGGTCGCATGGACCACGCCGTCCCGCAGTTCAAACCCCGCTGGCGTGTGCATCCACGAGTTCAGCACCAGGATCCAGAACGCGCTCATCGTGGTGCCGAAGGCGACCAGAACAGTGGCCAGCGTATGGACCCACCCCGGCACACGGGAGGCGCCGAATAGCATGATGCCAAGGAACACCGCCTCAAGGAAAAACGCGGTCAGCACTTCATAGGCCAGAAGCGGCCCTGCCACATTGCCGACCGTCTCCATGAAGCCCGGCCAGTTGGTGCCGAACTGGAAGGACATGGTGATGCCCGACACCACCCCCATCGCGAAGGAGAGGGCGAAGACCTTTACCCAGAACATGTAAAGGTCCATCCACTTGCGTTCCCCGGTGCGGTTGTAGCGCAGCTTGAAGAACAACAGCACCCATCCCAGCGCGATGGTGATGGTGGGAAACAGGATGTGGAAGGAAATGTTGGCCGCAAACTGGATGCGGGAGAGGATCAGCGTATCCATGACTCACCTTTTCTCGACTGGGGGAGATATGGTGCGTCTCGCTTCGGTTGCGAGGGGCTGCGTCAGCCCGCCCCATGCGACCGTTTTGGCCGCTCAGCGCCGGATGGCGGGCACACGGCAGACCTTGCGTTCGATGGCGTCAAACACCCGCGCGGCGACGTTCTTGCCGGTCGCGGTCTCGATCCCCTCGAACCCCGGTGAGGAATTGACCTCCAGCACCTTGGGCCCTTCGGCGGCGCGCAAGAGGTCCACCCCGCAGAGCGTCAGGCGAAAGGCGCGGGCGGCGCGCAGGGCGGTCTCGCGTTCCTTGGCGCTGATCCGTACGGGTTCCGCGCTGCCGCCCTGATGCAGGTTCGACCGGAACTCCCCGGCGGCGGCCCGGCGGCGCATCGCGGCCACAACCCGCCCGGCGACGACCAGACAGCGGATGTCGGCCCCCTTTGCCTCGGCCACGAAATCCTGCACCAGAAAATCCGCCTTCAGCCCGCGAAAGGCCGAGATCACCGATTGCGCGGCCCCTTGGGTTTCGGCCAGCACCACGCCCTTGCCCTGCGCGCTTTCCAGCAGCTTCACCACCAGCGGCGCACCGCCCACCAGCGAGATCAGATTGGCCGTGTCCTTGGGCGATGAGGCAAAGGCGGTTTCCGGCATCAGGATCTGGTGGCGGGCCAAGATCTGATGCGCATGCAGCTTGTCGCGGCTGGCCACGATGCCGTCAGGCGGGTTGACGATCCATGTCCCCCGCGCCTGAAACTGCCGCAGGACCGCCGCGCCATAGGCGGTCACACTCGCCCCGATGCGGGGGATCACCGCGTCGTAATGCGGCAGGGTGCGTCCGTCATAATGAATCTCCGGCGACAACGCATTGATCGCCATGTAACAGCGCGAGGTGTCCAACACCTCGACCGCATGGCCGCGCTTGACGCCTTCCTCGACCAGACGGCGGGTGGAATAGGCCCCGCCTTCGCGCGACAGCACCGCCACGCGCAGCGCGCGTTTCAAGGGCACCTTGCCCGCCGGGGCGAAATAGGGATCAAAGCTCAGCCGTGGCTGAAGGAAGGCCTCTGTCGGGGTGATGATCGTCGACTCGGGCAGCGCCTGCCGCCCCAGAAGCATGCGATAGGCCATGTTTCCCCGGTCGGTCAGCGTCACCTCGATGGGCCAGCGGCGGGGGCCCATCCCAGCCTCGGTCTGGATGACGAAGCGCTGTTCCGTCTCGCCGTTCGACGAGGTCACGTCGCGCCGGTCAAGGATCGGGGCCGAACAGTTGACGATCACATCGCTGCGACCGGGGATCGGATGCACGGTGAATCGCACCATCGGCGCTTGGACGGGGCCGAAAGCCTCGATGTCAAAGGCGTGCAGGGCCGAGGTGCGCGCGCCGGTGTCCACCTTGGCCAGAAGCGCGGGCAAGCCGAGGGCGGGCAGGGACAGCCATTCCTCCCATCCAAGGCGCAAGGGATCGCCGGCGTGCAGGGGATCAGGGGACAGCAGCATGGCAGAACTCCGGCATGGTGCCGGAAGCCATGACGGCGAAGGGTATCGGTTTCGTGACGGTGGGCCGCCCGATCAACCTACCGTTCAGCCGCCCGTATGGCTCATGTGGCGGGACATCTGACCCCCGACTTTGCCCGCCACGGACTGACGCGAATAGTCGAAGTCATGCCCCTTGGGTTTGCGCGCGATGGCGGCGCGGATGGCCTGCTCCAGCGCGGCATCATCCGGACTGGCCCGCAGCGGCGCGCGCAGGTCGGCCATGTCCTCTTGGCCGAGGCACATGTAAAGCTCTCCGGTGCAGGTCAGGCGCACGCGGTTGCAGCTTTCGCAGAAGTTATGCGTCAAAGGCGTGATGAAGCCGATCCTCTGGCCGGTTTCTTCCAGCCGGACATAGCGGGCGGGGCCGCCAGTGCGGTCGGGCAGGTCGGTGACGGTGAACCGATCCGCATAGCGCGCGCGCAGGTCTGACAGCGCCCAATACTGGTCCAGACGGTTTTCATTGCCCAGATCACCCATCGGCATGACCTCGATCCAGGTCAGATCATGGCCTTCGCGGGCGCACCAGTCGGTCAGGCTGAACTGTTCATCCTCGTTGAAGCCCTTCAGCGCCACGGCGTTGATCTTGACCCTCAGCCCCGCGTCCTTTGCGGCAGTGATGCCGTCCAGCACCTGGGCCAAGCGGCCCCAGCGGGTGATGTCGGCGAACTTCGCCTCATCCAGCGTATCGAGCGAGACATTGATCCGCCGCACCCCGCACTCCGCCAGCTCGGCGGCATGTTTGCGCAGTTGCGAGCCGTTGGTGGTCAGCGTCAGTTCCTTCAAGGCACCTGAGTCGAGGTGCCGCGACATGGCGCGAAAGAAGGTCATGATGCCCTTACGCACCAAGGGCTCCCCCCCGGTGATCCGCAGCTTTTGCACGCCCATGCCGACAAAGGCGGAACAGAGCCGGTCGAGTTCTTCAAGGGTCAGCAAATCCGCCTTGGGCAGGAAGGTCATGTTTTCCGACATGCAATAGACGCAGCGAAAATCGCAGCGGTCGGTGACCGACACCCGCAGGTAAGAGATCGCCCGGGCGAAGGGGTCGATCAGCGGTGTCGATGCGGGCAGGGGCGGGCGCGTGTCCATTCCTTGAAGGTAGGCAGTGGCAGCTTTCCCCGCAAGCGCGGAAGCGGCGATGGACGCGGCGGAAACGTCAGACTATCGTCGCGGGCATGATGAGAACATGTCTTTCTTTCGGTGCCGTCCTCGCCATGGGCCTTGGCCTGTCGGGCTGCGGCGTGGTGGACACCCTGCGCAGCGGTCCCGTGCCCGATTCGGGGCGCGCCGCGCCAGCCCCCGCTGTGGCGGCGGCCCCCACGACCCAGCGCCTGCCCGGCATGGCGGGCGGGCAGAGCGCCGATGCGCTGGATACCACCAGCGCGGCGGAACGCACGGCGGCCCTTGCCACGCCCCCGGTGGGCGGGGCGGTTCTGGGCAAGGTCCGGGTGTCCCTGGGCAATCCGGCCGAGACGGGGTTCTGGCTGCAAGGCGGCCTCGTGACCGCCGCAGGCAAGGGCCGCGTCACCGCCGCGTCGGGCCAGTCCGTGGCCGTCGATCTGCGCCCCGGTGTCGGGGCGGCGCAACTGTCCTTGCCCGCGTTCCGGGCGCTGGGGTTGGGTTTGACCGACCTGCCGGAAGTGACGGTCATCGCCGAGTGATCAAGCGGACGGCGCGGGCAGGCCCGCGCCGACGCGGTCAGCTTTGCCCTGCGCGGGTGCGCAGGGCAAAGCGGGTGGGGGTTTCACACCCCCACACCCCCGTGGGATATTTCAGCAACGGGGAAGGGGTCAGAGGTATTTGGCCGCTTCCTTGCGGGCGAAGGCTTTCATCTTGTCGCCATGGGCGGCAAGGAAGGCGCGGCTGCGCGCGGCGTCATGTTTGGACAGATCGCGCAGCCACCAGGCGATGGCCTTCTGGATGAACCAGTCCGGGTCGGTGGTGTAGCTCGCGGCCCAACCCAGCACGCGGTCGCGGATGACAAGGTCGGTGTCTTTCGGGAAGTTCATCTTGGTCCAGGGCAGGGTGATGACCAAGGCCGCGCGGCGGGTCCACATGTGGTCCGATGTCGTCCAGCCTTCGACCGTGTCGATGCGCGACGGGTCTGCCTGCAGGCGGCGGCGTCCGGCGTCGCAGGCGTGATCGGCCAGCGACCAGCCGTCGAAATCGGGCACCCAGGACTGGATCAGCGCCCAGGCGCCGTCATCGGGGCGCAGGCGGGCCTGGGTGAGGAGTTTGGTGGCGGCAACCCGCGCTTCGTGGATGTCGGATTGCCACAACTCATCGGCAAGGGTCACGCGATCCTCGACCGTCAATTGCTCACGCCAGCCATTGGCGAGTTCGGTGATCTGCGGCACGGTCACGCCCAGATAAACGCGCGGAGCCTTGTGATAGGCGGCCATCTCCGCCGCCTTGTCATCGTCCGCCAGCGCGCGCAGCGTGGCCAGTGCCTCGTCGATCATTCCACCGTCACCGATTTCGCCAGATTGCGGGGCTGGTCCACATCGGTGCCCTTGGCGATGGCGGTGTGATAGGCCAGAAGCTGTGCCGGCACGGCATAGAGGATCGGCGCGAAGATCGGCGCGACCTCAGGCAGGGTCAGGGTTTGCCAGGCGCCATGGCCCGCCTCTTCTACCCCGGCGGCGTCGGAGATCAGGACGACCTTGCCGTGGCGGGCCATGACTTCCTGCATGTTGGACACGGTCTTGTCAAAGAGCGCGTCGCGCGGGGCTAGCACGATCACCGGAACGGCGGCATCGATCAGGGCGATGGGGCCGTGCTTGAGTTCGCCCGATGCATACCCTTCGGCGTGGATGTAGCTGATTTCCTTGAGCTTCAACGCGCCTTCCAGCGCGAGCGGATACATCGGCCCGCGCCCGAGGAAGAGGATGTCCTGCGCCTTGGCCAGATCTTCGGACACGGCGGCGATGTCTTTCGACAGGCCCATCGCGTGGTTCATCAGGCCCGGCAGGCTGCTCAGCGCATCCAGGTGTTCGGCGGCCTGCGCCGGGGTCAGGCGGCCTCGATCCAGCCCCGCCTTGATCGCCATCAGCGCCAGCACGGTGAGTTGACAGGTGAAGGCCTTGGTCGAGGCCACGCCCACCTCCACCCCCGCCATGATCGGCAAGGCGAGGTCGGATTCGCGCGCGATGGAGGAGGTGGGGACGTTCACCACCGACACCACCTTTGCCACCTTGTCACGGGCATAGCGCAGGGCGGCCAGCGTGTCTGCGGTTTCGCCCGACTGGCTGACGAAAAGCGCCATTTGTGCGGGCGACAGCACCGGGTCGCGGTAGCGGAATTCGGAGGCGATGTCGATTTCGGCGGGCAGGCCCGCGATCTGTTCAAACCAGTAGCGCGCGACATGGCAGGCGTAGGAGGCCGTGCCGCAGGCCACCATGGTAATGCGGTCCACCGAGGTGAAGTCCAGCGCCGCGGGCAGGCGCAGCGCGCCGTCCTGGCCCACGTAATGCTTCAGGGCGTCGGCGATCACCACCGGTTGTTCGGCGATTTCCTTGGCCATGTAATGTTTGTGGCCGCCCTTTTCGATGCGGGCCGAGTCGATGGCGATGCGGGTTTCCGCGCGGTTGGCGCGGCGGTCCATCGCATCGAAAATCTCCGCGCCTTGCCGGGTGATGACGGCCCAGTCACCCTCTTCGAGATAGGTGATGCGGTCGGTCATCGGGGCCAGCGCGATGGCGTCCGAGCCGACGAACATCTCTCCCGTGCCATGACCGATGGCCAGCGGACTGCCTTTGCGGGCGGCGACCATCAGGTCTTCTTCGCCATCAAAGAGGAAGCAGAGCGCGAAGGCCCCGTGCAGGCGTTGCAGGGTGGCGCGGGCGGCCTCGACGGGTTTGAGGCCGCGGTCGAGGTGGAGTTGCGTGAGGAGTGCGACGGTTTCGGTATCGGTCTGGGATTCTTGGCGGTAGCCCGCCGCCGCCAGTTCGGCCCGCAGATCGCGGAAGTTTTCGATGATGCCGTTGTGCACCACCGCCACCGGACCCGCCTTGTGCGGGTGGGCGTTGGTCACCGTGGCTGCCCCATGCGTGGCCCAGCGGGTGTGGCCGATCCCAGCCTTTCCGGCCAGCGGTTCATGCACCAGAAGGTCGGCCAGATTGACCAGCTTGCCCACGGCGCGGCGGCGGTCCAGTCGGCCGCCGTTCACCGTGGCGATGCCCGCGCTGTCATAGCCGCGATATTCCAGACGTTTCAGTGCTTCAACCAGAATGGGGGCAGCCTCGTGGTTGCCCAGGATACCGACAATACCGCACATGATGAAATCAACCCTTGTTCTTGGTGGCCTTGATGGCCTTCAATTTCTCAAAAAGTTTTGTGGCGAGACCCGCCTTGTTCACTTGCCGCGCCCGCCCCAGCGCAACCGCTTCAGGCGGGACGTCTTCCGTAATGACCGAGCCGGAGCCCGTCAGCGCATCATCGCCCACAGTGACCGGCGCGACAAGCATGGTGTCGGAGCCGATGAACACCCGTTTGCCGATGGTGGTGCGGTGCTTCATCACCCCGTCGTAATTGCAGGTGACAGTCCCCGCGCCGATGTTGCTGCCTTTGCCGACATCGGCATCGCCCAGATAGGTCAGATGGCCGACCTTGACGCCTTCGCCAAGGATGGAGTTCTTGATCTCGACAAAATTGCCGACATGCACATCTTCGGCCAGTTCCGCGCCGGGTCGCAGACGGGCAAAGGGGCCGACATCGGCACCGCGGCTGATGTGACAGCCCTCAAGATGACAGAAGCCCTTGACCTCGGCCCCCGACTCAATCGTGACGCCGGGACCGAAGATCACGCCGGGTCCGATGATCGCGTCGCGGCCGATATGGGTGTCGAGCGCGAAAAACACGGTTTCGGGCGCGGTCAGGGTGGTGCCGTTCTCCAGCGCCTCGGCCCGTGCGCGGGCTTGGAAGAGGCCCTCGGCGCGGGCGAGTTCGGTGCGGGTGTTCACACCCAGCGTTTCGGACTCGTCGCACAGGACCAAGCCCGCCGACAGCCCCTCGGACCGTGCCAGTTCCACGATGTCGGTCAGGTAGTATTCACCCGAGGCATTGGCATTGCCGACCGCCGCGCACAGCCGCATCAGCGTGGAGGCATCGGCGCAGACAACCCCGGAATTGCAAAGGGTTATCGCGCGTTCCTCAGGCGAGGCGTCCTTGAATTCGACGATGCGGTGCAGGGCTTCGCCTTCCGCCACCAGACGGCCATAACGGCCCGGATCGGCGGCATGGAACCCGAGCACGACCACCGCATGACGGCGGCGGGCGGCGAGCATCTTTTCCAGCGTTTCCGACCGGATGAAGGGCGTGTCGCCGTAAAGCACCAGCGCGTCGCCGGTGAAGCCATCCAGCGCCGGGGCGGCTTGCAGCACGGCATGGGCGGTGCCCTTCTGCTCCATCTGCCGGACGGTCGCCACATCAGGGTCAAAGGCGCGGGCGGATGTTTCCACCAACTCCGCGCCATGGCCGGTGACCACCACCGTGCGGGCGGGGTCAAGGCTGCGCCCGGCCGTCATGGCGTGGTGCAGAAGCGGAGCCGCCGCCACCTTGTGAAGCACCTTGGGCAGGTCCGAATTCATCCGGCTTCCCTGTCCCGCAGCGAGAATGACAAGCGCAACCTGCATACTGACCCTTTCTTTCCGACGCCGCCCGTTTTACCCCGGTGGGCGTGGGCCGCAAGGGGCGGGTCCGTCAAATCACATTGCGGGTTATTGCAGACGCGCGTTTGGGGGGCTTTTCGTGTCGGACAGGACAACAGGGGCGGGTCGGACGGTGGTGTTCGACCTTGACGGGACGCTCGCCGATACCAGTGCAGATCTGCTCGCCTCGGCCAATGCCTGTTTCTGGGCCTTGGGGCATGGCGATCTTCTGACGCCCGCCGATGCGCTGACGGCCTTCCACGGCGGGCGAGCGATGTTGCGGCTTGGCTTTTCGCGGTTGGGGGACTGGTCCGAGGATATGGTCGATGCCCAGTATCCCCGGCTGCTTTCCGCCTATGCGGATGCGATCTGCGTCCACACCACGCTCTATCCCGGTGCGGTTGATGCGGTGGAGGCGCTGCGACGCCGGGGCGATGCGGTGGCGGTCTGCACCAACAAGCCCGAAGCTTTGGCCGAAACCCTGTTGCGGGCGCTTGGCGTGCGCGACCTGTTCGGCGCGCTGATCGGGGCGGATACGCTGCCGGTGCGCAAACCTGATCCCGCGCCCTATGTCGCCTCTGTGCTGGGGGCGGGGGGCACGGTGGCGCGGTCGATGCTGGTGGGCGATACGGACACCGACCGCAAGACGGCACGGGCGGCGGGGGTTCCGGTGGCCTTGGTCACCTTCGGCCCGGAAGGCCCGGACATCGCGCGGCTGGAACCCGAGGCGCTGTTGCACCATTTTGACGACTTGCCGGACCTTGCGGAAAGACTGATCCCATGACCGAAACGCACCCTCAACCGGCCAGAGTGCCGGTGTCGCGCCATGCCGTCACCTTCGTGATGCTGACGGTCCTTTTGGACATGGTGGGCTTTGGCCTCATCATCCCGGTGACCCCCGCGCTGATCGAAGAGGTGGGCGGGGTGGGGCTGTCGCAGGCTTCGGTCATCGGCGGCTGGATGTTCTTTGCCTTCTCCTTCACGCAATTCCTGTTCAGCCCCTTGGCGGGCAACCTGTCGGACCGCTTCGGGCGGCGGCCTTTGCTGTTGCTGGCGGTGTTCGGTTTGGGCGTGGATTACATCTTTTCGGCCCTCGCGCCGTCGATCCTGTGGCTGTTCGTGGGGCGCGCGATTGCGGGGATGTGCGGGGCAAGCTGGGTGATCGCGAACGCCTATATCGCCGACATCACCGCGCCCGAGGATCGCGCCAAGGCCTTCGGCATGATGGGCGCGGCCTTCGGCGTGGGGTTTGTCATCGGCCCGGCCATCGGGGGACTTCTGGGCGAGTTCGGCCCGCGCGTGCCGTTCTACGTCGCGGCCGGTGTGTCGATCCTGAACTTCATCTACGGCTGGTTCGTCTTGCCCGAGACGCTGGCCCCGGAAAACCGCCGTCCCTTCGCATTGCGCCGCGCCAACCCCTTCGGCGCTTTCGCCGTGTTCAAGACCTATCCCGGTGTCTTGCCGCTCTGTGCGGTGCTGTTCCTGTTCTTCTTCTCCTCTTCGGTCTATCCGGCGATCTGGCCTTTCTGGGGCATCGCCAAATTCGGCTGGTCCGAGGCGATGGTGGGTGCCACGCTGGCGGTGTTTGGCCTGATCATGGCGGGCTTTCAGGGCGGGCTGTCCGGTCCGGCAGTGAAGCGTTTCGGGGAACATCGGGTGGTGTTGATCGGTCTTTGCTGCGCCGTTGTGGCGGCGGCGGGATACGGGCTGGTCGGGTCCTTGGCGGCGGTCGTGGTGCTGATGGTGGTGCATGGGCCCGAAGGCTTTGTGCATCCGATGCTGACGGCGATGATGTCCAAGGTGGTGCCCGATGACGCGCAAGGGGAGTTGCAGGGCGGGCTATCCGCCATCACCAACATCGCGATGCTGGTGGGCACCGTGTTCTTCAGTCAGGTCTTCGGCTTTTTCATGCGCGAGGATGCCGCATGGCGCACGCCGGATGCGGCCTTCTACATCGCGGCCGGGGGGCTGGCCGTGGCGCTTTTGGCCTTTGTCATGCTGACGCGGAGGGAGGACCACTGATGGAGCGTTTCACCGGATCGTTCACCCAGCAAGAACCGATTCCGGAAGCGGGGATCGAGGCGGCGGTGGACGTGCTGCGTTCTGGCCGGTTGCACCGCTACAACACCGCGCCGGGTGAGGTGGCCGAAACGGTGCTGTTGGAGGAGGAATTCGCCGCGCTGACCGGGGCGAAATATTGCCTCGCAGTGGCCTCGGGCGGTTACGCCTTGGGCTGTGCCCTGCGCGCCGTGGGGGTCGGGCCGGGGGAACCTGTGCTGACCAATGCCTTCACCCTCGCCCCGGTGCCGGGGTCCATCGCCTCCATCGGCGCGCGACCGATCTTTGTCGAGGTGACCGTAAACCTGACGCTGGATTTCGATGATCTGGCCGCCAAGGCGCACTCCACCGGCGCACGCGTACTGATGCTGTCGCATATGCGCGGGCATCTGTGCGACATGGAGGCGCTGGTGGCGCTCTGTGACCGTCTGGGCGTCACCATCATCGAAGATTGCGCCCATACGATGGGGGCGGCGTGGAACGGCGTGCCGTCCGGGCGGCAGGGCCGTGTCGGCTGCTATTCGATGCAGACCTACAAGCATATCAATTCGGGCGAAGGCGGCTTTCTGGTCACCGATGACGCCGAGGTGGCGGCACGCGCGATCCTGCTGTCGGGCTCCTATATGCTGTACGGAAAACACCGCGCCGCGCCGCCGGAAGAGGTGTTCCAGCGGATAAGGCTGCACACCCCCAATGTCTCGGGCCGGATGGACAACCTGCGCGCGGCGATCCTGCGCCCGCAATTGCCGCTGCTCGCCGACCGCGTGGCGCGGTGGGAGGCGCGGTATCGGCGGCTGGAGGCGGGCTTGGCCGGAACGCCGGATCTGGTGCTGACCACACGGCCCGCGGCGGAGACCTTTGTCGGATCGTCCTTCCAGTTCCGCCTGCCCGATTGGTCCCCGGCGCGGGTCGGGGCCTTCCTGTCCCGAACGCTGGCGCGGGGGGTGGAGTTGAAATGGTTCGGTGCGACTGACCCGGTAGCCTTTACCAGCCGATACCAGCATTGGGCCTATGCCGAACCGCAGAGCCTGCCCAAGACCGATGCCATTCTGGCGGGCCTGATCGACATGCGGGTGCCGCTGACCTTCAGCCTAGAGGATTGCGACCAGATCGCGCGCATCATCCGCGCCGAGGCGCTGGCCGTGGGGCAGGGGCCAGAGCCTGAGGCGGTGGATTTGCCCTTGGTGCAGTGATGCGACTGGCGGGGATGATCTTTCTCGTCTTGACCGGGGTGGTGATCCTCTTTCACCTCGCGCTCATCTTCGGCGCGCGCTGGGGGCATCTGACCATGGGTGGGCGCTGGACCGGCGCGCTGCCTATGCTGGGGCGGGTGGTGTCGGGGGTGTCGATCCTCTGTCTCGGCGGGATTGGCTGGATCGTCGCCCAGCGGGCGGGGATCTTGGCACAGGTGCTGCCGCCTTGGACGATGTGGCTCGCGGTGGCCTATCTTGGACTTGGCGCCATCGCGAATGCCGTCACGCCCTCGGCTGCGGAACGGATGCTTTGGCTGCCCGTCATCCTCGCCATGTTGGCATCCGCGCTTTGGGTGATGCGGGGGTGAGGCGGCCGCCGGTGTTGGGCGATGGCTCTGGCACCCCCGCCCGACGCGGTCAGGGTTTCACGCCCGCGTTCCACAAGGGCACGGTCGAGATCGACATCTTCGCCGAGCCTTCGGTCAGTTCCGCCGCATGGGTCAGGTAGATCAGCGAATTGTTGGCCTCGTCGTAAATCCGTGTCACGCGCAGGGTTTTCAGCAAGAGCGACCGGCTTTCGCGGAAAATCTCCTCGCCCTCTGGCCCGCGGGCAATGTCGCCCAAGGTGATCGGCCCGGTCTGGCGGCAGGCGATGGAGGAATTCGACGGGTCCTCGAACCAATTGCCCTGCACCAGACGGTCCAGCGTGGAGCGCTCAAAATAGCTGACATGGCAGGTCACCCCCGGCACCTCGGGGTCGGGCAGCGCCTCGATGATGATGTCATTTCCGATCCAGTCCACCCCCACGCGGCCCACCTCCTGCGCGGTGGCGGGCAGGGCGGCAAGGCAGAGCATGGCGGCAGCCAGCATATGGCGAAGCGGGGCGGGGATCATGGCGGCAGTCCTTTGCGACGGCCCAGTCAGGGCGGGCCTGCCCAAGATGTGAGCGCCCGAGGGCGCTCTCGCAAGACCCTGTGCCTTGCCGCCCGACTCAATCGGCGTTTTGTTCCCCATCCTGTGCCTGCTGCGCTGCGGCAGAGGGTCGCCTTTTCTGTGTGCGACGGTATACCCCAGCCTAAATAGCATGTGGCTGAGTGTCTTTTCCCAAGCCCTTCGGTTGACCCCGCGCGGGGGGCGGAGTAAACGATGCGCCAAGAGAGTAAGTGGCCAGCACAAGGCTGCAGCTCGTCCGTCGCCAGCTAAGGAGCACCTCGTGGACCCCCTTCTCCGAGAGTATCTTCCCATACTCATTCTTCTGGCCATCGCCGTGGGTTTGGGTCTTGTGCTGCTTCTGGCAGCGGCGGTGCTTGCAGTCCGCAACCCCGATCCGGAAAAAGTGTCCGCCTACGAATGCGGCTTCAACGCCTTTGACGATGCGCGGATGAAGTTCGACGTGCGCTTCTACCTCGTGTCGATCCTCTTCATCATCTTCGACCTTGAAGTGGCCTTCCTCTTCCCCTGGGCGGTGGCCTTTGGCGATCTGTCGATGACGGCCTTCTGGTCGATGATGGTGTTCTTGGCCGTGCTGACCGTCGGCTTTGCCTATGAATGGAAAAAAGGAGCGCTGGAATGGGAGTGATCACATCCCCGAACACCGCAGGCGTCGATCTCGATGTCGCGGCCAAGGCGCTGAATTCGGAACTGCAGGACAAAGGGTTCCTGCTGACTTCGACCGAAGATATCATCAACTGGGCGCGCACCGGGTCCTTGCACTGGATGACTTTCGGTCTGGCCTGCTGCGCTGTCGAGATGATGCACACCTCGATGCCGCGCTATGACGCCGAACGCTTTGGCATCGCGCCCCGCGCCTCGCCGCGCCAGTCGGATGTGATGATCGTGGCGGGCACGCTGACCAACAAGATGGCCCCGGCCCTGCGCAAGGTCTATGACCAGATGCCGGAACCGCGCTATGTGATCAGCATGGGCTCCTGCGCGAATGGCGGCGGGTATTACCACTACAGCTATTCGGTGGTGCGTGGCTGTGACCGCATCGTGCCGGTGGACATCTACGTTCCGGGCTGCCCGCCCACGGCTGAGGCGCTGCTCTACGGTATCCTGCAGTTGCAGCGGAAAATCCGCCGCACCGGCACCATCACGCGCTGAGGAACCCAGTCATGTCCGAAGCCCTGCAAGAACTGGCTGCCCTTCTGTCCGCCAAGGCCGCCGATGCGGTCATCGCGACCTCGGTCGCGCATGGCGAATTGACGGTCGAGGTGCAACTGACGCACATCGCCGATTTCGTCGAACTGTTGCGCGATGATCCGGCCTGCCGGTTCACCTCGCTGGTGGACATCACGGCGATCGATCATCCCGAACGCGATCCGCGCTTTGATATGGTCTATCACTTCCTGTCGATGTGGCAGAACCACCGCATCCGCGTGAAATGCGCTGTGGGCGAAGAGGACATGGTGCCGTCGCTGGTGCAGGTCCACCCCTCGGCCAACTGGTTCGAGCGCGAGGTGTTCGACATGTTCGGCATCCTCTTCTCGGGTCACCCGGACCTGCGCCGCATCCTGACCGATTACGGCTTTCGCGGCTATCCGCTGCGCAAGGACTTCCCCACCACCGGCTATACCGAGGTTCGCTATGACGAGGCGCAAAAGCGCGTCGTCTATGAACCCGTCAAGCTGGTGCAGGAATACCGGCAGTTCGATTTCCTTTCCCCGTGGGAAGGGGCCGAATACATCCTGCCCGGTGACGAGAAAAAGGCCTGAGGATGGGTGGGCGCTTCACGCCCGCCGCCTGAGAGAGGTGAGACGATGATGGACGGCAGCTTCGACGACGCCCTGACAGGCGAACAGAAGATCCGCAATTTCAACATCAACTTCGGCCCGCAGCACCCTGCGGCGCACGGGGTGTTGCGTCTGGTTCTGGAACTGGACGGCGAGATCGTGGAACGCTGCGACCCGCATATCGGTCTGCTGCATCGCGGCACCGAAAAGCTGATGGAAAGCCGGACTTACCTGCAGAACCTGCCGTATTTCGACCGGCTGGATTACGTGGCCCCGATGAACCAGGAACACGCCTGGTGTCTGGCCATCGAAAAGCTGACCGGCACCAAGGTGCCGCGCCGCGCCAGCCTGATCCGCGTGCTCTATTCCGAGATTGGCCGCGTTCTGAACCACCTCTTGAACGTCACGACACAGGCCATGGACGTGGGCGCGCTGACCCCGCCGCTTTGGGGCTTTGAAGAACGCGAACAGCTGATGGTGTTCTACGAACGCGCCTCAGGCGCGCGTCTGCATGCCGCCTATTTCCGTCCCGGTGGTGTTCACCAAGACCTGTCGCCGCAACTCTTGGACGATATCGAGGCTTGGGCCGACCGCTTCCCGCGAGTGCTGGATGACATCGACGGGCTGTTGACCGAAAACCGCATCTTCAAGCAGCGCAATGCCGATATCGGCGTGGTGACCGTCGATGACATCCAGAAATGGGGTTATTCCGGCGTCATGGTGCGCGGTTCGGGTCTGGCGTGGGACCTGCGCCGCAGCCAGCCCTATGAATGCTACGACGAGTTCGACTTCAAGATCCCGGTCGGCAAGAACGGCGACTGCTATGACCGCTACCTCTGCCGCATGGCGGAAATGCGCGAGTCGACCTCCATCATCAAGCAGGCCATCGCGAAACTGCGGGTGGAAAAAGGCGACGTTCTGGCGCGCGGCAAGATCACCCCGCCGAAACGTGGTGAGATGAAAACCTCGATGGAGGCGCTCATCCACCACTTCAAGCTTTACACCGAAGGGTTCCACGTCCCGGCGGGTGAAGTGTACGCGGCGGTGGAAGCGCCCAAGGGCGAATTCGGCGTCTATCTGGTGGCCGATGGCACCAACAAGCCCTACCGCGCCAAGATCCGCGCGCCGGGCTACCTGCACCTGCAATCCATGGATTACATCGCCAAGGGCCACCAACTGGCCGACGTATCCGCCATCATCGGCACGATGGACGTCGTGTTCGGGGAGATCGACCGGTGAAAAAAATCGTTTCCCTTTGCCTTTTCTTTGTGAGTGCGCCTTTCGCGCACGCGCAGGATATTTGGCAGGGAAATGCTGGTGTGGCTGCTGCCTGTGCGGATGTTATCGGCGTTCTGGATCAGGTCCGCGGTTTGTCTGGCCTGAAAAGCAGCGGCGACACAGGACGCGCTACACAGTTGTTGTCCGATATTCTATCTGCAAACGGTGCCGCATTCCGACTTGCTGATATTACTCTGGGAAATGCAGCGGCAAAAGTTTATGCATCGCCGCCCGAAGGTGGCGAGACAGTTGTGTCCTTTATCGTCGCTTGCGTGAAGGACTTTAAATGCAGGAGGGATAGGTTGGATTTTGCATTGAGTGGTTTCAGTGCGGAATTGCAGACTGCCTGCAAAGCTGACTTTCTAGGGAAATAACGATGCTCCGCCGTCTGCACAAAGACCAGCCCGCCTCTTTCGCCTTCACGCCCGCCAATCTGGAATGGGCGCAGGGGCAGATTTCCAAATATCCGGCGGGGCGTCAGGCCTCGGCCATCATTCCGCTGTTGTGGCGGGCGCAGGAACAGGAAGGCTGGCTCTCGCGTCCGGCGATTGAAACCGTCGCCGATATGCTGGGCATGGCCTATATCCGGGCGCTGGAAGTGGCGACCTTCTACTTCATGTTCCAACTGCAACCCACGGGCCGCATTGCCCATGTGCAGATTTGCGGCACCACCTCCTGCATGATTTGCGGCGCGGAAGACCTGATCAAGGTCTGCAAGGAATTGATCGCCCCCGCCCCGCATGCGCTGTCTGCCGATGGCAATTTCAGCTGGGAAGAAGTCGAATGCATGGGCGCTTGCGCCAATGCCCCGATGGCCCAGATCGGCAAGGATTATTACGAAGACCTGACCCCGGAAAAGCTGCGCGACCTGATCGCCCGCTTCTCGAAGGGTGAGGTGCCGGTGCCCGGCCCGCAAAATGGCCGTTACGCGGCGGAACCGCTGTCGGGTCTGACCTCGTTGAAGGACTTCGAGTCGGGTCGCGCGCAGTATAACGCCAGCGCACAGCGGGCAGTGGATATCGGCGATGTGGTCAAGCGGATTGACGGGACCGAAGTGCCGATCCAGACGCCGTGGCTGGGCAAGTCTTCCAAAGCCGCGCCGTCGGGCGATGTGGCGCTGGCCGAAAAGCCTGCCGCAAAGGGTGACGCTGTGGCCGAAGGCACCAAGCCCGCCGCCCTGACCGCCCCGCGTGACGGCGCGGCCGATGCGCTGCAAACCATCGAAGGCATCGGCCCCGCGCTGGAAAAACTGTGCCATGAGCTTGGCATTTTCCACTTTGACCAGATCGCCAACTGGGGTTCGGCGGAAATCGCTTGGATGGATGCCAACCTGAAAGGCTTCCGTGGCCGCGTGACGCGGGACCGCTGGGTCGCCCAGGCCAAACTGATCGGCGAGGTGGGAATTCCCGAATTCCTGCGCCGCGCCAAGACCAACGATTACTGATCGCCCCTGACGGGACGACAGCACCACCGGAAAGACAGCAGAAAGACCGCCAGACTGAGAGCGACTGCAAGACGAGTGTGAGCCGCCCCCAAGGGGGCTTTTGATGAAGGAAACCGCGCATGACGAGACGTGAAAATCTGAATGCCCCATCGCTGGACGGGGCCATTATCGCCGCCGGATTGGCGTTGGTCGCTTTTGCCGTGGCAAAGGTGGTGGGTGGGTTTGACAATACGCCCGCCGGTTTCTTCGCGTCTTTGGTCTTTGTCGGAGCTGCGGTGTTCCTTGTCCTGCCTTGGGGCGATGCCTCGGCCAAAGCGGCGGCACCGGCGGCGAAGGCGGCTCCGTCTGCCAAGGCTGAACCGGCACCTGTGGCGGCACCGGTCGTCTCGGCTGCAGCCGCCCCCGCCATGGCAGAGGGTGGTGCGGGCAGCAAACCCGCCGCCCTGACCGCCCCGCGCGATGGCAAGGGCGACGATCTGCAAAAGCTGGAGGGCATCGGCCCTGCGCTGGAAAAACTGTGCCATGAGCTGGGCATCTTCCACTTCGACCAGATCGCAAGCTGGGGCGCGGCAGAGGTGGCGTGGATGGACAGCAACCTGAAGGGCTTCAAGGGCCGGGTCACCCGTGACAAATGGGTGGCGCAGGCGAAACTGATCGGCGAGGTCGGGATGGAGGAATTCCTCCGTCGCGCCAAGACGAACGACTACTGAGGACGGGGGATGGCGCAACCAGACCCGGACCAGAAACCCACCCAGGTGCAGGCCGCGCGGATCGGCGTGGTGCTGGTGGTGACGATGGGTCTGTGGCTGATGGCGCAATCTCTCGGCGCGGCGATGGGATGGGACGGGCGCATCGCGCTGGTTTTTGACCTTGCCGCATTGGCCGCGTTCACGTGGACGCTGGTTGGAACGTATCGGATCTGGCGGCAACGTCAGGGCAAATAAGGGGCAAGACATGCTCAAGGATCAGGACCGGATCTTCACCAACCTCTACGGGATGCATGACCGCAGCCTGAAGGGCGCGATGAAGCGTGGCCATTGGGACGGCACCGCCGAGATCATCTCGCGCGGGCGGGACAAGATCATCGAACAGGTCAAGGCTTCGGGCCTGCGCGGACGCGGTGGAGCAGGGTTCCCGACCGGCCTGAAATGGTCCTTCATGCCCAAACAGTCGGATGGTCGCCCGTCTTACCTCGTGATCAACGCCGACGAATCCGAACCGGGCACCTGCAAAGACCGGGAAATCATGCGGCACGATCCGCATACGCTGATCGAAGGCGCGCTGATCGCCTCTTTCGCGATGAACGCCAACACCTGCTACATCTACATTCGCGGCGAATACATCCGTGAGCGTGAGGCGCTGCAGGCCGCCATCGACGAATGCTATGACGCAGGGATGCTGGGCAAGAACGCTGCGAATTCCGGTTGGGATTTCGACCTGTATCTGCACCACGGGGCCGGGGCCTATATCTGCGGCGAAGAAACCGCGTTGCTGGAGTCACTTGAAGGCAAAAAGGGCATGCCCCGGATGAAGCCGCCGTTCCCGGCAGGTTCGGGCCTGTATGGCTGCCCGACCACGGTGAACAACGTGGAATCCATTGCCGTCGTGCCGACGATCTTGCGCCGGGGGCCAGAGTGGTTTGCCGGTTTTGGCCGCCCTAACAATGCGGGGACCAAGCTCTTTGGCATCTCGGGCCATGTGAACAACCCCTGCGTGGTCGAAGAGGTGATGTCGATCCCGCTGAAAGAACTGCTGGAACGTCACTGCGGCGGTGTGCGCGGCGGCTGGAAGAACCTGAAGGCCGTGATCCCCGGCGGGTCTTCGGTCCCGATGCTTCGTGCCGAACAGTGCGACGATGCGATCATGGATTTCGACTGGCTGCGCGAACAACGCTCTGGCCTCGGAACTGCGGCTGTGATCGTGATGGACCAATCCACCGACATCATCAAAGCGATCTGGCGGTTGTCGAAGTTCTACAAGCACGAGTCTTGCGGCCAGTGCACCCCCTGCCGCGAAGGCACCGGCTGGATGATGCGCGTGATGGACCGTCTGGTGCGTGGCGAGGCGGAGGTCGAGGAAATCGACATGCTGCTGTCGGTCACCAAACAGGTCGAAGGCCACACGATCTGCGCCCTCGGCGATGCCGCAGCTTGGCCGATCCAAGGCCTGATCCGCCAGTTCCGCGACGAGATCGAGGATCGCATCAAGGCCAAAAAGACTGGCCGCATGGGCGCGATGGCGGCGGAGTGAAACAGATGGCCGCAGCCTTGACCCTGACCACGGCGCTTGCCGCCTGTGTGTCCCCCGCGCCGCAGGCGACGGGTCCGGTCGTGGCTGGGCCGCTGCGCGTGACGAATAACGGCATGCCATTCACTATGGATCAAGGCGCGCGCGCCAAGAGGGTGGCGATGGATACCTGCGCCGCCCAAGGCCGGTCCCTGCGCCCGTCGATCTATGACCGCTTTGATGGCGGCGCTTGGGTGTTCGCGGAGGGCTGCGCATGACCGCCCCTGCGATGCATCTGGCAGAGTTGAATGAGGTCTTGGCGCGGCTGGCGCATTTGCAAGAGCAGGGCGACAGCGACCATGCCTTTGGCTGGACGTATTTGAAAGAAGCGCAGTTGTGGAAGACCCACGCCTGCGCGCAAGTGGCGGCGGAGTGACGGGCATGTGCTACGGCAACCTCGACCCGAAACATGCAATGCGCGACATCGAAGCGCGTGTGAAACATCTGTCCCTGACGGGGCAGGACGAGACGAAACAGGCAAGCCTTTTGTCGTTCGGGGGGGTGATCGCCCGCCTGCGCGACGCGGTGAACGGGCTGCTGCGGAAGGACCGGGCGCATGTCTAACTTGAAGCAAATCAACATCGACGGTCTGATCGTCGAGGTGGACGGGGCGATGACGATCATTCAGGCGGCGGAAGTTGCCGGGATCGAAATCCCGCGCTTTTGCTACCATGAACGCCTGACCATCGCCGGGAACTGCCGGATGTGTCTGGTCGAAGTGGTCGGTGGCCCGCCCAAGCCTGCCGCAAGCTGCGCGATGCAGGTGCGCGACCTGCGCCCCGGCCCGAATGGGGAACCGCCGGTGGTCAAGACCAACAGCCCGATGGTCAAGAAGGCCCGCGAAGGCGTGATGGAATTCCTGCTGATCAACCACCCGCTCGATTGCCCGATCTGCGATCAGGGCGGCGAGTGTGATTTGCAAGACCAGGCCATGGCTTACGGCGTGGACTTCAGCCGGTACCGTGAACCCAAGCGCGCGTCGGATGACCTGAACCTTGGGCCGCTGGTCGCGACCAAGATGACGCGCTGCATTTCCTGCACGCGCTGTGTGCGCTTCACCTCCGAAGTCGCCGGGATCACCCAGATGGGCCAGACCGGGCGCGGTGAGGATTCTGAGATCACCTCGTATCTCAACATGACGCTCGACTCGAATTTGCAGGGCAATATCATTGACCTCTGCCCTGTCGGTGCGCTGACGTCGAAGCCCTATGCCTTTACCGCGCGGCCTTGGGAACTGACCAAGACCGAAACCATCGACGTGATGGACGCACTCGGGTCGAACATCCGCGTCGATGCCAAGGGGCGTGAAGTCATGCGCATCCTGCCGCGCAACCATGACGGCGTGAACGAGGAATGGATTTCCGACAAGACCCGTTTCGTTTGGGATGGCCTGCGCCGCCAGCGTCTGGACACGCCCTATATCCGCGAGAATGGCCGTCTGCGCAAAGCGGGCTGGGGTGAGGCTCTGGCCGCCGCCGCCGCCGCGATGAAGGGCAAGAGGGTTGTCGGTCTGGTCGGTGATCTGGCCCCGGTCGAGGCGGTCTATAGCCTCAAGACCCTGATCGAAGGCCTTGGCGGCAAAGTGGAATCCCGCACCGATGGCGCGCGTATGCCTGCGGGAAATCGGTCGGCCTATGTCGGGACGGCGGCGATTGAGGATATCGACAGCGCCAAGCGGATCGTGCTGATCGGCACCAACCCGCGCAACGAAGCCCCCGTTCTGAACGCCCGCATCCGCAAGGCCTGGACGCTGGGCGCGTCGGTGTCCCTGGTCGGCGCGGGCTGCGATCTGACCTATGATTATACCCATGTCGGCCATGATCGCTCTGCCCTGATCACGCTGGTAGATGAGGCGCGCAAGGTCGGAGCCGATGGCAAGCCTGCTGTCGTCGTCGTAGGGCAGGGTGCCCTGAACGAGGCGGATGGCGAAGCCGTTCTGTCCCAAGTCATGGCCCTGACCGAAGCGATGGGCGCGAAACTCTTGGTCCTGCATACTGCCGCCGCCCGTGTGGGCGCGCTGGATGTGGGCGCTGTGACCGAAGGCGGGCTGAAGGCCGCCATAGACGGCGCAGAGGTGATCTATTCCCTCGGCGCGGATGAGGTGGAAATCGCTGCCGGTCCGGTCGTGATCTATCAGGGCAGCCACGGGGATCGCGGCGCGCATCGTGCCGACATCATCCTGCCGGGGGCCGCTTATACCGAAGAAAACGGCCTGTTCGTCAACACCGAAGGCCGCCCGCAACTGGCGATGCGCGCCGGCTTCGCGCCGGGCGATGCCAAGGAAAACTGGGCCATCTTGCGGGCGCTGTCGGCTGAACTTGCGGCCACGCTGCCGTGGGACAGCCTCGGCGGTCTGCGCGCGGCATTGGTTGCCGCGCATCCCCATCTGGGCCGGATTGACGAGGTTGCCGCAAACGATTGGCAGGCATTGCCATTGGCGGTTCCGGCAGCGGCGACTTTCCGTCCCGCGATCAAGGATTTCTACCTGACCAATCCCATCGCCCGCGCCTCGGCGCTGATGGGGGAATTGTCGGCGATGGCCGCGGCACGGGCGGCAGCGCCGCTTGCGGCTGAGTGAGGGGATGATGCGGATGGCCATGGTGCTGACAGCGGGATGGATGGCGGCTTCGGCCGGGCTGTCCGGCTGCGCGTCGGCACCCGTGGTCACCGAGGAAGACTACGCGCCGGGGTACCGAGGGATCGAGACGATCCTGTTGGACGGCGATCTGGTCAACTTCCGCGTTGCCATGACGGGCGCGCGGGATGTCATGGATGTCGAGGCCTATGCCCGTTGTGCGGCGGCCCAATATGCATTGATCCGGGGCTTCGGCTTCGCCCGCCATGTGCGGACGAACGTGGCCCGGGATGGCGAAATCTGGCGCGGGGATGCGGTTTACACCATCTCTGCCGCCCTGCCCGAAGGATTGCGGACCATTGACGCCGAAGTCGTGGTGCGTGACTGCGGGGCACAGGGCATACCGACGGTCTGAGAGGGACGAGGCAAGATGGACAACTTCTTCAACACAGGTCTGGGGACGGCGGTGATCATCGCCGGACAGGCCCTTCTTGTGGTCGGCTTCGTGATGATCTCGATGCTGTTCCTCGTCTATGGCGACCGCAAGATCTGGGCGGCGGTGCAGATGCGCCGGGGTCCGAACGTGGTGGGTCCGTGGGGCCTGCTGCAAACCGTGGCCGATGCCGCGAAATATGTGTTCAAGGAAATCGTCGTGCCTGCGGGCGCGGATCGTCCGGTGTTCTTCCTTGCCCCGATGCTTTCGTTCGTGCTGGCGATGATGGCTTGGGCGGTGATCCCCTTTGATCAGGGCTGGGTGCTGGCCAATATCAACGTGGCCATCCTCTTCGTCTTCGCCATGTCCTCGCTTGAGGTTTATGGCGTGATCATGGGCGGCTGGGCGTCGAACTCCAAATACCCGTTTTTGGGATCGCTGCGGTCGGCGGCGCAGATGATTTCCTATGAGGTGTCGCTGGGTCTGATCATCGTCGGTATCATCATCTCGACCGGGTCGATGAACCTGACGGCCATCGTCAACGCGCAGGAAGGTCCGGCGGGGATCTTCAACTGGTACTGGCTGCCGCACCTGCCGATGGTGGCACTGTTCTTCATCTCGGCGCTTGCCGAAACCAACCGCCCGCCCTTCGACCTGCCGGAAGCGGAATCTGAACTGGTGGCGGGGTTCTTTGTCGAATACTCCTCGACCCCGTTTCTCTTGTTCATGGCGGGCGAATACATCGCCATCTTCCTGATGTGCGCGCTGATGAGCCTGCTGTTCTTTGGCGGCTGGCTGTCGCCCATCCCCTTCCTGGCCGATGGCTGGTGGTGGATGATCCTGAAGATGGCCTTCTTCTTCTTCCTCTTCGCCATGGTGAAGGCCATCGTGCCGCGCTACCGCTATGACCAACTCATGCGGATCGGCTGGAAGGTGTTCCTGCCGCTGTCGCTGGCTTGGGTCGTGATCGTGGCCTTCCTTGCCAAGTTCGAGGTCCTCGGCGGCTTCTGGGCCCGCTGGACGATGGGGGGCTGAGGATGGCGGAAAACATCGACACTCTGGTGCTGGAGCAGCTTCGGCTGATCCGTGAGGATTTCAGGCGCATGGACAAACGTTTCGACGATTTGGAAGCCAAGGTGGATGAATTGGGCGCACGCGCGCAATCCACTGAAGGCATCCTGTTCGGTCTTGGCGGATACATCCGCTCTATCGACGAACGTGTCGAACACATTGAAAAGAAACTGGGGATCGAGTGATGGCGAACATCGACTGGAACCGCGCGACCCGCTATTTCCTGCTGGCTGACTTCTTCAAGGGCTTCGCGCTGGGGATGAAGTATTTCTTCGCGCCCAAGGCCACCTTGAACTACCCGCATGAAAAAGGGCCGTTGTCCCCCCGCTTCCGGGGCGAACACGCGTTGCGCCGCTATCCCAATGGCGAGGAACGCTGCATCGCCTGCAAGCTGTGCGAGGCGGTTTGCCCCGCGCAGGCCATCACCATCGACGCCGAACCACGTGAGGACGGCAGCCGCCGCACCACGCGCTATGACATCGACATGACGAAGTGCATCTACTGCGGCTTCTGCCAAGAGGCCTGCCCGGTCGATGCGATCGTCGAAGGCCCGAACTTCGAATTCTCGACCGAAACCCGCGAAGAGTTGTTCTACGACAAGGACCGTCTCTTGGCCAATGGCGCGCGTTGGGAGGCGGAGATTGCCCGCAACCTCGAACTCGACGCGCCGTATCGGTGAGATGATGACCGACGCTTTCGCCAAGATGATGCAGCAGATGATGGAGCAGGGCCAGGAAATGGTCCGCGCCTTCAATCCCGGATTGGAAAACATCAAGGCGCAGGGCTTCGACAAGATGTTCCCCACCATGTCCAAGGACATGATGGAGATGTGGTTCGGCAAGACCTTCAACCGCGAAGGTCTGGACGCCAAGACCCGGCTTCTGGTCACCATCGCCGCGCTGACGGTGCTGGGCGCGCAGGCCGAGGCGCAGTTTAAGCTGACCGTCCGCCATGCCTTGCAGGCCGGTGCGACGGAGCGCGAGATCGCCGAAGTGATCTGGCAGATGAGCATGTTCGGCGGGCTTCCCGCCATGCAGAAGGCGCTTGAGACGGCTCAGGCGGTCTTTGCCGAAACGAAGGAGAAAGACGCATGAGCGTTGGAGATGTGGCCTTTTACGCGTTTGCGACCGTGACGGTCGTGGCCGGCCTTCTGGTCACGGTCAGCCGCAACCCGGTGCATTCGGTGCTGTGGCTGATCCTTGCCTTCCTGTCCTCGGCGGGGCTGTTCGTGCTCTTGGGCGCGGAATTCGTCGCGATGCTTTTGATCATCGTCTATGTCGGCGCGGTCGCGGTGCTGTTCCTCTTCGTCGTCATGATGCTGGACATCGACTTTGCCGAGTTGAAGGGCGAGATGGCGAAATACATGCCGCTGGGCCTTCTGGTCGGCGTGATCGTCCTGATGCAGCTTGGCCTCGGTCTGGGCGCATGGGTTGAGGCGGAAAATGCCAAGGCTTTGGTCCAGAACGCCATTCCGGCGGCGGATCAGGTGGAAAACACCAAGGCGCTGGGTCTGCTGATCTATGACCGCTACGGCTTCCTGTTCCAGACGGCAGCCCTGATCCTGCTCGTTGCCATGATCGGCGCGATCCTTCTGACGCTGCGCCACCGCAAGGACGTGAAGCGCCAGAACGTGCTCCAACAGATGTGGCGCGATCCAGCCAAGGCGATGGAACTGAAAGACGTGAAACCGGGGCAGGGTCTCTGACCTGACCTGACCGATGGGGCGGGCGATCAACGCCCGCGCCACATAACAAAGAGATGGCAAACATGCCGGGACAGTGGACAGCAAGGACGGGACGGGCGGGGCTTCTGGCTGCGGCGCTGATCGGCGCGGGTCTGCTGCTTTCGGCCTGCGTGTCGGATCAGGAAGCCGTGGACATGGGCCTCGCGACCAAATGCGAAGGGACGACGGTCTTTTCGCCCGCGGCGGACCCGAAGGGTGCCTACTGGAAGGGCACGCGGACGGAAATCTGCAAGGGCGCCAAACGCGATTCGGGCAACCGGGACCAGATCGTCGTGATCGATTGCGTGGCCAACCAGACCCTGACCGCCACGGCACGCCAGCAGATGGCGAACCAGCGCCGCCACGGCCCGGATTACGACCTGCGCCCGGCGGTGGACGCGCAACTGATGCGCCTGAAACTGGGTCTTTCGGATTTTGCCGGCGTGCAGCAAGGGCTGCAAGCGGCAGGCGTGCCTCTCACCGTTTTGGCGGGTGGCGCGGAACAATGCAAGGCACCGGCCACGGCCGCGCTGTCGAACTGATACGGGCAAAGACCCGGAGGGAACGAGAATGGTGGGACTTGAACATTACCTGACGGTCGCTGCGGCGCTGTTCGTGATCGGGATTTTCGGGATCTTCCTGAACCGCAAGAACGTGATCGTCATCCTGATGTCGATTGAATTGATCCTGCTGGCGGTGAACATCAACTTCATCGCCTTCTCGCATGAACTTGGCGATCTGACGGGGCAGGTGTTCACCATGTTCGTCCTGACGGTCGCCGCGGCAGAGGCTGCCATCGGCCTTGCCATCCTCGTCGTGTTCTTCCGCAACCGCGGAACGATCGACGTGGAAGACGTCAACGTGATGAAAGGCTGAGCCGACCATGGCAACGATCATCCTCTTTGCGCCGCTGATCGGCGCGCTGATCTGCGGCTTCGGCTGGCGCTTTATCGGGGAACGGACGGGGCAGGTCATCGCCACCGCCTTGGTCTTCCTTGCCGCGATCCTGTCCTGGATCGTGTTCCTGACGCATGACCCGGCCCAGACCACCCATACCGTGATCCTGCGCTGGATCGAATCCGGCAGCCTTGGCACCGAATGGGCGATCCGTCTGGACCGTCTGACCTCGATCATGCTGGTGGTGGTGAACTCGGTTTCGGCCTTGGTGCACCTCTATTCCTTCGGCTACATGGCCCATGACGAAAATTGGAAAGACGGAGAGCCCTACAAGGCGCGCTTCTTTGCCTATCTGTCGTTCTTCACCTTCACCATGCTGATGCTGGTGACGTCGGACAACCTAGTGCAGATGTTCTTTGGCTGGGAAGGGGTGGGGGTCGCCTCCTATCTGCTGATCGGCTTCTATTACAAGAAACCGAGTGCGAATGCTGCCGCGATGAAGGCGTTCATCGTCAACCGTGTCGGCGACTTCGGCTTTGCGCTGGGGATCTTCGGGCTGTTCTACCTGACCGACAGCATCCGCTTTGACGATGTCTTTGCCGCGGCACCGACGCTGGCGGAAACCAACATCTCGTTCCTGTGGGGCGAGTGGAACGCGGCGAACCTGATCGGCGTGCTGCTGTTCATCGGCGCGATGGGCAAATCGGCACAACTGTTCCTGCACACATGGTTGCCGGATGCGATGGAAGGCCCGACGCCTGTTTCGGCGCTGATCCATGCCGCGACGATGGTGACGGCGGGTGTGTTCCTCGTGTGCCGGATGTCGCCGGTCTATGAATATGCCCCGCAGGCGCTGTTCTTCATCACTGTGCTGGGGGCTTGCACCGCCTTTGTCGCCGCGACGATTGGTCTGGTGCAGAATGACATCAAGCGTGTGATCGCCTATTCGACCATGTCGCAGCTTGGCTATATGTTCGTGGCGGCTGGGGTGGGCGTCTATTCGGTCGCCATGTTCCACCTGTTCACGCACGCCTTCTTTAAGGCGATGCTGTTCCTTGGCGCAGGCTCGGTGATCCATGCCACGCACCATGAACAGGACATGCGCAACTATGGTGGCTTGCGGAAGAAAATCCCGCTGACCTTTTGGGCGATGATGATTGGCACGCTGGCCATCACCGGGGTGGGCATCCCGCTGACGCATTTCGGCTTTGCCGGGTTCCTGTCCAAGGACGCGGTGATCGAGAGCGCCTATGTCGGCAACCACTTTGCCTTCTGGCTGTTGGTTGTCGCGGCGGGCTTCACCAGTTTCTATTCGTGGCGGTTGATGTTCCTGACCTTCTTCGGGACCAGCCGCGCGCATGGGCATGGGCATGATGACCACGGACATGGCCACGACAGCCACGGTCACGATGATCACGGGCACGACGACCACGGTCACGGGCACCATGAGCCGCACGAAAGCCCCGCAGTCATGCTGATCCCGCTGGGGGCGCTGGCACTGGGTGCGGTGTTCTCGGGCATGGTCTGGTACAACAGCTTCTTCGGCGAAGAGGCCAGCGTGCGCAGCTTCTTTGGCCTGCCCGCCGCCGTGGAACACGCCACCGAGGGCGAACATGCCGCGACCGAGGGTGAGCACGCGACAGAGGCGGCACCCGCCACGACAGAGGCCGCACCCGCAACCGAAGCCACCACTGAAACCCATGCCGCTGTGACCGGTGAGGCACCGCAGGGGGCCATCTACATCGGCGCGGAAAACCACGTGCTGCATGAGGCGCATCTTGTGCCGAAATGGGTCAAGGTCTCGCCCTTCATCGCGATGGTCCTGGGCTTCCTGATGGCATTCCAGTTCTACATCCGCCGCCCCGACCTGCCGGGCCGGTTGGCGGCCAGCCAGCGCCCGCTCTACCTGTTCCTCTTGAACAAGTGGTATTTCGACGAGCTTTACGACGTGGTCTTCGTCCGCACGGCCAAATGGCTGGGCGCCTTCCTGTGGAAGCGCGGCGACGGCAATCTCATCGACGGGTCGATCAACGGCGTCGCCATGGGGATCATCCCCTTCTTCACCCGCCTCGCTGCGCGCGCGCAGTCGGGCTACCTGTTCCACTACGCCTTTGCCATGGTTCTGGGCATCGCTGCCCTGATCACCTGGATGACGCTCTCGGGGGGCGCGCACTGATGGATAACCTCCTCTCGATCATCACCTTCATCCCGGCGGTTGCGGCGGGCATCCTTGCGCTCTTCGGGCGCGGGCAGGATGCGGCGGCGCAGCGTAATGCCAAATGGCTGGCGCTGTTTGCCACTTCGGCCACGTTCCTTGTGTCGCTGTTCCTGCTGGCGGGGTTTGACCCGGCCAACACGGGCTTTCAGTTCGTCGAGGAATACGACTGGATCATGGGCCTGCAATACAAGATGGGCGTGGACGGGATTTCCGTTCTGTTCGTGATGCTGACGACCTTCCTGATGCCCTTGGTCATCGCCAGCGCGTGGCACGTCGAAACCCGCGTCAAGGAATCCCTGATCGCCTTCCTTTTGCTGGAATCGCTGATGATCGGCGTGTTCTGCGCGTTGGACCTGATGCTGTTCTACGTGTTCTTCGAGGCTGGCCTGATCCCGATGTTCCTGATCATCGGCATCTGGGGCGGCAAGGACCGCATCTATGCGTCGTTCAAGTTCTTCCTCTACACCTTCCTCGGCTCGGTCCTGATGCTGGTGGCGATGATCGTCATGTATATGCTGGCGGGCACCACCGACATTCCGACGCTGATGGCCTTCGACTTCCCGCACAGCGACCTGAGCCTGCTGGGCCTGCACATCGCGGGTGGCGTGCAGACGCTGCTGTTCCTTGCCTTCTTCGCCAGCTTTGCGGTGAAGATGCCGATGTGGCCGGTGCATACCTGGCTGCCTGACGCCCACGTGCAGGCCCCGACGGCGGGGTCGGTGGTGCTGGCGGCGATCCTGCTGAAGATGGGGGGCTACGGCTTCCTGCGCTTCAGCCTGCCGATGTTCCCGGTGGCCTCGGACATCCTGTCGCCTCTGGTGTTCTGGATGTCGGCGATTGCCATCGTGTACACCTCGCTGGTCGCCTTGGCGCAGTCGGACATGAAAAAGCTGATCGCCTATTCGTCGGTGGCCCATATGGGTTACGTCACGATGGGCATCTTTACCGCCAACCAACAGGGCATCGACGGCGCGATTTTCCAGATGCTGAGCCACGGCTTCATCTCTGGCGCGTTGTTCCTGTGCGTCGGCGTGATCTATGATCGCATGCACACGCGGGAGATCGACGCCTACGGCGGCCTTGTGAACCGCATGCCTGCCTATGCGCTGGTCTTCATGTTCTTCACGATGGCCAACGTCGGCCTTCCGGGGACAAGCGGCTTTGTCGGTGAATTCCTGACACTGATGGGCATCTTCCAGGTCAACACCTGGGTCGCGGCTGTCGCTACCTCGGGCGTGATCCTGTCCGCCGCCTATGCGCTGTGGCTGTATCGCCGCGTGGTGATGGGGGAGTTGGTGAAAGAGGCCTTGCGCTCCATCACCGACATGTCGCGGCGGGAGCGGGCGATTTTCGCCCCCCTGATCGCGGCGACGCTGATCCTTGGCGTCTATCCGTCGCTTGTGACCGATATCATCGGGCCTTCGGTGAAGGCCCTGATCACCGACTACCACGCGGCGCTTCCCGCGACTGACGCCACCCAAGTGGCCTTGAACTGAGGGACGACTCGAGATGACTTCTGCAGATTTCTCACTTGTCCTGCCCGAGGTGGTTCTGGCGCTCTATGCGATGGCCGCGCTGATGTTCGGGGTCTATGGCAGCAAGGACAAACTTGCCCCGGTGATTTCATGGGCCACGGCGGGGTTGTTCCTGGCCTTGGCGCTGTGGATCGGCATGGGATCGGGAGAGGGCGGGACCGCCTTTAGTGGACTGTTCGTCGATGACAGCTTCGCGCGCTTTGCCAAGGTGACGGTGCTGGTCTCTGCCGCCGCTGTGCTGGTCATGGGGTTGGACTTCATGCAGCGCGGCGACATGCTGCGCTTCGAATACCCCATTCTGGTCACGCTGGCCGTGGTCGGGATGATGATCATGGTGTCGGCCGGTGATCTGATGACGCTCTATCTGGGGCTGGAGCTGCAATCGCTGGCCCTCTATGTCGTGGCCGCCATCCGCCGCGACAGCGTGAAATCGACGGAAGCCGGGTTGAAGTACTTCGTCCTTGGCGCGCTGTCCTCGGGCCTGCTGCTTTACGGGGCCTCGCTGACCTATGGCTTTGCCGGGACCACGCAGTTTGACGGCATCCTGTCCACGCTTGATCACGGCGCACCGCTGGGGCTGTTGTTCGGTCTGGTGTTCCTGCTGTCGGGTCTGGCGTTCAAGGTCTCTGCCGCGCCCTTCCACATGTGGACGCCCGACGTCTATGAGGGCTCGCCCACGCCGGTCACCGCCTTCTTTGCCACCGCGCCGAAAGTGGCCGCGATGGCACTGCTGGCCCGCGTGACGCATGACGCCTTTGGCGGCATCACCAAGGATTGGTCGCAGGTTCTGGCCGCCTTGGCCGTGGTGTCGATGTTCCTTGGCGCGGTGGCTGCCATCGGGCAGCGCGACATCAAGCGCCTGATGGCCTATTCGTCGATTGCCCATATGGGCTATGCGCTGGTGGGCCTCGCCTCGGGCACGGCAGAGGGCGTGCAGGCCATGCTGGTCTACATGGCGATCTACGTCACCATGAACGTCGGCACCTTCGCCTTCATCCTGTCGATGGAGCGCGATGGCCGTCCGGTCACCGACATCTCGGCCTTGAACCTGCTGTCCAAACGCGAACCGCTCAAGGCCTTGGCGGTGCTAGTCCTGATGTTCAGCTTGGCCGGTGTGCCGCCGATGCTGGGCTTCTTCGGAAAGCTCTACGTTCTGCGCGCGGCGGTGGATGCCGGGATGACTTGGCTGGCGGTGGCCGGTGCGGTCGCCTCGGTCATCGGCGCCTTCTACTACCTGCGCATCGTGTTCTACATGTACTTCGGCAAGGAAACCGAAGGCGTGGAGATCCGCATGGCGCCGGTGCAGTGGACCATGCTGGTCGGCGTGTCGCTGGTCATGGTGGTGGGGATTGCCAACTTCTTCGGCATCGAACCCGCCGCAGCAGCGGCTGCCCTGTCCCTTGTCAACTGAGGCGATGGCGGATTGGCCTGCCGGGGTGGGGCGCGTTGTCCTACCCTCGGTTGACAGCACCAATGCAGAAGCAGCCCGATTGGCCCCGCATGTCGCGGGGCCTGTCTGGATTCTGGGCCTTGAGCAAACCGCAGGCCGGGGACGCCGCGCGCGGGCATGGTCCAGCCCGCAGGGGAATTTCTACGGCACGCTGTTGATGTTCCCGCGCGAAGACCCCGGCACGGTTGCCCTGCGCAGCTTTGCCGCCGCGCTTGCCTTGCGTGATGCCTTTGTCGCGCTGACCGGATTGCCGGAGTCTTTCGCGCTGAAATGGCCCAATGATGTGCTGCTGAACGGCGGCAAGGTGGCGGGGATCCTGCTGGAAAGCGCATCCGGGGCAGGGGGGATCGCGCATCTGTCCATCGGGATTGGCGTCAACCTGATCTCTGCCCCCGATCCCGCGGCAGTGGAACCGGGCGCGGTGCCGCCTGTATCGCTCTTGTCTGAAACCGGTCTGCGCGTGACGCCGGAGCACTTCCTGAACGCCCTTGCCCCCGCCTATGCCCGTTGGGAGACGACCTTTACCACCCAAGGCTTTGCCCCCCTGCGCACCGAATGGCTGACGCATGCCGCGCGTCTTGGCCAGGTGATCCGCGCCCGCACCGGGACAGCGGAACGCATGGGCATCTTCGACACCATCGACGCCACAGGCGCGCTGATTTTGCGCGAGGGGCAGGGCACGGTCGCCATCCCGGCGGCCGAGGTCTTTTTCTAACGGGGGATGCCCATGCTTCTGGCCATCGACTGCGGCAACACCAACACCGTGTTTTCCATCTGGGACGGGGAACGCTTCGTCGCCACATGGCGCATCGCCACCGATCACAAGCGCACGGCGGATGAGTATTTCGTCTGGCTGTCATCCCTGATGACCATGCGCAGGGTCGATGCCACGATCACCGATGCCATCATTTCCTCCACCGTGCCGCGCGTCGTGTTCAACCTCCGCGTCCTGTGCAACCGTTACTTCGACTGCCGTCCAATCGTGGTCGGAAAGCCCGAATGCGCCTTGCCCGTCGCCCCGCGTGTGGATCAGGGCACGACGGTGGGGCCCGATCGTCTGGTCAACACCGTCGGCGCACATGACCGGCACGGTGGCGATCTGGTGGTGGTGGATTTCGGCACCGCAACAACCTTTGACGTCGTCGATACCGATGGCGCCTATATCGGCGGCGTCATCGCCCCCGGCGTGAACCTCAGCCTTGAGGCGCTGCATATGGCGGCAGCGGCGCTTCCGCATGTCGATATCAGCCGTCCTGCCAAGGCCATCGGAACGAATACGGTAGCCTGTATGCAATCAGGCGTGTATTGGGGCTATATCGGTCTTGTCGAAGGCATTGTCCGCGAAGTCCGGCGCGAACGCGACCGCCCGATGAAGGTGATTGCGACGGGGGGCCTCGCGTCCCTTTTCGCGCAGGATACGGAACTATTTCATAGCGTCGAGGATGACCTGACCATGCATGGTCTGGTCCTGATTCATCGTCACAACAAGGAACTGGAAAACGCATGAGTTCGAACCGGCTGGTCTATCTTCCCCTCGGCGGCGCCGGGGAGATCGGCATGAACTGTTACGTCTATGGCTACGGTCCCGCCGGGAAAGAGCGGCTGATCGTGGTGGATCTGGGCGTGACCTTCCCAGACATGGATACGACGCCCGGCGTCGATCTGATTTTGCCCGACATCTCGTGGCTGGCGGACAAGCTGGACCGGGTGGAGGCGATCTTCATCACCCACGCGCATGAGGATCACATCGGTGCCTTGGGGCATCTGTGGCCCAAGCTGAAAAAGCCGGTCTATGCCCGCCGCTTCACCGCCACCTTGGGGCGTCTGAAGTTCGAAGAGCAGGGCCTGCCGGTGGACATGATCCGCACCGTGGCCTCGCGTCCCGAGACGGTCGAAGCCGGGCCGTTCAAGGTGCAATTCGTCCCCGTGAGCCATTCCATCCCGGAAAGTGCCGCACTGGTGATCGACACGCCCGCTGGCCGGATCGTGCATTCGGGCGACTTCAAGCTGGACCATTCGCCGGGGGTGGGAGAGCCGTGGGATGACGCGCATTTCACCGGGATCGCGGCAGAGCGTCCGGTCAAGGCGCTGATGTGCGATTCGACCAACGTCTTCTCGTTGCACGCGGGCCGGTCCGAGGCGTCGATCAAGGAACCCATCCGCGAGCTGGTGTCGAAGGCCAGTGGCATGGTGGTGGCGACGACCTTCGCCTCCAACGTGGCCCGCCTGAAAACGCTGGCCGAGGCGGCGCGGGCGGCGGATCGTTCGGTCTGCCTGCTGGGTCGTGCGATGCGGCGGATGGTGGCGGCGGCGCAGGAATCGGGCGTCCTGACCGATTTCCCGCCCACCGTCAGCCCCGAGGATGCGCTGGAACTGCCGCGTCAGAACCTGATGCTCTTGGTGACCGGGTCTCAGGGCGAACGCCGGGCCGCCAGCGCGCAACTGGCACGCGGCAAATATCTGGGGCTTGAGGTGAAGGCGGGCGATCTGTTCCTGTTCTCGTCCAAGACCATCCCGGGCAATGAGCGTGAGGTGCTGCGCATCGTCAACGCCCTGTCGGAAAAGGATGTGACGGTGCAGGATGATGGTGGCGGTCTTTACCACGTTTCGGGCCACGCCAACCGCCCCGATCTGGAACAGGTCCACCGCCTGCTGCTGCCCGACATGCTGATCCCGATGCATGGCGAACACCGCCACCTGCGCGAACATGCCCGCATCGGGCGCGAGGCGGGGATTGTCTCGGACATCGTCACCAATGGCACCATGGTCGATCTGACCGGCGAAGCCCCCGTGGTGGTGGACCGGATCGAGACCGGTCGCGTTTACCTCGATGGCACCGCGTTGGTCGGCGCGATGGATGGCGTGATCCGCGACCGGATTCGCCTGGCGCTGAACGGCCATGCGATGGTGACGGTGATCCTCGACGAAGAAAACGACACGCTGGGCGATGCCTGGGTCGAAATCTCGGGTCTGGCGGAAACCGGTCGCACCGGCCCTCTGGCCGAGGTGCTGGAGACCGACCTGAACGAATTCCTTGCCGCGGCCCCGGCCAAGCTCTTGCGCGATGACGACAAGCTGGACGAGGCGCTGCGCCGGATCGTCCGTCAGGTTGCCATGGAAGAGATCGGCAAGAAGCCCGAAGTGACTGTGGTGGTCAGCCGGTTGATGTCGGAGTGACCCGTTAAGCCAGTCGAAATGCAAAAGGCCGGAAGCGATGCTTCCGGCCTTTTTCGTTCAGCGCCGAGCGATCACGCTTCGGCAGAGTTCAGGACGCTGTCATCCTCGATCTCTTCAACCTTGGTTTCGGGCAGCTTGAAACTGCGCAGGATGAAATCCGGCACATGGTCGCCCATGCCGACAACCGGCGTGTCGCGGCGGTCATCGCGGCCATAGCGGCGGTCGTCGCGGGGACGGTCCTCACGCGGGCGGTCGTCGCGGGGGCGCTCATCGCGGGACCGGTCGCGGCGGTCTTCGCTGCGCGGACGCTCTTCGCGGCGGTCACTGGTGTTGCGGTCGGCCTGACGCTCTTCGCGCGGGCGATCCTCACGCACACGCTCTTCGCGAACGGGGCGGGGGGCTTCGACCACCTCAGCCACGGCGACAGCCTCAACAGCCATGGGTTCCTTGTCCTCGCGCCGGGGGCGGCTGTCGTCGCGGCGGTCACGGCTGGACGAGCGGCCCCGGTCCCGACCCGAGTCGCGGCCCGATTTCGACCCACGCTCGCCTTGCGGACGATCCGAGCCTTCGGACGCCAGATCCACACCTTCGGGCACGACACCGCGCGGGATCGCCTGTTTCACAAGGCTTTCGATCTGGCTGATGTACTTGTCATCCGACGGCACGGCCAGCGTATAGGCCTTGCCCAGACGTCCGGCGCGGCCGGTGCGTCCGATGCGGTGGACGTAATCTTCGGGGTGGGTGGGAACGTCGAAGTTGAACACATGGCTGACCGCCGGAATGTCCAGACCCCGCGCCGCCACGTCCGAGGCGACCAGCAGGTGCAACGACCCGTCGCGGAAGCCGTCCAGCGTCTTGGTGCGCACCGACTGTTCCAGATCGCCGTGGATGGGGGCTGCGTTGAAACCATGCGATTTCAGCGACTTGGCCACGACGTCCACATCCATCTTGCGATTGCAGAAGATGATGGCGTTGGTGCAGCCTTCGCCTTCGCCCCGGATCAGGGCCCGCAGAAGCGCGCGCTTTTCGGTAAAGCTGCGGTCCTTGCGCGAGGGCGTGAACTGCACGAGTTGTTGTTCGATGGTGGCAGAGGTCGAATTCTGCCGCGCCACTTCGATCTTGGCCGGGTTGGTCAGGAAGGTCGAGGTGATGCGCTCAATCTCAGGCGCCATGGTGGCGCTGTAGAACATCGTCTGGCGGCTGAACGGCGTCAGTTGGAAGATGCGTTCGATATCCGGGATGAAGCCCATGTCGAGCATGCGGTCGGCTTCGTCCACGACCATGATCTGCACGCCGGTCAGCAACAGCTTGCCGCGTTCGAAATGGTCCAGCAACCGGCCCGGCGTGGCGATCAGCACATCGACGCCCCGGTCGATCAGCTTGTCTTGTTCGCCAAAGGACACGCCGCCAATCAGCAGAGCCTTCGTCAGCTTGGTATGCTTGGCGTAGACATCGAAATTCTCGGCCACCTGCGCGGCGAGTTCGCGGGTCGGTGCCAGCACCAGACTGCGCGGCATCCGCGCCCGGGCACGGCCCTGACCCAGCAGGGTGATCATCGGCAGGGTAAAGCTGGCGGTCTTGCCGGTGCCGGTCTGGGCGATGCCCAGAACGTCGCGGCCTTTCAGGGCCTCAGGGATGGCCTGTTCCTGAATCGGGGTCGGGGTTTCATAGCCCGCCTCGGCGATGGCCTGAAGTACGCGCGGGTCGAGCGCGAGATCGGAAAACTTGGTCATGAGCGTCCTTGAACACTGCGGGATCGGCCCGCAAGGGGATTTGGGACGCGATGTTTCCGGGCGCCCCGGCGTCAGAGACCAACACATGATGCGCCAGCCTCGCAGCGGCATTATCTCAAAATGCGGACTGGGTCAAGGTCGGCGGCGGGTCCGGGGCGACTCTGTTCCGTTGACAGAGGGTAAAAGCGCAAGCTAACCAAGGTGAAGCGTGTTTTTCATGGTTTGCCAGTATGCAGGACGTCCCGTCCGCCCCGACCGGTGCCGAAGGCCCATCCGGCGACGTTCCGGCGTCCGTGACGGATGTTCCGCTGGTGCCCCGAACGGACCCCGAGGCCGCAACATCCGTTGCGTCGCCCATGGTTGATGTGGGCCCCGCGTCCCGGCCACCGGACCCGCCGCCACCCGACCGTCCTCCGGCCGATCCGCTGCCCGCAGCCCCGCTTGATCCGGTCGCAGTGACGGCCGTGGCGCAGGGCGAGCCCGCGCCTCCCGGTCTGCTCTATTACGCGGTCTTTCTTCCCACGCCCTCGGGCCTGCCCGGCGGCCCGCCGCTGTATCTGCCCGCGCCGATGGCCGGGGCACATGTGGCGGCGGGCGTCCCGTCATCCGCGACGGCTTATCCCGCACTTCCCGCCACGCCACCACCACCCGCACCCCCGATCTTTGGCGCGCCCCCTCTTGGTGCGCCCCCCCTTGGTGCGCAAAGTGAGGCGGCCCGGCACAACCAGAAGCTTCTGGTCAATGGCATCATCGCGGGCGTGTTCCTCGTGCATCTGCCATGGCTGGTCTATCTCTTTGCCGTGCATGCCTGTTGGGGCACCTTTCTGGAAGCCTGCTACAGCCTTCCCGCCGAAGACCTGTCCGACCCCTTTGCCGAGGCGGCGGGCGCGCCCATGCTCTTCGCGCGCGTGATCTATCTGATGCTGCGGGTGCAGGCGGTGCTGGCGGGCGACTGGGGCCAGTTTTCGCAGGCGATGCAGGTCTCCACCGGGGCCGGGTCGTTCCTCCTGACCAAGATCGTCGCCGCCAACGGTCTGGTGGCCGAAGGGCGGTTGCGGGTCTGGTCGCTTGCGGCCAGCTGCGCCGTGGCCTTTGGCCTGCTGTTCTGGGCCGAGTTGCACCTGCTGGGCGCACAGGTCTATCCCGAACTCGGGGCGCAGACGGTGTTGGCCTATGTCGACCAGAACCTGCCGGTCGATTTCCTCGCCTATTCTTCCGTAGAAGCCAGCCTCAAGGGCTATCTGCAATTCCTGCGCCTTGCCGACGCGCTGATCCTCGGCGCGGCGCTGGCCATGCCCACCACAAGGAAACAACCCTGATGCCGCGCCTGTTTGTCCGCCTGCTGTCCGTCCTTGCCCTTTGGGTTGCCGCCGTGCCCGCACAGGCCGATGTGACCCTGCGCCTGTCCTTCGCCTATCTGGATGCGGCGGCAGGGGCGAGCGCGGCCCCCACCCTGACGGTCAGCGACCTTTTGGGCAACCAGCCCTTGCAGGTGGCCATCGCCCCCGATCCGGCCAATCCGGCGGTGCCCGTGGCCAGCGTGATCCTGCCCGAGGCGGTGTTCTCCGGCCCCTATGCGCGGTTGCGGCTGGCGGTCGCGGACCTGCGCCTTCCGCCCGGCGACAGCAAGAGCGGCGAGGGCATCCGCTTTGCCTTTGAACTGGTCCTGCGCCGCCCGATGCTGGCGGATGTTGTCGATATCAAGGTGCCGGTGGTGACCTCCTCGCGCAAGCAGGCGATGAAACCCTACATGGACCTGCCCCAGATCGCCGAGGAATTGCCCGCGCGCTTCTTCCTCGCGCAACAATGGATGTCGTTGTATCAGGCCGATGCGGCCAGTGTCGCTGCTTCACCGCAGAGTTTCGCGCTCCAACGTCTGGTCTCGCGGGCCATCGCCGATTTCGCCATCCGCATGGCCGACCTTGAGGCCGGGGCGGTGCTGATCCTGCCCGCCGTGGAGCTGCGCGACACGCTGGCCCTCTATTGGGACGGGATGCCGGATGGCCGCGCCATCCACCTGCGCGCCTATGCCGATGCCCGCACCATCCTGTGGCTGGATCTGGCGCGGACCGAAACCCTGCTGCGCACCGCCCGTCGCGGCGGCACCCCGGCCCCCGCCGCCTGCGCCGAGGCGCGGTCCTTGCTCGACTTCTTCGAATTCCACAGCCCGGATGCGTCCGAGTCCGCGAAGGTGGACAGCATGTTTCCCAATCCGGGCACCTTGGCAGGCTACATCGCGGGTCGCCGCATCGACTTTGGCGTGATCTGCACGCGGTTCAGCCTGTGAATTAGCGTTGATCCGGACCTCCCTTATCCCCGTGGGGCCCGTATGGGGCTTACCGTGATCCGCTGCATCGGCCTTTGCACGCAGGACTTCGTCCAAGAACCACGCTGGTACATCGGCTTGCGCATCAGGCCGCGCAGGGGGAGAGGGGCAGGGGGGGGCAAATCCGGCAGACCCTCAGGACGGCCCGCCGCCCCCCGGTGCCACCGCCTTGGCCAGCTTCACGAAGGCCTGCACCTGCGGGCTGCGGTTGGCGCGCTTCCACACCAGAATCGTCCGGTGGCGAAAGCGCGCATCCATGATCTGGCGCACCTCGACATTGCGGCCCAGAAAGCCGATCAGGCTTTCGGGATAGATCGTCACCCCCAAGCCCGCTGCCACCAGGCCCAGTTGGGCCAGTGTGTTCGACGCCTCCATCGTCACCCGCAGTGCGATGCCTTCGGCCGAGAACATGTCGTTCAGCCGCCAGCGATACTCTTCCCATTCGCGCATGTCGCCAAGGATCAGGTCCTGATCGGCCAGATCCTCGGGGCGCACCACGGGGCGCAACAGGAGGGGATGGTTGCGGGGCGTCACCACGTAAAGCGGTTCGGTGGTCAGGGTCAGGCTGTGGTATTCCGAATGGTCAAACGGGCCGATCATGTAGCCGATGTCCACCTCATTGTTGGCCAGCGCGATCTTCTGGCCTTGGGTGCGGATATACTGGATCTGCATGTCGATATGCGGATGCGCCCGCCGGAACCGCGCCACGGCGCTTGGCACCAGTTCTGTGGCGGCAAAGGCCATGTAGGCCACCCTCAGAAGCCCCGACTTGCCCTCGGCAATGCGCCGCGCGGCCTGCACCGCGGCATCATATTGCGCCATCAGATGGGCATTGTCCTGATAGAAGCGCTGCCCGGCCTGCGTCAGCGATACCTCACGCGTGGTGCGTTCCAGCAGGCGAAATCCGAGGGCCGATTCCAGCTTTTGAATCCGCCGCGTCAGGGCGGATTGGTCCAGCGCCAGCCTCTCTGCCGTGCGACGGAAGTTCAATTCCTGCGCAAGGGCGAGGAAGGTCTGCACATTCTCAAGGCCCGGCAGGTTTTTCATGCGCCGTCTCCCGGTTCCGGTGATGCATCATATGCAACAATAATTGCTGACACGCCATTTCCTCCGCGTCAATCCTTGCGTCACTCTGATCCCAGAGCCTCAGCCCGGCCTTCGGATCAAGGGGTCGGGATGCTCAAGCCGCACAGGACGCCGCAGGGCGTGCCACGCATCAAGGATATGAGGAGACCCCCATGAGCGACGTCGATACCAAGGAACTGGACCGCCTGTTGCAGCAGGCTTTCGACACGGCCAGCAAACTCTACAAAGAGCGCGGCTTCCAGCGCCGCGTGGGCTTTGGCAAGCGCCCCGCTCTGGTCAGCGTGGACCTCGCCAACGCCTGGACCCGTCCGGGCAATCCCTTCACCTGCGATCAGGAGAAGATGGACAATGAGATCATCCCCGGCATGCAGGCCCTGCTGAAGGCCTTCCGCGCGGCCCAGATGCCGGTGATCCATGTCACCACCGCCTATGAGATCACCGATGTCGAGGCCCCCTTCACCGATATGGGTCTCTGGCACAAGAAGATCCCGATCGAGGTTGTGAACCTCAAGGACAAGGACCTCTGGGCCATCGACAGCCGCATCGCGCCGATTGAGGGGGAATACACCCTGCTGAAAAAGCGCGCCTCGGCGTTCCACGGCACGGAACTTGCGGGCATCCTGCGCGCCAACAATGTGGACACCATCCTTGTCACCGGCGTGACGGCCTGCGCCTGCGTGCGTCAGACCATCTGTGACGGTCTGGCCGACGGGTTCCGCACCATCGCGGTCAAGGAAGCCATTGGCGACCGCGTGCCGGGTGCCGTGGCGTGGAACCTGTTCGACATCGACGCCAAGTTTGGCGACGTGCAGACCGTGGCGGAGTGCGTGGCCTATCTTGAGGGCCTCACCGCCACGAAGATAGCCGCCGAGTGATCCCGACCTGACAGCCGCGCCGGGCCCCGTCGGGCCCGGCGTCTCGTCCGCCCGCGAGAGGCGGTCTTGCCCAACAGGAGTGACCAACATGGCCAGAATTGGTGTCGATGTCGGCGGGACAAACACCGACCTCGTTCTCGAATGCGCGGGCGGCGTGTTCTATCACAAGGTGCCGACCACGCTGAAAAACCAGTCCATCGGGGTGGTGCAAGGGGTGCAGGGCATCTGCGCCAAGGCTGGCATCCCGACCTCCGAGGTGGAGACCATCGTGCATGGCACCACCACGGCGACGAACATCACCATTGAGCACAACGGCGCGGACTGCGGGATGATCACGACCGAAGGGTTCCGCGATATCCTGCATATCGGGCGGCACAAGCGGCCCTATAACTTCAGCCTCCATTTCGACGTGCCGTGGCAGAGCCAGCCCTTAGTCAAGCGCCGCAACCGGATTTCCGTGGCCGAACGCGTCCTGCCACCGACCGGCGAGGTGGTGACGCCCCTGGATGAAGCCGCCGTGCGCGCGGCCTGTGCCGTGTTCAAGCGGCGGGGGATCAATTCGGTCGTCATCGGCTTCATGTTCGCCTTCCTGAACGACGCGCATGAGGTGCGGGCCAAGGAAATCGTGCTGCAAGAGATGCCCGACGCCTATGTCACCCTGTCGTCCGAGGTGGCCAAGGTGATGCGGGAATACGAACGCTTCTCGACCGCGGCGATGAATTGCTATGTCGGCCCCAAGACGGCGTTTTACCTGCGCGATCTGGACTCAAGGCTGCGCGAGGCGGGCGTGACCTCAAAACTGCGGATCATGCAGTCGAATGGCGGTGTGTCCACCGTCGATGCCTGTGCCAAGCGGCCCATCCGCATCCTGATGTCCGGCCCTGCGGGGGGCGTCATCGGGGGCGCATCCGAAGGCGCGATGGCGGGTGAGGCGAATATCATCACCGTCGATATCGGCGGCACCTCGGCGGATATCTCCACCATCCCCGGCGGGGTGGTCAAGATCATGAACCCGCGCGACACCTATGTGTCGGGCCATCCCGTGCTGACGCCGATGATCGATCTGGTCACCATCGGCGCGGGTGGCGGATCGGTGGCCTTTATCGATGAGGCCGGGGCGTTTCACGTCGGTCCCCGCTCTGCCGGATCAGAACCGGGACCGGCCTGCTATGGGCGCGGTGGCACCGAACCCACCGTCACCGACGCGCAAATCGTGCTGGGACGGTTGGACCCGGATATGGCCTTGGGCGGAGATCTGAAGCTGGATGCCTCGCTGTCCTTCAAGGCGATCGAGGACAAGATTGCCCGCCCGCTAGGCCTTTCGGTCACCGATGCGGCGCTGGGGATCATCCGCATCATCAACAACAACATGGCGCTGGCGATCCGGTCAAACTCGGTCGCGCGGGGGATTGATCCGCGGGCCTTTTCGATCATGCCCTTTGGCGGCGCTGGCCCCCTGCATGGCGTGGCCCTGGCCGAGGCGATGGCCTGCAAGGATGTGATCGTCCCCGTCGCCCCCGGCATCACCGCCGCTGTGGGCCTTTTGAAAACCGATCTGCAGTATGAGCATACCGAAGCGGTGATCGTGGAATTGAACCGCGCCACGGATGCCGACTTTGCCCGCATCAACGCCGCCGTCAGCCTTTTGCGCGAGCGGGTGCAGGCGGAACTGGACGGCGATGGCATCGCGCGGGATCAGCAGACGGTCACCGTCATCGCTGAATGCCGTTATCAGGGGCAGGGGTTCGAGTTGCGCGCCGCCATGCCGGAAGGGGCGGTGACGGCAGAGAACCGGCACCTGATCGCCGACAGTTTCCACGACCAGCACCAGCAGGATTACGGTTACAGCTACCGCACGGCCGAGGTGGAGTTGATCACCCTGCGCGCCATCGGGTCTGCCACGGTGCGGCGGATCGAGATTCCGACGATTTCCAAGACGGATGGGTCCAGCATCGACCGCGCCCTGATGTTCGTGCGCCCGACCACCTTTGACGATGGCCGCAGGCTGGACACCCCGCGCTATGACCGCACCAAGCTCTTGGCCGGGGATCGCGTGCCGGGGCCTGCACTCCTGCACCAGCACAACGCCACCACGCTGATCCCGCCCGGCTATGTGGCCGAGACGCTGGACTACGGCAACACCCGCATCCGCCCGGTCGGCGCGTAAGGAGGCCATGATGAACCAGATGACCAATCCCGCCGCCACCGTCGATCCGATCACGCTGCAAGTGATCCGGGGCAGTTTTGAAACCATCGCCGAAGAGATGGGGCATGTCCTTTACCGCATGTCCTTCTCGTCCATCATCCGCGAAAGCCAGGACCTTGGCGCGGGGCTGTTTGATGTGAATTTCAACACGCTCTGCGAGTCCGAATCCACGCCGATGCATATCGGCTCGATTCCCGGCTATCTGCGCGGCATCGCCCAGACGCTGGAGGATGACGAATGGTATGAGGGCGATGTCGTCGTCCACAACCACCCTTACTACGGCGCATCCCACACGCCCGATCTTGCCATCGTGGTGCCGGTGTTCTTTCAGGGCCGTCTGGTGGGCTTTGCGGGAAATACCGCGCATCACGTGGATATTGGCGCGGCGACACCGGGGCTGATCATCGACGTGCCGGATGTCTTTGCCGAAGGGATGCTGTTCGCAGGCACCAAGCTTTACCGCAAGCATGAACCCAACAACGCCATGTGGAACTACATCCGCCGCAACAGCCGCGCGGCGGGGCAGTTGGTGATGGATATTGAGGCGCAAGTCGCCTCGGCCCGTCTGGGGGCCAAGCGGTTTGTGGAACTGCTCGAGAAATACGGCGAGCCGCTGGTGTTCGCTGCCGCCAATCAGTTGATGGATTATGCCGAACGCATGACCCGCCAGCGCATCAGCGAAATCCCGGATGGCGATTACACGGCTGAGGGGTGGCTGGATGACGATGGCCGCAACCGCGACAAGCAGTTGAAGGTCAAGGTCACCATCCGCGTGCGCGGCGATGAGGTTGAGGTGGACCTGACAGGCTCTGCCGACCAGACGCCGACCGCCTATAACGTGCCCTTTGAGGGGTCCACCAAAGTTGCCGCCTATGCCGGGTTCCGCAAGTTGCTGTTGGACGCTGCGACATCGGATCTGCGGGTGCCATCGAATGAGGGATCGTTCCGCCCGATCAAGGTGACGGCCCCCTTGGGATCGATCTTCAACCCCAAAGCCCCGGCCAGTGCCGAGGCCCGGTTCACCCAATGCAACCGCATGATTGACTTGATCATCCGCGCCTTGGCCCCTGTCATGCCGGATCGGGTGATCGCAGGAAGCTCCGCCTCGATCAGCTTTGCCGCCTATTCCGGGGTGCGGCCTTCGGGGGATTACTGGGTGTTTCTTGAGGTGAACGAGGGCGCCTATGGTGGCCGTCCTCGGTCAGATGGCCCGGATTCCATTGACAACCTGATGGCCAACACCCGCAACAACCCGCTGGAAGATCTGGCGATGCACATCCCGATGATCTGCGACCGCTATGAGCTGCGCGATGATCTGCCGCCGGGTGCCGGGGAGTTTCGCGGAGGGATTGGTGTCGTCAAATCCCAGCGCGTGCTGACCCCCGCCTTTATCACCCACGAATCCGAGCGCCATACCGACGCGCCTTGGGGCATCTTTGGCGGGCATGACGGCACGGTGGGGCGCTGCACCATCACCAACCCCGGCAAACCGGGCGAGGTGCGGGACATGTATTCCAAATTCTCAGGGTTGGCGGTGCAGGCCGATGACGTCATGACCTATTACAGCCCCAATGGCGGCGGGTATGGCGATCCCCTGAACCGCCCGCCGGTCAAGGTGCTGGAGGATGTGCTCGACGGCTTTTGCCCGCTGGCCCATGCCCGCGACGTTTACGGCGTTGTGGTGGACCTTGCGGCGGAAACTGTGGACATGGCCGCTACGGATGCCCTGCGTGCCGCGATGCGGCCGGGGTGACCCGACGGCGGGATGCCGCAATGCTCCCCAAAGGCAGGCATCCCGAACTTCGGCCCGCGCGTTGCGGGCCGCTTTCTTGCGTCATGACCCCGCGCGATAGCTGCATCCGCGCCTGACTATTTCCCTGCGGCGGGAATACCTGCGACCAATGGCGCAAGGCCGTTGGGGAACACAGCATGACCGGACGCGATCTGGAGGGGCTATTGGTCGTCGCCTTGGAACAGGCGGTCGCCGCCCCCTTGGCTACGGCGCGGCTGGCCGATGCCGGGGCGCGGGTGATCAAGATCGAACGGCCCGAGGGCGATTTCGCCCGCGGCTATGACCGCTTGGTGCATGGCGAAAGCGCCTATTTCGTCTGGCTCAATCGCGGGAAAGAGTCGATCTGTCTGGACCTGCGCCAGAGAGGCGATCTGGCGATCCTGCATCGGATGGCGGCGCAGGCGGATGTGTTTATCCAGAACCTTGGGCCGGGGGCGGCGGATCGGCTGGGGCTGGGGTATGAGGCGGTCAGGGACTCGAACCCCGGTCTGATCCATGTGTCGATCACGGGCTATGGCTCGGATGGCCCATATCGCGACCAAAAGGCCTATGACATGCTGATCCAGGGCGAGAGTGGGCTCTTGTCGATCAACGGCACGGCTGAGGGTGCCGCGCGGGTGGGCATCTCTGTCTGCGACATCGCGGCGGGCGAGACGGCCTTTGCCGCGATCCTGCAATCCCTTTTGGCGCGGGGCCGCACGGGGCAGGGGCGGGCGGTGGAGGTGTCGTTGTTTCACACGATGGCCGATTGGATGAATGTCCCGCACCTGCAAGCGCATTACGGCAAGGCCCCCCCGGCGCGGGTGGGGCTGCAACATCCCACCATCGCGCCCTATGGGGCCTTTGCTTGCGCCGATGGGCGGCAGGTGCTGCTATCGGTGCAAAGTGATCGGGAATGGGCCGTCATGGCCGATAAGGTGCTGGGCCAGCCCGACCTTGCCCGCGATCCGCGCTATGCCACCAATGTGGCCCGCGTGGCACATCGGGATCAGATTGACGCGCTGATTGCGCCTGTTTTGGCAGTACTGGAGCGTGAGGCTGCGATGGGCCTTTTGGGAGCGGCAGGCATCGCCTGCGGGCGGCTGTCCGATCTGGATGATCTGGCGCAGCATCCGCAGGCAAAGCGCGTCACGGTGGGCAGCCCCACCGGCGCGGTAGAGATGATGGCGCGCGGCGTGCGCCTGCCCGAGGGGGCCATTGCCGCGGGCGATGTTCCGGCGCTGGACCAGCATGGGGCTGCGCTGCGGGCGGAATTTGCGGAATGAACCAACGGGGGACCCCATGGCACGCCACCTGATCACCGCCGCCGCCCAGATGGGGCCAATCTCGCGCACTGAGACCCGCGCCGATACAGTCCGCCGTCTGTTGGATATGATGCACGAGGCAAAGTCGCGCGGGGCGGATCTGGTGGTGTTCACCGAACTCGCTCTGACCACCTTTTTCCCGCGCTGGATGATCGAGGATGAGGCGGAGCTGGACAGCTACTATGAGGCCTCCATGCCATCCCCCGCCACGCAACCGCTGTTCGATGCGGCGGTGGAACTGGGGATCGGCTTCAACCTTGGCTATGCCGAGTTGATCCATGAGGGCGGGGTGAAGCGCAGGTTCAACACCTCAATCCTTGTCGACAAGACGGGGCGTATCATCGGCAAATACCGCAAGGTGCATCTGCCGGGGCATGCGGAACCGCAGCCGGGGCGGGCCTTTCAGCATCTGGAAAAGCGCTACTTTGAACCTGGCGATCTTGGGTTCCCCGTGTTCCGGGGCTTTGGCGGCATCATGGGCATGGCGATCTGCAATGATCGGCGCTGGCCGGAAACCTATCGCGTCATGGGCTTGCAGGGCGTGGATATGGTCATGCTGGGCTACAACACTCCCTTTGACCATACCGGGGATGAGGCCGTGAACAGCCTGACCCTGTTCCACAATCACCTGTCGATGCAGGCGGGGGCCTATCAGAACGCCACTTGGGTGGTCGGCACCGCCAAATGCGGCACCGAGGAGGGGTCAAAGATGGGCGGCCAAAGTGTCATCATCGCGCCTTCGGGCGAGATTGTGGCCCAAGCCGTGTCGGTGGAGGATGAGGTGATCACCGCGAAATGTGACCTCGACATGGGGCGCATCTACAAGGAGACGATCTTCAACTTTGCCCGCCACCGCAGGCCCGAGCATTACCGTCTGATCACCGAACGCACCGGGGCGATTCTGCCGCCGGAGTGATCCCTCGGCTTTCGCGTTGAAACAGAGCGGACCCCGGTCGAAAGCCGGGGTCTTTTGCTTTTGCCGGGGGCACCCTTTGCGGATATTGCATGAAACCAGCTATCCCCTGCGGCGATGGAGTGGCCGTTTTCCCTGCCGTATCAGCATGGCGCATCGCGAAAAGCCGTTGTTTTGTTGCGCCTTGCGCGGGGGCCTTTACCGTCTGACCCGGCGCAGAGCGGCACAGACAGCGCCAAGCGGTATGCAAAATCCTCTTTGGCGTTGGGCGCGGCCATGTCTCAATCACCCCAACATCGGGCCGCGTGGCGGACCCGACCAAAAGGGAGTGATCGGCCATGATACGGGTGGGCGTTGATGTCGGCGGCACGTTCACGGACCTCGTGCTCGAACGATCCGAGGCCGGGGGACGGCAGCAGGTCTTTACGCACAAGGTCAGCAGCACCGTGGCCGACCAATCCATCGGGGTGGTCAAGGGCGTAGTTGAGTTGTGCGCCATCGCAGGCATCCAGCCCGCCCAGATCGACACGCTGTTTCACGGCACCACGGTGGCGACCAACATCGTGATCGAACGCAACGGGGCCGAGGTGGGGATGATCACCACCAAAGGCTTCCGCGACATCCTGCACATGGCCCGCCACAAGCGCCCGCATAATTTCTCGCTGCAATTCGATGTGCCGTGGCAATCTTCGCCGCTGATCAAACGGCGTAACCGGATTGTGGTGGATGAACGCATCCTGCCGCCGGATGGCCGCGTGGAAACCAAGTTGGCCGAGGATCAAGTCGAACGCGCGGCGGAGCTTTTTGCCGAACGCGGGCTAGAGGCGGTCGTGATCGGCTTTCTGTTCAGCTTCCTGAACAATGACCACGAACTTCGCGCGGCCGAGATTGTGCGCCGCGTGATGCCCGATGCCTTTGTCTGCGCCTCATCAGAAGTGGTCAGCGCGATCCGGGAATACGAACGCTTCTCGACCGCCGCGATGAACGCTTATATCGGCCCCAGAACCCGCCGCTATCTGGACAACCTGCAACGGCGGCTGGTTGAGGCCGGGGTGACCGCCCCCGTGCGTATCATGCAATCCAATGGCGGCATCGGCACGGTCGAACAGGCCAGCCGCAATCCGGTGGGTCTGCTGCTGTCCGGTCCCGCGGGCGGCGTCATCGGCGGGCGCTGGACGGGTGAGGCCTGCGATCAGCGCGACATCATCACCATCGACATCGGCGGCACCTCTGCCGATATCAGCGTGATCCGCGAGGGTCAGTTGACCATCAAGAACCCGCGCGATACCGAAGTGGCGCATCTCCCGGTCCTCGTGCCGATGATCGACATTGACGCCATCGGGGCCGGTGGTGGCTCCATCGCCTATGTCGACAGCGGCGGCGCTTTTCGCGTGGGGCCGAAATCGGCGGGGGCAGAGCCGGGACCGGCCTGCTATGGCAAGGGCGGCACGCTGCCCACGGTGACCGATGCGCAGGTGGTCTTGGGCCGTCTGGACCCGGAGCATTTCCTTGGCGGGGGCCTCGCGATTGATCCGGCGCTGTCGGAACAGGCGATCCGCTCGCATCTGGCCGATCCCCTTGGCCTGTCCGTCAAGGATGCCGCTTTGGGCGTGCTTCGCATCATCAACAACACGATGGCGCTGTCCATCGCGTCAAACTCGGTCGCGCGGGGGATTGATCCGCGCAACTACAGCCTGATGGCCTTTGGCGGTGCGGGGCCTTTGCACGGTGTGGCCTTGGGAGAGATCATTGCGGCCAAGAACGTGATTTCCCCGCTGCATCCCGGCATCACGGCGGCGATGGGGCTGCTGGTCACGGAACCGCGTTATGAATTCACCCAATCGGCGCTGACCATCCTGCAATCGGGGACGGCGGCGGATTTCGCCACGGTCACGGCGGTGTTTGACAAGCTGCAAGCCGATGCGGCGGCGCAACTGGCCTCGGACGGTATCCCTGCCGAACGGCAGAAGTTCGAACGCATCGCCGAATGCCGCTATGTCGGCCAAGGGTTTGAACTCCGCGTCGCGGTACCCGATGGGCCGTTCACGGCGGACACCGCAGGGCAGGTGGCCCGCGCCTTCTTTGCCGTTCACCGTACCGAATACGGGCATGCGTTTGAGGATCAGGCTGTGCAGATGGTCACCTTGCGGGTGATCGGCTCGTCTGCCTCGGATACGCTGCGCCTGCCGCCGCTGGAAAAGGGCGGCCGTCGCAACCCGTCCGAGGCCGCGCTTTACGCACGCCCCACCACCTTTGACGATGGCGCGACGATCCAGACCCCGCGCTTTGACCGCCTGAAACTGCGTGCTGCGGATACTGTGGCGGGGCCTGCGGTGATCGTGCAGCAAAATTCCACCACCATCGTGCCGCCGGGCTTTATCGCCACGGTGATGAAACTGGGGGATCTGGTGATCGCCCGCGCCGGACAGGAGGGTTGAGCCATGGCCACGATTGATCCAATCACGCTGCAAGTCATCGGCGGTGCCTTGCATGCCATCGCCGAACAGATGGGCAATGTGCTCTATCGCATGTCCTATTCATCCATCATCCGCGAAAGCCAAGACCTTGGCGCGGGGCTGTTCGATCTGGATTACAACACGCTCTGCGAAAGCGACTCCACGCCGATGCACATCGGCTCGATCCCCGGTTATCTGCGCGGGATCGAGAAGAGCATCCCCAAGACCGATTGGCATGTGGGTGATGTGGTGATCCACAACCACCCCTACTTTGGCGCAAGCCACTCGCCCGACATCGGGATCGTCATGCCGATCTTCTACCATGGCGAGTTGGTGGGCTTTTCGGCCAACACCGCGCACCATCTGGACATTGGCGCGGCGACACCGGGGCTGATCATCGACGTGCCGGATGTCTTTGCCGAAGGCATGCTGCTGAACGGGCTGAAACTGGTTGAGGCAGGCAAGCGCAACGACACGCTCTGGCGTTACATCAGTGGCAATACCCGTGTGCCGGGTCTGGTGATGCGCGACCTTGAGGCGCAGATCGCCGCCGCCGAATTGGGCGTGAAGCGGTACTGCGAGTTGATGGACACCTATGGCCGCGACACGGTGGAACAGGCCGCTGCGCAGTTGATGGATTACTCTGAGCGCATGTTGCGGCGTGAAATCGCCAAAATCCCGGATGGTGATTATACCGCCGAAGGCTTCATGGACGACGATGGCCGTACCCGCGATGTGCGCCTGCCGATCAAGGTCACCGTCCGCGTGCGCGGCGATGATGTCGAGGTGGACTTGACGGGGTCTTCGCCGCAGGTGCCCACCGCCTTCAACGTGCCGTTTGAAGGGTCAACGAAGGTCGCGTGCTACTTCGCCTTCCGCGCGCTGCTGCTCGATACCTATACCAACAGCGAATACATCCCGCAGAACGAAGGCTCCTTCCGCCCCGTCAAGGTCACGGCACCCTTGGGGTCAATCTTCAACCCCATCGCCCCTGCGGCTTGCGAGGCGCGGTTCAACCAGATTCAGCGCGTGGTCGATCTGATCATCAAGGCGCTGGCCCCGGTGCTGCCCGACAAATGCACCGCCGGGAACGCCGCCTGCCTGTCCTTCGCCAGCTATTCCGGCCTGCGCCCCAATGGCGATTACTGGGTGCTGATCGAGGTGAACGAGGCCGCGATGGGGGGGCGCCCGCAGTCTGATGGCCCGGACACCATCGAAGAGTTGATGCGCAACACCCGCAACAACCCCTTGGAAGACCTTGGCATGCACTTGCCGATGATTTGCGACCGCTATGAAATCCGCGACGATGTCTTTCCCGGCGCGGGGCAGTATCGCGGTGGGATGGGCGTGGTGAAATCGCAGCGTTTCCTGACGCCGGGCTTCATGACCCATGAAAGCGACCGCAACGAAGATGCGCCTTGGGGCATCTTTGGGGGCGGCGAAGGGGCTGCCGCCCGCGTCCGCATCCAGAACGTCGAAAAGGGCGAAGAGGCCCGCGATGTCTATGCCAAATTCTCAGGCATGCGGGCGGAATTGGGCGATGTGGTGACCTATCTGTCACCGGGTGGCGGTGGTCTTGGCAATCCCTTGGACCGTGCACCAGAAAAGGTGCTGGACGACCTTCTGGATGGGTTCATCACGCCCGACCATGCCCGCACTGTCTATGGCGTGGTGTTCCAGCCCGTCAGCAACGGCTATGGCTGGGGCTTGGATCATGCCGCGACCGACAGCCTGCGCGCCAGCATGCGCGCGGCCTGAGGGCGGGGGAAACGGGGGCGCATCGGGTGGAATTCGTCGATCTTTTGCATTTCGTCAGCATCGCCGAAACCGGCAGCTTCACGAAATCGGCGATCCAGAACAACGTGGCGCAATCCGCGTTGTCTCGGCGTATACGCGATCTGGAAACGGAGCTTGGCACGGCGCTGTTCTACCGCAATGGGCGCGGCGTGGTGCTGACCGAGGCCGGGGAGTTGTTCCTGATCCGCGCGCGCGGGATTTTGGCCGAACGCGAGGCGCTGCGGCAGGACATGCGCCGCGTGGCGGGGGAGCTTGACGGGACGGTGAAACTGGCCGTGCCGCCCTCGGTCGGGTTGGTGCTGCTGGCCCCTTTGCTGCGCCGCATCCGCGCTGATCATCCGCGCATCCGCATGCGGGTGCTGGAAGGCTTCAGCGGCCATGTCGCCGATTGGCTGGCGGCGGGAAAGGTCGATCTGGCGGTGCTCTACAAGATGAAATCCAGTGCGCTGCTGGATGCGGAACACCTTCTGTTTGAGGATATGTTCCTGATCTCCTCGCCCGATGCGCCGCCTTTGGGCGGGCCGGATGGGGTGGCTTTGGCGGAACTGGCGGGGCAGGAACTCGTGCTGCCCGGACTGCCCCACGGGTTGCGCGTGCTGACCGAAGAGGCGGCGGCGCGGGCCGAAGTGACCCTGAACGTGGTGATGGAGGTGGAGACGCTGCCCACCATCTATGACCTCGTCCAGACTGGCGAACTCAGGACCATCCTGCCGATGGCCGCGGTGAAATCCGAGGTGCAGGCGGGCCGTCTGGTCGCCCAGCATCTGACGGGTCCCGTCATCAGCCGTGAATTGATCCTGGCCCATGCGCCGCATCGCGCTGCGGCCCCCGTGACCAAAGCCGTGGTGCGCCTGATCCGCAGCACCATGTCCGATCTGATCCGCTCTGGCGGATGGGACGGGCGCATCTGAATTCCGCATAAGAACCAACAACAGGGAACACCCCATGACCGAAGTCTTTCCGACGCTGTTTTCCCCCGTCACTCTTGGGGCCGTGACCCTGCGCAACCGCATCGCGATGGCCCCTTTGACCCGCCAGATGGCCCATGCCGATGGCACGCCCACCGATGAGATGGCCGCCTATTACGCCCGCCGCGCACGGGGCGGCTTGGGGTTGATCATCAGCGAGGGCACCTATGAACAGGACGCCTTCCAATCCCGCGCCTACCTGTCGCAACCCGGCATCGCCAATGCGTCGCATGTGGCGGGTTGGAAAAAGGTCTGTGACGCGGTGCATGACAATGGCGCGAAGATCGTCATCCAGTTGATGCACGGCGGCCGCGTCTGTGACCCGCGCACGCTGAACGGTCAGCCGCCGGTCAGCGCCTCGGCCACGCACAGCGGCGGCTGGACGCTTTACACCGACAATGACTATGAAAAGACCATCCGGGGCATCTCGGGCGACTGGCCGAAAGTCACCTTCCCCCCGGCGCGTGAGCTTACCGTCGCTGAGTTGCATGCCGTCGCCGATGGCTTTGCCGCCGGGGCCAAGCGCGCGGTTGAGGCAGGTGCCGATGGGGTCGAGGTGCATGGCGCGAACGGCTACCTGATCTGGCAATTCATCACGCCGAAAACCAACCTGCGCACCGATGACTTCGGCGGCAGCCCGGAAAACAACGTCCGCTTCGCCAAGCTGGTGGGCGAGAAGGTCCGCGCCGCCATCGGGCCGGACAAGCTGATGATCCTGCGCCTGTCGCAAGACGGGGTGGATGATTTCATGGGCGCTTGGCCGGGTGGCGTGACTTACGCCGAGGCGGTGGGAGCAGCCTTGGCCGACAGCGCCTATGACGCGCTACATTGGGCGAGCTTCAACTGGCAGGACAACCGCGATCCGAAAAACGCAACCCCGATGCCAGTGGTGCTGAAACGGGCCTCGGGCAAGCCTGTGATCACCAATGGTGGCATTGCCGAGGGCGCACAGGCCGAGGCGGCGCTGACGAGCGGTGCGGATATGGTGGCGCTTGGCCGTCCGCTGTTTGCGCATCCCGATTGGCCTTATATCGTGCGCTCAGGCGCGGCTTATCCGTGGCTGGACTTTGACCGCAAATACGTGATCCAGCCGCCGTTGGACTTCAGCATCGCTTACCCGATGGGTCTGGTCGATCCCGAATGGCCGCAGCCATAAGGGGGCGGGCATGTTTCAGGACTGGATCGGGCGGGGAAATCTGCGTCAGGATGTGGTGTCGGAGCGGCTGATCGGCCAGTTTCGCGCCACCTTGCCCGGTCTTCTGGCCCCGGCGGAGGTGCCGTTGGGGCTGTTCTGGACGCTGTGCCCCGATGCCTTGGACCCGTCGCTTTTGGGCCGCGACGGGCATCCCCGGCTGGGGGTAGCGCTGCCGCCCTTGCCCTTGCCGCGCCGGATGTGGGCGGGGGGCGAGATTGTGTTCGACGTGCCTTTGGTCACCGGGGACGTTGTGGAGCGTGACAGCCGGATTGAGGCGATCACCGAAAAGACCGGCTCTACCGGGTCGCTGATCTTTGTGTCCATCCGGCAGGATTACCGTGTGGGCGGGGAAAGGCGGCTGTCAGAGCGGCAGGATCTGGTCTATCGCGCCGATCCGGTGCCGGGACAGGCGGCGGTGGTTTATCCCGTGGCCCCTGATCTGGGGGCGCCTGTGGCGGTGATGGACCTGCCGAGTGACCCCGTGCTGCTGTTCCGATTTTCCGCGCTGACCTTCAACGGCCATCGCATCCACTATGACCCGGATTATGCAAGAAACGTCGAGGGTTACGGCGGTTTGGTCGTGCATGGCCCCTTGCAGGCGGTCGCAATGATGAACCTTGCCGCGCGTGTGCTTGGGCGCAGCCCTGCGCGCTTTAGCTATCGCGGCCAATCGCCTTTGATCGTTGGAGAATTGGCGCGGGTTGAGGCCTATGCGGAGGGGGATGGGTTGTCCCTGCGCGTGGTCAAGCCGGGCGGGCCGGTGACGATGGTGGGGCGGGCGGTTTAACGCTTGCGACGTTGCCTATGGCCGAGGCCATCGCCGAGGTCACGCGACGCCGCTTGCCCCATCTCGGCCGGGCGCTGGCCTCTGTCGGTTTAGCGGAACACGAGAGCGAGGACGTGGTCGCGGCGGGGGGGGAAAGGCAGTGCTTTTCCTCTTTCCGCCCGTTGGGAAGTCCATTCTTTGCATGTCGGCCTCGGCCGGTGCGCAATGAATGCGCACCCTATTGGGCCGCGAGCACCTCGGCCCTAAACCCGCTGGGCGTCTGTCCAAACATCGCCTTGAACAGGCGCGAAAACTGCGCCTGATCGGAAAAGCCGAAACGATAGGCGACATCCGACATCGGCCCCGGATTGGGCATTTGAAGCACATCACGTGCCGCGCGAAGGCGCTGCTCGCGCACGAATTGCGACACGGTGCAGTTCACCTCGGCAAACAACTCATGCAGATACCGCTTTGAAATCCCGACAGCATCGGCGATCACCTCGGGCGACAGATCGGCGTTCGACAGGTTCTTCAGGATCACCGTCTCGGCCCGCCGCCGATGCGCGGCCCTCACCGCTGATCCAGCACTCTGATCCGCCTCGGAGCTTCGATCCAGCGACAGCGCCAGCAATTCCACCAGATGCCGCCCCAAGACCTGCCCGGAAAGGCCATCCGCAGGCACCTGCGCCTGTATCTGCTGGGCCATCGTGGTGAACAGCGACCCGATCCCCTCGCGTCCGTTGAAGACCAGGGCGCAATAGCGGTCGGGGTTGCGCAGCTTGTCGGCCAGCACGGGTTTTGCGACCTTCAGCACGCACAGATCATTCGCGCTGCCATAGGCAAAACGATAGGGCTCATCCCCGCGTTCGATGATGAACCCGCCCGGATCGCAGCGCACATCGCGCCCCATCTGCCGGAATTCCACGGGGGATTTGCGCGGGATGGTGATGAGATACTGTTCCTCGGTCGTGGCGGCGATGTGGCGGCGGTGGCGTTCGTATTGCACGGCCTCGGTCTGCAAACGCGAGAGCGAGACTTCGCCCACGGTCCCCATCTCCAGCCGTCCGGAAAAATGCTGCGCGTCGCGGAAGGTCAGGTCCAGCGGAAAATAGGCCCGCGCGATGACCGCGTTCCAGTGATCCGCCCGCGCCTGTGCGGGGACGGCATCCGTGCTGAATTCTGCGCCGTGAACCATAGCCAACCGTCCGCTCGTTGCACGCGGCCTTGCGCCCATGGGTTAAACTTGGGCTTCGCGCGCACGGTGTCAATTCTGTTGCGACCGGGAGAGGCGCAATTCCGACCGGACGGCCCCACGATTGGCACTCTGGCGCACCGGCTGACAAAAGCTGGTGCACGCATCGACAAGACGCCACCCGCAAGGCGGGTCAACCTGATGGCACCAGAACAATGACAAGACCGGGATTCGGTCACGACAGGGAAGGTGGGTTGCCATGCCGCGCGGGTTTCGCGCGGTGCCTGCACCTGTCCGCGCGCCGATCCCGATCCGCCAAGGAGGCGTCCAGATGGTCAAGAGAAACGTCGATCCGATCACCCTGTCCGTGGTGCGCGGGGTGCTGGAAACCACCCAGCGGGAAATGACCCTCGCGCTGGAACAAACCGCGCGCTCGTCGGTGTTCAACCTTGCGCATGACTATTCCACGGCGCTGTTCAATCACACGCCCGAGATGATCCTGCAAGGGCAAGACATTCCGATCCACCTCGGCTCGCTGATCCCCGCCATGAAGTCGGTGGCGAAGTACTTCGAAGGTGAGATCAACGACGGCGACCTGATGCTGCACAATGATCCGTCCTATGGCGGGTCGCACATCATCGACACCTGCATGTATATGCCGGTGTTCTATGAGGGCGAGCTGGTGTTCTGGACGGTCTGCAAGGGCCACCTGACCGACATCGGCGGTCCGGTACCCGCAGGCTATAACCCCAATGCGACCGAGATCTACGCCGAAGGCCTGCGCATTCCGCCCATCAAGATCTGGGACAAGGGCAAGCCGCGCCATGATGTGATGAACATGATCCTGTCCAACATGCGGGCACGGCGCGACCAAGAGGGCGATTTCAACGCGCTGATCGGGGCCTGTCAGGTGGGGGCGCGGAACCTGAAGCGTCTGATGGACAAATACGGCAAGGTGCTGGTGCAGGAGTGCATCGCCGAACTCTTGGACATGGCCGAACACCACATGCGGTCGCTGATCGCTGAGGTGCCGGATGGCACCTATACCGGCACCGCGATCCTTGAGGATGCAGGCCACGGTTACGGCGATTTTGAGATCACGGCGACCGTGACGATCAAGGGCGATGGCTGCCACATCGCCATCCAATCCCCGCCGCAAATCCCCTATTTCATCAACAGTTATGAGGGCAACAGCCACTCTGGCGTCTATCTTGGGCTGATGATGTTTGCCCAACTGCCACCCCCGTATAACGAGGGGCTCTATCGCTGCGTCAGCACCGATATGGGGCCGCTGGGCACGCTGTGCAACGCCAAATCCCCGGCACCACACATGAACTGCACCACCACCCCGATGGAGACCCTGACCGATGCGGTGCGTCTGGCCTTTGAGCAGGCCGCCCCTGCCAAGGTTTCGGCGTCGTGGGGCCATGCCAATGGCTGCAACATCGCCGGGTGGGACAAGCGCCATGATGAGGAATATGTGACGATGGTGCTGGCCTCGATCATCTCGGGTGCCGGGGCCACGTCGCAGGCGGATGGCTGGCATGCCGTGGGGCCGGAGTGCTGCTTTGGGGCGCTGACCAGTGGCGATATCGAGATGCTGGAGCACAGCTATCCGATCATCATCCACCGCTATTCGTTGATGGAAGACAGTGGCGGCGCGGGCAAGAACCGGGGCGGGTCGGGGACCTGCTGGGAGGTTGAGCCGCTGGATACCCCCATGACGCTCATCACCTTTGGCGAAGGTCGCCGTATTCCTGCGATGGGGGCGGCGGGGGCATCCTCGGTGATGGTGGATAAAAAGGTGGGCCGGTTGGAGATCACCCGCGACGGCCAGACCCAGATCATCACCAACAACGTGATTGAGACGATCCAACCCGGTGAACGCGCCGCCAACAAGAACCCCGGCGGAGGGGGCTTCGGCAACCCGTTTGAACGCGACGTGCAAAAGGTGGTCGAGGATGTCCGCAACGGGCTGGTCAGCCTTGATGGCGCACGGCTGGATTACGGCGTGATCATCACCGACCGCGCCAGCCTGACTGTCGATACCGCCGCCACCGCCGCGCTGCGCGCAACTGCCGCCTGATCCAAGGACCTGAAACCATGCAAAACAAATACCGGCTTGGCATCGACGCGGGCGGCACCTTTACCGACTTCATCCTTGCCGATCGCGATGGCGAGGTGCGGATTTTCAAGGCCCTCTCCACCCCGCAAGACCCCACGCAAGCCATCCGCAACGGCCTTGCGCTGATCGAGGAAGAGACGGGGATCACGGCGACGGACATCGTCTCGAACTCTGACCTCTGCATCAACGGCACCACGGTGGGTTTGAACGCGCTGATCCAGCACAAGGGGGCGCTGACCGGCCTGATCGCCACCGCAGGGCATGAGGACAGCATCGAAATCCGTTTGGGCCACAAGGAAGACGGCTATCGCTACGACCCCGAATATCCGCCCGCCCGCATGCTGGTGCCGCGCTATCTGCGGCGCGGGGTGCGCGAACGCGTGGTGTCCACCGGGGCCGTGCACACACCGCTGAACGAACAGGATGTGCGCGACGCCTGCGCCCATTTCCTGCGCGAAGGGGTGGAGTCGGTCGCCATCAGCTTTGTCTGGTCGGTGCTGCATCCGGACCACGAACTCCGCGCCGCCGAGATTGTGCGCGAGATGATGCCGAATGTGCGTCTGACCGTGGGCAGCGATCTCTATCCGCAGGTGCGCGAATATACCCGCACCTCAACGGCGGTGGTGAACGCCTATCTCGCCCCGATCCTGTCGCGCTATGTCGAGGCGGTGGACGGCTATTTCCGCAGCCTCGGGTCCAAGAACCCGGTGCGGTATTTCCAATCCAATGGCGGTCTGGCTTTGGGGTCGGTGGTCAGTGACCAATCGGTCTATGCCATCAACTCCGGTCCCGCCTCGGCGCCGCAAGCGGCGCTCTATCTGGGCGAGCCTTGGGGGCTGAAGAACATCATCACCGTCGATATGGGCGGGACATCGTTTGACATCACCCTGACCCGCGACGGGCGGGCGAATGTGTCGAAAAACATCGACTTCTTGCGCTACCGCATCGGGATTCCGATGATTCAGGTGGAAACCTTGGGCGCGGGCGGCGGGTCCATCGGCTGGATCGACAGCATGGGTCTCATGCAGATGGGTCCGCAATCGGCGGGGTCGGAGCCGGGACCGGCCTGCTATGACCAAGGTGGGGACAAGCCCACGACGACGGACGCGAACCTTGTGCTGGGCTATCTCAATCCCGATGGTCTGGTGGGCGGGCGTTTGCCCCTGCACACCGGAATGGCGGTGTCGGCGATCAAGGCGGGGTTGGCCGATCCGCTGAACCTGTCGGTCGAACAGGCCGCTTACGGGATGTTCACCATCGTCAACAACAACATGGTCAACGCCATCCGCCGCGTCTCGGTCGAACGCGGCTATGACCCGCGCGACTTTGTGCTGAATTGCGCCGGTGGGGCGACAGGGGCTCATATCACGGCGCTGGCGCGCGAGATGGGGATCAAGCGGGTGCTGGTGTCGAAGCTGGCGTCCGGGCTTTGCGCCTATGGTCAGATCATCTCGGACGTCAAATACAACTACATGGCCCCCGCGCCGGTGCGTCTGGAGGGGGCGGCCTCGGCTGAGAAACTCGACGCGCTGTTCCAACGGCTGGAGGCGCGGGGAACGGCGGATCTGATGGGCGACGGCTTTACCCAAGACCGCATCACGGTGCGGCGCTCCTTGGACATGCGCTATGTCGGGCAGGTCCATGAGTGCACGGTGGATGTCGATCCCTTTACCTTGGACGAGGCTGCGCTAGACCAATTGAAGGCCGCGTTCCACGCCCGGCATGAGGAACTCTACACCTATTCCGAACCCGGCAGCACGGTCGAGGTGGTGAACGTCGAAAGCGCGATCTGGGGACGGGTGGACCGGCCCAAGCGGATGTCCATCGCGGCGGGCAAGGGTGCGGAGAGTGCCATGGTCGGCACCCGCGACATGATCTTCACGGCGGATGGCAAGACGCGCCAGACGCCGGTCTATGCGGGCAAGGCCTTGGGCGCGGGCGACCGCATCATTGGCCCTGCGGTCATCGAAGAGGTGACGACGACCATCGTCATTGAACCCGACTGGACGGCGGAACTGCACGAAACCGGGGTTTACCTGCTGGATTACACGGGCTGAGGGGGCGCACATGACCATCATCAACTGTGACATGGGCGAGGGCTTCGGCCTTTACCGCATCGGCGACGACGAAGGTCTGATGCCGCTGATCGACGTGGCGAATGTGGCCTGCGGCTTCCATGCCTCGGATTTCAACCACATGCGCCAGACGGTGCAACTGGCCAAGCAGCACGGGGTCAAGGTGGGCGCGCATCCCTCCTTGCCCGACCTGCAAGGCTTTGGGCGGCGCGAGATGAAGATCGGGCGCGACGAACTGGTCAACTGCATGATCTACCAGATCGGCGCGTTGAAGGGGTTCTTGGATGCCGAAGGCGTGGCGCTGAACCATATCAAGCCGCATGGATCGCTCTACGGCATGGCCGCGCGGATGGAGGATGTGGCCCATGCCGTGGCCGATGTGGCGGACCTGTATCGCGTGCCGCTGTTCGGCATGGCGGGCACGCTGCACGAAACCGTCTACACCGCGCGCGGCCACGCCTTTGTGTCGGAATTCTACGCCGATCTGGACTACAATGATCAAGGCGGGCTGATCATCACTCGCGAACATGCGGCCACGGACCCCGAGACAGCCTCTGCCGCCTGCGTCCGCGCGATGCGCGACGGCAAGGTGCGCTCGGTCGGTGGCGTCGATGTGCCCGTGCGCGCCGATGCCATCTGCGTGCATTCCGACACGCCCAATGCCGTTGCCGTGGCGCAGGCCGTGCGCGCTGCCGTCAAGGCCGCCTGAGACCCCGACAAGAAGAAACCAACAGGGACGAACCGATGACCAAACAAATCCTCTCGCCGCTTCCCGGCACCTTCTACCGCAAGCCCGCCCCCGACAAACCCGCCTTCAAGGATGTGGGGGACGCGGTGGCGGTGGGCGATGTGATCGGCCTGATCGAGGTGATGAAATCCTTCAACGAGGTGATCGCGGATCAGGCGGGCACCATCACCGGCTTTCCCACCGATGACGAAGAACCCGTGATGGCGGGCCAGCCCCTGGTTGAGCTGTCCTGAGATGGGCATCGGCAAACTGCTGATTGCCAACCGGGGCGAGATCGCGGTGCGGATCATCCGCGCCGCGCAGGAACTGGGCATCCGCACGGTGCAGGTGCATTCGGCGGCGGATGCGGACTCCTTGGCCGTGAAGATGGCGGATGAGGCTGTGCTGATCGGCCCACCCGCCGCCGCGAAATCCTACCTGAAGATTGACGCGATCCTTGAGGCGGCACGGGCGACCGGGGCGGATGCCGTGCATCCGGGCTATGGGTTTCTGGCCGAAAATGCCGATTTTGCCGATGCCGTGGTGGCGGCGGGGCTGATCTGGGTGGGACCGTCGGGCCAAGTGATCCGCACGATGGGCGACAAAGTCGCCGCCCGCACCACAGCGCAGGCAGCTGGCGTGCCGGTGGTGCCGGGGTCGGATGGCCGGGTGGATGATCCCGAAGCCGCCCGCGCCATCGCTGAGTCCATCGGATTCCCGGTGATGATCAAGGCCGCTGCAGGGGGCGGGGGGCGCGGTATCCGCATCGCCCAAACCGTCGAGAAATTCGAGCGTCTGATGCCGCAAGCCAGTGCCGAGGCAAAGGCCGCGTTCGGCGACGGTGGGCTCTATCTGGAAAAGGTCATCGAACGGGCGCGGCATATCGAGGTGCAGGTGCTGGGCGATGGCAAAACCGCGGTGCATTGCTATGAACGCGAATGTTCTTTGCAGCGCCGTCGGCAAAAGGTGTGGGAGGAAGCGCCCTCAGCCGCCTTGTCGCCTGACCAACGCGAGACGCTTTGCGCCTCTGCGGTCGCCTTGGCGCAGGCGGTGGGCTATTCCGGGGCAGGGACGCTGGAATACCTGTTCGATGATGTCACGAGGCAGTTCTATTTCATCGAAATGAACACCCGGATTCAGGTGGAACATCCGGTGACAGAGATGATCACCGGGCTGGACCTTGTGCGCGAAATGCTGCGGATCGCCGGGGGTGAACCCCTGCGGTTGCGGCAAGATCAGATCCGTCTGACCGGCCATGCCATCGAAGTGCGGATTTGCGCCGAAGATCCGGCGCAGGCGTTTCGTCCCGGTCCGGGCACCATCAGTGCCTTGCGCGTGCCGGGGGGGACGGGGGTGCGCTTTGATACGATGCTCTATCAGGGCTACACCGTACCGCCCTTCTACGACTCGCTCTTGGGCAAGCTGATCGTCTGGGATGAGGATCGCGCTTCGGCCATCGCGCGGATGCGGCGGGCCTTGGGCGAGTTGACCGTGGACGGCCTGCCCACCACCAAACCTTTGCACCAGCTTTTGGCGCGTGACCCTGATGTCGCCCGCGCCGATTTCCACACGCGTTGGCTGGAACCTTGGCTTGAGGCCAACGCGCATCGTCTTGAAACAGAGGACACCCCGGAATGAAGACCAGATACTCTTTCGGCGGCGACGAGCATATCTTCGTGGAATGCGACGAGGAAATGTCGCTTGAAGCCTTTTTCAAGGGCATGTCGATCACGACCGCACTCAAGGAGGCGCAGATCAAGGGGGTGACCGAAATCTGCCCGGCCAACGCCAGCTTTCAGGTGCGGTTCAACCCCGACATCATCAGTCCGGATGCGATGTTGGCCGAGTTGCAAAAGCTGGAGGCGGCCGCGCAATCCGCGCCCAGCACGCTGCACACGCGGATCATCGAAGTCCCGGTGTTCTACAATGACCCCTGGACGCATGAGACGGGTCAGCGCTTCCGCGAACGCCATCAGGACCCGACTTCGACCGACATCGAATATACGGCGCGGATCAACAACCTCGACGGCGTCGATGGTTTCGTGAAGGCCCATTCCGGCGCACCGTGGTTTGTGTCGATGGTGGGGTTTGTGGCGGGTCTGCCGTTCCTTTACCAGATGGTGGACCGCTCGCGCCAAATCCAGTCGCCGAAATACCTGCGTCCACGCACCGACACCCCGCGCCTGACCGTGGGGCATGGCGGCTGTTTTGGCTGCATCTATTCCGTGCGCGGCGCGGGTGGCTATCAGATGTTCGGCATCACGCCGATGCCGATCTATGACCCCGCGCAAGAGGTGCCTTACCTGCGCGATTTCATGTGCCTCTTCAAACCCGGCGATATCGTGAAATGGAAGCCCATCGACCGCGCCGAATATGACCACACGGTCGCCGAGGTGGATGCGGGCCGCTGGATGCCGCGCATCGCCCCCGTGAACTTCTCGCTGGCCGAGTTTCAGGCCGATATCGACGGCACCAACGCCCGCATCATGGAGGCGCTCAATGCCCATTAATGTCATCAAACCGGGCCTTTCGACCACGGTGCAAGACCTTGGCCGTCCGGGATTTTACCACATCGGCATTCCCGTCTCGGGCGGGATGGACACGCTGTCGCTGGCCGCCGCCAACCTCTTGGTCGGCAATGCGGCGGGGGATGCCGTTCTGGAAGCCGTGTTCATGGGGCCGGAGCTGGAGTTCACCCAAGACGCCACCGTCGCCGTGACCGGGGCCGAAATGCCGCCCAAGGTGGACGGGGTAGAGCAGGCCGGATGGACGGCCTTTGCCGTGAAAAAGGGCCAGGTGCTGTCCTTCGGTTTCCTGAAAGCCGGGGCGCGGGCCTATATCGCGGTGTCGGGCGGTATTGATGTACCGGTCGTGCTGGGGTCACGCTCGACCTACACGCTCGGCGCTTTGGGCGGCTTCCACGGGCGCAAGCTGCAAGCGGGTGACGTGCTGCCGATGGGGCAGGGCAAAGGGGGTGCGGGCAAGACCGTGCCGGAAACCCTGCGCCGCAAGCCGGGAACGCCAGCCGAGTTGCGGATGCTGCCGGGCCTTTACTGGCACCGGATCACCGATGCGGCAGGGGAGCGTTTCTTCGCGGATACGTGGAAAGTGGCACCTGAGGCTGACCGCATCGGCTATCGCTTCAAATCCGGTCACCCGCTGGAATTCGTGGACCGAGAACAGCCGTTCGGTGCGGGGTCTGATCCGTCCAACATCGTGGATGCCTGCTATCCCTATGGCTCGGTTCAGGTGCCCGGCGGGACGGAACCCATCGTGCTGCACCGCGATGCCGTCTCGGGCGGCGGGTATTTCATGGTCGGCACCGTGGTCTCTGCCGACATGGACCTGATCGGCCAGTTGCAGCCGCATACGCCGACGCGCTTCGTCAAGGTCACGATGGATCAGGCGCTGGCCGCGCGGGCCGACCGCAAGAGGGTGCTGGACCAGATCGCCGCCGCACTGGACTGACGCGGTCGGCTGGGGCACCACAGGCGCGGGCGATCCACCGCCCGCGCCAGAGGATGTGAGGACCGATGACCCATTCCGCCCAAAGCCCGCTTTCCGCCCCGCCGCATCTTCCGCGGCGGCGTTTGCGTGTCTTGGGGACCTCGATCACGCTGCTGCCGCCGGTGCGCGAACGGGCAGAGGCGGACCTTGGGTTTGACGTGGATTTCGAGTTGCAGGATTTCCTGTCCTGCCAGCGGCAAGCGGCGATGCGGCCGGAAACCTATGATGTCTATGAACAATGTTTCCACAATCTGGACATCGTCTGGTTCTGGGGTGCGCTGCAACCCATTGACCTGTCGCGCATCACCGACTGGGACGGGGTGTCCGATCTGGTCAAGCTGGGTGGGATCAGCAAATACGCCGGGCGCGGCGCGGGCGATGCGCCGGTGAAGAAGCTTTATATCCAGCCGGGGGGATTTCTCGGCTCCAAACCCTCGCGCCACATCTCGATGCTGCCCACGGTCCACAACATGGACAGTTTCGGCTTTGACGCGCGGGTGTTCGGCAACGGGCCGGATGTGCGGCCAAGCTGGGCCTGGCTTCTGGACCGCCGCGCCAAGGGCCGGATCGCGCTGGTGGATGAACCGGCCATCGGGTTTTTCGACGCGGCCCTCGCGGCCGAGGCGTCGGGGGAATTGCAGTTCGCCGACATCGGCAACATGACCATCGATGAGATCAACGCCTTGATGAAGCTGCTCGAACAGCGCCGGGTCGAAGGCTATTTCGTCGGCACGTGGCGCGAGGGCGGCGAGGCGGCGGCGCTGGTCGAACAGGGCCGGGTGGCGGTGCAAAGCATGTGGTCGCCGGTCTATGGCAAACTGACCGCCGCCCGTGCGCATTTCGTCGAATCCGCCCCGGTCGAGGGGTATCGGGCCTGGCATGGCGGCGCCTCGCTGTCGCGCCATCTGCGCGGGGCCGAACTCGACATGGCCTATGAATACATGAACTGGTGGCTGTCGGGCTTTGCGGGCGCGGTGATGGCGCGCCAAGGCTACTACATCTCGAACCCCGCGCGGGCAAAGGATTATCTTGCGCCTGAGGAATGGGCCTATTGGTATGACGGGGCCGCCGCTGCGCGCGATTTGCATGGTCCGTCGGGGGATTTGGCCGTGACCAAGGGGAGTCGCCGCGCCGGGGGGCCCTATGTGGACCGGGTGCGCCGGATCGTGATCTGGAACACCGTCATGGACGAATACAACTACGCCGCCCGCGTCTGGGACCGCTTCGTGCGCCGCGTGGCCGAGGGGGCAGAGGCATGATCCGCTCGTCCAATCCGCTTGCGCAGGAACCGCGCTATGAACTGATCACTCGCGTTCTGCGCGAGAATATCCTGTCGGGCATCCTGCCCGCGGGCTTTGTCCTGCTGGAAGGTCCCATCGCCGCCGTGATGCAGACCAGCCGCGTGCCGGTGCAGGCCGCCTTGCGGCAGTTGCTGGAGGCCGGGCTGATCCACCGCTTTGACGGGCGCGGCTATCTGGTCGGCGATGGCAAGACCGAGGTCACGCCGATTCGCCGTGACATCCGCGATCTGGCGCTTGAGGTGCCCGATGAGGTGGATGATGCCCTGCAAACCCGGGGCACATGGCGGCACGTCTATGATCAGGTCGAGGAAGAGGTGGCCTCCTGCCAGATCTTCGGCGAATTCCGCATTGTTGAGACCGAACTGGCCGACCATCTGGGCGTCAGCCGCACCGTGGTGCGCGATGTGCTGGCGCGGTTGCAGGAACGCGGGCTGATTCGGAAAAGCGCCTCGTCGCATTGGATCGCGGGACCGCTGACCGCGCGCACCGTGTCCGAGAAGTTCGAGCTGCGCGGGATCGTCGAACCTGCCGCGCTGCGGCTGGCCGCGCCACATATCCGTTATGCCGAAGTGGAGGCGCTCCTGGACCGGATCGGCACCGATCCCGGAATCACGCCCGATTTTCTGGGGGACGCGCTGTTGGAACATTGCATCGCGCAGGCACAAAACACGGCACTCGTAGAGATGATCCGGGGGAACCGCCTTCTGCTCTCGGCGGTTGATCGGGCCCTGATCCGTCTGGGTCTGCCCCGCGATGAGGACACCATCGAGCAATATCAGACGCTGTTCGACCTGATTTCGCGCCATCCCATTGATTCCGCGTGTGAATATCTGCGGGATCATCTGTCCATCACCGCCCGGCGCTATCTGGCGCGGATGAAAATCGTCGCCGTCATTCCCGATGCCGGGTCTTTTGCTGCATACCTTAGTCCACAATGAAATGAACATTGAGTTCACTAGCCAATTGATAGCCGCTTAGCCTGTCGCGGGTCGGCTGATTTTTGCGCGAAAACGGTACGATACGTGCTGAAATTTGACCGAATGAGAAATTTGATAACCCGTTGACAGGTTCGAAGAATAGCTATTTCATTCAAAGTACAGTTTCGATGGGTGAACGGCCGCAAGTCGGCTAGGGCGAGACAATAAAGGGGCGGCCACGAAGCGGCCCCAATTCTCAGGCGAGGTGAAGTTGGACACTGCGGTCTTCAGACTGGACGGTGTGACCAAGCGCTATGGCGACTTGGTTGCGCTGGACAATGCGACGCTCGAGGCGGGCGCGAACGAGTATATCTCGTTCCTCGGCCCCTCCGGCTCTGGCAAGACGACGCTTCTGCGCGTCATCGCGGGCTTTGAGGCCCCCGAGGCGGGCCGTGTCCATTTTCAGGGTCGCGACATCACCAACGTTCCCGCGCATGAGCGTGGGATCGGCTTCGTGTTCCAGAACTTCGCGCTCTTTCCGCATCTGACGGTGGTCCAGAACGTGGGCTTCGGCCTGACGCATGGCAAATCCGGCCTCACCCCCGCGCAGGTCGAACAGCGCGCGCTTGAAATGATCGAACTCGTCGGTCTGTCGGGGATGGAGGGGCGGGGGGTTGATCAGATCTCTGGCGGGCAGCGCCAACGCGTGGCCTTGGCGCGCACCCTGACGATGCAGCCCAAACTGGTGCTGCTGGATGAACCGCTTGGTGCCTTGGATGCCAATCTGCGCGGTCGGATGCGCAACGAATTGCGGGCCATCCGCGAACGTCTGGGCGTGACCTTCGTCCATGTGACGGGCAGCGAGACCGAAGCCTTGGCGATGGGCGACCGCGTGGTTGTGCTGGATAGGGGCCGGATCATCCAGATCGGCGCGCCGGGGCAGGTCTATGACCACCCGGCCACACCCGACGTGGCGCATTACCTCAACCGCTTCAACCTGTTCGAGGGCAAGCTGTCGGGTGGCCAGTTCACCGGCCCCTTCGGCACGGTCGCCGTTCCCAGTGCCGTCAAGGGCGACCGCGATGTCTATGCCGTGCGCTATGACCGGATGCGCGCCGTGGCGCTGGACGCCGCTCCGACCGGGCCGAAGATCCGCGCCACCTTCATCGCGTCGGAATACCTTGGCTCTGCGGTGATGAACTTCTTCGACGCGGGCGATGGCCATGTGATCGAGATGGAGCATCACCTCTCGCTCGGGGCCCCGCAGGAATTCGAACCCCGGCAGGACTACCTGCTGACGTGGAACCCCGAACAGGCCATCGTCTTTGGCCGTGAGGTGCGCTGATGTCCGCCACTCCCACCATTCAGAAACGGCAATCCAACACGACGCGCTGGCTGCTTGCGCCGGGCATCATCTGGATGTGCCTGTTCCTTGTCCTGCCGATCCTGATGATCGTCTATGTCTCGTTCTGGACGCAGACGACCTTCAACATCTCCTCCGATCCGACGCTGGCCAGCTGGAAGCAGTTCTTCGCCTCCGACACCTACACGGGTGCCTTGTGGACGACGGTGCGCATCTGGCTGATCGTTCTGGCGACGACCTTCATCGTCGGCTACCCCACGGCGCTGTTCGTCGGGCTGTTCGTGAAGTCGAAGACGCTTTCCACCGTGCTTCTGGTGGTCTGCGTCATCCCGTTCTGGACATCCTTCCTGATCCGGGTGCTGGCATGGCGGCCGATGCTGGGCAAGGAGGGCGCGATCAACATCGTCCTTCTGAAGCTGGGCATCATCCAGCAGCCGATCGAGGTGCTGCTCTTCACCGAACTGTCGGTGATCATCGGGATGACCCAGATTTACTGCGTGTTCATGGTGGGCCCCATCGCCTTCATGCTCAGCCGGATCGACCGCAACATCATCGAGGCGGCGCGCGATCTGGGCGCAGGCTTCGGGCGCATCTTCTGGAAGATCATCTTCCCGCTGTCGCTGCCGGGTGTCGTCGTGGGCGCGATCTTCGTCTCGGTCATGGTCTTGGGTGAATTCGCCACCTCGGGTGCCTTGTCGGGCCGCAAGGTCAACCTTCTGGGCAACATCATCGTCACACAGGTCGGCTCACTCAAATGGGCGATGGCCTCGGTCGTGGGGGTCTGCCTGACCGTCGTGATGGGCATCGTCATCGCGGGCTTCCTGCGCATCGTCGATCTGAAGCGGGAGCTTTGAGCCATGGAATCGCGTATCCTGAAACCCGCGCTTGGTCTGTACGTCGCGCTGTTCATCCTGTTCCTCTACGGCCCCTTCGTGGTGCTAACGATCATCTCGTTCCAGCAGGGGCCAGAGGGCGGGCCGCAGTTCCCGATCATCGAATGGTCAACCTATTGGTATCGTCACATCTTCGGCCTGACCCCGCCGTCGCGCATCGCCCCCCTGCCGTTCGGTGAGGCGCTGGTGCGGTCCTTGGTGCTGGCCGGGATGACGATGATCGTCTCCACCGTGCTGGGCGTGATGTCCGCGCAGGCCTTCCGGCGCAAGTTCAAGGGCTCGGGCATCGTGTTCTACCTGATCGTGCTGGGCATGATGGTGCCGGGCGTGCTGACGGGGTTGGGCGTGTCGCTGCTGTCCAACAACGTCTTCGGGATCGAACGCCACTGGTTCTCAACCGCCTTTGCCACCCATGTGTCCTACACCTTTCCCTTCGCCTTCCTTGTGATGCTGGCGATCCTGAACCGGTTCGACTCCTCGGTCGAAGAGGCGGCTTGGTCGCTGGGCGTCGATCCCTGGACCACCTTCCGCAAGGTGACCTTCCCGCTGATCTTCCCGGGCGTGCTGTCGGCGATGCTGTTCGCCTTCACCCTGTCCTTTGACGAATTTCCGCGCACACTGTTTGCCTCGGGCCGGGATCAGACCTTGCCCTTGGCGATCTACGGCACCTTCGCGGTGGAAATTCACCCCAACATCTTCGCCTTCGGGGTGCTGACCACGCTGTTCTCGTTCTGCCTGC
>JAIXPH010000023.1 GCA_027486345.1 Paracoccaceae bacterium
GAGGCGGCTTTTGATCTTGGGGAAGTGGACGTCGATGATCGCCTTCATCGTCTCGTCGTCGGGAAAGCGGATGTAGTGGAAGAAGCAGCGCCGCAGGAAGGCGTCCGGCAGCTCTTTTTCATTGTTCGAGGTGATGATGACCACGGGGCGATGGGTGGCGCGGATCGTCTCGCCGGTCTCGTAGACGTGGAATTCCATCCGGTCGAGTTCCTGCAACAGATCGTTGGGGAATTCGATGTCGGCCTTGTCCACCTCGTCGATCAGCAAGACCACCTTGCCCGGCGCCTCGAAGGCCTGCCAGAGCTTGCCCTTGCGGATGTAGTTCCGCACGTCTCGCACCCGCGCCTCGCCCAGCTGGCTGTCGCGCAGGCGGCTGACGGCGTCGTATTCGTAAAGGCCCTGTTGCGCCTTGGTCGTGGATTTCACATGCCATTCGATCAGCGGCAGCCCCAACCCTTCGGCCACTTGCCGCGCAAGTTCGGTTTTTCCGGTGCCCGGTTCGCCCTTGACCAGCAGCGGCCGTTTCAGCGTCACCGCCGCATTCACCGCCAGCGTCAGGTCAGCAGGCGCGACATAGCGGTCGGTCGAGGCGAATTTCATGGCGGGCGGTCCTTTGGCTGTGGCGGAATTGCGGCGGGCGGCAAGGTACGGACGGTAGCTGCGGCATGCTTTCCTCGCAACCGCTAGTGACAAGCCGCGTTCTCTAGGCTAGACGCTGGCGCGAGCAGGAGCGCGCCGTGACAGCAGGTCCCCTGTCGGCGCGGTCCGACACAATGGAGAGTGCAGCGATGAAGCCCGAGGTGTTCCTTCCGGACGACTACCGCCCGGCCGAGGAAGAGCCGTTCATGAATGAGCGGCAGCTTGAGTATTTCCGTCGAAAGTTGGTGAACTGGAAGGCCGAACTTCTGGAACAGTCCGCCGAGACGATCGACAACCTGCAAGACAGTGCGCGCAACGTCCCCGACATTGCCGACCGTGCCAGTGAAGAAACGGATCGCGCGCTGGAGCTGCGCACCCGGGATCGTCAGCGCAAATTGGTGGCCAAGATCGATTCTGCCCTGCGCCGGATCGAGAATGGCGAGTTCGGCTATTGCGAGGTGACCGGCGAGCCGATCAGCCTGAAACGTCTGGACGCGCGCCCGATTGCCACCATGACGCTGGAAGCGCAGGAAAAGCACGAACGCCGCGAAAAGGTCCACCGCGACGACTGACGTCCGCGTGGGGCGGCTTTGCCGCGGACGATGGAAATACGGCAAGGCCGGGCCGCATCAGGCCCGGCCTTGTGCATTTGCGGGGGGCGGGAATGAGTTTGCTGGGGCAAGAGGTCACGGTTCTGGGGGCCGGAGTGGCGGGGCTTGCGGTCGCGCGGGCCTTAGCGATGCGCGGGGCGCAGGTCACGGTGCTGGAACAGGCCGAAGCGATCACCGAGGTGGGCGCGGGCCTGCAGATCAGTCCCAACGGCATGGCGGTGATGCAGGCGCTGGCCTTGGGTGACCGTTTGGCCGCGAAGTCCACGCGCGCCGAGGCGGTGGAGCTGAAGGACGGTCGCGACGGCTCGCGCGTGTTGCGGATGGACCTTGCCAGGCTGCGTCCGGGGCAGGGCTGGCATTTCCTCCATCGCGCCGACCTGATCGACATTCTGGCTCAGGGCGCGCGGGAGGTGGGGGTGACCATCCGCCTGCTGCAAAAGGTTGACCGGATCGACCTGACCGGGCCGCGCCCCCGCGCCATCACGGCGCAGGGGTCTGCCTTTGATGCGCACCTGATGATCGGGGCGGATGGGCTGCACAGCCCGATGCGCCATGCCCTTCTTGGCCGGACTGCGCCTTTCTTCACCCATCAGGTGGCATGGCGGACGGTGATTCCCAATGATCCCGCTGATCCTGCGGTGGCCGAGGTGCATATGGGCGCGGGCCGCCATCTGGTCAGCTATCCCCTGCGCGGCGGCACCTTGCGCAACATCGTCGCGGTCGAGGAACGGCGGCGCTGGGTCGAAGAGGGCTGGTCGCTGCGCGATGACCCCATGGAGTTGCGCCTTGCCTTCGAGGAGCTCGGCCCCCGCGTGCGCGGCTGGCTGGACCGGGCCGAGGATGTCTGGCTCTGGGGTCTGTTCCGGCACGAGGTCGCGCCGGTCTGGCACAGGGTCGTGCCAGAGGGGGCGGTGGCGCTCATGGGCGATGCGGCACACCCGACGCTGCCCTTTCTGGCGCAAGGGGCCAATATGGCGCTGGAGGATGCGTGGTCGCTGGTGCGGTCCTTGGCGGAAACCGACTCGCTGGCGGCGGGTCTGGCCGCCTATCAGGCCGCCCGCCAACCCCGCTGCGCGCGGATCGTGGCGGCGGCCAATGCCAATGCGCGCAACTATCATCTGTCGGGCGTCACGCGCGGGGTGGCCCATGCGGCACTGCGCCTGTCGGGGCTGGTCGCACCGGGGCTGGCGCTAAAGAAATTCGACTGGCTTTACGGGTTTGACGTGACGGCCTGAGCGACGCTTGCCTTTGCCGCGCCGACAGGGCAGGCAAGGCGGATGACCCAAACCGACATCCCCGCGACATCGGCCATCAAGGGCGTGCTCTTGGTCTCTGCCGCCGTGTTCCTGTTTGCGGCGGGGGATACGGCGGGCAAAATCCTGTTTGCGTTCTACAGCATCCCGCTGATCCTCGCGCTGCGCTACAGCCTGAACGTGCTGATCCTGCTGGCGGTGTTGGGCCCGCGCCACGGCGTGGCGCTGTTCCGCTACCGCCGCCCTTGGCTGGTGCTGGCACGGGGCGCGATGCTGGCGCTGTCGTCGTTCGTCTTCGCCATGGCCTTGCAGCGCATGCCGGTGGGCGAGACGGTGGCGATCACCTACCTTGCGCCCTTTGTCGTGCTTTTGCTGGCGGGGCCACTGCTGGGAGAGGTCGTCGGCCGCTGGGGCTGGATCGCGGCGGTGGGCGGGTTTCTGGGGGTGCTGCTGATCGTGCGTCCGGGCAGCGGCCTCAATCCGGCGGGGGTGGGCTTTGCCATGCTGGCCGCCTCGGGAACGGTGGGCTATCACCTGCTGACGCGGTTCTTGGCGCGGACAGAGACCACGGTGGCGCTGCTCGTGTCCACCGCGCTGGTCGGCTGTCTCAGCTATGGCGCGGTCTTGGCCCTGACATGGCCGGGGATGGCCTCTGTGCCCACGCCCGGTCTCGGACAAGTGGGGCTGTTGATCGGGCTAACGCTCGCCTCCACCCTTGGGCATTTCCTGTTCACGGCGGGGTATCGAGAGGCCCCGGCAGCCTTGCTCGCCCCGGTGAATTACCTGCACATCGTCTGGGCCACGCTTTTGGGCTGGGCGGTCTTTGCCCATATGCCCGATGCGCTGACCATTGCCGGGATGGGCTGCGTGCTGGCCTCGGGTGCTTTGGTCGCGCTGCGCTCGGCCCGAAAGCCTGTGGATCAGATCGCCAGTTCCGCCCAGATCGGCACGTGATCGGACGGCTTTTCCAAGCCGCGAACGCCCTTGTCGATGCCCACATCCACCAGACGGTCAGCGGCTTGCGGCGAGAGCAGCAGGTGGTCGATGCGGATGCCGTTGTTTCGCTCCCACGCCCCGGCCTGATAATCCCAGAAGGTGTAGTTCCCCGGACCGGGCACGCGCGCACGGAAGGCGTCGGTCAGGCCAAGGTTGACGATCCGCCGATAGGCGGCGCGGGTTTCGGGCAGGAACAGGGCGTCATTCACCCAAAGCTCGGGCTTGGCCGCATCCTGCGCTTCGGGAATCACATTGTAATCGCCGCAAAAGGCCAGCGGTTCCTCGGTCGCCAGCAGCGCCTGCACCCGCGCCTGCATCCGCGCCATCCATGCCAGCTTGTAGTCATATTTTGGCCCCGGCACCGGGTTGCCATTGGGCAGATAGAGGCCGCAAATCCGCAAAGCCCCGGCATCCCCGATCACCGTCGCCTCGATCCAGCGCGCCTGAATATCCTCGTCATCCCCCGGCAGACCGCGCGTCACATCCTCCAAGGGCAGCCGCGACAGGATCGCCACACCGTTGAAGCTTTTCATGCCATGGGTTTCGACGCGGTAGCCCATGTCTTCGAACAGCGCGCGCGGAAAGGCCTCATCCACCGACTTGATCTCTTGCAGGCAGACCACATCGGGCTTGGCCTCGGCCAGCCACGCGGGCAACGCCTCGATCCGCGCCTTGATGCCGTTGATGTTGAAGCTGGCGATTTTCATGGCGCGGCCCTCTGGTTGCTCTCCGCTTCTAGGCGCTTCGCCGGGGTGGGGGCAAGTCAGGCTGTGGTCGCGACAGCCGCCAGCCACAGCGCATCGACATCGCGCAGGGCGGCGGGATCAAAACGCTCCGCCTCTTCCCAGTAGCGGCCCGATGGCACCAGATAGCCCAACTCCGCCTCACGCCGCAGGGCCGTGGCGGCAAGGTCTGCATCAAAGGGCAGGGGGCGGGCATCTTTCACGCCGTCCAGCGCCACACGCGGAAACACCAGACGCGAGGGGCCGAAGGACAGGTTGACCATCGCGCAGCCCTGCATGGCGGCAAGGATCATCAGGCGGGCAGATTTCGCCTCAAGTGATTGCAAGGTAATGTCAGGGCGCAGCGGGTCCGCCGTGCCCGCGCCATAGAAATGCGTCTGGCCGGGGGGATAGTGCATGTCGCAGCCAAAGGCCGCGAGAACCTGCGGCTTCAGCGCCGCCAGCGCCCAATAGGCGGCGGTAAAGGCCATGGTGCCCCCGGCATAGACAAAGCCGCCGAAGGCGTTCTGGGCCGGAACGAAATCCTCTTGCGTCACCGCGCGCTGACCGGGGCCGGGCACGGGGCGGCGATCTTCCGGAAAATCCCACGGGTAGATGTGCAAATCCCAATCGGGGCGGACCAGATGGGCGTTATTGATGGCAAGGATCGTGTCAATCGCCCCCCGATCCCAATCGCGCGCTTCGGGCGCGGTGGGACCAGAGCCCAGCATCAAAACCACCGTCATCTTTCGCCCCTCTGTCCGTCTTGGCGGCAAGGATAGTGCTGCGTTGCGGCAAGAACAGGGGCAGGCCCGTGGTCAGATCGAAAAACTCGTTCCGCAGCCGCAACTTGCGGTGGCGTTGGGGTTTTCGATGACGAATCGCGCGCCGATCAATTCCTCGGAAAAATCGATCACGGCATTGGTCAGGAAGGGCAGCGAGACCTGATCCACCAGCACCTTCAACCCGTCCTTTTCCAGCACCAGATCATCCGCCGCCGGATCGTCCAGCTTGATGTCATACTGGAACCCCGAACAGCCGCCGCCTTCGACGGCGACGCGCAGGGCCTTGTCCGCCCCCGTCGCCTCGCAAATCTCGCGCAGGCGGGCAAAGGCGCGGTCGGTGACGCGGGGTGGCAGGTCGAGGGGCGGCAGGACGAGGTCCATGGATGCGTTCCTGATGAAAGGCTTGGCCTGATGAAAGGCGTGGTCCGGGTCGGACAAGTTGGATATAGGATAGGGCAAAAGACACAACAAGAACAGGCAGTCCCGATGCTCGCCCCCTATGCCTGCCAACCGCATGCCTCGCGCGGGCGGCTTTATGTGGAACGCATGTCCTCGTTCCGCTCGCCCTTCCAGCGGGACCGCGACCGGATCATCCATTCCAGCGCCTTTCGCCGGTTGAAACACAAGACACAGGTCTTTGTGGAACATGAGGGCGATTACTACCGCACCCGCCTGACCCATTCGATCGAGGTGGCACAGGTCGCGCGCACCATCTCGGGCGTCCTTGGCCTCAACACAGATCTGGCCGAGGCCATCGCGCTGGCCCATGACCTTGGCCACACGCCCTTTGGCCACACGGGCGAGGATGCCTTGGGGCTGTTGATGGAACCCTATGGCGGGTTTGACCACAATGCGCAGGCGCTGCGCATCGTGACACGGCTGGAACGGCATTACGCCGATTTCGACGGGCTGAACCTGACATGGGAGTCGCTGGAGGGGATCGCCAAGCACAATGGCCCCGTCATCGGCCCCAATGCCGACAAGAAACATGACGGCCCCTTGCCCTATGCCTTGGCTGAGGTGAACGCGCTTTGGGACTTGGAACTTTCCACCCATGCGAGTGCGGAGGCGCAGGTGGCGGCCATCGCCGATGATGTCGCCTATTCGCACCATGACCTGCATGACGGGTTGCGCTCGGGCCTCTTCACCGAGGCCGACCTGATGGAATTGCCCGTCACCGGCCCCGCGTTCGAGGAGGTGGATCGCCTCTATCCCGGTCTGGACAAGATGCGCCGCCGGCATGAGGCGCTGCGCCGCGTCTTTGGCCGCATGGTCGAGGATGTGATCGCCGTGGCGCAAAATCGCCTGACCGCCGCGCAGCCGAAATCGGTGGAGGACATCCGCCATCTGGGCACGACGGTGATCCGCTTTTCCAAGCCCCTGTATCAGGAACTCAAGGCCATCCGCTCTTTCCTGTTCCACCGCATGTACCGCGCGCCCTCGGTGATGGCAGAGCGGGCCAAGGTGACGCGGGTGGTCAATGACCTCTTCCCGCTGTTCATGGCGCAGCCGGACCTGTTGCCGCAGGAATGGGCGGCGGATGTGCGTGCTGCGCAGGACGCCGTGACCTTGGCGCGGATCGTGGCGGATTATGTGGCCGGGATGACCGACCGCTTCGCGCTTCAGGAACATCATCGCCTGCTGGGATAGGCAGGCGCGGCCTTACCCCCGGCGCGCCGCCAAGACCCAGACCACCGCCAACCCGGCGGAGAGGATCGCGTTCCACGAGGCCATCGAAATCCCGCCCAAGGCCCAGGCCACCTCATCGCAGCGCACGATGGGCGCGGCGAGGATCTGGTCCAGCAGCGCGCTCGCATCCATCTGGTCGATCGGGCCAGAGGAGCAGGAGGTCGGCCCCTGCCACCAATGCCGCTCGATCCCGGTGTGATAGACGCCCACGGCCGAGGTCGCCGCCGCCGCCAGCGCCCCCAGCCATGGCAGGAACCGCCAGCCCAGCGTCAGCGCCAGAACCCCGATGACGATGGCCGCCGCATGGGGCCAACGCGCCGTCAGGCAGAGTTTGCAGGGGGCCAGACCGCCGATGTATTGAAAGGCAAAGGCCCCGCCCAGCAACCCCAACGAGCCAAGGGTTGCCAGCAGGATCAACCGGTTGCGCGTCAACTCCATCGTCAAAACCCCTTCACCACGGCCAGCGCCGCCAAAGCCGCGACCAGAACCGCGCCGACAATCCAGATCATCCGCTTTTCGACAAAGGCCGTGATCCGAAGGCCATAGCGGTTCAGCAAGAAGGCAAGCAGGTAGAACCGCCCGCCCCGCGCCACGATGGCCGCGAGGATGAAGAGTTTCAGATCGAACGCAACCACCCCTGACAGGATCGTGACCACCTTCATCGGCGGTAGATGCGCGAGGCCGGAGGTGACCAGCATCACCAGAATGGCCCATGTCCCGGTTTCGCCCTTCAAGGTCTCAAAGGCCGCCATCTTGCCGTAAAACTCCAGCAAGGGCCGCGCGATGGCGTCAAAGGCCCAATAGCCGATGGCCCAGCCGAAGATGCCACCCAAGACCGAGGTGACGCTGGCAATCAGCGCATAGCGCCATGCCTTGTCGGGCCGTGCCAGACACATCGGCACGAACAGCACATCGGCGGGAATGGGAAAGACCGAACTTTCGACAAAGGAAATCGCCCCCAGCACCGCCGGGGCCTGCCTGCGCCCCGCCTGCCGCAGGGTCCAATCGTAAAGCGCGCGGAACATGGCAACTCCGGGTTGGGACCGCGCCCAAGCATCACGGGCAGGCGGCAAGGTCAAGTCGGGGGAAGGGAACTTCCCCGGCCCGGTCCGGGCTTGTATCGTCGCAGCACCAGCGTGGAGGGCGAGTGATGGATTGGCGGGGACGGCGCGTCAGCGGCAATATCGAAGATCGCCGAAGGATCGGCGCCAGAGGCGGGGCCAGTGTGGGCGGTGCCGGCGTGCTGGCCATCGTGGTGATCGGCTATTTCCTTGGCATCGACCTCACGCCCCTCTTGCAGGGCGAGCCGGGTTCGGCCCCGCAGGGTCAGACCCCGACCGAAAGCCGCACCCTCACGGCCGAGGATCAGGCGATGGGAGAGTTCGTGTCGGTCACCCTTGCCGATACCGAAGCGGTCTGGGCGCAGGTGTTCGACCAGCAACTTGGCGCGACCTACACCCCCGCGACGCTGGTGCTGTTCAAGGGGACCACCGACTCCCCTTGCGGCGGGGCCTCGCAGGCGACAGGGCCGTTCTACTGCCCCGTGGATCGCAAGGTCTATCTCGACACCGGGTTTTTCATGACGCTGGACCGCCAGCTTGGCGCGGGCGGCGATTTCGCGGCGGCCTATGTGGTGGCGCATGAGATCGGGCATCACGTGCAGAACGAGTTGGGGGTGCTGGGCAAGACCAACCGCGCCCGTGCCAGCGCCTCCGACGCCGAGGGCAACGCCATTTCGGTGCGGGTGGAACTAATGGCCGATTGTCTGGCCGGGGTCTGGGCGCATCACGCCGCGCGCCAGTTGGGCACGCTGGACCGGGGCGACGTGGCCGAGGCGATGAACGCCGCCGCCCGGATCGGGGATGACAGCCTGCAACGCGCGGCAGGTCGCACGCCGGTGCCTGACAGCTTTACCCACGGCTCCTCCGCCCAGCGGATGCGCTGGTTCGAGACCGGGCAAACCTCCGGTCAGGTGGCGCGGTGCGACACCTTCGCGGCGGACCAGCCCTGAGCGGCCCGGCAAATCGCCGTGGGGCGGTGTTCAGCCGCTTGACACCGCCGCGCCCGTGCCGCATCTAGGCCACCGTGCGCGGGCGTGGCGGAATGGTAGACGCGACAGACTCAAACTCTGTTTCCGCAAGGAGTGTCGGTTCGAGTCCGACCGCCCGCACCACTTTCCCCTGATCGTGCAGCGCACCCACCGGCGGATTTCGTCTGATGCGGACGCCCCCGCGGAACAGCCGCCACAGACCCGGCGTTCGCCTGTCCTCAACCGACAGGAGGCACGGATGGAACTTCCCCTCGCGATTTTGGTCTTTGGTGTGCTTTTGATGATCTGCCTTTACGGGCTTGCCATCTCGTCCCGGCGGGCGGCGCACAACGATGCCTCCCGCCATACGCCGCTGGGGACGCAGACGGTCGCCCCCGACGCGCAACGCATGGGATCGGCGCGGGGGCCGAACACCTGACGGAACCGCAATTGCAATCATGGGTTGTAACCGCTCTGACATGTCAAGGAGGGGCGCAGATGGCAGGCAACAAGGGAAAGACAAAGGGCGGTTCGGGCAGCGCCGGTGACAAGCGCGGCGGCATCGCCAAGGCCAAGGAACAGGCGAGCCGTCCGGGCGGCGACACCGCGGGCAGCGCCGAGACGCGCGGCACCGCCAAGCCCTCGGGCGGGGACACCGAATCGCGTGGGGGCAAGAAACCCGGACGCGACTGATAAAAGGGCGGGCGGAGCGCACCGCAGCGCGCCGCCCGCCCTTTGCTCTGGGGCAAGGTCAGGGGACAAACCCGTCCCAAAGGCGAGGGGGATGCATCCTTGGGTTGCGTTGCCGCGATCGGGACAAAGGCGCAGACTGGCCCCATCCCCGTCAGCACAGGACGCCCGCCCCGATGACCCGCTCTTCGCTTTGCCACTTTGCACCCGACCTGCCCGCCGCGCCCGAAGGCGCATCACGACCCGCGCCCCAAGGCCCCACCGCCGGGATGTTGAACGTCACCCAGCACTGGTTTGACCGCGACATGGACCAATGGGGCAAGACCCGTGGGCAGGATGTGCACGAGGCCAACCACCGCCTGTCTTGCGTGCTTGGACCGGATGGCGCGCCGCTGGTCTATCTCAAACCCCGCATCGGCTTTGACCTGACCCCGCGCGCGCGCCGTCAGGAGCGCTGAGCCCGCCACGCCGCCCAGTCCTCGGGCGTGTCGAGATCGGTCACCGCATGGCGGGCGGGCAGGGGAACCGGGCGCACCCGGTCCTTGTGCCGCTGCAAGACCGACCGTGCGCCCGCATCTCCGGTCAACTCCAGCAAGTCCCCGCGCAGATCGGGTGGAAAGAGCACCGGATGGCCTGCCGTGCCATCCGCCGCCGCCCCGCGCAGGATGTGGCCCGGATGCACCGCCGCCATGGCCAGCACCTGCGTCAGATCGTCGGCGGTGATCTCGGGCAGATCCGCCAGCATCAGCAGGACCGACGTCCCCTCTGGCACGGCCCTGACGCCGGCCACCAGACTGGCCGCCATGCCCTGCGCCGGGTCCGGCACCGCCACCCGCGTCACCGCCAGACCCGCCACGGCCGCCGCCCGCAAGGGCCGATCCGGGGGCAGGGCGACCAGCACTGGGCAGCCCGTCTCCAGCGCCCGCAGGGCCACCTGCCGCAGCAGCGGCTGACCTGCCACCCGCTCAAGGCATTTGTCGCCGCCGCGCATCCGCGACGATGCGCCAGCGGCCAGGATGAGGATCACGACGCTCATCCGCGCAGGGTTCCACTCCGTCCCGTCGCCGTCAATCGTCTTGACCGGAACCCCGCTTCGCGTCACATCCCCCCCCATGCTGCCGACAGAGAAACTCCATCAGATCATCGCCCGGTTCGAATATCTTGAGGCGCGCCTTCACGCAGGCGCCGCCCCGGCAGAGATTGCCCGCATCAGCCGCGAATACAGCGACCTGAAACCGGTGGTGGACCAGATCGCCGCCTACCACAGCGCCAAGGCCGATCTGGCCGAGGCCGAGGCGATGCTCTCCGACCCCGAAATGCGCGCCTTGGCCGAAGAGGAACTCCCCCGCCTGAAGTTCCGCATCCCCGAGATGGAACAGGCCCTGCGCATCGCGCTTTTGCCGAAAGACGCGGCGGATGGCCGACCTGCCATCCTTGAAATCCGCCCCGGCACCGGCGGCGAAGAGGCGGCGCTTTTCGCGGCGGACCTCTTGCGCATGTATCAGCGCCATGCCGATGCCAAGGGCTGGCGGTTCGAGATCCTCGATCAGCAATTCACCGATCTGGGCGGCATCAAGGAACTCACCGCCCATGTGCAGGGCGAAGGCGTCTTTGCCCGGTTGAAGTACGAATCCGGCGTCCACCGCGTGCAGCGCGTGCCCGAGACCGAGGCCGGCGGGCGCATCCACACCTCTGCCGCCACGGTCGCCGTCCTGCCGGAGGCAGAGGAAGTGGACATCGACATCCCCGCGTCCGACATCCGCATCGACACGATGCGCGCCTCTGGCGCAGGTGGTCAGCACGTCAACACCACCGACTCCGCCGTGCGGATCACGCATATCCCGACTGGGCTGGTCGTCACCAGTTCCGAAAAATCCCAGCACCAGAACCGCGCCATCGCGATGCAGGTCCTGCGGGCGCGGCTTTATGAGATGGAGCGGGAACGCACCGCCAATGCCCGTGCCGCCGACCGCAAGGCGCAGGTGGGCACGGGCGACCGCTCCGAACGCATCCGCACCTACAACTTCCCGCAGGGGCGCATGACCGACCACCGGATCAACTTGACGCTCTATTCCCTGGGCCAGATCATGCAGGGCGGGTTGGATGAGGTGATCGACGCCCTGACCGCCCATGATCAGGCGGCCAAACTGGCGGAGATGTCGGAATGATGCCCGCAGGTGCCACCGGCAACGATGCGCTGCGCGCCGCCATCCCGCGTCTGGCCGCCGCCGGGGTGCCCGACCCGGCCACCGACGCGCGCCATCTTCTGTCCCATGCGATGCACATCGGGCTGGACCGTCTGACGCTGCACCTGCCCGATGTGCTGACCGACACCGCCCGCGCCCGGCTGGAGGATGCAGTTCAGGCCCGCATGCGCCGCCAGCCCGTGGCCCAGATCACCGGCTGCCGCGTCTTCTGGGGGCGGGAGTTCCGGGTGACGCAAGACACGCTGGACCCGCGCCCGGAAACCGAAATCCTCGTGGCCGAGGCGGTGAACAAACCCTTTCTCAAGGTGCTGGACCTTGGCACCGGCACGGGCTGCATCCTGCTCTCGGTGCTGGGATCGATGCCGATGGCGGTGGGGCTGGGGGTTGATGTCTCCGAACCCGCCCTTGACGTCGCGCGCGACAATGCCGAACGGCTGGGGCTGGACCGGCGGGCGCGGTTCATCGCCTCGGACTGGTTCGCGCAGGTGCCCGGGCGCTATGATCTGATCCTGTCCAACCCGCCCTATATCGCCGCGTCCGAGATGCCCGCGCTGAGCCGCGAGGTGCACGACTGGGAACCGCATCTCGCGCTGAGCCCGGGTGAGGACGGCCTTGCCGCCTATCGTATCCTCTGTGCCGGGGCGCCTGCGCGGTTGATGACCGGCGGGCGGCTGCTGGTGGAGATCGGACCGACACAGGCCACGGCCGTCTCGGCCCTGATGGCGCAGGCGGGCCTGACCGGTATCCGCGTGCTGCAGGACTGGGACGGGCGCGACCGTGTGGTCTGCGGCGAAAAGCCCGCCGACCCGGAGGCCCCCTGCGCCTGAGACCCGCCGATTGCGGGAAATTCGCCACAGGGCGCGCAAATCCTTGGGGGGATTCGCGCTGCAACCGGGGCAGGGACGCAGAATCCGCTTGTCAGACCCGCCCCCGCGTGATTACTCGACCCTGCGCGACGGGACAGGGCTTTGCCCCCCTTGCGCGAAGCATGCCAGACAGTTCGAACGTCCCCGGCCCGCCGAAAGGCAGCCTTCGCATCGTGGGACATTCCGACAAAGCCCAGGTCATCTGGACCCAAAGGACAAGATGAGATCTTCCAAGTCCCGCTCGCGTTCAAAGGCGAACCGCCCGCGTTCACTCGGCAACATCATCAACCGCGTGTTCGACAGCTCTGGCCCTGAGGGGAAAGTGCGCGGCACGCCGCAGCAGATCATCGAGAAGTACCAGTTCCTCGCCCGGGATGCGCAACTCTCGAATGACCGTGTCGCCGCTGAAAACTTCATGCAGCACGCCGAACATTACACCCGCCTTCTGGGTGAGGCGACGCGCGAGATGGCCGCCGAACAGGAAGAGCGTCAGCGCCAGCAGCAAGGCCAGAACGGGGGCCAGAACGGGGGCCAGAACGGCAACCGTGACCGGGATGGCAACGGCAACCGCGAACCCTGGCGCAATGACCGCGATGACCGCCGCGACTGGCGCGGGGATCGCAGCGACGATGACGTCAGCCCCGTCGAGGTGATCTATTCCGGCGGTGACGACGACAATCTGGTCGAAACGCCCGAAGCCCGCCCGCAGCACAACCAGCCACGCCGCGACGACCGGGACGGCAACCGTGACCGGAACGACCGTCGGGACGGCAACCCGCCGCGCAACGACAACCCGAACCGCAATGACAATCGCAATGACGGGCAGAACCGCAACGACAACCGTCCGCAGGGCGAGCGTCGGGACGGTTACCAACCCCGCCGGGATGACCGTCGCGACGATCAGCCGCGCCGGGACGAGCAGCCGCGCCGGGACGAGCAGCGCCGCGAGGATCAACCGCGCCGCGACGATCGTCGCGACAACCAGCCCCGCCGCGAAGAGCGTCGCCCGGATGAACGTCGCCCGGATGAGCGTCGCACCGAGGATCGCCGCCCCGATCCGCGCCCCGACGCGCGCGATGAACGCCCGGCTCCGGCCCCGGCGCCGCAGCCTGAAAGCGCCGTCGTAGAGGCCGCACCCGTGGCAGAGGCCCCGGCGAAACCCGCCAAGGCCCCGCGTGTGCCCAAGCCCGCCGTGCAGGCCGATCTGGCTCTGGAAACACCGGGGGCAGAGGCCAAGCCCGCGCCCAAACCCCGCGCCCCGCGCAAGCCAAAGGTGGACAAGCCCGAAGGCGGTGACGGCGGCAACGGTCAGGCCGCCGCAGAATGACAAAAACGCCGCCCTGATCGGGCGGCGTTTTTCATTGTGGCCCTGTCTGAGGGCGTCAGGCCCCAGCCCTCACCCCCCCAGCACTCACGCCTCTGCCACCCGCCGCGCCAGGGCGCAGAACAGCTCCAACGAGATTTCCTCGGCCCGCGCGGTCGGGGGAATGCCAACCGACTCGAGCATCGCCTCCACCTCCGGCCCCAAGCCTTTCAGGGACGACCGCAACATCTTCCTGCGCTGGTTGAAGGCCATGGTGGTGATGCGGTTCAAGACCTTGGCATCCGCCGGATAGCGCGGCCCGTCCAGCCGGGTCAGATGCACCACCGCCGAATGCACCTTGGGCGCGGGGGTAAAGGCTTCGGGCGGCAGGATCATCACGATCTTGGCATCGCAGCGCCATTGCGCCAGCAGCGCCAAGCGCCCGTAGTGATCGCCGCGCGGCTTGGCCACGATGCGTTCGGCGACCTCTTTCTGGAACATCAGCGTCAGGCTTTGCCAATAGGGCGGCCAGACCTCGGGCGTCAGCCAGCGGATCAAGAGTTCCGTCCCCACATTATAGGGCAGGTTCGCCACGACCTTGATCGGTGGGGTCAAATGCGCCAGCGCGTCCACCTCCAGCGCATCGCCATGGATCACCTGCAAGCGCCCCGGATGGGCCTCGGCAATCTCGGCGAGCGCAGGCAGGCAGCGCGCGTCCTTCTCGACCGCCAGCACCCGCCGTGCGCCCTCGGCCAGCAGCCCGCGCGTCAGTCCACCGGGACCGGGCCCCACCTCCAGCACATCGGCCCCAGAAAGATCCCCCGCCATCCGCGCGATCTTTGAGGTCAGGTTCAGGTCGAGCAGGAAGTTCTGCCCCAACTGCCGCTTGGCCTGCAAATCATGCGCCCGGATCACCTCACGCAGGGGTGGCAGACCATCAATCGTTCCCATGACCCTTGCCCCGTTCCCCGTTGCTTAAATATCCCACGGGGGGTGCGGGGGGTGTGAAACCCCCCGCTTCTGTCAGATCACCCCGCGCGCGCGTCCCATCTGATGCGCCATCTTCAGCGCCGCGACAAGACTGCCCGCATCGGCAATCCCTTTACCTACGATGTCAAAGGCCGTGCCGTGATCGGGTGAGGTGCGGATAAAGGGCAATCCCAGCGTCACATTCACCCCACCGGCAAAGTCCAGCGTCTTGATCGGGATCAGGGCCTGATCGTGATACATGCAGACGGCCACATCATAGCGGGCGCGGGCGGCGGGGTGGAACATGGTGTCGGCGGGCAGGGGGCCGCGCAGATCAAACCCTTCGGCGCGCATCTCCTCCAGCAAGGGGGCGATCCAGTCCAACTCCTCAGTCCCCATCGCGCCGCCTTCACCGGCATGCGGGTTCAGACCCGCCACGGCGATGCGCGGGGCGGCGATGCCGCAATCGCGGATCAGGCCGTCGCGCGTGATGCGGATGGTTTCACGCAAGGACCCGGACGTCAGGGCCGTTGGCACCTGCGCCAAGGCGATATGGATCGTCGCGGGCACCACGCGCAATTCGGGGCAGGCCAGCATCATCACCACGGGCACATCCCCGCCCAGATGCGCCAGATATTCGGTATGGCCCGGAAAGGCGAAACCGGCGCCGTCCTTCAGCACCTTCTTGGCAATCGGTGCCGTGCAGAGGGCCGCTGCCTGACCGTCCTGCACCAGCGCCACCGCGCGGGCGATGACATCGATCACGCCTTGGGCATTGCGCAGGTCGGGTTGGCCGGGCGTGGCGGGATGCGGGAAATCGTGGCGCAGCACGGGCAGCACATCGGGTGCCACGCTCACCGCCCCGGCCGGTGCCGAGACGGCCTGCCACCGTGACCCAAGGGGCAAATGCCGGGGGTCGCCGATCCAGACAAAGGGCAGGTCCGCCCCCAAGGCCCGTCGTGCCGAGACGGCAATCTCCGGCCCGATGCCTGCGGGATCACCGCAGGTCAGCACCAAAGGGGCGGCGGTCATTTGATCTCGATCCGCGCCTCGGACCGCAGTTCTTCCATATAGCCTGCCGCGCGCTGTTCCAGCCGCTTGGCGCTGAGCTGGTCCTGCACCGCAGCGCGAACCGGGGCGATCAGACCTTCGGGCAGGCCGTCATCCTTGGCCGTTTCCGGTTCGGGATTGGGCGTCGGGGTGGGTTCGGTGCTGGCTGCCGCATTTGCGGCGGGTGCGGCGGGGTCCGTCTCGGGGGCCGGGGGCGCTTCGGCGAGGGCCTGGCGCTGGCAGAGCATCAGGAACACCGTCCAGTCGCCCCGGCGCAGGGCCGTCGAGGCCTCATTCACGTCCAGCTTTGCCAGTTCCAGCGCCACATCCTGCGGCAGGGCCGACGCCATCGCCTTGGTCACCGTCAGCCGATCCGCGCCCTGACCACGCGCCACGATGTTCAGGTCGCCGCAGCGGTCCACCTGCGCGCGCACCGAGGCGGCATCCTGACCGGGGGCAAGCAGGTATTGGGCATATTCCACCTGCACCGCCGCAGGTGCGGGGACCCGTTCCTCGGCGATGTTGTTCAACTGGAACAGCGCCACGGCATTGGGCAGCACGAAGGGTTCCGACACCTGACCGGGGGCGAGTTTCAGCAGCTTTTCCGCCACGGGGGCAGGCAGGTTTTCCAGCGCCAGCCAGTCCAGCCGCCCACCGTTCTGCCCGGTGGGGGCCGCCGAATACTGCCGCGCCGCCGCCCCGAAGGAGCCGCCAGTCTCGATCTCGGCCTTGATGGCGCGGGCATCGGCCAGAATGGCGTCGGGATCGTCGCCGGGTTGCAGCGGCAGGAACAGTTCCGACATCAGGATGCGGACGGCGGGCTGGGTGACCGTGCCCGCGATGGCGCGATCCACTTGCGCATCGCTGACCACCTGCGGGCCCGGAAACTTTGCCCGCACCACGGCGCGCCACAAAAGCCCCGCCGTCACGAAATCGCGGAAGGTTTCGGGTGCCACGCCTTCATCGGCCAGCGCCTTCATAAACTCATCGGGGCTGAGATTGGCACGGCCCGCGAATTCGGTCATCCCGGCGGCAATCTCATCAGCCTTGACGGTGATGCCCGCAGATTTGGCTGCGGCGGCGCCAAGACGGTCCTCGATCAGGGCGCGGATCGCCTCGGTTTCGGGGTCGCCGGGCAGGCGGAGGGCGCGCAGGAACAGCGCGCGCTGCTGCACCTCGAAATTGGTGATCACGGCACCATCGACGGTCACGCGGGCGGCAAAGGGGTTGTCGTCCTGTGCCATCGCGGGAAGGGCGGTCAACACGGTCACTGGGCCGACACCCACCGCCGCCAGCACGAGCGCCGACACCACGCTCCGCAGCCAAGCGCCGTTTGCCGGTTTGTCCATCATGCCTGCCTTCATCGTCCTGCCCGTCCGTTGCTCAACACTGGCCGCCGTTGCGGCCCCGTCAAAACGTTCTGTGTCACCACATCTTACCGTCTGCACACCCGTGCCGGACCCGCCTCACGCGCGCCGCCGAACCCGAGGAAGTCCAGTTGCAGGTCCACCGTGGTGACATCGGCCACAGTAGTCGATGCGCTGGACCGACGCGAGAGAGAAACATCGAACAGCAGGCACTCGTTGCGGAAGGTGAGGCCCAGATCGGTGCTAACCTCACGCTCGCCTTCCAGATCATAGCGGGTGGTCGCACTCGCCCGCCATTGGGGGGTCATGTAATAGCCCGCGGACAGCAGCAGTTCCGAGGTCTGCACCAGCCGCCCATCCGCCGCATCGGGCTGCGCCCAGAGATAGGTCGAGGACAGGTCATAACGCGGGCGCGTCACGCCAAGGATCATCTCGCCCCGCGTCATGCGCAGATCATCGGCGATCAGGCTGCGCGCGGTGGCGGCAAGGCCATAGGGCAGCGTCACGCGCAAGGCCGCGAGCCAATCGGATTCGGCATCGGCCAAGCCTGACCCGGTGTTGAACCCGCCGGGCGTGCTTTCGCGCCAGATGCGGCCAAGCGCTGTGCCAAGGACCCAGCCGGTGCCCGCTTCGCGCGTCCAGCGCAGGCCCATGTTGACGCGGGGGCCCGCCTCCAGCCGGTCCACGCCGGGGAAATGGCTGAACGAGAACAGGTTGCCTTCGTCGAAATCGGTGACGGGGCTGTCCTCATTGGGCACCGTTGCGGGCGTGGTGGGGGAGACCATCACCTGCACCACCGGCTCCAGCACTTGGCGCGCGCCGGTCGCGGCCTCACGTTTCACCAGCGGATAGCGCAGTTCCACCCCACCCGAGCCGTGGCCGCGCAGGATGCGCCCGTCAAAGGTGGAATCGTCCTGCACGCCGTAGACATCGCCGCGGATATCCGCCAGCGCGGCCACGATCACGCCCGAGGGCAGCACCCAATCGCGCCGCCAGTCGAATTGCGCCGACAGGCGCGACATGTCCCGCCCATCCGGAAAGCCGTCGGCATCGGTATCGGTGGCGACGGTCGAGGACCGGCCAAAGGCAAAACCCTGCACCTGCAGCCCCGACATGCCGCCCAGAACCGGCAGTTCAAAGCGCCGCTCAAAGGTGACATCGGCCAGAACCGAAGGCTGGGTCAGGTTGGTCTCATCGGCGCGCAGGGTTTGGTAGGTGGTCACGCGGCCGGTAAAGGATTCATCGGCCCGCGTCCGCCCCACCGCCACGTTCCAGCGCAGGCGGTCCTGATCGGGCAGGTCGTAATCTGTGAAATAGGTGGTGTCCGACACCGCCAACCCGGTGAAGGTCAGGTAAAACCCCTGCGGTAGGCTGAAGGCGCCATCGGCCTTGAAATAGCCGCGCCCCGCTCCGGGCAGGGCATCGTCGCGCGCCATGGCCCCTTGCAAGAGGATGGTGCCGGTGCTGAAGGCTTGACGATAGCGGGCCTCAAGCGCGCGCGCGCCGCCATCGGTGACAAGCGGTGTCAGCGTCAGATCGCGCGAGGGGCCAAGGGTGATGAAATAGGGCTGGCGGATGCCAAAGCCCAAAGCCGTGCTGGTGACGATGCGCGGTGTCAGGAACCCCGTGGCGCGTTCCAGCGTCGGGTCGGGCAGGCGCAGGCGCGGGGCATAGGCCAAGGGCACGCCCGCGATGCGCAGTTGCGCGCCCTCGAAATACAATTGCTGCGCCTCTTGGTCGTGGATCACGCGGCGGGCGCGCAGCTCCCACAATGGCGGGCCATTGCCGCAGATCGAACAGCTTGAGGCGATGGCGGTCGCCATTTCCGTATACCGCCCCTGACCGCGCCGCACCTCTGTCGCCGCGATCTGCAACTGGCGGTTCAGGATCAGCCGCGCGCTGGTCAAGATGCCTTCGGTCATGTCGGCGGCCAGATCGGCCTGACTGCCCAAGAGCACGGTGCCCGTCTCCTCATCCGTCAGGCGCAGGGGGCCTTCGATCAACAGACGGTCGGTGGCGGGGGCATAGACCACCTTGCTGGCCTGCAAGGTGCGGCCCTGAAAGAAGATCTCGACATGGCCCGCCGCCGTCAGAACGCTGTCCGCCGTCAGACCGATGCTGTCGGCGACCAGCGTGGCCGGGTCGGTGCCGGTTTGCGTTGCGGTGCTCTGCGCGCCCGATGGTCCGGCGGTCGGCATGCCGAAGGCCATCGCCAGCAGCAGGGCCGCCGCCAGCCGCGTCATGCCCGGCTGCCGCTTGCCCACCCGCTTCCTGCCCGCCCGCGGCATCAGCCATCCTCCAGATGCAAAAGCAATCCCAGCGCCAGCAACATGGCGATCACCGGCGGGGCCCAAGCGGCAAGATAAACCGGAATTTGCCCGCTTTCACCCAGCACCTGCGAGAAATTCCTGAGGAAGAACACCACAAACCCACACATCACCCCGGCGAGCACGAAACGCTCGGTCTTGCCTGACCGTGTATGGCGCATGGTGAAGCCCGCCGCCAGAAGAACCATCGCCGACCACATCAGGGGTTGCGCCAGTTCCATCTGGAACCACACCCGGTGCCTGCGCGCCGAGAACCCGGCCTCATCCAGCCCCCGGATATAAGTGGGCAGCCCCCAGATCGGAATCGCGGCCGGTGAGCCGAAACTGTCCCGGATCGCATCCGGCGTCAGGTCCGAGGCGATGGTCAGCCCGGTTGCTTGCTGCCGGGCGGTCAGTTCGGGGTTGGGGTCGGTCAGGGTCCAATCCTTGGCCCCGGTCAGATGCCAGCCACCGAGGTCCAGCCGCGCGCTGGCGGCATCGACGCGGCGCACCGGCATCCCGTCGGGGTCATAGATCAGGAAGGTCGCGTCAAAAAGCTCTGTCGCGTCCTGATTGGTGCGCGTGGCGCGGATCACCGCCTGCCCATCTTCGGACCCTTGCCGCAGCCAGAACCCGTCGCGCCCGACCGACAAGACCGACCGGTCGCCAGAGGCGCCGATCTTGGCCGTCAGCGCGTCATATTGCTTGCTGGTGGCGGCGACCAAGGGGTTGAACACCGCCACCGTCACCGCGCCTGCCACAAAGGCCGCCACGACAGGGGCCAGCAGGAAGCGCAGCCCCGACCGGCCCGAAGCGCGGACGATCACCAACTCGCTGGACCGCGCAAGGCCGAAGAACAGCGTGATGGAGGCCAGGATCAGCACCAGCGGCAGAATGTTGTAAACCGCCTCGGGCGTGGAGAGCGCGGCCAGATGCAGCGCGGTGGTGGCGCTGATGCCCGCATCGCCAAAGCTGCGGATGTTCTCCACCGCGTCGATCAGCATCATCATGCCAAAAAACAGCGCCGTGACGCGCAAGAGCATCCACAGGAAGCGACGCGCGATGTAGCGGCCCAGCGTCATACCGCCACCCCACGGTCCTTGCCCAGACGGCGGTCCCGCCCGGCCCACCACAAAAGCCCCAGCGGCAGCAGGATGCCCACCACCGGCCCGATGTACAGGATCGGCCACAGGCCGTTGTCACGCGACACCGCCGCCAGAGACTGGGTCGAGATCAGGTGCACCGAAACCATCAGCAGGATCGCGACCAGAATTTGCTTCCACAGGCCAAAGCGGCTGTAGGCCCCCAACAGCAGCGTCGCAAAGCCGATCAGCGCCGCCCCGATGCCGAACAGCGGTTGCGACAGGCGCATGTGCAATTCGCGCGCGACAACCCCGGCGCTGCGCTGGTCGGGCGTGCCGATGAGCGCGCGGCCCAGCTTGAACAGTTGCACGCTGTCCATCGTCGCGATGGCCCGGCGCACGCTGCGGTTGGTCGTGTCAGACAACACCACATCATAGGACAGGTCGTCAAAACGCGTGACCGACAACCGCCCCCCGGCGCTGACCCGCTGGAGCGAGCCTTCGAACATCAGCAGTTTCGGATTGGTCTCTGTCCGCACGAGGATGGCGGATTTGGCGATGTAGGTGAGGCGCTCTTCGGGGTTGCGCTCATCCATGATGAACAGGCCCAGAAGCTGCGATTGCGGCGTGATCTCGCGGATGAACAGCGTCACCCCGTCGGACGGGTGCAGGAACCGCCCCTCATGCAGGAAACGCGCGGCGACGTTCTGGCTCAGCGCGGCCTCCTCCTCGTTCAGGATGCCCCGGCTGGCGGGAACGAGGAAGTTGAACAGGATCGCCATCGGCAACGTGACCAGAAGGCCGAAGATCACCACCGGACGGGCCAGACGAAAGGGCGAAAACCCCGTGGCCTGCATGACCACCAGCTCGCTTTCCTGCGTCAGCCGGTTGACGACAAAGACCGTCCCGGCAAAGGCCGACAGGGGCAGCACGATGGCAATGACACCGGGCAGGGACAGGGCGGAAATCTCAAGGAAGACCCACAGCGAATGGCCTTCGCCGATCAACTGGTCAAACAGCAGCACGGCGCGGTTGATCCAATAGACCGCCACCAGCACCAGCGAGAAAAAGCCGAACAGCGCAAGCAGTTGCGACAGCAGGTATCTGTCGAATCTCGACAAGGCGCACGACTTTCCAAACAGGGCGACACGGTGACGCTAACGGAATTTCGGACCGGGGAAAACCGGTATCTGGTCAAGCCGCGTGGGCCGGGATAGCGTCCCGGCAAAGGCCCGCCGCTGCCCCCCACCGCCGCCCATGACCCGCGTGCCGCGCCGACAGGAGAATGCCCCGATGTCCCACCCGATCCGCATCGATTTCGCCGCCACCGACCTTGAGGCGCTGGCCGCTCGTCCCGGCCGCCTTGCCGTGCTGGCCGATCCCGGCCAGCCGCTCTCCCCCGCCGCGCGGCGGCTGGACCGCCTGACCCGGGGCGCGGTGGCGCGGGCGGTGGCATCAGAGTCCTTCTCCCGGCTGAAGGCGGGAGAGGGGCTGGAGTTGACCTATCCCGGCGGTCTTGCCGCCGATGTCGTGCAGGTGATCCGCCTGCCGAAGAAGACTGATGTCGCCACCGCGCGCAAGGCCGGGTCCACCGCAGCGCGCGGGCTGGGTCCGCAGGGCCTGACCCTTCTGGCCGAAGGGCATGCGCTGGCCGCCGAGATCGCCTTTGGCCTTGCCCTGCGCGCCTATGACTTCACCGCCCACAAGACCGCCGAGCGCAAACCGGCGGGCACCGTCACCCTGATGGTCACCCACCCCGAGGTCGTGGCCGCCGCCGCCGCCCCCGGTGCCGCCGTGGCCGAGGGCGTGGTCTTTGCCCGCGATCTGGTCAACGAACCGGCAAACATCCTGACCACGCATGATTTCGCCGCCCGTCTGGCCGCGATGCAGGAACTGGGCCTTGAGGTGGAGATCCTCGAGGAGGAGGAACTGTTCCGCATCGGCATGGGCGCGCTTCTGGGGGTGGGTCAGGGGTCCGAAAGCCCGTCCAAGGTGGTGATCCTGCATTGGCGCGGCGGTGCCGAGGGGGAGGCCCCGCTTGCGCTGGTCGGAAAGGGCGTCGTGTTCGACACCGGCGGCATCTCGATCAAGCCCGCGGGCGGGATGGAAGAGATGACCATGGACATGGGCGGTGCCGCCACCGTGGCGGGCGTCATGCGCACGCTGGCGCTGCGCAAGGCCAAGGCCAATGTGGTGGGCCTTGTGGGGCTGGTGGAAAACATGCCCGATGGCCGCGCCCAACGCCCCGGCGACGTGGTGCGCACCCTCAAGGGCGACACGGTGGAAGTCATCAACACCGATGCCGAAGGCCGTCTCGTGCTGGCCGATGTGCTGTGGTATGCCCAAGACCGCTTCAAGCCAAAGGGGATCATCAACCTTGCCACGCTGACGGGGGCGATCATCGTGGCGCTGGGGCATGATTTCGCGGGGGCCTTCTCGAATGATGACGCCTTTTGCGACGCCTTCCTCGCCGCCGCCCGGGCCGAAGGCGAGGGCGCATGGCGGATGCCGATGGGCGACAGCTATGACGCCCGTCTGAAATCCCGCATCGCCGACATGATGAACGTCGGCGGGCGCGATGGCGGGGCCATCGTCGCGGCCTGTTTCCTGCAACGCTTCATCCGTCCGGGGATGCCGTGGATTCATCTGGACATCGCTGGCACCGCCTTGTCGAAGAAAGACCTGACCCTGTCGCCCAAGGGGGCCACGGGCTGGGGCGTGATGGCGCTGAACCGCCTGATCCGTGACGGGTATGAGGGCTGACGCGCATGGGCGTCGCAATGTTCTACCACCTGACGCGCTCCTCGCCCGAGGAAACTCTGCTGGCGCTCTTGCCGCGCGCCTTGGGGCAGGGCTGGCGGGTGATGATCCGGGGGCGGGACATGGGCCGCTTGCAGCGGCTGGACACCGCGCTCTGGACCGACCCGCCGGACAGTTTCCTCCCGCACGGGATGGAGGGCGGGCCGCAGGACGCGGCGCAACCGGTGCTCTTGGGGCAGGGCCCGGCGGTCAATGGCGCGGCGGGGTTGTTCCTCTTGGACGGGGCAGAGGTCACGGCTGAGGAGGCCCGCCCGATGCAACGGGTCTGGCTGATCTTTGACGGCGGCGACGGGGCGGCGGTGCAGGCCGCGCGGGGAAAGTGGAAGGCGCTGACGGCGGCCGGCATCCCCGCACAATACTGGTCCGAAGAGTCGGGACGGTGGGAGAAAAAGGCCGAAAGCGCGGGGTAAATCGGGGCTACGCTGTAGTATTGGCTGCCCCGCGCTGCCTTTGGCAGGCTAGCGCCGCAGGATCATCCGATCCCCGTCAATCTCCACCCGGTAAAGCCGCAGGTAATCCATACCCAGCAAGGACCCGAACATCTCGGCGTCATTCACCCAGGCGGGGAAATCCTCATCCCGGTAGGTGCCAAGCTGCACCAGCGGCAATTCCACCCGCGCGGTCCTGACCGTGCCATTTGCCGTGCGCGCCTCGCCCAGATAGACCAGCCCGTCGGGATCGATCCCCAGCCGCGCCGCATCCGCGCGCGTCAGCACCATGTTCGTGGCCCCCGTATCGGCGACAAAGCGGACGGGCGTGCCGTTGATCTCCAGCGTCAGATGGAAATGCCCGTCCGGCCCGCGCGGGATTTCGATGGCCCCGCCCTCCACCACCGCCTGCCGGGGCATCAGGTCCGGGCTGACATCGTTCCACAGGCCATAGCCCGCGATCACGCCCAGAAAGATCAACCCCCAGGCCGCCGCAAGCCGCAGGCTCTGACCAAGGCGCTGGCGGAATTCCACGAATACCCATCCGCCCACCGCCAGCAAGAGCAGCGACAGATACAACAGCCGCATCCACAGGTCCTCGTCCATCGTCACCTCCGTCTGCGCCAATATGGGAAGGCCAAGCCCCCGGTGAAAGGTCAGCCGATCAATCCGGTGCCCCGCACCCCGTCGATGACGAATTGCACCGACAGCGCCGCCAGCAGCATCCCCAACAACCGCGTGATCACCACCGTGCCGGTACGCCCCAGCAGCCGCTCCAGCGGTGGCGAGGCCAGAAGGAACAGGAACGTCACCACCAGCATCAGCGCCACCAGCGCCAGCACCGCCACCATGCCGCCCCAACCGCTCCCCGACTGCCCCACCAAGAGGATGACCGAGGCAATGGCCCCCGGCCCGGCGATCAAGGGCGTAGCCAGCGGAAAGACCGACGGGTCATGGTCATGCTCGGCCTTCTGCCCCTCACGCCGCTGGGTGCGGCGTTCGAACAGCATGTCAAGCGCGGTCAGGAACAACAGGATGCCCCCCGCGATGCGGAAGGCAGGCATCGAGATGCCGACAAAGCCAAGGATCGTGTCGCCCGCGATGCCAAAGACCAAGAGAATGCCAAAGGCGATGACACAGGCCCGCAAGGCCAGACGCCGCCGATGCGCCGGGTCCATCCCTTGCGTCAGCGCGATGAACAGGGGCACCAGGCCCGGCGGGTCGATCACGACGAAGAGCGTGGCGAAGGTGGTGATCAGGAAGGCGGTTTCTGGCATGGTTCCTCCGGCGCTGGTCTTTCCTAGCCCGCCGTTCAGTGCCTGGCCAGCCTGACGGTCAAAAGACAGGGGGCGCACGCGCCCCCTCTGGGCCACCGGCCCATTCACCCCCTGTGGATATTTGAGCAACGGGGAAGCCTGTAAGGAAGGTCTTAATCTTTTGCCGCCAGACTCAGGCCTGCGGTACAGGCGGGGACGCCGATGACCGCCAACGGGGAAGGCCCCTGTCGTGCCGCGCGGCGGGGGCCCGACCTACCCTTGCCGCTTCCCCGTTGTGCAAATATCCTCGGGGGGAGGCGCGGCCTCGGCCGCGACGGGGGGCAGACAGCCCCCCGCGCGCCCTTGATCGCGCCCTGGCGCGGGCAAGGGCTTATGCCGTGCGGGCCTCTGGCCCGCGCCTTCGGATCACCCTTGGTCGCATTAGCTGCGTTCGGCCTTGGCGAGCCGGTTCTCCGCCTCGACCCACAGCGTCTCGGCGCGGGTCATGGCGGCCTGGCATTCGGCGAATTTGCGGTTCCAGCTTTCCAGCTCGGCCACGCGGGCATCGTCATAAAGGGCCGGATCGGCCATCTTGGCCTGCAGCTTGGCGTGCATCTCTTCCAGCTTGGCGACGCGGTCCTCACATTTGCGCACCTCGGCCCGCAGCGCGAGGATTTCGTCCCGCGTCGCCTTGCGCGGCTTGTCCGCCGCCTTGACCGGTTTCATCTCGGTATCGCCAGAGAGCAGCATCTTGCGATAGGTCTCAAGGTCATCCTCGAACGGCGTCACCGCCCCGCCCTTGACCAGCCAGAGCCGGTCCGCGACCAGCGACAGCAGATGCATGTCGTGGCTGACCAGAACCACCGCGCCCGAATAGCCGGTCAGCGCCTCCACCAGCGCCTCGCGGCTTTCGATGTCGAGGTGGTTGGTCGGTTCGTCGAGGATCAAGAGATGCGGCGCATCGAGGGTGGCCAGCAAGAGCGACAGCCGCGCCTTTTGCCCGCCCGACAGCCGCCGCACCACCGTGTCGGCCTGATCCGCGCCCAGACCAAAGCCCGCCAGCCGCGCGCGCAGCCGGGGTTGGCCTTCGGTCGGGCGCAGGGCCTGGATATGTTGCAGGGGCGTTTCGTCGATGTGCAACTCATCGACCTGATGCTGGGCGAAATAGCCGATGCGCAGCTTTGAGGAGCGCACCACCCGGCCCTCTGCCGCCTCCAGCTTTCCGGCCAGCAGTTTCGAGAGGGTGGATTTGCCCTCACCATTGCGGCCCAACAGCGCGATGCGGTCGTCCTGATCGATGCGCAGCGACAGATGCCGCAGCACGGGCTTGCCGCCATAGCCCACCGCCGCGCCGTCCATATTGATGATGGGGGGCGAAAGCTCTTCGGGTTCGGGGAAGGTGAACACCACCTTTTTTGCCTCTTCCGGCGCGGTGATGAGGTCCATCTTCTCCAGCATCTTGACGCGGCTTTGCGCCTGTGTGGCCTTTGAGGCCTTGGCCTTGAAGCGGTCCACGAAGGCCTGCAAGTGGGCGCGGCGGGCGTCCTGCTTTTTCGCCTCGGCCACCAGCACGGCGCGGCGTTCGGTCATCTGCCGGGCGAATTGGTCGTAGCCGCCCTGCCAATAGGTCAGCTTGCGGTTGTCCAGATGCAGGATGCCCTGAACGGCGCGGTTCAGCAGGCCCCGGTCGTGGCTGATGATCAGCACGGTATGGGGGTATTTCTGCAAGTAGCTTTCCAGCCACAACGCCCCTTCAAGGTCCAGATAGTTGGTCGGTTCATCCAAGAGCAGATAGTCGGGCTGCGCGAACAGCACCCCCGCCAGCGCCACGCGCATCCGCCACCCACCGGAAAAATCCGAGCAGGGGCGCAACTGCGCCTCGGCATCAAAACCCAGACCCTTCAGGATGGCCGAGGCGCGGCCCTCGGCGCTCCAGGCGTCGATGTCGGCCAGACGCGACTGGATGTCGGCGATGCGGTGCGGATCGGTGGCAGTCTCGGATTCCGCCAGCAGGGCGCAGCGTTCGGTATCGGCCTCCAGCACCGTATCCAGAAGCGAGGTCGAGGACGACGGCACCTCTTGCGCCACCCCGCCGATCTTGGCGCGTGCGGGCAGGGTGATCGTGCCCCCCTCCAGCGCCAATTCGCCCCGGATCAGCCGGAAGAGCGTGGTCTTGCCCGCGCCATTGCGCCCGACAAGACCGACCTTGTGGCCGGTGGGAATGGTGGCAGACGCGCCCTCGAACAGAGGGCGGCCTTCGACGGAATAGGTGATGTCATCAATGCGCAGCATGGCGGAGGGCTTGCCCGATGGCGGCGGGGACGTCAACGCCGTTCCGCGTCACGCCCCTGTCAATGTCGCGCGCCCGTCAATCCAAGGCACGCGACACACGGGCGCGCGGGTCAGGCGACGCGGCTGCGACTGAAGGCGGCGTCGCGCGTGTCGGAGTCCGGCTCCATGGAAAAGTCAAAGCCCCCCGCCGCGGCGCGCGGCGCATCCGACACCGGCCGCGCGCTGGCGGCAAAGGGCCTCTGGTCCGCTGGGCCGGATTCCATGACCGTCTGCGGCACTGCGTCCGGGCTGACCTGAAAGAAGGCCATCGTTTCGGCAAGAGATTCTGCCTGACTGGCCAGCTCTTCGGCGCTGGCGGCCAGTTCTTCGGACGCGGCAGTGTTGGATTGGGTGACCGATTCCAACTGGCGCACGGCCGCGGCAATCTCCTGCGCCCCCACCGACAGTTCGCGCGACGACTGCGAGATGCCCGCGACCAGTGTCGAGGTGCGTTCGATATCCGGCACCAGCCCCTTCAGCATCACCTCGGCCGATTTCGCCGACCGCGCTGTAAAGCCCGAAAGGCTGGAGATTTCCGCCGCGGCCATCTGGCTGCGTTCGGCGAGCTTGCGCACCTCGCCCGCCACAACGGCAAAGCCGCGGCCATGGTCGCCTGCACGCGCGGCCTCCACCGCGGCGTTCAGCGCCAGAAGGTCGGTCTGGCGGGCGATTTCCTGCACCACGTTGATCTTGTCGGAAATGGTCTGCATCGCACCGACGGCATCGGTCACGGCGACACCGCTGCCATGCGCGTCGATGGCCGATTTGGCGGCGCTGCGCTCGGTCTCCGAGGCGTTGCTGGCGCTGAGGGTGATGTTGGAGGACATCTGTTCGATCGCGGCAGAGGTTTCCTCGGTCGAGGCGGCCTGTTCCAGCGCGCCTTGCGACAGTTCCTCGGCAGTGGCGGCCAGTTGGGCGCTGCCGGCGGCGATGTTGCGGACGGCGGCCATCACGTTGGACACCACATCGCGCAGGTTGATCACCATCTCGTTGACGGCGCGCAGGACATCCGTGATCTCGTCATTGCCGCGCAGGTTGGCGGTCCGCGTCAGATCCCCGCGTGAGACGCGGTCGGTCAGGCGGCGGGCCGCTTGCAGGCCGCGATTGATGGAGTGCACGATGGACCATGCAGCGATGACGCCCACCACCAGCGCCAGCGCCGCCGCCGCCATCGACAGGTTGCGCGCCTGCACATAGGCGGCATCCGACAAGGCGCGGTCGGTTTCCATCTTCGTGTCCAGATATTCGGTCAGGTTGTCCATCGCCGCGACAGTCGCGACCATCTCTTCATCCTCGACCGTTTCCATCAAGGCGATGGCCTCGGCCGTGTTGCCCTTGGCGTGCAACTCCAGCGCCCGGCGCGATGCGGATTTCAGGTTTTCATGGGCGGTGATGTAGTTCTTCAGCAGGGTGGCACTTTCGCCTTCGACAATTGCACCCAAGGACTCCAGCGCGGTGGCGAGGGCGATCTCGGTCTCTTCCGCATCCTCCTGATGGTCCGCGTTCATGTCGGGATTGATCCGTGCCAGCGCTTCGCGCAGCAGGGCTTGTGTCATCATCTCGTCGCGGTTGATATCGGCGACATAGCGGATCGCCTCGGCATCATGATCGACAATGCGGTCAAGCCGGTCGTTGGCCTGCGCCAGTTCCCAAAGGCACAGCGCCAGCGCTCCCAGCGAGAGCGCGAACACCAGCGCGAATGCGCTGATCAGTTTCAGTCGAATTGTCGCTCTCATATGCCGCAGCCTTCCTTGCCAAGCGCTCATCAGGCCGTGGTCCTGTCCCGACCGGGAACCCTGATGATGGACCGACCTGCATCGAGTGGTCCAAATGGAAATACGTGCCCTTTGGCGAGGGTTTTAGGAGGAACGGCCCATCCTGACGGATAATCGCGCCCAGACCTGCGCGAGGGTGTGGCAGGATGGCCGGATCAGCCGCCCCAGGTCCGGCGCAAGACGGCCAACCAATTGTCCCACGCCAGTTTTCGGATCAGCGCCGCGTCATAGCCATGCGCCGAGAGGGCCGCCAGCAGACGGGGCAGTCCTGCGACATCCCCGATGCCCTGCGGCATGGTCGCGCCGTCGAAATCCGAGCCAAAGCCGACGTGATCCTCGCCCAGCCGATCGATCAGGTGGTCCAGATGGCGCAGCACCGGGTCCCAGCCGATGGCGGGGTCGCGGCGGCCATCCGCGCGCAGGAAGACGGTGGCGAAGTTCAGCCCCACCATGCCACCGCTGTCGCGGATCATCGCCAGTTGCCGGTCCGTCAGGTTGCGGCTGGACGGCGTGACGGCATGGGCGTTGGAATGGGTGGCCACAAGCGGCGCATCCGACAGTCGGGCGACGTCGTCAAAGCCCTTTTCATTCAGGTGCGAGAGATCAATCAGGATGCGCAGCGCGTTGCACTCCGCCACCAACCGTTTTCCCGCCGCCGTCAGCCCGCTGCCATGATCGGGACCGGAGGGATAGGCGAAGGGGACACCCTCGCCGAACACGGTCGGTCGGCTCCAGACCGGGCCGAGCGAGCGCAGGCCCATGGCGTGAAAGGCATGCAGCGCGTCGCAGCCCTCATCGATCGCTTCGGCCCCTTCCATGTGCAGCACGCCCGCGATGGCATCCTCGGCGCGGGCGGTCTCGATCTCTGCCGCCGTGCGGCAGATGCGGAAGGCCCCGTCGGAGGCGCGCTCCATCCACATCAGATGCGCCGCCATCGCCAGCGCCATGGGTTGCGCCGTGGTCAAGGGCACGGGGGCGGGCAGGGGCAGGACATAGGGTGGCGCGTCCATCCGCCGCTCCACCTCGGCCGGGTCGCCGTCCATGGGCGAGGGGACGTAGATCGCGAACATGCCGCCCGCAAAGCCGCCCTGTCGCATTCGGGGCAGGTCCAGATGGCCGGTGCGGTCGCAGCCTTTCCAGATCGCCTCGCGCCGCTCGGGGGCGAGGAAGAGCCGCAGGAGAATGTCGTTATGGCCGTCGAATACCGGGATTATGGCGCACCTTTGAAAGCCTGCGCGCAGGTTGGCATGCGACGGGGGGCGGGGGAAGGGGGGGGATGTCGCAAGCCTATCGTCAAGGGGAGCAGCCTCGCACTCGGGCGGAGAAGGAAAGGCACTGCCTTTCCCCGCCCGCCGCGACCAACGCTCCGCTCTCGCTGTCCGCAACGACCACACAGGCCAGCGCCTGCCCGGGCGGGCGGGCGCTGGCCGGGGGCCTTTGGGGCCCCCGGCCAGGATGGGGCAGGCGGTGTCACGTGACCTCGGCAATTGCCTCGGTCAGGGCTGGCGGTATGGGTCGAAACCTTACCCGCAACACTCCCCCGCCTCCGCCAGCCCGGTCAGGATCGGGCAATCCGGCCGGTCATCCCCGGCGCAGGCACTCACCAGCGCCTTCAACGTGGCTTCCATCGCGCGCAACTCCACGATCTTTTCGGCGATCTGGGTCAGATGCGCCTCGGCCAGTGCCTTGACGTCAGAACTGGCCCGCTGGCGGTCATCATAAAGTGCGAGAAGCTTGCGGCATTCCTCGATGGAAAAGCCCAAGCCCCGCGCCCGCCCGATGAAGGCCAGCTTGTGCAGGTCGCTGTCACGGAAGGCGCGATAGCCGTTGTCGCTGCGTAAGGGGCGGATCAGGCCGATCTCTTCGTAATAGCGGATGGTCTTGGCCGGAAGCCCGGATCGGGCGGCCACATCGCCGATGTTCATATGCCCACCCCCTTGATGGTCTTCAATCGCAGGGCATTCGTCAGCACGAAGACAGACGACAGCGCCATCGCCCCCGCCGCCAGCATGGGCGACAGTTGCGGCCCGCCAAATGGCACCAGCACCCCCGCCGCCACCGGGATCAGCGCCGCATTGTAGCCAAAGGCCCAAGCCAAGTTATGCCGGATGTTGCGCATGGTCGCGCGGCTGATGCGGTGGGCATTGGCGACACCCAAGGGATCTCCGGTCATCAGGACCACATCCCCCGCTTCGATGGCGACATCGGTGCCCGTGCCCATCGCCAGCCCCACATCGGCAGCCGCAAGCGCCGGGGCGTCGTTGATGCCATCGCCTACAAAGGCGACACCCTCTCCAAGCGCGCGGACCTCTTCGCCCTTGCCTTCGGGCAGCACACCGGCCCGAACCTTGGCCAAGCCCAACCGCCGCGCGATAGCCCCGGCGGTGGTCGCGTTGTCGCCGGTGATCATCACCGTCTCCAGCCCCGCCGCACGCAGCGCGGCAAGGGCGGCGGGCGTCGTGGCCTTCACCGGATCGGCCACCGCGATCAGGCCCGCAGGCACCCCGTCGCGCGCGACGAAGAGCAGGCTCTTGCCCTCGGCCGCCCAAAGCTCGGCCGGTTTTGCCAAGTCTTGGGGCAAATCTTCCATCATCCGCGCATTGCCCACACCGATCCGGACCCCGTCCACCACTGCCTCGGCCCCATAACCCGGACGGGCGGCAAAGCCCGTGGCGGCGGGCAGGGCCAGACCCGCCGCCCGCGCCATGACGGCGGCGGCGAGGGGATGTTCCGACCCCGCCTCCACCGCCGCCGCCTGTGGAAGGATCGCGGCATCCCCAAGAATGTCGGTCACAACAGGCCGCCCTTCGGTCAAGGTGCCGGTCTTGTCAAAGGCCACCACCCGCACTTCGGCCAGCCGCTGCAACGCCTCACCCTTGCGGAAGAGCACGCCCAGTTCCGCCGCCCGCCCCGTGCCGACAAGGATCGACACCGGCGTCGCCAGACCCATGGCGCAGGGGCAGGCAATGATCAGCACCGACACGCCCGCCACAAGCGCCTCGGCCAGCCCCGGACCCACGGCCAGCCAGACCAGCACCGTCCCCAGCGCCAGCGCCATCACCACCGGCACGAACCACAGCGTGACACGGTCCACCAGCGCCTGCACCGGCAGCTTGGACCCCTGCGCCTGTTCCACCAGCGCGACGATGCGCGAGAGCACCGTGGCCGCGCCCACCTCTGTCACCGCCATGACCAGCGCGCCCGTGCCATTCAACGTGCCACCAGTCAGCCGGTCGCCCGGCGCCTTGGTCACCGGCAGGGGCTCGCCCGTCAGCATCGACTCATCCACGGCCGAAGACCCCGTGGCCACCACACCATCCGTCGGCACCCGCTCTCCGGGCCGGATCACCACGCGCATCCCCGGTGTCAGGGCGGCGACGGGGATGTCGCTGCCGTCCTCCAGCCGGGCCTGTTTCGGTTGCAGCTTGACCAGCCGGGCGATGGCCGCGCCCGCCTGACCGCGCGCCCGCGCCTCCAGCGTGCGGCCCAGCAGGATCAGCACCACGATCACCGCCGCCGCCTCGAAATAGACCGCGCGTGAGGGTTCGGGGATCAGCCACGGCGCGAAGGTGACCAGCGTGGAATAGGCCCAGGCCGCCCCCGTGCCCACCGCGACAAGGCTGTTCATGTCCGGCCCGCCATGCAGCAACGTGGGCAGGCCCTTGAGGAAAAACCGCCGGCCGGGGAAAAGAAGCACCAGCGAGCCCAGCAGGAACTGCACCAGCCAAAGGGTCTGCGTGCCAAAGGTCATGTGCAGCCAGTGGTGAAAGGCCGGGATCAGATGCCCGCCCATTTCGGCCACGAAGACCGGCAGGGTCAACGCCGCCGCGATCCAGGTCTGCCGCGCCAGCGCCGCCACCTCTGCCGCCGGGTCGTGCGGCGGGGTCGCCGCGATCGGCTGCGCCTGATACCCGGCGCGCGTCACCACGGCGGCGAGCGTCTCCGCCCCTGTCGCGGCGCCGTCCCAGAGCACCACCTGCGCACGGCGGGTGGCAAGGTTGGCGGTCGCGGCGATCACACCGGGTTGGGCCTTCAGCACCCGTTCCACCCGCCCGGTGCAGGCGGCGCAGGTCATGCCGTCCACGCCCAGCGTCACGGTGACCTGTCGGGCGGGATAGCCCGCCTTTGCCAGCGCGGCGGCCATGTCCTGCGGCGTGGCGGGGGCGTGAAAGCGGATCTCGGCGGTTTCGGTTGACAGGTTGACCGAGGCGGCCTCGACCCCCGGCTGTGCCATCAGCACCCGTTCGGCACGGGCGACACAGGAGGCGCAGGTCATCCCGTCCAGCTTCAGCCTCAGGGCCGAGGCGGGGGGCAGGGCGGTGGGGTACAGGGTGTCGGGCATGTGCAGGCTCCTTCGACACTGTCACCTAGTCCTTCCCGTAACAGGAAGGTCAAGGCCCCAGTCCGCCTTCGCCACCCTTGCGACATCCGGACCGGGAGGCAAAGCGGCGGCGACCGGGAAAAAGACGGGGCAGGGGCTTGACCTTCCCCCTGTGGGAAGCCCCATTTGGACATGGCAACCGCAAAAGGAGCCAACGCCATGACCACCCTGACCGTTCCCGACATGACCTGCGGCCATTGCAAGGCCTCGGTCCTGTCCGCCCTGTCCGGCCTGCCCGATGCCGGTGCCGTCGAGGTTGATCTGACGGCCAAGACCGTCACCGTCACCGGTCCCGCCCGACCCGAAGCGCTTATCGGGGCGCTGGATGCGGTGGGCTTTCCCGCCTCGGTGATCGCACCGACGTGACGGGTGTGGTTGCAAATCCCCGTTGTCCGTAACTTGTCGCCCGTGGCTTGCGCCTGTCGCTTTTGGCGGCTAAAGCGTCACAATTCCGTCTTGGAGCGGCCAAGCCTGCGGCACAATCGCTGCACAGCCTGCCCCGGTCGGTCTTGAACGACAGAGCCATATCCATGGGAGCAGTGTGATGGCCACTTCGAAACCCTCGTCGCAGCAGGGCGGCAGCCATGCCCCGGCCCAGCAACAGGGCCAGCAGCAGGGCACCAGCCCGCAGCAGCAACAGGGGACAGCCCCGGTATTCAAGGATTGGGCGGCGATCTGATCCGTCCAGACTTGGCAAGAGCAAGGGCCAGCCGTTAGGCTGGCCCTGTTTCATTGCGGGCCATCAAGAAGGGGGCATGATGTCCACGCCGGTTTCCTCGATCCGCAACCTTGGCCCCGCGACGGAAGCCGCCTTCGCCAAGGCGGGCATCACCTCCGCCGAAGAGGTGCAGGCCCTTGGCCCGGATGAGGCCTACCGCCGCCTGCTGGCCACCGGCAGCGCCCCGCATTTCATCGGCTATTACGTTCTGGTCATGGGGCTTCAAGGCCGCCCCTGGAACGACTGCAAGGGCGACGAGAAAAAGGCCCTGCGGCTGCGCTTTGACGCGATCAAGGCCGAGATGGCCGGGGCGACAAAGCTGCGCGGCAAGCCCTCGGCGCTGGAGGCCGCGCTTGACGAATTGGGTGTGATCGAGCGGCGGCGCGCCCCCTCACCCTGACCCTCTCCCCCGAGGGGAGAGGGAATGGCGCCCTTCGATGCAGGGTGCGCCGGGGGGGAAGCCGGGTGCGATCCCCTCTCCCCTGTGGGGGAGAGGGTCAGGGTGAGGGGGCTACCTGTCGCGTCGCCTGCACAAGGGTTGCCAAAAGCAAAAAGCCCCGCATCGCTGCGGGGCTTTTCCGGGGCGGACCTAAAACCGATCAGCCGACCAGTTCGAGGCCCGAGAAGAAGAACGCGATCTCGCGCGCGGCAGCCGCAGCGCTGTCCGAGCCGTGGACCGAGTTTTCGCCCTTGGACAGCGCGAATTCCTTGCGGATGGTGCCTTCGGCGGCGGCGGCCGGGTCGGTTGCGCCCATCACTTCACGGTTCTTGGCGATGGCGGATTCGCCTTCCAGAACCTGCACGACGACGGGTTCCGAGATCATGAACGCACACAGTTCGCCGTAGAAGGGGCGTTCCTTATGCTCGGCGTAGAACTCGCCGGCCTGGGCTTGGGTCAGCTGGATGCGCTTGGAGGCGACGACGCGCAGGCCCGCCTCTTCGAACTTGGCGACGACCTTGCCGGTCAGGTTGCGCTTGGTGGCGTCGGGCTTGATGATGGACAGGGTGCGTTCGATGGCCATGAGGCTCTCCTATGCGGTGGGGCGGGGCCCGGAATTCAGATGCGCGCCTGCTAGCACGGGTCTTGGGCAAAGAAAACTCTGCTTCGCGGGCATTTCCGTGGTATTTTCGGCCCCGCGGCCCCGGCCATGACCGGAGCCTCTACTATGGGGACCTAAGGATCATGCCGGTTCTGGGATTTGGCGGCTACTTCCGACGCGCGCGCGATCCTGCGGTGCTCAAGGCATGGTATCTGCGCCATCTGGGCATCGGCCCCGCCTCGGCAGAGCTGCCGTTCTGGATGGCGGACGGGGGACCGGTGCTGTTCGAACCCTTTGCGCAGGACAGCGATTACTTCGCCGCCGACCAGCCGGTCATGCTCAACTTCCGCGTATCGGGGATCGATTCGATGATTGCCGACCTGCGTGCCGCTGGGATCGCGGTGGAGACCCGCCCGGATTGGGATCATCCGGACTATGGCCGGTTTGCCCGTCTGCACGACCCCGAGGGCCATCCGATCGAGTTGTGGCAACCCCCCGAAACGGGCGGTGCCTAGCGGGGATGGCTTGGCCGCCCCTGTCGTCACGCCACCTTCAACAAGCGCTCCAGATCGCCGTTCTCGGCCACCAGATCCGACAGGGTGACCCGGTCGAGATGTTCGTAGAACGCCTTCAGCGCATCCGAGATCACGCATTTCAGCCGACAGGCCCCGACCAGCGGACAGGCGTTTTCCGCCCCCGCGAAACATTCGGTGAAGGGCAGCACCGCCTCGAAGTTGCGAAAGACCTCGCCCACGGTGATCTGATCCGCCGGGCGGCCCAGCAGCAGCCCGCCCGCCCGGCCCCGCACCGTGCGCAGGAAGCCGCGCTGCGCCAGAAGGTGGATCACCTGCGCCAGATGGTTTTCCGAGGCGTTGCAGCTTTCGGCCACCTCATGCTTGCGGATGATCCGGCCCGGATTGACGGCGCATACCATCAGGGTCCGCATCGCGAGGTTGGTGCGTGTCGTGAGTCTCATGGCATGTCCTGCGCTCGGGCCGGGTGGGGCGGAGAGGTGGTTTTGCGAAAGATTTATCTGCCAAGACCCTTTGCAGCCTTGATCCAAATCAGATTTGTGCTTGCAGGCGCTGTTTTTTCCGGCAGCGGGAAAAAACCCTGCACGGCCTGTAATGCAAGGGCGCGGCGCGTCACGTGAGGCTGGTCAAACCGCTTTGGAAAAGGGTTTTTCCCAAATGGTTGAAAAAATCTTGATGCATGGCGGCAATGTTTGCGATAACACTGAAAGCGCTTTGGAAACCCTTTGCCCGTCCGAACTGCCGGTTTTGGTGCGGCCTGCTTTCTTGACCGTGGCAGCACAAGGCTTAGGGTCCAAGGCTTGAAATGACAAAGACGGACGCTGACACGTGAACGATTTGAGCCTGACCCCGAACCTGCTGCAAGCGGATGTGGCCCGCCACCTGACCTTCACGCTGGGCAAGGATGCGCCGAACGCGTCGGTCTATGACTGGCGCATGGCTTTGTCCTTCGCCATCCGTGACCGGATCGTGGAGCCGTGGTTCGCCTCGACCCGCCGCACCTGGGCGGAGGATCGCAAGCGCGTCTATTACCTGTCGATGGAATTCCTGATCGGGCGCCTCTTGGAGGATGCCACCATCAACCTTGGCCTGCGCGATGTCGCGGCAGAGGTGATGGCAGGCTTCGGGCAGGATTTCCGCACCATCGTGGAAGATGAACCCGATGCCGCGCTGGGGAACGGGGGCCTTGGCCGTCTGGCCGCCTGTTTCATGGAAAGCATGGCGACGCTGGGCTGTCCCGCCTATGGCTATGGCATCCGCTACGAACATGGCCTGTTCCGCCAGCGCTTCGAGGGCGGCCGTCAGGTCGAGACGCCCGAGGATTGGCTGACCCAGTCCCACCCCTGGGAATTCGCGCGCCCCGAAAGCGCCTACACCATCCCCTTCAAGGGCCATATGGAAACCCACGACGGGCGCGAAGTCTGGGTGCCCGGCGAAACCGTGCTGGCCGAGGCGCATGACACGCCGGTGATCGGCTGGCAGGGGAAATGGGCCAACACCCTGCGCCTCTGGGCCGCGAAACCGACGACGCTGTTCGATCTGGAACGCTTCAACCGGGGCGACTATGCGGCGGCGGCAGAGCCTGAGGCGCTGGCGCGCACGCTGAGCCGTGTGCTTTACCCCGATGACACCACCTATCAGGGCAAGGAGTTGCGGCTGAAGCAGGAATTCTTTCTGACCTCTGCCGCGCTGCAAGACATCCTGCGCCGCTTCAAGGCCAATCATACCAATCTGCGCGACCTGCCGAAGTTCGTGGCGATCCAGATGAACGACACCCACCCGGCCATCGCCGGGCCGGAGTTGATCCGCCTGCTGGTCGATGAAAACGGCATGGACTTCGCCGATGCGCTGGAGGTTGCGCGCGGCTGTCTGGGCTACACCAACCACACCCTGCTGCCCGAGGCGCTGGAGCGTTGGGCGACCTTCACCTTCGGCAACGTGCTGCCGCGCCACATGCAGATCGTCGAACGCATCGACGCTTGGCACAAGGACGAATACCACTCGCGCCCCCATTACGTCGGCATCGTCAAGCACCATGAGGTGCGGATGGGCGAATTGGCCTTCATCATGGCGCATAAGGTCAACGGGGTGTCGGCGCTGCATTCGGAACTGGTCAAGAAGAACCTGTTCCCCGAATTGCACAAGCTGCACCCCGACCGGATCATCAACCAGACCAACGGCGTGACCCCGCGGCGCTGGCTGAAGATGGCCAACCGCCCGCTGTCCAAGCTGATCACCGACACCATCGGCGAGGGCTGGGAAGACAACCTCGACCGCCTGCGCGAGCTGGAACCGCATGTCGGCACCAAGACCTTTGCCAAGGCCTTCCTGACCGCCAAGCGCGAGAACAAGGTGGCGCTGTCCAACTGGATCGGCACGCAATGCGGCGTGCAGGTCAGCCCCGACGCGCTGTTCGACGTGCAGATCAAGCGCATCCATGAATACAAGCGTCAGCTGCTGAACATCCTCGAAACCATCGCCCGCTGGCACGCGATCCGCGCCAATCCCAAGGCAAACTGGGTGCCGCGCGTGAAGATCTTTGGCGGCAAGTCCGCGCCGGGCTATGCCGTGGCCAAGGAAATCATCCACCTGATCAATGACGTGGCGGCGGTGGTGAACAACGACCCGATCACGGGCGATTTGCTGAAGATCGTCTATCCGGCGAATTACAACGTCAGCATGGCCGAACGGCTGATCCCTGCGGCGGATCTGTCCGAACAGATCTCCACCGCCGGGAAAGAGGCGTCGGGCACCGGCAACATGAAGTTCATGATGAACGGGGCCCCGACCATCGGCACGCTGGACGGTGCCAACGTCGAAATCCTGCAGGAGGTGGGGGCGGAGAACTTCTTCCTCTTTGGTCTGACGGCGGAAGAAGTGATCAAGCGCCGCGAGGACCCCGACCATTCGCGCAAGGCGATCGAGGCGAGCAAGCCGCTGCAAGACGTGCTGCAGATGATCGCCGAAGGGCGCTTCTCTCCGGATGAGCCCGAACGCTATCACGGGTTGGTGCATCGCGTCTGGCATCACGATTACTTCCTTGTGGCCGCTGACTTCGATGCCTTCCACGCGGCACAGGGGGCGGTGGACCGGGCCTATCAGGACAGCGCGCGCTGGGGCCGGATGGCGGCGATGAACGTGGCGCGGTCGGGTTTCTTCTCGTCCGACCGCACGATCCGCAACTATATGGATGACATCTGGGGCGTCACTCCGGCATTGTGATCGGGCATTGTGATCCGGCGCAGGGCTGCGGCCCGGCAGAGCGCCAGCAAGACCGACCCCGCCCCGCAAGGCCACTTCGTGGGACGGGCGTGACCAAACCCTTGGGAGGGGGGCAAGCCATGACCGCACGCCAGATCGACCACGCCACCGCGCGGGCCATCGTCGAAGGCCGCCACGGCGATCCTTTCGCCATTCTGGGCCCGCATGGGGACGCCACATCCGCCAGCGTGACCGCCTTCGTTCCGGGCGCGGAACGGCTGTGGGTGCTGACCGAGGATGGGGCAGAGGTGCCCGCCGTGCCGGTGCCGGGCAGCGAGGGGCTGTTCGTCGGCAAACTGGCCGCGATCACCACGCCCTACCGTCTGCGCGCCGAGGGCCATGGCGCGTCCTGGAGCTTTGACGATCCCTTCCGTTTCGGTCCCGTGCTGGGCGAGATGGATGAATATCTGCTGGGCGAAGGCACGCACCGCCGGTTGTGGCAGGTTCTGGGCGCGCATGTGATCACGCATCAGGGGGTGCAGGGCACGCATTTCGCCGTCTGGGCCCCGAACGCGCAGCGCGTGTCGGCGGTGGGCGATTTCAACATCTGGGACGGACGTCGCCACCCGATGCGGCGGCGCGGGCCGACGGGGGTGTGGGAGACCTTCATCCCCGGTCTGGGCGAAGGCACGACCTACAAATATGAAATCCGCGGCCATGACGGGGTGGTGGGGCCGCTGAAGGCCGATCCGGTTGGCTTCGGCTCTGAACATCCGCCGGCAAATGCTTCTGTCGTCAGGAAAATCGACGGTGTGTTCCGGGATGAGGACTGGATGGCGACGCGGGCGGCGCGGCACCATATTGACGCGCCGATCTCGGTCTATGAGGTGCATCTGGGATCGTGGAAGCGCGCGCCGGGGGACCGGATGCTGTCTTATGTGGAACTTGCAGATCAGCTTGTAAGTTACGCAAAAGACATGGGTTTTACCCATATCGAACTTCTACCGGTGTCGGAATACCCCTTTGACGGATCGTGGGGCTACCAGCCCGTGGGCCTGTTCGCCCCGACCATCCGCCACGGCACGCCCGGCGAATTCCGCGCCTTTGTCGATGCGGCGCACCGGCATGGCTTGGGACTGTTGCTGGATTGGGTGCCGGGCCATTTCCCGACCGATCCGCATGGCCTTGGCCGGTTTGACGGCACCGCGCTCTATGAACACCAAGACCCGCGTGAGGGGTTCCATCAGGACTGGAACACGCTTATCTACAACTACGGGCGAACAGAGGTTCGCAACTACCTGATTTCCAACGCGCTTTACTGGCTGGAGGAATATCACCTCGACGGTCTGCGGGTGGATGCGGTGGCGTCCATGCTCTACCGCGACTACTCGCGCAAGGACGGCGAGTGGATCCCCAACAAGGACGGCGGGCGCGAGAACTACGAGGCGATCAGCCTCATGCGCGAGATGAACCGCATCACCTATGGCGAGGTGCCGGGCATCATGACCGTAGCCGAGGAATCGACCGCCTTCCCCGGCGTGTCGCGTCCGGTCAATCACGGGGGCTTGGGCTTTGGGTTCAAGTGGAACATGGGCTGGATGAACGACACCCTGTCCTACATGCACCTTGATCCGATCTACCGGCAGTATCACCACCACAAGATGACCTTCGGCCTGCATTACGCGTGGTCGGAAAACTACATCCTGCCGATCAGCCATGACGAGGTGGTGCACGGCAAGGGATCGATGCTGGACAAGATGCCGGGCGACGGGCCGGAAAAGTTTGCCAACCTGCGCGCCTATTACGGCTTCATGTGGGGGCATCCGGGCAAGAAACTGCTGTTCATGGGCTGCGAATTTGCCCAAGGGCGCGAGTGGAACCACAATCAAAGCCTGGATTGGCACCTTCTGGACATCGCCGAACACAGCGGCGTGCAGGCCTTGGTGCGCGATCTGAACCGTCATTACCGCGACACGCCCGCGCTGCATGTCAATGACACGCGGCCCGAGGGATTCCAGTGGCTGGAGTCGAATGACGCGGCGGCTTCGGTCTATGCCTGGGTCAGGAAGGGCGGCGCGGATGATCCGCGGGTGGTCTGCGTGATGAACCTGACCCCGGTAGAGCGGCGCTATCGTCTGGGTTTCCCGGCGGCGGGCGCGTGGGAAGAGATGCTGAACACCGATTCAGCCGTCTATGGCGGCGGCAACCGGGGCAACATGGGCGGGGTGACGACCGAGACGGTGGAATGGCACGGACAGCCGCAATCGGCGCTTGTCACCTTGCCGCCGCTGTCGGCACTCTGGTTCAAACAGGTGATCTAAGCGCCGGGTCAACCGGCAGTCAGGGAGGGGATAATGAAACCGAGACCGAACGCGCGCCTGTCATCGCAGGCGATGGCCTTCGTCCTTGCCGGGGGGCGCGGCAGCCGCCTGAAGGAACTGACCGACCGCCGCGCCAAACCGGCCGTCTATTTCGGCGGCAAGACGCGGATCATCGACTTCGCCCTGTCGAATGCGCTCAACTCCGGCATCCGCAAGATGGCGATTGCCACGCAATACAAGGCGCACAGCCTGATCCGCCATTGCCAGCGCGGCTGGAACTTCTTTCGCGCCGAACGGAACGAATATCTGGACATCCTCCCCGCCTCGCAGCGGGTGGATGAGAACAAATGGTATCTCGGCACCGCCGATGCCGTGGCGCAGAACATCGACATCGTCGACAGCTACAACATCAAATACGTGGTGATCCTTGCCGGGGACCACATCTACAAGATGGACTATGAGATCATGCTGCAACAGCATGTCTCGACCGGCGCGGATGTCACCATCGGCTGCCTGACTGTCCCGCGGATGGAGGCGACGGCCTTTGGCGTGATGGGCGTTGATCAGTCCATGCGCATCACCTCCTTCCTCGAAAAGCCGAAAGACCCGCCGGGGATTCCGGGCGATCCGGAGAATGCGCTGGCCTCGATGGGCATTTACGTCTTTGACTGGGCCTTCCTGCGCGACCTGTTGATCCGCGACATGGCCGATCCGAATTCCAGCCATGATTTCGGCAATGACCTGATCCCCGAGATCGTCAAGAACGGCAAGGCGATGGCCCACAAGTTCACCGATTCCTGCGTGACCAGTGGGCTGGAGGAAGTGGCCTATTGGCGCGACGTGGGAACGATCGACGCCTTCTGGCAGGCCAATATCGACCTGACCGATTTTGTGCCGAAGCTGGATATCTATGACAACTCTTGGCCGATCTGGACCTATTCCGAGATCGTGCCGCCCGCGAAGTTCATCCATGACGAGGATGGGCGGCGGGGGATGGCGATTTCCTCGCTGGTGTCGGGCGATTGCATCGTGTCGGGGTCCGAGGTGCGCAATTCGCTGCTGTTCACCGGGGTGCGGACGCATTCCTATTCGTCCTTGGAATATGTCGTGGCCCTGCCGCGCGTGATCGTCAACCGCAAGGCGGAACTGGCGAATTGCGTGATCGACTCCGGCGTGGTGATCCCGGAAGGGTTGGTCGTGGGTCAGGACCCGGAAGAGGACGCCAAGTGGTTCCGCCGGACCGAAACGGGGATCGTCCTGATCACGCAGGACATGCTTGACGCGCGGGCGCGGAAGCTGTCCTGAGGGCGTCGCTTCGGTTGACAGGCCGGGGAGGGTTTTCCACCCTCCCCTGACCCCTTCCGAGGATATTTGAGCAGAGAAGACGGGGGCAAGGGCATGGAGATTCGCGGGCGCGTTTTGTCGGTGGCGTCGGAATGCGTGCCGCTGGTCAAGACCGGGGGGCTGGCCGATGTGGTGGGGGCGCTGCCCAGCGCGCTGGCGGGGCAAGGCTGGCAGATGCGCGTGCTCATCCCGGCCTATCGCCGCCTGCGCGACCGGCTGGACGCGATGGACGAGGTCTGGCGCGAAGGCAACCTCTGGGGCGGCGAGGGGGTGGTCTATGCGGGCATGATCGACGGCATCGACATGCTGCTTCTGGATGCGCCGCACCTGTTTGACCGTGAGGGCGGGCCTTATTCCGGACCCGGCGGCGATTGGTGGGACAATGCCCAACGTTTTGCCGCGCTGTCCTGGGTGGCGGCGCGGATGGCGCGAGCGGGGTTTGACGGCTGGAAACCCGATGTGCTGCATGCCCATGACTGGCAGGCGGGCTTTGCCCCGGCCTATCTGGCCTATCACGGCTCGGGCGGGGTGGGGTCGGTTCTGACCATCCACAACATCGCCTTTCAGGGCTGGGCACCTGCCGCGCAGATTGATGATTTGCGCCTGCCACGTGAGGCGTTCCATCCCGGCGCGTTGGAGTATTTCGGGGGTCTGTCCAGCCTGAAGGCGGGCTTGGTGACGGCGGACCGGATCACCACCGTTTCCCCCACCTATGCCGCCGAATTGCTGCGGCCAGAGTTTGGCATGGGGCTGGAGGGCGTGATCCGCGCGCGGGCGGCGGATGTGTCGGGGATTCTGAACGGGGTCGATACGGCGCTGTGGTCGCCCGAAGGCGAACCTGTGCCCTATGCGCCCAAGAAGATGCAGGGCAAGGCAACGGCGCGGGCGGCGTTGCAGGCGGAGTTCGGGGTGGATGTGGCGGGGCCCTTGGCCATCGTCGTCAGCCGTCTGACCGATCAGAAGGGGATCGATCTCTTGCCGCAGGTGGTGCCCGATTTCGTGGCGCAGGGGGGCGGGGTGATCGTCCTCGGCTCCGGTGATCCGGCGCTGGAGGCCGCGATGCGCGGGCTGGAGACGCGCTTTCCCGGCAAGGTCGCGGTGCGGATCGGCTATGACGAGGGCTTGAGCCACCGGATGTTTTCCGGCGCTGATGCCGTGCTGGTTCCCAGCCGGTTTGAACCCTGCGGCCTGACGCAGATGTATGGGCTGCGCTATGGCACGGTGCCGGTTGTGGCGGCGGTGGGGGGCTTGGCGGATACGGTGATCCATGCCTCGCCCGCTGCATTGCGGGCCGGGGTGGCGACAGGGGTGAAGTTCCATCCGACCGATGCCGTGGCCTTTGGTCAGGCGCTGCGGCAGTTGTGCGCCCTGCATGCCGACGGGGGCACATGGGCCAAGGTACAGGCCAATGCCATGGCCGCCGATGTGGGCTGGGAGGCCAGCGCCGCCGCCTATGCCGCGCTTTATGCCGGGTTGGTCCGGTGACGCCGCAACGCAGCTTGCTGCCGCCGCGACTGGTGGGCCATTCCGTCAGCGCCGGGCGGCCTTGGCCGCTGGGGGCGACCTATGACGGCGAGGGCGTGAACTTCGCCGTCTTTTCCGCCCATGCGGAGAAGGTGGAGCTTTGCCTGTTTTCCCCCGATGGCCGCAAGGAACTGGCCCGTATCGCCCTGCCGGAGCGGGATGGTGACATCTGGCATGTGCATGTGGGTGGCCTCGTGCCCGGTGCGCTGTACGGCTACCGCGTGCATGGGCCCTATGCGCCGGAACAGGGGCACCGCTTCAATCCGCACAAGCTGTTGATCGATCCTTATGCGCGGGGGTTGGAGGGGCGGCTGAAATGGTCCGACGCGCTGATGGGCTACAAGCCCGGCAGCCCCCGCGCGGACTTGTCCTATGACACCCGCGACAGCGCCTTTGCCGTGCCGAAATCGGTGGTGGTGGATGCGACCTTCCAATGGGGCGATGACCGCCTGCCGCGCCGGCCCTTGTCAGAGACGGTGATCGCCGAGGCGCATGTGCGCGGCCTGACCATGCGCAATCCGGGCGTGGACAAGGGCCTGCGGGGCACCTTCCTTGGCCTTGCCTCGGATGCGGTGATCGAGCATTTCCTGAAGCTGGGCGTGACGGCGGTGGAGTTGTTGCCGGTGCAGGCCATCGCGGATGAACGCTTCTTGCTGGCCAAGGGATTGCGCAACTATTGGGGCTATCAGACCATCGGCTTTTTCGCGCCAGAGCCGCGCTATCTGGCCAAGGGTCAGCTCTGGGAGTTCCAGAGCATGGTGCGCCGCTTTCATTCGGCCGGGTTGGAGGTGATCCTTGACGTGGTCTACAACCACACCGGCGAAGGCGATGAATTCGGGCCGACCCTGTCTTTCCGGGGCTTTGACAATGCCAGTTACTACCGCCTGACCAATGGCGGGCGGCATTACATCAACGACACCGGCACCGGCAACACGCTGAACCTGACGCATCCTATGGTGCTGCGGATGGTGATGGACAGCTTGCGCTTCTGGGTGGAGGTCTGCCACGTGGACGGCTTCCGCTTTGATCTGGCCACCGTGCTGGGGCGCGAGGCGCATGGCTTTGACCCCCATGGCGGGTTCTTTGACGCGATCCGGCAAGACCCCGTGCTGAACCGCGTGAAACTGATTGCCGAGCCGTGGGACATCGGGCCGGGGGGCTATCAGCTTGGGGCCTATCCGCATCCCTTTGCCGAATGGAACGACAAGTTCCGCGATGGCGTCCGTCGCTTCTGGCGCGGCGATCCGGGGATGACGGCGGATCTGGCCAAGCGGCTGCTGGGGTCGGCGGATCAGTTCGACCATCACGGACGGTCGGCGACCTCGTCGGTCAATTTCATCACCGCCCATGACGGCTTCACGCTGGAGGATGTGGTCAGCTATACCGTCAAGCGCAACTTCGCCAATGGCGAGGAGAACCGCGACGGCCATCACGAAAACCACTCCGACAACATGGGGGTGGAGGGGCCGTCGGAGGATCCCGGCATTCGCGCCGTGCGGGACCGGCGCAAGCGCAACATGCTGGCGACACTGATGTTGTCCCAAGGTGTGCCGATGCTGCTGGCCGGGGATGAGTTGGGCCACAGCCAGGGCGGCAACAACAACGCCTATGCGCAGGACAATGAGACGACTTGGATCGATTGGGCGCGGGCGGACACCGGGCTGGCCGATTTCGTGGCCCGCCTGACCGCGATCCGCCGCGACCATCCGGTGCTGCGGCAGCGGCGCTTCCTGCATGCCAAACCGCGCCCGCGCGACGGTCTGCCCGATGTGATCTGGCGGCGCGCGGACGGACAGGTGCCGCGTCCGGGGGATTGGCACGATCCTGCCTTCCGCTGTCTGGGGGTGGAGTTGCGCCTGTCCGCCGAAGGCGGCGAGGCAGAGGACGGCGCGCTTTACGCAGTCTTCAACGCCGGGCCTGAAACGGTCCTGCGCCTGCCGGATACCGCGCCGGCCTGGCTTTTGATCCTCGATACAAGTCGGCCCGACCTGACCGAAGAGCGTGCCGGCCCGGGAACCCGCGCGCCCTCGGGCTCCGTTCTTCTGTTCCGCTCTGTTCCGCTGGGGACAGGGGCACATCCAAAGGGAGAGAGTGCATGACCATCCACACCGTGGCCACCGCGCCCATCGCGGGGCAAAAGCCCGGAACCTCGGGCCTGCGGAAGAAGACGCCCGTGTTCATGGGGCGGCATTACCTCGAGAACTTCGTGCAATCGATCTTCGATGTGGTGGGGGCGGACGGCAAGACCTTCGTCCTTGGCGGCGACGGGCGCTATTTCAACGACCGCGCGGCACAGGTGATCCTGCGGATGGCCGCGGCGAATGGCGCAGCGCGGGTGATCGTGGGGCAGGGGGCGATCCTCTCTACCCCGGCGGCCAGCCATTTGATCCGGCTGAACAAGACCGATGGCGGGATCATCATGTCGGCCAGCCACAATCCCGGCGGCCCGGAAGAGGATTTCGGCGTCAAGTTCAACATGCCCAATGGTGGCCCCGCGCCCGAGGCGGTGACCGAGGCGATGTTCCAGCGGACGACGACCCTCACCGAATACCGCATCCTGGACGCGCAGGATGTGGACCTGTCGGTGGTCGGGCGGGTGCATCTGGGCGGCATGGTGGTCGATGTGGTCGATCCGGTGGCCGATTATGCCGCGCTGATGGAAACGCTCTTCGATTTCCCCGCCATCCGCGCGATGTTCGCGGGCGGCTTCCGCATGCGGATGGATTCGATGTGCGCCGTGACCGGGCCCTATGCGGTGGAGATCCTCGAAAACCGTCTGGGTGCCGCCAAGGGCACGGTGACCCATGCCACACCCCTGCCGGATTTCGGCGGCATGCATCCCGACCCGAACCCCACCTGGGCGCATGAGCTGATGGCCGAGATGATGGGGCCGGATGCGCCGGATTTCGGCGCGGCTTCCGATGGTGACGGGGATCGCAACATGGTGGTTGGGCGCGGGGCCTATGTCTCGCCGTCGGACAGCCTTGCCGTGCTGGCGGCTAATGCCCATCTGGCGCCGGGCTATGCGCGGGGTCTGGCGGGCGTGGCGCGGTCGATGCCCACCTCTGCCGCCGCCGACCGGGTGGCCGATGCCTTGGGGATCGGGAAATATGAGACGCCGACGGGGTGGAAGTTCTTCGGCAACCTCCTCGACGCCGGGCGCGCCACGCTTTGTGGCGAGGAATCCTTCGGCACCGGATCAGACCATGTGCGCGAAAAGGACGGGCTTTGGGCGATCCTTCTGTGGCTCAACATCCTGGCCGTGCGCAAGGAAAGCGTCGCCGCCATCCTGCGCCAGCATTGGGCCAGGTTCGGGCGCAACTATTACAGCCGCCACGATTTCGAGGCGATCGAGACCGCGAAGGCCGATGCGATGATGACGGCACTGCGGGAGGCCTTGCCCTCGCTGCCGGGTCAGGTGGTCGAAGGCATGACCATCGCCGCGGCGGATGACTTCGCCTATACCGATCCGGTGGATGGCTCGGTCAGCCTCAAGCAGGGGGTTCGGGTGATGTTCACGGACAGTTCACGCTTCGTTCTTCGCCTGTCGGGCACTGGAACCGAAGGCGCGACGCTGCGGGTCTATCTGGAACGCTACGCCGCCGGGCCAGAGGGTCTGGACCTCGACCCGCAAGAAGCCTTGGCGCCGGTGATCCGCGCCGCGCATGGTCTGGCGCGCATCACGGCCTTCACCGGCCGCGTGACCCCTGACGTGGTGACCTGACCGGGAAGCAGTCCAAGGGCCCTCGTGCCGCAGGGGGCCCGCCGCAGCCCCTCCAAACTTTCCCCGTCTTCCCCGTTGTTCAAATATCCTCGGGGGGTGCGGGGGGCAGACGGCCCCCCCGTTCCGACAGGGCCGGTCACGCGCGGGGTCAGACCCATCGCCCCCTCTCCCCCGTGGGGGAGAGGGCCGGGGTGAGGGGGTCAGCCCTGCGCTTGCGCGGTCAGTTCATCGATCACATCGCGCCACATCTCGGGCGGTTGTGCGCCTGAGACCACGTATTGCTGGGCGATCAGGAAGGTGGGCACTGCCGTCACGCCCTTTTGCCGGGCGTCCATGTCGCGCGACTGGATGTCGTCGGCATCGGCATCGGTCGCCAAGAGTCGCGCCACGGCGGTGGGGTCCATCCCGACCTCTCCGGCCAGACGGGCGAGGGTGGCGGGATCGCCGATGTTCGCGCCCTCTTTCCAATGCGCGCGCATCAGGCGCGAGACCATCGGGGTCTGTTTGCCCTCGATCCCGGCCCAATGGATCAGGCGATGCGCGTCCAGCGTGTTGGGCAGGTGGCGGCATTTGTCCATGTCGATCTCGGCCCCGGCCTGTCTGGCATGCTCGGCCACTTGCAGCATCATCTGCACCGCGCGCTGCGGGCCGCCGAATTTCTCGGCCAGATAGTCCACGTGACCCACGCCCTCTTTCGGCATGTCGGGGTTCAACTGGAACGGGTGCCACTGGATCTGGAACGGATGGTCGGGGCGGCTTTCCAGCGCGCGGTCCAGATGGGTCTTGCCGATCAGGCACCAGGGGCAGACGGGGTCGATAAAGATGTCCAGACGGATCGCGGCGGGCATCATGGGTCCTTTCGATACAGCGCCGCCAATGCGCGACGGTTCAGCTTGTTGTTCGCCCCCCGTGGCAGGGCGTCCAGCCGTTGCCAATGACGCGGCTGTTTCCAACGCGCAAGGCTGGCCTCGGCCTGGGCGCGCAGGGTGGCCTCTGGCACGGGGTCTGCGGAGAGGTAGAAACAGGCGATGATGCGGGTGCCGGGGGAGACCTCCACTTCGGTCACCGCGCAATCAGGGATCAGGGGCGCAAGGGCGGCCTCGACCTCGAGGGGCGAGACGCGGAAGCCACCCGGGTTCATCATGTCATCGTCGCGCCCCAGATAGGTGATCGCGCCGTCCGCGGCCATGACCGCGCCATCCCCGGTGACGAACCAGCCGTTGCGCTGCTTTTCCGCCGTCGCCTCCGGGGCGTCGAGGTAGCCCAGCATCAGCCCCGGATCATCGGCGGAGATCGCAAGGATGCCCGCCGCGCCGCGCGGGGTGGGTTGGCCCTTGGGGCCAAGGATCGCCACCTTGCGTCCCGGCTGGGGGTAGCCCGTGGTGCCCGCAGGGGCCGGACGCGTGGGGCAGCCGCAGAGGAAGGTCGAGACTTCGGACATCCCCAGCGCCTCATGCACCTCGGTGCTGGTGGCCTCTTGCCATGCGGCGCGCGTCGCGTCGGGCAGCTTTTCCCCGGCGGACAGCGCATGGCGCAGGCGTGGCAGGGGCGGCAGGGTGGCGCGCAGCATCTGGCGGAACACACCGGGGGCGGCGGCAAAGATCGTGGCGTCGAAGCGCTTCAGCAGCAGCGGCAATTGCGCCGGGGTGACGCCCTCACCGGGGATCAGGGCGGTGGCGCCGAGGGTCCAGGGGTCCAAGAGGCCGGTGCCCAGCGTATAGGTCCAGTTGAAGGCCCCGGCATGCAGCAGCCGGTCCGACTCGGTCAGACCTTCCCAGCCCTGATGCATCATCCCCCGCGCCCAAAGCGCGCGATGGGCATGCACCACCCCGCGTGGGCTGCCCGATGTGCCGGAGGTGAAGACGATATAGGCCGGGCGGTCGGGGTCACCCATGGCATACTCGGCGGGCGGCAACCCTTCCATCGCGCGCAGTTCGGCGGCGGTCAGCACCGGGCAGGGCAGCGGATCGGGCAAAGCGATTCCCGCCGCCGCCACGATCAGCGCGGGCTGGCACAGGGCGGCGAGCTTCGTGATCTCTGCCCCTGTCAGCGCGGCCGAGGTGGGGATCGGGATCAGCCCCGCCGTGATCGCGCCCAGAAACAGGATCGGGAATTCGACCGTATTGCCCAGCCGGATCAGCACCCGCTGCCCCGGCTGCAATCCCCGCGCCAAAAGGCCCGTCGCGCAGCCGCGCACCGCCGCTTCAAGGCGGCCATAGCTCCAGCGTTCGGCCCCGGTGGGGCGCAGGATCTGCAAGGCGTTCTTGTCGGACAGCTCCGCCGCCCGCCGCAGCGCATGGGCGGCGAGGTTGAAGGGCGCGGGGCAGGGTGGAAACACCTGGTCTTGATGGATTGACAGCATGGCGATTTGTCGCCCAAGCCCGTTCCCGTTGCAAGGCGCGGTCTCTCTCGGTATGGCAGATATCATGACAGCGTCTGACCCGAAAAACCTGATCCGCATCGCGCGTGACGCCGGTGGCGACACCGCCGTCGCCCCGTTGAACCTTGGCGAACGGGTGCGCGAGTTGCGCAAGGCCAAGGGCTGGACGCTGGAACAGGCGGCGACCCATGCCGGGCTGGCGCGATCCACCCTGTCCAAGATCGAAAACGGCCAGATGAGCCCGACCTATGAGGCGCTGAAAAAGCTGGCCGAAGGGTTGTCGATCTCGGTCCCGCAGCTTTTCACCCCGCCGTCGCGCGCACAGGTCTCGGGGCGGATGGCGGTGACCAAGGCGGGCGAGGGGCAGGGCCACGCGACCGCCACCTATGAGCATGAGCTTTTGGGCGGCACGCTGCGCGCCAAGCAAATGCTGCCCTATCGCGCCCGCATCCGGGCCCGGAGTGTCGAGGAATTCGACGGCTGGGTGCGCCATGACGGCGAGGAATTCCTCTATGTGCTGACCGGGGTGGTGCGGCTTTACACCGAGTTTTACGAACCCGTCGATCTGCGGCGCGGCGACAGCGCCTATTATGACGCCAGCATGGGCCACAATGTGATCAGCCTGTCGGATGAGGATGCGACCATCCTCTGGGTGACCTCGCTGGTGTGATCCCCGCCTATCCGCGCACCATCAGGCACCAGTAACGGTGCGGCGGGGTCCAGGTGCCATCGCCCGCCGCTGGCATGCGCGCGATTTCGACAAAGCCCAGCCGTTCGTAAAGCGCCCGCGCCGCGGCATTGCCATCGCCCACGATCAGCGCCGCACGGTCGGTGACGGTCTGGACCAGCATCCAGCCGATGCCCTTGCGCCGAAACTCGGGCCGCACCGCCACCGCATTGATCAGCACCCGCCCGCGCGCCAGATTCTCAAGCGATTGGATCGCATGGACAAGGGGCGATAACCCCTCGAGCGGGCGCGGCTCCAAGGGCAGCGGCCAGCACATCAGCATCCCCGCCACCGCGCCGTCCCATTCCGCGATGCAGGCATTGCGCCAGGTGAAGCCGCCCTTGTCGCGCAGGGCATGGCGGATGCCGAGGGCGCGCGCCGCCTCGGGCCCGCAGAGCGAGGACCAGACCACCATCGGCAGGCCGTCCCCGGCCATGTCCACCAGATCGACCATCAGGGCCGCATCCTCGGGTGTGGCGGGTCGCAGATGGATCATGCGCGGTCACTTGCCTAAACTGCGAATGCGGGCGATGTAGCGGGCATGAGCCAGACACCAGACATTCTATGTATAGGGTCCATCTTGTGGGACATCATCGGCCGTTCGTCCAGCGCCATGCGTCTTGGATCGGATGTGCCGGGGCGCATCACCCGGCTTCCGGGCGGGGTGGCCATGAACATCGCCATGACGCTGGCCCGGTTCGGCCTGCGTCCGGCCATCCTGACCGCCATTGGCCGTGACGCCGAAGGCGAGGAACTGATCGCCGCCTGCCGCCGCATGGGATTGGTGACGGATCACGCCTACCGCTCGGACGATCTGCCGACGGACCGCTACATGGCCATCGAGGGGGCCAATGGCCTGATCGCGGCCATCGCCGACGCCCATTCGCTGGAGGCGGCGGGGGACAAGATCCTGCGCCCCTTGGCGGATGGTTCCTTGGGCAGCGCCGATGCCCCATGGTCCGGCCTGATCGCGCTGGATGGCAACCTGACCACGCAGCTTCTTGCCGAGATCGCGGCCTCGCCGCTGTTTGCCGCCGCCGACCTCCGCGTGGCCCCCGCCAGTCCCGGCAAGGCCGAGCGTCTGGCCCCGCTGCTGACCCATCCGCGCGCGACGCTCTATGTCAACCTGGAAGAGGCCAATCTTCTGGCCCGCAGCCACGCCACCACCGCGCCAGAGGCCGCCGAGGCGCTGCTCGCCCGTGGGGCGGGCCGCGTCCTTGTCACCGATGGCGGGCGCAGGGCGGCAGAGGCGACGCGGGGCGCGGGCGTCATCACCGGACAGCCGCCGCAGGTGCTGGTCACCCGCGTGACGGGGGCGGGGGATACTTTCATGGCCGCGCATATCGTGGCCGAACGGGGCGGCGCATCCCGCGACGCCGCCTTGCAGGCCGCGCTCCACGCCGCCGCCACCTATGTATCAGGAGATATCGGATCGTGACCCTGTCAGACCTTTTGGTCCTTTCCCCCGAAGTCGCCGCCGCCCGGGCCGAGGGTCGCGCCGTCGTGGCCTTGGAATCCACCATCATCACCCATGGCATGCCCTTTCCGCAGAACGTGGAAACCGCCCGCAAGGTCGAAGCGACGGTGCGCGAGGCCGGGGCCGTCCCCGCCACCATCGCCATCATGGCCGGGCGCATCCACATCGGGCTGACCGCAGCCGAGCTCGACAGCCTCGGTCAGGCGCAGGGGGTGATGAAACTGTCGCGCGCCGATCTTGCTGCCTGCCTTGCCAGCGGGCGCACCGGGGCCACCACGGTGGCCGCAACGATGATCTGCGCGCAGCTTGCGGGGATCGCGGTCTTTGCCACCGGCGGCATCGGCGGCGTGCATCGCGGGGCGGAAGAGAGCTTCGACATCTCGGCCGACCTTCTGGAACTGGCCGCGACGGCGGTGACGGTGGTCGCGGCAGGGGCCAAGGCCATCCTCGATCTGCCGAAAACGCTGGAGGTGCTGGAAACCCATGGCGTGCCGGTCATCGCTTACGGGCAAGACGATTTTCCGGCCTTCTGGTCGCGCTCGTCCGGGCTGCGCGCGCCGCTGCGGATGGACAGCGCCGGGGCCATCGCCCAAGCGCACCGTCTGCGCGGGGTCCTGGGCTTGCCGGGCGGGCAGCTTGTCGCCAATCCGATCCCGGCGGAGGCCGAAATCCCCCGCGCCGAGATCACCCCGGTGATCGAACAGGCGCTGGCCGAGGCTGCGGCGCAAGGCATCGCTGCCAAGGCGGTGACACCCTTCCTGCTGCAACGCATCTTCGAACTGACCGAGGGGCGTTCCTTGCGGTCCAACATCGAACTGGTGCTGAACAACGCGCGGCTTGCGGCGGCCATCGCCCGCGACCTCGCCCAAGGCTGAGGCGGCAGGATGCCCGCAAAACGGGCATTCGCCGTGGCGCAAGGGCAGAAGGGGCTGCTGCCCCCTTCCGTCCGCGCCGTCCTGCGCCTAGGGTTCCGACACGAGCTGAGGGGATGAATGACCGACCAACCGATCAAGACCCGCCGCACCCTGCTGGGCGCCCTGCGTGGCAGCTTCCTGACCGGGCTGGTCGTGGTGCTGCCGGTGGGCCTGACGCTCTGGCTCACATGGTCGGCCATCGGCTGGCTGGATGCGTGGATCTTGCCGCTGATCCCCGCCGCCTATCAGCCCGAAGAACTGGTGCATCGTCTGTTCGGGCCGGACACCACATTCCCCTTGCGCGGGGTCGGGGTGGCAGTGTTTCTGGTCTTCACCACGCTGGTCGGCTGGCTGGCGCGCGGTCTGATCGGGCGGTCGCTGATGCGGCAGGCAGAACTGCTGGTGGACCGCGTGCCGGTGGTGCGCTCGGTCTATGGCGGCTTGAAGCAGATCACCGAAACCGTCTTCGGCCAGAAGGAGCGCAGCTTTGACCGCACCTGTCTGGTGGAATTCCCGCGCGCGGGGACATGGGCCGTCGGTCTGGTGGCCAGCAAGGCCAAGGGCGAAATCGCCACGAAGCTGCCCCATCCCGAAGAGATGATCGCGGTCTTCGTGGGCCTCACCCCGCTCACCTCCGGCATGCTGATCTATGTGCCAGCCAAGGACGTGATCTTCCTTGAGATGCGCCCCGATGAGGCGGCCAAGCTGATCGTCTCGGGTGGGCTCGTCTATCCGCAAAGCCGCGACGGCGACTGATCCTTCGCGCTCGTTTTCTCTGCCCAAATATCCGCAGGGGGTGAGCCCGGCACGGGCGAGGGGGGCGGAAGCCCCCCTTTGCGCACGCAGTCACGGGCTTGCCTTTGGCCGGACAAACCCCGACAGTCACCCAAACCTTTTTGCCGAGTATGTGCCCGATGCCAAATCCCCGCCGTTGTCTGATCGTCCAGTTGGAACCGAGGCACGAGGAAACCCTGCCCTCGATGGTGGATGCCGCGAACCGGGCGGGATACCGGCCGGTGGTGATGCTCTCCAACCGCTCCAAACGGCGGCGCGGCGACATCTTCTCCGAGGTGCCGGGGCTGGACGCCGATGTGCGCTATGAAGGATTCAACGACGACAGCGGCCTTGATCGGCTGACCGCGCTGGCGGGTGAATGCGATTTCGTGCTGATGAATTCCTTCAACCGGCGCAAGTCCATCGACTGGGCGATGGGCCTCAAGGTGCCCGTCATCATCCTTGTGCACAGCATCGAGCATTTCCTTGAGGAACCGGCGACACAGGCGGCGCTGGACAATCCGCGTGTCCAGTTCCTGACCCTGTCATCGCATGTGATGTCGGAACTGGTGGCCCGGATCGGCAAGGCGCGGATGGACCGGGTGGATGTGGTTGAACCCTGCCTCTGGTCGGTGGACGATCCCAAACCCGCCAGCGGCACCCCGCGCAGGGTGGCGCTTCCGGGGGCGATTTCCCTGCGCACCCGCGATTACCCCGGCCTGATCCGCGCCGTGGCCGAAAACCGCAAGGCGTTCGAGGGATACCGTTTCGTGCTGGGATCGGGCGGCGAGGACCGCGAGGCGATCGAGGCCGAGACTCGCGCCAAGGGGCTGGAGCCGTGGTTTGAATATCTGCCCTTGTCGGGGGATCAGGTGGCGCAGGATGTCTATATGGACAGTCTGCGCCGGTCGCAGGTGATGCTGTCGCTGATTCCGGATGATTTCGAGAAGTATCAGACACTGAAGATCACCTCTGCCGTGCCCACCTCTGTCGGGTTTGCGGTGCCCTTGATCATGGACCGCTGGTCGGTGGCCTGCTACCGCGCGCCCCTGATCGGCGCGGATCACGGGCTGCGCGCCAGTCTGGACCGTCTGTTGTCGCTGACCGAGGAGGAGTTACAGGCCCACCGCGCCGCACTGATCGCCTATCGGAGGGAGCGTTTGGCGCTGAACGGGCAGGCCCTGGCGCGTCTCGCCGCGCGGGTGCGGTAAGCAGCGCGACGGTGCCGGGGGCCTGCGGCCCGCTCATCCCCAGTCGAGCACAACCTTGCCCGACCGGCCGGAACGCATCACCTCGAACCCGTCGCGGAACTCATCCACTGTGTAGCGATGGGTGATGACGCGGCGCACGTCCAGTCCGTTTTCCAGCATCGCGATCATCTTGTACCAGGTCTCAAAGATCTCGCGGCCATAGACGCCCTTGATGGTGATGGCCTTGAAGACGATCCGGCTCCAGTCCACCGGACTTTTGCCGGGGGGGATGCCCAGCATGGCGATGCGGCCGCCCATCACCATCGCCTCGACCATCTGGTCCAACGCGGCCTGATTGCCGCTCATCTCCATCCCCACGTCAAAACCCTGGGTCATCTTCAGGCGCGATTCGACGGCCTTGAGGTCTTCGGTCGCGACATTGACCGGGATCACATCCGCCACCTCTGCTGCGAGGGCCAGACGGTCGGGGTTCACATCCGTGATGACCACATGCCGCGCGCCCACATGGCGCGCCACGGCGGCGGCCATGATGCCGATGGGGCCCGCGCCGGTGATCAGCACATCCTCGCCCACCAGATCAAAGCTCAGCGCGGTGTGCACGGCATTGCCCAAGGGATCGAGGATCGCGCCGATCTCGTCATCAATCTCATCGGGCAGGGGGACGACGTTGAAGGCGGGCAAGCGCAGGTATTGCGCGAACGCCCCCTGTTCGTTCACGCCAATCCCCCGAGTCGCCGGGTCGAGATGGAACTTGCCCGCCCGCGATTGGCGCGAGGTCTTGCCGATCAGATGGCCTTCGCCGGAGCATCTTTGCCCGATGGACAGGCCTTCGACATTGCGGCCGATCTCGACGATCTCGCCCGCGAATTCATGGCCCGTGACCAGCCCCAAAGGCACGGTGCGCGCGGCCCAGTCGTCCCAGTTCCAGATATGGATGTCGGTGCCGCAGATGCCGGTTTTCCGGATGCGGATCAGCACGTCATCCGGGCCGATCTCGGGCACGGGGCGCGGGTCCATCCAAAGGCCGGGCTCAGCGCGCAGTTTCGCCAAGGTCTTCATTTGGTTGGTCATCAGATCACCCCTGTTGCCTTGCCTGCGGCGGTAAATGCCTCAAGCGCGAAATCCAGATCCTCCGTGGTCAGGGCCGCGTTCATCTGGGTGCGGATGCGGGCCCGGCCCTTGGGCACCACGGGAAAGAAGAAGCCCGCGACATGGACGCCCCGCGTGGCGAGCTCCGCCGCCATGGCCTGGGCGCGTTTGGCATCCCCCAGCATCACCGGGATGATGGGATGTTCGCCGGGCAAGAGGTCAAAGCCCGCGCGGGTCAGGCCGTCGCGCCAGTGGCGGGCATTTGCGAACAGGCGTTCGCGCAGGTCATCCGCCGCTTCAATGATGTCCAAAGCGGCCAGCGCCGCCCCCACCACGGCGGGCGGCAGGGCGTTGGAAAAGAGATAGGGCCGCGCCCGTTGGCGCAAGAGGTCGATCACCGGCTGCGGCCCTGCGATATAGCCGCCCAGCGCGCCGCCCAGCGCCTTGCCCAAGGTGCCGGTCAGGATGTCAACCGAAACGCCGAAATGCGCGGGCGTGCCGCGCCCCTGTGGCCCCATGAAGCCGGTCGCGTGGCAATCATCCACCATGACCATCGCCCCGAAACGGTCGGCCAGGGCGCGGATCTCTGGCAGCTTGGCCAGATAACCATCCATCGAGAACACGCCATCCGTGGCGACCAGGATGAAGCGCGCGCCGTCCGCGCGGGCCTGTCGCAGCTGCGCCTCAAGGTCGGCCATGTCGGAATTGGCGTAACGGTAGCGTTTCGCCTTGCACAGGCGGATGCCGTCGATGATCGAGGCATGGTTCAGCGCATCGGAAATCACCGCATCCTCTGGCCCGAGCAGGGGTTCGAACAGCCCGCCATTCGCGTCGAAACAGGCGGCGAACAGGATCGTGTCGTCATGGCCAAGGAACTGCGCAAGCCGGGTTTCCAACTGGCGGTGGATGTCCTGTGTGCCGCAGATGAAGCGGACCGAGGCCATGCCATACCCATGATCCGACATGGCGGATGTCGCCGCCGCGATGAGGCGCGGGTCATCAGCGAGCCCAAGGTAATTGTTGGCGCAGAGGTTCAGCATCCGCCGCCCCTCCATCCCCACATGCGCGCCCTGCGCGCCGGTGATCTCGCGCTCGCGCTTGTAAAGCCCGTCGTCGCGGATCTGGGTCAGCGTCGCGGTGAGATGCGACAGGAAGGCGGCCTTGTCCGACATGGTGGATATTCCTCCGGTTTGGCGGAATGTGACTCAGAGGCGCGGTGATGTCAATATAGCGGAAACCCATCCGCCATGATAGCGGATGGTGTGCGGGTGGACCGGACAGGAGCGGGGGGTTTCACACCCCCGCCGTCCATCGGTTCTTGAACCGATGGCGAATCCGATGGACGACCCCCCGTGGGATATTTGAGCAACGGGGAAGGGGGAAAAAGCAGCGGCTTAGCTGTTCTGCACGATCAGGATGGCGCGGGCGGGGAAGGCACCCGCGCGGATCGCGTGGGGGCGATCGGCGGGGTAGCGGGCAGTGTCGCCCGCGCCGAGGGTTGCTGTGTCATCGCCGCTGGTCACGGTCAGGGGGCCGTCGATCACCGTCAGATGTTCGCGGCAGCCGGGGGAATGGGGGTCGCTGTCCAGCACGGCGGCGGCGGCAAAGGTGAGGTCATAGACCTCATGCTCGCCCACAGCCTCGGCCGGCGAGAGGATGCGGATGCGCACGCCGGGGGCGCGGGCGATCACCGGGGCGGCGGCGGCGCGGGTGACATCGATGCCCGCCTGTGGCTTGCCATCCAGAAGCCCCGCGAAATCCACCTGCAACGCCTGCGTCAGGTTCCACAGGGTGGCGACCGTCGGAGAGGATTCGCCGCGCTCGATCTGGCTGACCATGGAGCGCGACACGCCCGAAAGCTTTGCCACCGCATCCAGCGACAGCCCCTGCGCGCGGCGGGCTTCGCGCAGGCTGGCGGCAAGACGGTCGGTGATGTCAGAGCGCGATGTCATGGCGCGGACCCTGCCGTGCCGATGCGGCGCGGTCAAGCGTCGCGCAACAGGGCCGCCGCCACTTGCCGTCCGGACAGGACCGCGCCGTGGGTGGTGCCGAAATGGTCTTCGGACGCGGCCTCGCCGGCGAACCAGAGCGCGCCGTCCCAGTCGGCACCGGACAGGGCGCGGCGGTCCTTGGGGCTGCTGCCCACAGGGGTGAAGCTGTAGCTGCCAAGGCTGAAGCGGTCCTGTCCCCAGCGCGTGATCTGGGCGGCGACTGGGATGGGAAAGGCGCTGCCGAAAATCGACCGCAGCGCATCGGTCGCGGCGGACAGGGTGGCGCGGTCGTCCAGCGCCTCGATCTCTGTCGCGGCATCGGCGGCGTTGAAACCCAACAGGACCGGCGCGCCCAGCGTCGGCGCCAGCGAGACCCATTCCGCCCAGAGACCCGGATTTGGCCCCATCCAGCCCAGCCAATCCACCCCGTCCGGCCAGGCGACCCGGTCAAAGCGCAGCCAGCACTTGTTCAGCAGGCCCATCTGCAAGCGGGCGATGGCCTTTTGCCGCCGGGGCGACAGCGGTTCGGCAAAGCCGATCCGTCCGGCGCGCAGCACGCCAAGGGGCAGGGTGCACAGCACCTTGTCCGCCCTCAGCACCTGCCCATCCGCAAGCCGGACGTGACCGGGGGCGATCTCGAGCACCTCGGCGTTCAGGCGGATGGTCAGCCCCTGCGCCAGATGGTGGGGAATCTGGTCGAACCCGTCGGGAAACAGCATGTCGGCGCCGTCGAATTCCGCGCCCTCCTGCCCGTACCATGCGGATATCAGCCGGGCCGGGCCGCCGTATTCCTGCTCCATCGTGCTGTTGACCAGATAGTGCACCTGCCGTCGCAGCGCGGCATCCGCCATTTTCCAGCGCGGTGAGGCTTCAATCGCCTGCCAGACAGAGACATCCGCCTCGGCCTTGTCCGCGCGGGACAGGGCGGCGTCGATCAGCGCTTCGGCCGGGGCGAGATCGGGGTCGATCTCTGCCCCTTCCGGACCATAGAGCACCGCCGAGTCGTAGGAGGTGGCCACCAGACGCGCCCCGGCCGCGCGGGCGAGGGCGGTGACAGGATTTCCGTCGGTGCCGTGAATCCAGCTTGCGCCAAGGTCCATCGGCAGATCCGGCCAAAGGCGCGAGGTGTGGATTCGCCCGCCGATGCGATCCCGCGCCTCAAGCACCGTGACATGCTGACCGGCCTCGGCCAGCACGCGCGCGGCGGAGAGGCCGGCCAGCCCCGCACCGATCACCACCACCTGCGACGCGGGCCGCGCGAGCGCCGGTCCAGCCAGCGCCACCCCGGCCATCTGCGTCAACACTGCCCGTCGGCCCATCTTCTGCACCCAATGCCCCCCTGACATGACAAAGGACCGGCCATGGCCGGTCCTTGCCAAGACTATACCCGATGCCCCCGTCAGGCGAAGTCGGTTTCGCCGCCGATGATGATGTCCATGTTCTCTTCTTCGAGGAAGGCCGCATTGCCCGGCGGTTTTTCCACGGGCGGCGTCACGACCGGCGGGGTGACGACCGGAGGGGTGACGACCGGAGGCGTGACGACGGGCGGCGTGACCACCGGGGGTGTCGCTACGGGTGGGGTGACCACAGGCGGAACGACCACCGGGGTTTGCGGGCCGACGGTGTTGACATAGCCCGCGCTGATGCCGGAGTTGATGCCCGCGCTGCTGAAACCGCCGCCAAGGCCGAAATCCAGTCCGAAGAAAAGGTCATCGCCGACATAGGACGCGCCCAGTGTCGGCCGGAAGGTCTTGGAGCGGAGCAGGAAATCCAGACCGACGGTTCCCGCCAGACGGTTCTGCCGGTTGTCAGAGAACAGGCGCAGCGCAAGCCCGGGATCGGCCTCTTCTTTCCCAAACTTGAAGGTGAGACCGAAGCCCACTGCCGGTTCGGCAATCGAAGCGCAGGGCAGCATCGCCAGAAGTGCGGCGGTCGTCAGAAGCTTGTGCAATGTTTATCACCTTTCACCAAGCAAATTTCCAATCAGTATGACACTAGGTTGACTGCCTTTTGACACAAGTCAACGCGTCATTAAGCTGGATTTATCCTTCGGGAGGGGCGTGTCGCCGAGGTCACAGTCATTGGCCGGATCGGGTATGACGGTAGCGCGGGATGTCTTGGCGCTGCAGGCGGATGGGGCAGTGGCAGGCAGTCCTTTCCTGGGACGGTGGCAGACGGAGGCCCTTGCTTTACGCCAGCGCGCGTGGGGGTGGGCGCAGGGTCCGGATGGTCCGAGTGCCAAGCCCTGTTGCAGCGCAGCAATCGGATGCTAGACTTGCGCCGTCGGCTTGGGTAAAAGCGCTTTCAGTTAGCGCTAACATGGCGGGCGCAAGACAGCACCCGCCGCAGGACACCACCGACGAAAAGCGAGGTAAGCCAATGGTTTCGCGTGTCATTCCGGTCGATCCCTTCGACCTTGTGATCTTTGGCGGAACGGGCGACCTTGCCCGGCGCAAGATCCTGCCGGGACTCTACCGGCGGTTCCTTGCGGGGCAGATGACCCATGACAGCCGCATCATCGGTGCGGCGCGGGCCGATCTGACCGACGAGTCCTTCCGCAAGACGGTGGGTGAGGCGCTGGAAGAATTCGTTCCCGCCAAACTGCGCGCGGCGGCGGATGTGGCGGCGTTTCTGGACCGCGTGGGCTATGTCTCGATCGACGCCAAGGGGACGGGCGGTTGGGCCGACCTCAAGGCGCGGATGCGCGACAATGTGGTGCGGGCGTTTTACTTCTCGGTCGCGCCTTCGCTGTTCGGCGATCTGGCGGAACGGCTGCATGACCATGGCATCGCCGATGCCTGGAGCCGGATCGTGGTGGAAAAGCCCTTCGGGCGCGACCTTGCCACCGCGCGGGCGCTGAATGAGACGCTGGCCAAGCATTTCACCGAACAGCAGATTTACCGGATCGACCATTATCTAGGCAAGGAAACCGTCCAGAACCTGATGGCGGTGCGTTTCGCCAATATCCTGTTCGAACCGATCTGGAAGGCGCAATACATCGACCACGTGCAGATCACCGTGGCCGAGACGGTGGATGTCGATGGGCGCGGCGCCTATTACGACAAGTCAGGCGCAATGCGGGACATGGTGCAGAACCACCTGATGCAGCTTCTGTGCCTGATCGCGATGGAGCCGCCCTATCACTTTGACCCCGATGCCGTGCGGGATGAAAAGCTGAAAGTTATCCGCGCGCTGGACCCGGTGCGCCCCGAGGATATCGTGCGCGGGCAATACCTGCCGGGCAAGGGGCCGGATGGGAACAGAACCGGGGGATATGTGGAACATTCGGAAAACCCGAATTCCACCACCGAAAGCTATATCGCGCTGAAGGTGAACATCTCGAACTGGCGCTGGAAGGGCACGCCCTTTTACCTGCGCACCGGCAAGCGTCTGCGGGCGCGCACCTCGGAAATCGCGATCACCTTCAAGGAACCGCCGCATTCGATCTTTGACGATGCCAAGGGCTGGCGGGAAAATGTGCTGGTCATCCGGCTCCAGCCGAATGAGGGCATGAACCTGATGGTGATGATCAAGGAACCCGGACCGGGCGGCATGCGCCTGATGCAGGTGCCCTTGGATATGACCTTTGCCGATGCGCTTGGCGCGGGGGCGGAAGAGGTGCCGGACGCCTATGAACGTCTGATCATGGATGTGATCCGGGGCAATCAGACGCTCTTCATGCGCGGCGATGAGGTGGAGGCCGCCTGGGCCTGGGCCGATCCCGTCATCCAGGGCTGGGAAGCGCGCGGTGACCGTCCGCAGGGTTATGACGCGGGATCATCCGGGCCGGAAGATGCGTTGATGCTGATGCACCGCGACGGGCGGCGCTGGCGGGAGATCAAGGAATGAAGTTCGAAACCTATCCCGACCGCGAATTCCTGATGCTGGGGCTGGCAAATGTGATTGCCGGCCAACTCGCGGATTTCCTGCGGCGGGAGGGGCGGGCCTCGCTCTCCGTCCCCGGCGGCACGACGCCGGGGCCGATCTTTGACACGCTGTCGGGCGTGGATATCGACTGGGCCAATGTGGCGGTGTTCCTGAACGATGAACGCTGGGTGGATGAAACCTCGCCCCGGTCGAACACCGCGCTGCTGAAATCGCGGCTTCTGCGCGGTAAGGCGGCGGCGGCGCGTCTGGTGCCGCTTTATGCCGATGCTCCGGTGCCGGAAGGGGCGCTTGAGGCTTTGGCCGATGGTATCCGCCCGCATCTGCCGATCTCGGTGCTGCTTTTGGGCATGGGCGCGGACATGCACACCGCCAGCCTGTTTCCCGGGGCGGACCGTCTGACCGATGCCTTGGCGTCTGACGCTCCGATCCTGCTGCCCATGCGGGCCGAAGCGGCAGGCGAGCCGCGCATCACCCTGACCGCGCCCGTCCTGCGTGGCGCGATGAACATCCACATCCTGATCACCGGGGCCGAAAAGCGCGCCGCATTGGAGCGCGCCCTGACCCTGACCCCGGCGGAGGCACCGGTCCGGTGCGTCCTCGACAACGCAACCGTGCATTGGGCGGAGTAAGCGATGATTAACGAATGGCAGCAACTGACCGCGCATCATCAGGTGGTCAACGACCGCGCGATCCTTGATCTGTTCAACACCGGCGACCGCGCGGCGGAGTTTTCGGCCCGCTGTGGCGAGATGCTGTTTGACTGGTCCAAGACCAATATCGACGCCGAGGGCAAGCGCCTGCTTCTGGCCTTGGCCGAGGCGTCCGGTGTCGCGGCCAAGCGCCACGCGATGTTCACCGGCGACAAGATCAACGACACCGAAGGCCGCGCCGTGCTGCATACGGCACTGCGCAACCCCGATAGCACCGTGATCGTCGATGGCAAGAACGTCATTCCCGGCGTTCAGGCGGTGCTGGCGGCGATGGCGGCTTTCGCGAATGATGTGCGGTCCGGGCGTTACACGGGGCAGGGCGGCAAGATCACCGATGTGGTCAATATCGGCATAGGCGGGTCGGACCTTGGTCCTGCGATGGCGACGCTGGCACTGGCCCCCTACCACGACGGTCCGCGTGTGCATTATGTCTCGAACGTCGATGGCGCGCATATTGCGGATACGTTGAAGGGGCTGGACCCCACGACGACGTTGGTGATCGTGGCCTCCAAGACCTTCACAACCATCGAAACCATGACCAACGCCGAGACCGCGCGGGCGTGGATGGCCGGCAAGGTGGCGAACCCCGCCGCGCAATTCGCTGCCGTGTCCACCGCGCAGGACAAGACTGCCGCCTTTGGCATTGATCCCGAACGGGTGTTCGGGTTCGAGGATTGGGTCGGCGGGCGCTATTCGATGTGGGGGCCGATTGGGCTTTCGTTGATGATCGCCGTGGGGCCGGATGATTTCCGCGCCTTTCTGGAGGGCGGGCGGGATATGGACCTGCATTTCCTGAACACGCCGTTTGAGGCGAACCTGCCGGTGCTGCTGGCCTTGGTCGGCATCTGGCACAACCAGATCTGCGGCCATGCCACCCGCGCCGTGCTGCCCTATGACCAACGCCTGTCCCGTCTGCCCGCCTATCTGCAGCAGTTGGAGATGGAGAGTAACGGCAAGCGCGTGGCGATGGATGGGTCGGACCTGCCCTATCACTCCGGCCCCGTGGTCTGGGGCGAGCCGGGAACGAACGGCCAGCACGCGTTTTACCAGTTGATCCATCAGGGCACGCGGGTGATCCCGTGCGAATTCCTTGTGGCGAAGGAAGGGCATGAGCCGGATTTGGCGCATCAGCATCTGCTGTTGGTGTCCAACTGCCTCGCGCAGTCCGAGGCGTTGCTGCGTGGACGGTCCTTGGATCAGGCCCGCGCGATCATGGCGAAGAAGGGCCTGCAAGGCGCCGAACTGGAACGCCAGGCGCGGCATCGGGTGTTTCCCGGCAACCGGCCTTCGACCACGCTGGCCTATCCCAAGCTGACGCCCTTTGTGCTGGGCCAGATCATCGCGCTTTACGAACACCGGGTGTTTGTCGAGGGCGTGATCCTTGGCATCAACTCTTACGACCAATGGGGGGTGGAGTTGGGCAAGGAACTGGCCTTGGCCTTGCAGCCGATCCTTGAGGGGACGCAGGGGCTTGAGGGCAAAGACGGCTCCACCGCCGCGCTGGTGGGGTATTTGCGGGGTAAAGGCTAAAGCCAGACCCGGCGCGACAGTTGGTGTTGCCCCGATGCCCAAAGCATCGGGGCGCGCCCGCACCGCCCCCACGGGGCGGGCGCACATATATGTGCACCCACCCCGCGGTGCGTGCGCGCCCCTTGGCTGACGTAGTGAGACTTAGACCACAAACCCTGCCACCGTCGCCCCCGTCACCCGCAGCAACTCCGCCGGTGCAATCGGGAAGATATGCCGTGGGGTCCCCGCCGCGCCCCAGATCACCGCAAAATCCAGCAAGCGCGGGTCAAACCACACCGGCAGCGGGGTCAGATGCCCGACGGGAGAGACCCCGCCAATCGCAAAACCGGTGACATGGCGCACCTCATCGGCGTCAGCGCGGCCCATCGGCTCGCCCGCCAGCGCCGCCGCCAAGCCCGCGTCCACCTGATTGCCGCCAGCCGTCAGGAACAGATAAAGCCGCCCCGACGCCTCCCCCTTGAACAGGATCGACTTCACGATCTGATCCAAGGCGCAGCCCGCGGCCTCTGCCGCCTGCACCGCCGTGCGGGTCTCGCCCGGCATCTCCAGCGGAACAGTATCCACCCCAGCCGCCTTCAGGGCCGCCACCACACGTGCCAGACTTTTGCTCATCCCGCTCTCCGTTTTCCCCTTCCTGCCAGCCGGGACGCGCGGTCGCAAGCCACCTGCGGCTGATTGCACTTTGACCGAAGCCGCTTCATGCTGCACCGCATGACGCTTTTTTCATCACGCCTCACCCGCCAGCCGCTTCCGTTTGACCGCGCCGCCGCAGCGGATACCGCTGCCAGTTTTTCCGATCTCGCCCCTGATTTGCGCGAGCTTCTGGCCCATACCGCCAGTTGCAGCCCCTTCCTGAAGGACCTTATGCGGCGGGAGGGCGACTGGCTGCGTGCCGCCCTGTCGATCGCGCCGGAGGACGCCTTGGATCAGGTCATGGCCGACCTTGCCCCCCTGACGCTGGACCTGCTGCCCGGTGGCCTGAGACGCGCCAAGCGGCGGGTGGCGCTGCTGACGGCGCTGGCCGATCTGGGGGGCGTCTGGCGGCTGGAAGAGGTCACCGCCGCGCTGACCCATCTCGCCGATACGGCGGTGGACCTGTCGATCAAAGCGCTTGTCGCCGATGAGATCCGGCGCGGCAAGCTGCCGGGGGCGACCCCCGACGACGCCAGCACGGGCGCCGGGATGGTGTCGCTGGCGATGGGCAAGATGGGGGCGGGGGAGCTGAATTATTCCTCCGACATCGATCTTGTCTGCCTGTTTGACGAAACCCGCTACGGGTCCGATGCGCCCGAGGCCCGCACGGCCTTTATCCGCGTCACGCGCAAGATGGCCGCGATGCTGAACGACCCGACGGGCGAGGGCTATGTCTTCCGCACCGACCTGCGCCTGCGCCCCGATGCGGCGGTGACGCCGGTCTGCCTGTCAATGGCAGCGGCGGAGTCCTACTACGAATCCGAAGGCCGCACGTGGGAGCGTGCCGCCTATATCAAGGCCCGGCCCTGTGGTGGCGACCTGGCGGCGGGGCAGCGATTCTTGCAGATGCTGACGCCCTTTGTCTGGCGCAAGCATCTGGATTTCGTGGCGATTCAGGATGCTCATGACATGCGCCTGCGCATCCGTGAACACCGCAAGCTGAACGGTCCGCTGACGGTCGAAGGGCATAACATGAAGCTCGGCCTTGGCGGTATCCGCGAGATCGAGTTCTTCACCCAGACCCGTCAACTCATCGCCGGGGGGCGCGATGCCGCCTTGCGCGACCGCACCACCATGGGCGGTCTGGCGGCACTGGCGCAGCAAGGTTGGATTCCACCTGAGGTCGCGGCAGAACTGACCACCCTCTACCGCGCCCATCGCGAGGTGGAGCATCGCCTGCAAATGGTGAACGACGCCCAGACCCATGACATGCCCGCAACGGCGGAGGGCGTGGCCCGTATCGCCGCCTTTTGCGGGCAGGACGAGGCCACGTTCCGCGCGGAGCTGCTGGACCGGCTGACCCGGACGGACCGGCTGGCCGAAGGCTTTTTTTCCCCCGCCGCCGCCGAAGATGGACCCGAGCTTTCCGACAGTGCCCGCGCCATCGTGGCCGGATGGGACAGCTATGCCTGCCTGAAATCGGAGCGCGCGCAGGCCATCTTTCGCCGCCTGAAGCCTGCGCTTCTGAAACGCCTGACCCGCGCCGCCCACCCAGATGAAGCGCTGGTGGCGCTGGACGGATTCCTCGCCGGTCTGCCCGCCGGGGTGCAGGTCTTTGCGCTGTTCGAGGCCAACCCCGCGCTGATCGACCTGATCGTGGACATCGCGGCCACCGCGCCGGGGCTCGCGCGCTATCTGTCGCGCAATGCCGCCGTGCTGGATGCTGTGATCGGCGGCAGTTTCTTCGCGCCTTGGCCGGGGATGCAGGCCCTGGCCGAAGGGTTAGGCGCGCGCCTGGCAGAGGTGCCGGATTACGAGAAGAAGCTGGATGCCGCCCGCCGCTGGATGAAGGAATGGCATTTCCGAATCGGCGTTCACCATTTGCGCGGGCTGGTCGATGCCTTCGAGGCCGCCAAAAGCTATGCCGATCTGGCCGAGGCGGCGATTGCCGCCCTCTGGCCCGTGGTCAGCGCCGATTTCGCGCGGAAACATGGCGCGGCGCCCGGGCGCGGCGCGGTGGTCGTGGGCATGGGAAGTCTGGGGGCGGCGCGGTTGAACGCGGGCTCTGACCTTGATCTGATCGTGATCTATGACGCGGATGGGGTGGACACCTCGGACGGGCCGCGCCCGCTTGCCACGCGCCCCTATTACGCGCGGCTGACGCAGGCGATGGTCACGGCCTTGACAGCGCAGATGCCGGAGGGGCGGCTTTACGAGGTCGATATGCGCCTGCGCCCGTCGGGGCGGCAAGGGCCGGTCGCGACCTCCCTGCAATCCTTCACCAGCTATCAGGAGGTTGAGGCCTGGACCTGGGAGCATCTCGCCCTGACCCGCGCCCGCGTGCTGGCCGGTCCCGCCGATCTGGCGGCAGAGGTTGAGGAATTCCGCCGCCGCCTGCTGCCCGCCAAGGGGCTGGGGGCCAAGGTGCGGCAGGACGTGGCCGAGATGCGGGCGCGGCTGCAACTGGCCAAACCCGCCAAGGGCGCGCTTGAGGCCAAGAACGGCCCCGGTCGGCTGATGGATATCGAACTCACCGCCCAGATGTGCGCGCTGCTGGCCGGATCACCCGCGAGGGGGGTGGAGCGGCAGTTGGCGGCGGGGGCGAAGGCCATCCTGTCGCAATCGGACGCGCAGGCGCTGCTGGAAGCCTACAGGCTTTTGTGGCGGTTGCAGGCGGGCACGCGGCTTTTGACCGACAGGGTCGCTGACCTTGCGGCCTTGGGCGAAGGCGGGCGGGCGTTTCTCTTGCGCGAAACCGGGGCCGCGGATGCGGCAGAGCTGGAATCGCGGGTTGATGCGGCCACCGCCCTTGCCGAACAGGTGATCGCGGTCCATGTCGGGCCTGTTGGGGATTGAAATGGGGAGACGCGCTTTGCGGATCGAAGAGGCAGACCCGAAGGGGCTGGTGCGGGAAAGCTACCGGATCGACGGGATCACGCTGGGGGAGTGCCGGTCGATCCTTGTGGACTGGGCCTTGTCGCTGCCCGTCGATGCGCCGATGCGCGACGCCCTGCGCAGCCTGCTGGCGCATTACGGCACCGATGCGCCGGACCATCCGATGACCTCTGTGATGACCGAGGGTCTGCTCACCCCCGACACGCCGCGCCGCAAGGGCGGCCGCGCGGCGCGCGTGGCGGGATAAGGGTCTGATCCTTCGGCGATCATGCCCACCCCCGGGAGGGTTTTCCACCCTCCCGGACCCACCCGAGGATATTTGAACAACGGGGAAGGAGCAGAGCTGCGGCTTTGCCCATCTCCTTTGCTCAAATATCCTCAGGGGGGTGAAGCCCGGAACGGGCAGGGGGGGCGCGAGCGCCCCCCCCTGCGACGGTCTAGCCAAAGCTCTGATTAAGGTGCGGGCGTACCGGGGGTCCAAGCGGTGGCGTCCTTGTCCCGCTCCAACAGCCAGAAGCCGGGGGTCACTTTCTGCCACGCGCCTGTCGTGCCGTCGGGCCAGATCACCCGCACCTCGGCTTCAGTCGCTTGGCCCAGACCGAAATGCCACCAGCCGAAGACGCCGGACATATGCCCGCCGCCGACGGTGATTTCCTTGCGGTCGGTGCGGTCACCCGCGCGGAGTTCCACCCAAGCGCCGATGGCGTTGCGGTTGGCCCCGGCTTGACGCAGCGTGACCTGGATGGCCTCACCGCCACCCGCCGCCTCATTGCGCCAGAGTTCAACATTCTCGCGCCGGTTCACCACGGCCATGTCCAGCGCGCCATCCATGTTGAAATCGGCCAGCACACCGCCGCGCCCGATCTTCATCGAGGCCACGCCCGCCTTGTCACCGCTTTCGACAAAGACCCCATCCGCGCCTTGCAGCAGCAGATTGTTGGGGTCGGCCTGCGCGAAGTCGGGCATGCGGTCCACGTTGCCCTTGACCACCCAGATATCGGGCAGCCCGTCGTTGTTCACATCCTCGATCTGCGCGTGCCACCCGGTGGAGGGGCGCAGGTCATCGCCGGTATAGGGGCGGTGCGCGGTGACACCCCTGGCAAAGGCCACATCGGCATAGGCGGGCTTGGCCGCGCCGTCCTTCAGCACCTGCAACTTGTTGTCGGCCATGCTGGTCAGGTAGTAATCGGGATAGGTGTCGCCGTTCAGATCATGGCTGGCGATGCCCATCCCCCAGATCCGCAGCCGCGCCCAGCCATCGGCAGGGGTCAGCAAGCGCGGCGGCTGGCCGGGCAGCACCTCCCACATCTGTTCCTGGCCCTTCTTGTAATACTCCCGGTCATTCGACACCCGAAGCGAGGGCGTGCCAGAGCGGTTCCAATCGGTGAACAGGATCGAGAGCGCGCAGAAACTGGGGGTCAGCGGCAGGGGGGCGGCGAATGCCCGGGCATCGGGGCGATGCAGCCAATTGTCGGTGCAGCTGCCCCAAGGAAAGGCCTCTTCCTTGCGGTCGATGTAATTGCCGATGGCGAGGGTGGGCCAATCCTGACCCTTCTCCCACGTTGCGGCAAAGGCGGTGGACCATGCGTCGCCGCCGTCAAAACCCCAGTCCTTGTTCGCAGGTTCAAAGCGGCATTCGCCAAGCCCGCGCATCAGGATGTTTTCGCCAACGCGCATCACGGCCAGATCGGTGATCCCGTCATTGTCGATGTCCAAGGGGTAAGCGCCGGTGACGGAGTCGATCTCGAGCCCGCTCTCGACCTTGGAAAACTTCAGCGCTCCACCGATGGCGCTTTCGTTGCGCCACAGGCTGGACGGCCCTTCGCCGCTTGCGGTGAAAAGGTCGGGCATCCCGTCGCCCGAGCAGTCAAAGGCCGAGGCCCCGCCGCCGACCATATACTGCCAATCCCCGGCGAAGACGGATGAGACGCCCGCCTCTTCGGCCACGAATTTCGGCACGACCGGAGGGGCAGGGGCCATGTCGGCCCATGCCGCCAGAGGAATGAGGGCGGCGCTTGCCAGCAGGTGTTTCAGCATCACGCCGCCTTCCGGGTTTGCAACCTGGTGGCAAAGGCACCGACGACGCGGCCTTGGTCCAGACCCTTGACGATGGCGGGCATGAAGTGGATGCCACCGTAAAGCCGCGAAATCCCGGCCTCTTCTGCCGCCGCGCGGAAATTGGCGAAGGGGCGGGGCTCAAAGCCCTCATCCTCATGCGTGGCATCGACAAAGGCGAAATCCGCGCCAAAGCAATGGGCCAGAACCACCTCTGCCGCGCCCGATTGGGTGGAGTGCCCCGAGGGGTATTCCGGGAAGGGCGGGGTGATGAGCAGAGGCTCCCACGTCTTGTCGATGAAGGCCTTGATGTAGGTGACCGGACGGACGGTGTCGAAGTCGTATTTGCTGTGCCAGCAGGCGATGAAGGCATCGGCAACGGTCATGCCCAAAAGCGCCATGACTTCGGCGCGGCGTTCGACGTCAGCGCCTTCCTCTTCCAGCAGGTCATTGGCGATGGTGACCCAATGGCCAGGCGGGGTGGGCGAGAGCATCGGATCATCCGACCAGAAGCGGGCGATGATCTTCTGCTCATCCGTCAGGGCACGGGTGGTGTCATAGACCTCTTTCGCCTCAAGGAAGAACTGGCTGGCGGGGTCTTCGGAATAGGGGGTGGGGTCCGCGATGGTGGCCGAGGCCCCGCTCTCCATCGTGAAGGTGCGGTTCTTGCCCCAGTTGGGCAGCAAGGGGGCTTGTTGCAGGCGGATCAGGCTGGTGGGCTTCCACGCGCCGGGCTGGGTGCCGAGGGTCCAGTCCATCGGAAAGCCCATGTTCTCCACCACCGCGCCGCCATCGCTTTGCGACCAGTCGTTGATGGCGGCAAAGACCGCCTCGCCATGCGCGACACCGGCGGCCAACGCCGGGGCGGGCAGGCCGGAGGCGAGTTTGTCGGAGATCCGCTTTTTCATCGCGGCCATGGCGCGTTGCCCGGTGGGGCCGGTGTTGACGAAGAACACCTCAACCGCGCGGCAGAGCGCGCCATGCGCCACGGCGGCGGGATCGAGGCCGGGGGCAGCGGTGGGCGTGGCGGGCAGACTGTTCACCCGACCTGTCAGCGAAAGCAGCGCGGTTTCCGGGCGGGCGGCGAGCGCCTCGAACAGACTCAGCCCGACATAGGCAAAGGCGCGGCTGGCGACGGGGGGGGTATAGGTCGCAGTGTGGCGCACCAGTTCAAGGATCAGGCGGTACCAGTCGTGAACCACTGCCTCTGCCGGGATGCCGGAGGCGGTCGCCCGCGCCGGTAATGCGGGCAGGGTCAAAGCCGCCCCAAGTCCGAACAGAACGCCTCTGCGCTGCATCCCCATTTCCCCCCTGATGATGGCGCGCGGTTGATCCGGGCGTCCGCTCACGGCGGCAAGTTATACAGGCCAAGGGACCTGCCGCAACGGTCCCTTGGAAGATGTGATCGGAGTCAGCCGCGCAGCGCGCAGGCCTCTGCCGCCAGTTTGGTGATGGCCGCCCAATCGCCCGCGGCCATCGCCTCCTTGGGGGCAACCCAAGAGCCGCCGACGCAGAGGATGTTGGAGAGCGACAGGTAATCGCGGGCGTTCTTCAGGCTGATCCCGCCCGTGGGGCAGAACTTGACCTGCGGAATGGGCGAGCCGATGGATTTCAGAAAGGCCGCGCCGCCGGACTGTTCGGCGGGGAAGAATTTCTGCACCGTGTAGCCCTTTTCCAAAAGCACCATCACCTCGGTCGCCGTGACGGCACCGGGCAGGAGGGGCAGGCCCTCATCCTCGCAGGCTTTCAGCAGGGCATCGGTGGCACCGGGGGAAACGCCAAAGGTGGCACCCGCGCGCTTGGCGGCCTTGACGTCGGCGGGGGTCAGCAGCGTGCCCGCACCCACCACGCCGCCTTCGACATCGGCCATCGCGCGGATCGCATCCAGTGCCACCGGGGTGCGAAGGGTGACTTCGAGCGCAGGCAGGCCACCCGCGACCAGCGCACGCGCCAAGGGGGCAGCATGGGCCAGATCGTCGATCACCAGAACCGGGACGACCGGGGCGAGTTGGCAGACGCGAAGCGAGGCGGCGGATTGTTCGGCGGGGGTCATGGGAGCGGTCCTTTGATCAGGTCTTTCGCGGCGCTGCCCGGGGGTTTTGCACCCCCGGACCCCCGCAGGATATTTGAGCAACGGGGAAGCGGGGGTCTCAGACGACGACCGCGCCGCCTTGATCGGCGGGACCGACGGATCGGCGGAAGGCCTCGAACAACTCGCGGCCGATGCCGAAGCTGTTGGCCGAAAGGTCGGCGGTGATCGCCTCGCGGCTGTCGAAGTCGGGGACGAGGGCGGTGAGCGTGCCTGCGGTGGCATCAAGGCGGATGATGTCGCCGTCGCGGAGTTTGGCCAAGGGACCGCCGGTCGCCGCCTCGGGCGAGACATGGATCGCGGCGGGGACTTTGCCCGAAGCGCCCGACATGCGGCCGTCTGTGACAAGGGCCACTTTCAGGCCGCGATCCTGCAACACGGTCAGGGTCGGAGTAAGCGAATGCAACTCCGGCATGCCGTTCGATTTGGGGCCTTGGAAGCGGACCACGACCACGGTGTCAGAAGTGAATTCGCCGCGTTTGAAGGCGGCCTTGACGGAGTCCTGATCGTTGAAGATGCGGGCCGGGGCTTCGATGATGTGACGCTCTGGCGCTACGGCGGAAACCTTGATCACGCCGCGCCCCAGATTGCCGGTCAGCTGCTTGAGGCCCCCGGTTTTCTGGAACGGATCGGCGGCGGGGCGCAGGATCTTGTCGTTCAGGGTTTCGTTGCTGCCGTCTTCCCAGACCAGTTTGCCATCGTGCAGCTTGGGTTCCTGGCGGTAATGGCTCAGCCCATCGCCCGCCACGGTCTTGGCATCGGGGTGCAACAGGCCCGCGTCGAGGAGTTGCCCGATCATATAAGACAGCCCCCCGGCGGCGTGGAAATGGTTCACATCGGCCAGACCGTTGGGATATACCTTGGCCATCAGCGGCACGACCTCGGACAGGTCGGCAAAATCTTGCAGATCGAGGAGTACGCCCGAGGCCCGCGCCATCGCGGGTAGGTGCAGGACGAGATTGGTTGATCCGCCCGTCGCCATCAGCCCGACCAGACCGTTGACATAGGCGCGCTCGTCCAGGATTTCGCCCACGGGCCGGTAGTCATTGCCCTGTGCGGTGATCTGGGCCGCGCGCTCCACCGCCGCCGTGGTCAAGGCGGCGCGGAGCGGGGTGCCGGGATTGACGAAGGATGCGCCGGGCAGGTGCAGACCCATGAACTCCATCAGCATCTGGTTGGTGTTGGCGGTGCCGTAGAAGGTGCAGGTGCCGGGGCCGTGGTAGCTGGCCATTTCGGCGGCCATCAATTCCTCGCGCCCGATGGCCCCTGTGGCAAAGGCGTTGCGCACCTTGGCCTTTTCGTCATTCGGCAGGCCCGAGGTCATCGGTCCCGCCGGCACAAAGATCGAGGGCACATGGCCGAAGGTGCCCGCCGCGATGATCAGGCCGGGGACGATCTTGTCACAGACGCCCAGATACAACGCCGAGTCAAAGGTGTTGTGGCTCATGGCCACCCCGGCCGCCAAGGCGATCACGTCGCGGGAAAACAGCGACAACTCCATCCCCGGCTGGCCTTGGGTCACGCCATCGCACATGGCAGGCACGCCGCCTGCGACCTGCGCCGTGGCCCCGGCGGCGCGCGCGGCCTCACGGATCAGTTTGGGATAATCCTCAAAGGGTTGGTGGGCCGAGAGCATGTCATTATAGGCCGTGACGATGCCGATATTGGGCACCTTGCCCGCCGCCAGCGCGTCTTTGTCGGCCCCCATCGCGGCATAAGCATGGGCCTGATTGCCGCAGGCCAGATGCCCGCGCGCGGGACCGGCACTCGCCGCTTTGCCCATGCGTTCCAGATACAGGCCCCGCGCGGCTTCGGACCGGGCGCGGATGCGGTCGGTGACTTGGGCGACGACGGGGTGAAGGGTCATGGTGGCAGGCTCCTGCTTCGGCGGGTTGGCGATGTTCTAGCAAAAACTGTTAGCGCTAACAACCGGATTCAAGGCCCCGCGACATCCCATGCGCGGACGCTTTCCATTTTGCGCTGAATTCGGCTATGGGGAAAGGCATGAGCACCCCTTCCGTTCCGCATGATGCGCCCGATGCCACCGGCCCGATTGGCCTTCCCACCGTCCGCCTGAAACCCAAGGCCGAGGCGCGGGCGATCCGCCATGGTTTCCCATGGGTTTACGCCGATGAGCTGGTCACCGACCGGCGCACGCAGAATCTGACCCCCGGTGCCTTGGCGGTACTGGAGGATGGTGAGCGTCGGTCCTTGGGGCTGGTGACGGTGAACACCAAGTCCAAGATCATCGCGCGGGTGCTGGACCGTGACCCTGCGACGGTGATCGATCAGGCCTGGTTTGAGGCGCGCCTGTCGCGGGCCTTGGCCCTGCGCGCGCAGCTTTATGACGCGCCGTTTTACCGTCTGGTCCATGCCGAGGCCGATGGCCTGCCCGGCGTGGTGATTGACCGTTATGGCGACACGGCGGTGATCCAGCCCAATGCGGCATGGGCCGAGGCGCATATTGCGCCCTTGGCCGCGGCTTTGCGCGCGGTGACCGGGGTGACGACCGTGGTGAAGAACGGCACCGGACGGTCGCGCGGCCTTGAGGGGTTGGAGGAAGAGACCGTCATCCTGTCGGGCACCGTCGCCGGGCCGATTGAGGTGCCGATGAATGGCGCGACCTATCTGGCCGATGTGACGGGCGGGCAGAAGACCGGGCTGTTCTATGACCAACGCCCCAACCACGCCTTTGCCGCGCGTCTGGCGCGGGGCGGCCGGGTGTTGGATGTCTTCACCCATGTCGGCGGCTTTGCCCTTGCCGCACTGGCGGCGGGCGCAACCGAGGCTTTGGCCGTTGATGCCTCTGCCGCCGCTTTGGCGCTGGCGGAAGGCGGGGCCAAGGCCAGCGGTCTGGCGGATCGCTTTGCCACCCGCCAAGGCGATGCTTTTGCGGTGCTGGAGGAGTTGGGGGCCGAGGGCGCGCGCTTTGACACCGTGATTTGCGACCCGCCCGCCTTTGCCCCGGCCAAACCGGCGTTGGAGGCGGGCTTGCGCGCCTATGAACGGCTGGCGCGGTTGGCGTCACCGTTGGTGGCACCGGGGGGATATCTGGTGCTGTGCTCTTGCTCACATGCGGCGGATTTGTCGGCGTTCCGCAACGCCAGCGCCCGTGGGATCGGGCGCGGCGGGCGGCGGGGACAGCTTTTGCACACCGGCTTCGCCGGAGCGGATCACCCAATGCTGCCGCAACTGGCGGAGTCGGGCTATCTGAAATCCTTGGTGTTCCGGCTGGATTGACCGGGTGAAGCTTGTCCTCGATGCCTGTGTGCTTTACCCGCCGGTGCTGCGTGATCTCTTGATCGGCGTGGCGGCGGCGGGGATCTTCCGGCCCGTCTGGTCGGACCGCATCCTTGAGGAATGGGCGCGGGCGACGGTGAAGCTGGGGCCTTTGGCCGAAGCGCAGGCGCGGGGCGAAGGTGCCCGCCTGCGTGCCGCTTTTCCGATGGCGATGCAGATGGCGGCCCCGGCGATCGAGGCGCGGTTGGTCCTGCCCGATCCGAATGATCTGCATGTGCTGGCGGTGGCCGTCGCCTCGGGTGCCGATGCCATCGTCACCTTCAACGCCGTCGATTTCCCGCGCCATTTGCTGGCGGCGGAAGGGTTGGAACGCCGCGACCCGGACGGCTTGCTGTGGGAGCTGTGGTCAAAGCATGAGGGTGCTGTGGGCGCGGTGATCGCCGCCGTGCATGCGCGGGCTGAGGAGATGGCAGGGCAGGCGGTGTCGTTGAAAGCCTTGCTCAAACGCGCGCAACTGCCGCGATTGGCCAAGGCGGTTCAGGCGGGCTGAGACCAGCGACGCTCATTCGCCTCAATCGCGGCGATGCGATCCTCGGTCGAGGGGTGCGACAGCAACCAGACCGGCATCCCGCCGCCGCCGCCGGTCATGCCGGACAGCTTGCGGAACAGCGATTTTTGTGGCGCGGTGCCGATGCCGGATTTGATCAGCAGGGCGGTGGCGTAGGCGTCGGCCTCAAACTCATCGCGGCGCGACAGGCGGGCGGCGACGGCGGTTGAGATCAGGTTGGCGATCCAGACCCCGATCACCGGCAGGAACCGGGCGAGAAGCGCCGAGAGCATCACGAAAATCGCATTCTGCCCGGTGAAGTCGATCATGCGGCGCTGCGAATGGCCCAAGGCGACGTGGCCGAGTTCATGAGCGATGACGGCAGCGAGTTCCTCGTCGGTCACCTTGCCCTTGGCGCGTTGCGTCAGGAACCCCCGTGTCAGGAAGATCCGGCCATCCGGCGCGGCGAGGCCGTTGACCGGCTCAATCTCGAACACCTGCACGTCGATCCGGTCCACGCCTTGCGCCTGCGCCAGACGCTGGGTCAGGCGGGCAAGATCGGGGTCGCGCAGCGGGCGGCTGCGGTCGGTCAGCATCTTGTGCGTCCGCCAGACCGAGACGCGGTACATGACGACAGCGTAGCCGATGGCGAAGAGGACGGGGAGGAGAAGCGCGCTCATGCCGGGGAATATGGGGTGGGGCGGGTGGTTGGGGAAGGGGGGGATGCGCACAAGCGCAACGGCAGGGGCGCGGCCGTCACGCCGGGGTGGCTGCACATATATGTGCGGCCGCCTCGGGGGGGCGGGACGGCCGCGCCCCGATGCGTTGGGCATCGGGGCAATCCTGACCGTCATGACTTGGTGTCAAACCCGAAACGGCTTTGCCTTCGCCAGCCGATCAAAGGCCATCAGCGTGTCCACCAAGGCTGGCATGTCCGAGAGGTAAACCATGTTCGGCCCGTCAGAGGGTGCGGTATCCGGGGCTTCGTGGGTTTCGATGAACACGCCCGCGATGCCGATGGACACCGCCACCCGCGCCATCAGCGGTGCGAATTCTCGTTGCCCGCCACTGGAGGACCCGTTCCCGCCCGGCTGCTGCACCGAATGGGTGGCGTCCATGATCACCGGATAGCCCGTGCGCATCATCGTCGGCAACCCGCGCATATCGGCGACGAGGGTGTTGTAGCCAAAGGACGTGCCGCGTTCGGTCAGCAAGATCCGCTCATTACCCGTTGAGGCCACCTTTTCGGCGACATTGGCCATGTCCCAAGGGGCCAGAAACTGACCTTTCTTGATGTTCACCACGGCACCCGATTCCCCGGCGGCCAGCAAAAGATCGGTCTGGCGGCACAGAAAGGCCGGGATCTGGATCACATCGACCACACCCGCCGCCACCCGCGCCTGTTCGGCGTCGTGGATATCGGTCAGGACCGGCATGCCCATGGCGCGGACCGCCTCCAGCACCTTCAGCCCCGCATCAATCCCAAGACCGCGCCGTCCTTTCAGGCTGGTGCGGTTGGCCTTGTCGTAGCTCGCCTTGAACACATATTGCGCGCCCGCCGCGGCACAGGCCTCGGCCATCCGGCCCGCAATCATCTGGGCATGGTCCAGACTTTCCAACTGGCAGGGACCGGCAATCACCACAAGCGGGCTGTCGTTCGACACGGTCAGCCCGCCGATATTCACGCTTTTCATCGCTTCGCTTCCTCAGGCGGTGATCTGCTCGCGCAGGATCGCCGCGGTCATCGAGATCATGAGGTATATACCCGCAAAGATCAGAAACGCCACGGAGGTATTCTCGAAGGCCCGGGGATAGGTGGGTTCGTCCGGCGGGATCGGCGGCACGCCCACCGACAGGTAGCGCACCTGCTGATTGGCCGCGATGCGCGCGCTTTCCATCGCCTCCAGCGATTTGGACAGGATTTCCTGCCGGGTTTTCACATCCGCCTCGGCCAGCAGCATTTCGGACTGCACCTCGGCCAGCGATTCATTGCCGTTGACATCCTCTTTGGTCAGACGCGTGCGCATTTTCGCGATCTGGCTTTCCATCGTGGCGATGCGGCGCTTGAGCGGCTCCATCCGGGCGACGTTGGGATTGGGGTTGGATTCCATCTGCGCCAGCCCAAGACGGTCCTTGGTCAATTGCGCCTCAAGCGACGCGATCTGCGAGGTGACCATGTCCACCTCAGCTTCAGAGGACAGCACATTGTAGCGGCGCTGCAATTCGACGACCTTGCGCTGCGCGTCCTTCACGCCCTCTTCGGCATCCTGATAGTTTTCCCGCGCGCCCTTCATCTGGTCTTCGCGCACCCGCAGGGTCAACTGGTCCACCCGCTCTTCGGCATAGCCGATCAGCGCCTTGGACATGGTGACCGAGGCTTCGGGGCTGGGGGCGATCACCTCCATCTTCACGACGCCTTCGGTCGGGTCAAAGGCGATGCGGACATTGCGCAGATAGGCCTTGTAGGTCGCTTCGTCGCTGGGATTGGCCTCCAGCCGCTGGATCGGGTCGATGGTCGGGTCGCTGAACATGGCGCGGAAGTTCACCGCCTCATCCAGCCGCAACATCACGTCCCGCGATTGCAGGTAGCTTTGCACGATGATCGGGTCTTGCATCATGCCCGCAGCCCCACCGCGTCCGCCGAACAGACCGCCACTGCTTCCGCCGCTGCTGCTGGCGGGATCGGCCTGCTGGATCACGAATTCGGTCTTGGTGGCATAAAGCGGGGTCGCGATGTTGTAATAATAGATGCCCGCCAGAAGCGTGGGCAGGGCCACGAAGAAGATCAGCCGCAGCACCATCAGCATGCCGTTGCGACGGCGCCGCCGCACGAGGTCTTGCTGGATGCGGCTCAGCTCCGCCAGATGGCTTTGTTCGGCCTGCACCTGCGGCGCGGCGGGCATCTTGGCCGGTTTGATCGTCTGGGGCAGGCGCACGCCATCGCCCGGCACCGGCACCATCGCCGTGCCGCGCATGGGTTGGCCTTGCTGGCCCGCCGCCGGTCCGCCCTGTGCCATGGCGGCCATCTCGGCCTCCTCGTCCTCGGCGGCGATGATGTCCAGCATCGAGCCCTTCTGGAACGGATCGATCCCCGCGCCGCGCAACAGGCGGACGGCGTCGAAATCCGAGGTGGCGGGCAGGCCGTATTTCTGCGCCATGCGCCGCGCCATCCGCAGCTGGCGGCCCGTCAGCCCCTCGCGCCGGATGGCGTCGATGTCGCCTGCCACCCCGGTTTCGCCCGGCGTGGCCAGATTCGGATCGGCCGATTGCGCCTGCGCCGCGGCAGAGGTCGGAAAGGGCATGTCGCCAAAGCCGTCCTCGGGCGGGTCGAACAGCATCCCGCCCGGTGGGGGACGGCTGGGGCGCGGGGCTGCCTGCGACGCGGCGGGTGGGACAGAGCCGCGCGCCACGGCGGCCCGGGCCGCGGCTTGGCTCAATTGCAGCGCGGTCGGGCGCGGCGCTTCGTTCAGGGCAGGCTGCGGGCGCGGCGGTTCCGCCGCCGGCGCGGGCTGCGGCTCTGTTGGCGACACGGGGGCGAATTGCACCGCGGCAGCCTCCGGCCGCGCGGTCTGCGGTGCCATCGTGGTCACCGCACCGGTCATCGGGCTGGCCATGTCAGCCGCCATCGGCGCGGCCTGTTTCGGCGCGGCCTCGGTGCGGCGGGTGTTGTAGCGTCTAACGCTGATTTTCATATTCGTAGAGCCGTTTCGCTTCTTCGAGGGTGTCGAACATGTACAATTGCCCGTGGCGCAGAACGGCGGCGGACTTGCAGAATTTCTCGATCGTCGAGGGCTGGTGCGACACGACGATCACGGTAGAGTCCTTCAACCGCTCGCGCAGGATGAACCCGGCCTTGCGGTTGAATTCCACATCGGTCGAGGTCGGCATGCCTTCGTCGATCAGGTAGATGTCGAAATCCAGCGCGAGCAGCAGTGCAAAAGAGAAACGGCCGCGCATGCCGGAAGAATAGGTGCCGACCGGCATGTCGAAGTAATCGCCCAGATCGCAGACCCAGCGGCAGAAACTTTCGACATAGTCGGGATCAAGCCCGTAAAGCCGCGCGATGTAGCGGCTGTTTTCGGTGGCGGTATGGCGGCTGACGATACCGCCCATGAACCCCAGCGGGAAAGAGATGCGGGCCTTGCGCGTAATGCGCCCTTCGTCGGGTTTTTCCAGACCGGCCATCATGTTGATCAGCGTGGTCTTGCCGGTGCCATTCGGCGCGAGGATGCCCAGCGAATTGCCAAGGTCCACCCGGAACGAGGCGCGATCAAGGATCACCTTGCGCGACTTGCCCGCCCAGAAGGATTTGCTGACATTCTCGAACTCAAGCACCTTGCGCCCTCAACCTCCACGGGCCAGACCGGGATCGCCCCCGGTTTTCGCGCCTGTCCCCCAAAGACGGGGTCATGCCCCCCGCAGGCGGGAGGCAGACAGACCACAGGGCGGGCCTATCCCCCCATTGGGGCAGGATTATGTCGGAAGAGCAGGGCGGCTGACAATACGGTCTGGCGAATGGGTCACGTTTTCGCGGGGCGCCTCGGGTCTTGCGGGGCCGTCCGCCGCATCCGGGCGAGCAGGATGACAAGGGGACCCAGCCCGAGGGACAGCGCGGCCCCCATGCGGGCGGCCTCGGTCATGGCGCCGCCGGGCAGGGCGCTGTCCAGCGTCAGCAGGGGCAGGGTGAACCCCACGCCCGAGATCAACGCCACCCGCCCCAGATCCGACAGCCGCACCCCGCGGGGCAAATCCAGCCGGAACACCAGCGCGGCCAGAAGCGCCCCGGTCATGAAGCCCAAGGGCTTGCCGATCCACAGGGCCGCCAAAACGCTGCCCGTGGTGGGGGCCAGCGCGCCAAGGTCGATGCCGCCGCGCGTCAGGCCAAAGGCGAACAGGATCACTGCCAAGGGCTTGACCAACAGATGGCTCAGCCGGTTCAGGGGGTCGTGCAGGAATTCCTCGGCCTCGGCAAAGAGGCCAAAGGCGCGGTCGGCATGGGGAATGGCCGGGATCACCGGCAAGAGGCCCAGCGCAGGCGGCAGACCCGCCGCTGCAACGCCGATCCAGCTGGCCGCCCCCGCCAAAAGCCACGGCCACAGCGCAAGGCTGCGGCGGCGCACCCGCTCCGGCGCGTCCGGGTCCGGGCGACCAACGGCCAGCCAAGCCCCAAGCGTGGCCCCGACCGGCAGCAGCAGCCACAGCAAGGACAGGCCAAAGCCCACATCCGCAAGCCCGGCCAGCAACAGCCCCGCAAGGGAACTCGCGATGCTGGTCAGAAGCGCCAGATGCAGCGCCGGATGCCCCGCCCCGAACACCGCCCGCGCGATGACATAGCCGATGATGATGTCCGACCCCAGCGGGACGGGCCACCCGGTCCAGGGCCCGGCCTCCTCGGCGGTCTCGAACAGGCCCGACCATAGGCCCCAGACCAGCACCGCGCCCAAGAGGCCCCCCGCCACGGCCCAGGCGGGCAGCAGCGCCTGCCGTCCGGTCAGCGCCCCCCGCTCCAGCACCAGCGCCTCCCACAATTCCTTGCCCACAAAGAACAGGAACAGCGCCATCAGCGCATCCGACACCAGCGTGACCGGCGTCAGAAGGAACGTCTCGGGCAAGACCTGCGCAAAGGGCAGGGCGGACAGCCTCTCATGGTCCAAGAACCGCCATTCGATCATGTCGTAATAGCTGGCAGGGGACAGGTTGACCCAGACCGTCGCCACCCCGGCCCCGCCCAAAAGCGCCCAGGCAAAGCGGCGGACAAAGGGAGAGACGCGATACATCTGCGATCACCGCTTTCTTGGGGGTCATGCCCATGGGCTACCCACGGCATGCCAGCCCCGCAAGGGCGGGAAATCCTTTCCGCGTCGGGTGTTGCGCTGCGGCCATGGCCAGTCCATCTTGCGGCGATGCAGGATAACGCCGCCCCCTTGCTGGCGCGCATAGCGCGGTGTCGGCTTTGTGCCGACCGCTTCGCCGCGACGGCCACCGCCCATGCGCCGCGCCCGGTGGCGTGGTTCGCGCCCTCGGCCCGCATCCTGATTGCGGGGCAGGCTCCGGGTGCGCGGGTCCATGCTTCGGGGCGGCCCTTCACCGATGCTTCGGGCGACCGTTTGCGCGAATGGACCGGGCTGACGGAGGCGGAGTTTTATGACCGCACCCGCATTGCCATCGTCCCCATGGCCTTCTGCTTTCCGGGCTATGATGCCAAGGGGGCGGACCTGCCGCCGCCGCCAATCTGCGCACAGACTTGGCGGGCAGAGGTCATGGCCGCCTTGCCCCTCCTGCGACTGACTTTGGCCGTGGGTGGGGCGGCCATGCGTTGGCACCTCGGTCCCGGCCCGGTCGCCGCACAGGTGGCGGATTGGCGCAGTCACGCCGCGCGGGGCGTCTGGCCCTTGCCGCATCCCTCGTGGCGCAATACGGGATGGCTGAGGAAAAACCCGTGGTTCGAGTCCGACCTCGTGCCCGAATTGCGCCGCACGCTGCGTGCCGTGCTGGAGGATGACGCATGACGCCGCTGGATGCCGCCTACCTTGCCATGGCCGAGGATGAGGACCGCCGCCTTGGCTTTTACGAACGCCTTGCCGATGGCGAGATGTTCCTGCTGCTGGAGGAAGAGGCCGAGGGCGATACGCTGAAGCCGCGCCTCTTCCCGCTGGAAGATGGCCCCATCGTGCTGGTCTTTGACCTTGAAGAACGCATGTCTGCCTTTGCCGGGGGCATTACGCCCTACGCCGCGCTTCCGGGCCGGGTGGTGGCGCGGATGCTGGCGGGGCAGGGGATCGGGCTGGGCATCAACCTTGGCGGTGCTCCTTCTGAACTGGTCTTGCCGCCCGAGGCGGTCGATTGGCTGGCCGAGATGTTGGACACCGCGCCCGAGGTGGTTGAGGCTTTGCCCGAAGCCTTTCACGCGCCCAAAGGTCTGCCGCAAGCACTCGTGGCGGGGTTGGACGCCAAACTCGCGCGGGCGGGCGGCTTGGCATCGTCGGCGCTGCTGGTGGGCGTGACCTATCAGGGCGGGCGGCGGGGCCACATGCTCGCCTTCGTCGATGCGGTGCCCGAGGCCGAGGCGGCTTTGGCCCGCGCGGCAGGAGAAGCGCTGGCCTTTTCCGGCATCGAGGCTGGCGAAATGGACGTGGCCTTTGTTGCAGGCGGGGATGCGGCCACAGCCGCCATGGCCCGCGTCGCGCTGCGCTTTGACCTGCCCGCCCCTGTGCGGGCAGAAACTGCAACGCCAATGGCCCCCGGCAGCGATCCGGCCCGCCCGCCAAAGCTGCGCTGAACGCCCCACGTTTTTTCTGCGAAAAATCAGCGTGACGACACGCCGAGGGGAAACGGGAATGTTCGCTGAAAATTCGGGCCTGCGAACGGGCGAAAATATGGGGTATCATTATACCGTTTTCACAACCCACTGAAAACGCTGAAAACAATTCCCCTTCCGGCGCTTGACGCTGCGTGGCCCTTGCGCGATAAGCCGCCATCCAAGCTTCCGGGGGGATATCTCCCCGCTTCACTCATAGGGTTCAAGATGAAAACCTTCACCGCAACGCCTGCGGATATCGAGAAGAAGTGGATCCTGATCGATGCCGAAGGCATCGTTCTGGGCCGCCTCGCCACGATCGTCGCAAACATTCTGCGCGGCAAGAACAAGCCGACCTTCACCCCGCACATGGACATGGGTGACAATGTCATCGTGATCAATGCGGACAAGATCCAGATGACCGGCAACAAGCGCAACGACAAGGTCTATTACTGGCACACCGGACACCCGGGCGGCATCAAGCAGCGGACTGCCAAGCAGATCCTCGAAGGTGCCCACCCTGAGCGTGTGGTGGTCAAGGCCGTTGAGCGTATGATCACCCGCAACCGTCTGGGCCGCCAGCAGATGACCAACCTGCGCGTCTACGCGTCGGCCGAGCATCCGCACGAAGCCCAGCAGCCCACCGTTCTGGACCTCGCGGCCCTGAACCCGAAGAACACGCGGAGCGCCTGATCATGTCTGACATCAAGTCTCTGGACGATCTGAAATCGGTTGTCTCCGGCTCGGCTCCGGCCGCTGTCGAAGTTGCTCCGAAGACCCCGCAGCGGGATTCGCTGGGCCGCTCCTATGCCACCGGCAAGCGCAAGGACGCGGTCGCCCGCGTCTGGGTCAAGCCGGGTTCGGGCAAGGTCATCGTCAACGGCAAGGAAATGGCGGTCTATTTCGCCCGTCCCGTGCTGCAGATGATCCTGAAGCAGCCCTTCACCATCGCCAATGTCGAAGGTCAGTTCGACGTTTTCGCCACCGTCGCCGGTGGTGGTCTGTCGGGTCAGGCCGGTGCGGTCAAGCACGGCATCTCGAAGGCGCTGCAGCTTTATGAACCCGCCCTGCGCGGTGCGCTGAAGGCCGCTGGCTTCCTGACCCGCGACAGCCGCGTCGTGGAACGCAAGAAGTACGGCAAGCGCAAGGCACGCCGGTCCTTCCAGTTCTCCAAGCGCTGATCCGGAACACCGCTGCTATTCGAAACACGAGGGCTTGCGGGAGACCGCAGGCCCTTTTCCTTTGTGTGGACCCAACCGCCCACGGGTCTGTGCTTGCGGCACCGTCTTGGACGGCCGACGTGAGGCAGGGCGCAAGGCTGCGCCCGTCATGAGGCGTGCAGGCGCGGTGCGGCCCGCCCGTCATCCTTTGGCCGGTCTGCCTGCGCCCGAAGCCGCCGCGCGCAGGGCCCTGCTCACATCGCCGTCCAGCCGCCGTCCACGCTGATCGTGGTCCCGGTGATCTGATCCGCCGCAGCCGAGCAGAGGAACACCACGGTCCCGCCGATCTGGGTCGTCGTGGCGAATTCGCGGGAGGGTTGGCGGGTCAGCATCACCTCACGGATCACCGTCTCGCGGTCCATGCCATGCACCTTCATCTGGTCGGGGATCTGCGCCTCTACCAGCGGGGTCAGCACATAGCCGGGACAGATGGCGTTGCAGGTGATGCCTTGGCCCGCCGTCTCCAGCGCCACGGTCTTGGATAGGCCCACCACGCCATGCTTGGCGGCGATATAGGCCGATTTGAACGGGCTGGCGGTCAGGCCATGGGCCGAGGCGATGTTGACCACGCGCCCCCACCCGCGCGCCCGCATCCCCGGCAGGGCGGCGGCCGTGGTGTGGAAGGCCGAGGAGAGGTTGATCGCAAGAATCGCGTCCCATTTCTCGACCGGGAAATCCTCGACCGGCGCGACATGCTGGATGCCGGCGTTGTTCACGAGGATGTCGCAGCCCCCCGCCTGATCGACCAGCGCGCGGCAGTCTGCCCCCTTGGACATGTCAGCGGCGATGTAACGGGCCTTCACGCCGAACCGCGCGGAAAGCGACGCAGCAAGCTCATGATCTTCGACCCGGTCGGTAAAGCTGTTGATGACCACATCCGCCCCGGCGCGGGCCAATTCTTCGGCCACACCCAGACCGATTCCCGAGTTCGACCCGGTGACGATGACGGTTTTGCCCTGAAGCTGCCCCTGAACTTGCATTGTGGAGTCCTTTTGCTGCGATTGCGAAAGGATTGCCCAAGGCGGCGGCGGAAATCCATGCCTGAAATGATCGCAAGACCCCGCCACAGGACCAAAAAAAACGCCGGCACGAAGCCGGCGTTAAGTGTTGAGGCAGGTTTCATACAGGCAAGAAACCTATCGAGCAGTGTCGTTCTTATAGCCCTCTCCGCGGTCGGGGCCAAGTTAAAAGTTTGAAATGCCTGCAAAGCCGCCGTAGCTTGCCCGTCAGGACCGCCCCCCAACCACAAGACCGCCTTTGGAGTGTTGACCAGAATGCGTCACGACCTTTCCCGAATCATCCGCACCGTGGTGCTGGGCAGCGCGATGGCGCTGTCGGCCTCGCTGGCATGGGCACAAAGCCACGGCATAGCTATGTATGGCGAACCTGCGCTGCCACCTGATTTTGTGTCCTTGCCCTATGCCAACCCGGAGGCGCCCAAAGGCGGGCGGATCGTGCTGGGCGAGTCGGGCGGGTTCGATTCGCTCAACCCGTTCATCGTCAACGGCATCGCGCCCTATGGCGTCTCGGCGCTGACAGTGGAAAGCCTGATGGGCCGGTCCTACGACGAACCCTTCACCCTCTACGGCGTTTTGGCCGAATCGATCACCACCGACCCCGACCGGTCCTGGGTGGAATTCACGCTGCGCGAAAACGCCCGATTCTCGGACGGGACACCCGTGACGGTGGAGGATGTGCTCTGGTCCTTCGAGAAACTGGGCACCGAAGGCCACCCACGCTATGCCACCGCCTGGGGCAAGATCGCCAAGTCCGAAGTGACGGGTCCGCGCAGCGTGAAGTTCACCTTCAACACGGTGGACCGCGAATTGCCGCTGATCCTCGGCCTGCGCCCGATCCTGAAAAAGGCGCAGTATGAGGGCAAGGATTTCACGGCCTCCAGCCTTGAGGCCCCCATCGGCTCCGGCCCCTATGTGGTGGACAGCTTCGAACCCGGCGCTTTCGTCAGCTACAAGAAGAACCCCGATTGGTGGGGCAAGGATCTGCCCTTCTACAAGGGTCAGCACAATTTCGATGAGGTGCGGATCGACTATTTCGGCGATGCCGGCGTGGTGTTCGAGGCGTTCAAGGCCGGAGAGATCACCACCTACCGTGAGACCAATCCGGTGAAATGGGCCGAGCAATACAGCTTCCCCGCCGTCACCGCAGGCGATGTGGTGAAGTCCGAAATCCCGCATGCGCGGCCCTCCGGCATCGAAGGCTTCGTCTTCAACACCCGCCGCCCGCTCTTTGCCGATTGGCGGGTGCGTGAGGCGCTGACCGAGGCGTTCAACTTCGAACTGGTGAACCAGACCCTCAACGGCGGCATCCCGCCGCGCATCACCAGCTACTTCGGCAACTCGCCCTTGGGAATGACCCCCGGCGCCCCGGCCGAAGGACGGGTGGCGGAGCTTCTGGAACCCTTCAAGGCCGAACTCCTGCCCGGCGCGCTGGAGGGCTACACCATGCCGGTCGCCGATGGCGAGGCCAACCGCAAGAACCTGCGCGCCGCGACCGCGCTTCTGGAAGAGGCGGGCTGGACCGTGCAGGAGGGCGTGTTGAAAAACGCGGCTGGTGAGCCGTTCACCTTTGAGATCCTGCTGGTCAATGGCGCGGATGACATCATCTCGTCGGCGTCGATCTATGTGGAATCGCTCAAGCGTCTGGGGATCGAGGCCCGCGTGACCACGGTGGATTCGGCGCAATACAAGGAACGCACCACCGCCTTTGACTTCGACATGACGCATTACATCCGCAGCGTCTCGCTCTCGCCGGGCAATGAGCAACTGCTCTACTGGGGATCGAAAGTCGCCAATGAACCGGGTTCGCGCAACTGGATGGGGATGAATTCCCCGGCGGCCGAGGCGATGATCACCACGATGCTGTCGTCCACAGACCCCGCCGAATTCCGCGCGGCGGTGGAAGGTCTGGACCGCGTGCTGACCACGGGGCGCTATGTGATCCCGATCTGGTATCAGCAGGTTGGCCGTATTGCCCATTCCAAGGCGCTGCACTATCCGGAAAAGCTGCCACTCTACGGCGACTGGATCGGGTTCCAGCCCGAGGTGTGGTGGTATCAGGAATGACGGGACGCAGGATGAAGACGCTTTTGATGCTTTGCGCGCTGGCCCTCGCGGGCTGCGCCACGGTCGAGGGTGTGGGGCGCGACATTTCGGGCGGCGCACGCACCGTGGGGGGATGGTTCGGCGCCGGCGGCTGAGGCGGCACGGACGGGAGAAGCGGGGCCGGGGGGAAACCTCCGGCCGTTTGCTTTTGGCGGGGTGCCCCCTCACCCTGACCCTCTCCCCCGCCGGGGAGAGGGAATGGTGGCAGTCCTGAGGCGGTGTCGCGACAGAAGAAGGTGCCTCCCTCTCCCCACAGGGGAGAGGGATGGGGTGAGGGGGCGGCCTCCGAAGGCCTGACGATGCCCCCCTTGCGCCCCAGACCCCTTGCGCCCCAGACCGATCCCCTGTAACAGGCGCGCACTTCACAGGTGCGGCTTGGGCTTTGCGGGGAGACATCCCGCACAGTCCGCCGGTTGGGGGGAGACCCCTGAGACAGCCGCACCAAGGGCTAAACCGGAAAGGAATAGGACATGGCTCTTCCCGAGTTCTCCATGCGTCAGCTGCTTGAAGCTGGCGTTCACTATGGTCACCAGACGCAGCGCTGGAACCCGAAGATGGGCGAATACATCTACGGTGACCGCAACGGCATCCACATCCTCGACCTGACGCAGACCGTTCCGATGCTGGATCAGGCGCTGAAGGTCGTGCGCGACACCGTCGCCAAGGGCGGCCGCATTCTGTTTGTCGGCACCAAGCGTCAGGCCCAGAAGCCGATCGCCGAAGCCGCTGAAAAATGCGCCCAGTTCTACATGAACCACCGCTGGCTCGGTGGCACGCTGACCAACTGGAAGACCATCTCGCTGTCGATCCAGCGTCTGAAGCAGATCGACGAAGTGCTGGCCTCCGGCGCCGAAGGTCTGACCAAGAAAGAGCGTCTGAACATGGAACGCGACCAGTCGAAGCTGCAGGCTTCGCTCGGCGGCATTCGTGAAATGGGCGGCGTTCCGGATCTGATCTTCATCATCGACGTGGGCAAGGAAGACCTCGCCATCCAGGAAGCCACCAAGCTGGGCATCCCGGTCGTCGGTGTGGTTGACACCAACTGCTCGCCCAAGGGCGTGAACTACGTCATCCCGGGCAACGACGACGCGGCGCGTGCCATCGCGCTCTATTGCGACCTGATCGCCCGCGCGGCGCTGGACGGCATGTCGGCCCAACTGGGTGCGGCAGGCATCGATCTGGGTGCGCTGGAAACCGCCCCGGAAGAAGACGCCGTCGCCGAGGCCTGAGCTTAAGGTCATCTGACCGTTACCCGGCGGGGATACCTCCGCCGGGCATCTGTTTGCAGGGCCATGTGTTCTGGGCATGTGTTCTGGGCCGACCCGGCGGGCAGCAGCCGGACCGTAATTTCAGGGATTGAGGAGACTCTCCTATGACGATCACCGCACAAATGGTGAAGGAACTGCGCGAATCGACCGGCGCAGGCATGATGGACGCCAAGAAGGCGCTGACGGAAGTTGGCGGCGACATGGAAGCGGCCGTGGACTGGCTGCGGACCAAAGGTCTGGCGAAAGCCGCCAAGAAGGCCGACCGCGTGGCGGCCGAAGGTCTGGTGGGCGTGGCCGTCGAAGGCGGCAAGGGCGTCGCGGTCGAAGTGAACTCGGAAACCGACTTCGTCGGCAAGAACGCCGATTTCCAGGCGCTGGTGCGCAACATCACCAAGACCGCGCTTGGCGTTTCGGCCATCGATGCGCTGAAGACCGCGGACCTGAACGGCAAGCCGGTTGAGGCGAACGTTCTGGACGCCATCGCCACCATCGGGGAAAACCTGACGCTGCGCCGCATGGCCGCCGTCGAGGGGGACTCGGTCGCCGCCTATATCCACACCGCCGCCGCTGACGGTCTGGGCCGCATCGGTGTGCTGGTCGCGCTGAAAGGTGCCGACACCGGCATTGGCAAGCAGATCGCCATGCACATCGCCGCCACCTCGCCGGTGTCGCTGTCCGAAGCGGACATGGATGCTGAAGTCGTGGCGCGCGAATTGGCGGTGCAGACCTCCAAGGCGCTGGAAGAAAACGCGGCCTCGGCCAAGCCGAAGCCCGAAGCCGTGATCCAGAACAACATCATCCCGGGCCGGATGAAGAAGTTCTTCGAGGAATCGACCCTGCTGAACCAGAAGTTCGTGATCAACCCCGACATCACCGTGGCGCAAGCCGCCAAGGATGCGGGCGTCGAGATCGTGTCCTTCGTGCGGATGGCCGTGGGCGAAGGCATCGAAAAGGAAAAAGAGGATTTCGCCGCCGAAGTCGCCAAGGCGCTGAAGGGCTGATCCAGATCCGATCCGGACGCGAAGGGGCTGCCCAAGGGCGGCCCCTTTTGCATGACTGGGCCTTCCCGATGGCGTCGGCCAGCGCCCGCTCGGGCACTGGCGAGGGCACCGGAAAAAGAAAAAACGGCGTGGCCGGGGAAGACCACGCCGTCTGACCGTAGACGGAACCAGCTTGGGGAAAAGCCCGTTCCACAATTCGATATGCCACCGTCACTATTCCGGCGTCATATCGTCAGTCTGTATGATCAGGTGCGGGAAAAGCGCCCGTTCAGCCCGACCACCGTTCCAAAGGCCGAAGCCCACCACTCACGGAACAGTCTTACATCATCAGATACCGCAACAGCGCGTAAGTCCGGTTTTCCCTACCTTCTGCCCTGCCGCGCGGGCTACACTTTGGTATAGTATACCGCAGCTTAGCCGACGGCGGCCTCTGGCAGGACTTGGGGTTGGAAAATCAGGTTCAGCAGCGTGGCCTTGGCCACGGCTTGAACGGTGGTGTCGGCGTCCAGCGCCTCGCGCGCGAGTTTCAGATGTTTTTCCACCATCGCCAGGGAAATCTGCATCAGCGTCGCCACATCCTGCGCGGTCTTGCCGCCGGCGACCCATTCCAACACCTCGCGCTGGCGGCTGGTCAACGCCCGTTTGCGCGCGCTGAAGGGCATCTGCACCAGTTTCAGGTGCATGACCTGCGCCACCGCCTGCAGGGCCTTGCCTTGCGTGGCGAAGATGCGCTCCACATCCTCCTCGGTCAGTTCGGGGTCGGCGATCAGCCCCATCGCCCCCTTGGCCCGGGCCGAGGCTTCCGGAAAGGAGATCGTGATGCCCGCGCGCACGCCCATGGTGGCGTTCTGGCGCAGGGCGGCCAATTCGTCCGGGGTCAGGCGCCCGGCCTCCATCGCCTCGCGCACCCATTTCCAGGTGCAGGCCCCGGTGTTGGCCTGCGCCCATTTGAAGGCCGGAGTGCGGGCGTAAAAGCCACCGGCGAAATAGCGGGTGGCATAGTCGGGGCTGGCGGTGGTCAGGAACATCGCATCCGCCGGATTGCCGATCCCGTTGCCATGCAGGAACCGGGTGTAGCCGTAATTCACCCGCGAAAAACCGGCGGCGCGGAAATAATCTGTGGCCAAGGTCCAGACGGCTTCAACCCCCGGCGCTTCGGCGATGCGAACGATGAGGGTCGTGAAATCTTCGGTCATGATGCCTTTGGTCAGTGGGTCTGCGCGCCTTGGGTCAAGGAGGACCCCGTCCCGCTGGTCAGGGGCCGTTGTCCTGCCGTCCCTCCTGTCATAACCAAGCATCGCGGCGCAGGCAAATGCGCTGACAGCGCAACGCGAAGCAGGGACACAAAATGCAAGCACAGGTTGTGGTGATCGGTGGGGCGGTGATGGGGGCGAGTTGCGCCTATTGGCTGACGCGGATGCATTCCGGACTGGATGTGCTGGTGGTGGAGCGCGACCCCAGCTTTGCCACCGCCTCCACCGCCCTCTCGGCCGCGGGGATTCGCCAGCAGTTCACCACGGCGGTGAATGTCGAGATCAGCCGCTTCGGGATCGGCTTCATCAAGAATTTCGCCGAGGAGGTCGGGCCGCAGGCGGGGGTTCCCTCCCTCGGTCTGCGCGAGAATGGCTATCTGTTCCTGTCCCAAACCGCCGAAGGCGCGCAGGCGCTGGCCGAGGTGGCCACCCTGCAACGCGCCCATGGCGCGGGGACAGAGATCTGGACCCCCGCTCAGACCGCCGCGCGCCTTCCCTGGCTGAACGTCGAAGACCTGACCGCCGCCAGTTTTGGCCCGCGCGATGAGGGCTTCTTTGACAATATGGGCCTTTTGTCCGGCCTGCGCGCCGCCGCAAAGGCGCAAGGGGCGCGTTTTGTGACGGATGAGGTGACGGCTCTGACTGTGGCCTCAGGCCGTGTGACGGCGGTGCATCTGGCCAAGGCGGGGGCTGTTGCATGCGAGGTGGCGGTGAATGCCGCCGGTCCCCGTGCCGCCACCGTGCTGCGATGGGCAGGTCTCGATCTGGCGGTGGAGCCGAGGAAGCGCACGATCTTTGTGATCGACGCGCCGAATGCCCGCCACCCCGATGCGCCGCTGATGATCGACCGCGATTACTGGATCCGTCCCGAACATGGGCAATGGATCACCGCCACGGTCCCGGCCGAGGATGGGCCCTGCGATCCGGAGGACTTCGAACCCCAGCATGAGCTGTGGGAAGACGTGATCTGGCCCGCCCTCTGGCACCGCGCGCCGGGCTTTGACGCGGTCAAGGTGGTGCGGGCCTGGGCGGGGCATTACGCCTATAACACGCTGGACCAGAACGCGATTCTGGGGCCGCACCCCGATTTGCCCAACCTCTACCTGATGAATGGTTTTTCCGGCCACGGGTTGCAACAGGCCCCCGCCGTGGGGCGCGGCATCGCCGAGCATATCCTGCACGGCGGCTGGCAGAGCATCGATCTGTCCGATCTGTCGGTGGAGCGCATGCTGGCGGGGCGGCCCTTCCGGGAGATGGCGATCGTCTGACAGGGCGATTTCTGGCGCAGAAATCGCGGCGGAGTTTGACGCAAACTCCGCATTCCCACCCTTGGGACGGGGTAGTCTCTCGCTTAGACCGAGTTCCCATCGGCGGGGCAGCGATTTCTGCGTCAGAAATCCCGGCGGAGTTTGCGTCAAACTCCGCTGACCCTAGACCAGCGCCACCCAGGCCCGCGCGATGGCCAAGCCCACCGCATCCGCCTGCACGCCCTTGGTGGCCGCCAGACCCTCATGCGCCGCGTGCCATCCGGGTTGCATCGCCTCGGTCAAGTCCGGGAATTCCCGGTTCCAGTCGCGCACCATGGCGCGGTTGGCCTCGAAGTGGAATTGCATGCCGTAGGTGGCGCGGCCCATGCGAAAGCACTGGCTGACGGCGCGGTCTGACTGCGCCAGATGGACCGCCCCTTCGGGCAGGGTGAAGCTGTCGGAATGCCACTGGAAGATGGGGAAGGTCGGGGGCAGGGCGGACAGCACCGGGTCCGCCTGCGCCGCCTCGGTCAGCGCGACATCGCACCAGCCAAACTCGGGTGCGACGCCCAGCCGGTTCTCGGCCCCATAGCCACGGGCGAGCAGTTGCGAGCCCAGACAGATGCCCAGCACCGCGCGCCCCGTTTCCCCTGTGTCGCGCAAAAGGGCGGCAAGTGCGGGCAGATAGGGATGGCGCGTATCCTCCAGCGCCGATTGTTCCCCGCCGAACACCACCAGCGCGTCATGCTCGCCCGCCTGCGGCAGCCGCCCGTCCTGCCAGGGTTTGTAAAGGTCGATCCGCGCCGCCGCCTCATGCAGGGCGACGCCGACCTGTCCGTGATGGGTGATGCGGGTGTTTTCCACGATGGCGACGCGCATGGGCAGCCCCTTTTTTGACCGAGGCCGACCCTATCGCCCTTCCGGCGGAGGGCAAGCCGCCATTTCTACCTTGCACGCGCAGCAAAGCCGTGAAACAGGGAACCGCCAAACGAACACTCCAAAGGAGGCTCCCATGGAGATTCGCGAGGCTCTCACCTTTGATGACGTGCTGCTGGTTCCCGCAGCCTCCAGCGTTCTGCCGTCCGAGGCGGACACGTCCACCTTCGTCACCCGCTCCATCCGCATGAACATCCCGCTCTTGTCCAGCGCGATGGATACGGTGACCGAAGGGCGCATGGCGATTGCCATGGCGCAGGCGGGCGGGATCGGGGTGATCCACCGCAATCTGGACACCGCGGCGCAGGCCAATGAGGTGCGCCGCGTGAAGCGCTTTGAATCCGGCGTGGTCTATTCACCGATCACCCTGCGCCCGAATCAGACGCTGGCCGATGCCAAGCTGCTGATGGACCGCTACAACATCACCGGATTTCCCGTGGTGGATGAGGCGGGCCGCGTCGTGGGCATCGTCACCAACCGCGATATGCGTTTCGCCTCCGATGACCGCACGCCCGTGTCGGTGATGATGACGCAGGACAATCTGGCCGTCCTGCGCGAACCCGTCGACCGTGAGGCCGCGATCAGCCTGATGAAGGTGCGGCGGATCGAAAAGCTTCTGGTGACCGATGGCAAGGGCAAGCTGACGGGTCTGCTGACGCTGAAGGACACCGAAAAGGCCGTGCTGAACCCGCAGGCCTGCAAGGATGAACTGGGCCGTCTGCGCGTGGCCGCCGCCTCGACCGTCGGCGACGCGGGGTTTGAGCGGTCGCAGGCCCTGATCGACGCGGGCGTCGATATGGTGGTGATCGACACCGCGCATGGGCACAGCGAAGGCGTGGCCCGTGCGGTGGAACGGATCAAAAAACTCTCGAACACCGTGCAGGTCGTGGCGGGCAATGTGGCGACCGGAGAGGCGACGCGTGCCCTGATCGGCGCCGGCGCGGATGCGGTCAAGGTGGGCATCGGCCCGGGGTCGATCTGCACCACCCGCATCGTCGCGGGCGTGGGCGTGCCGCAACTGACCGCGATCATGGATTCCGCCCGCGCGGCCGGGGACATTCCGGTCATTGCCGATGGTGGCATCAAGTATTCCGGCGATTTCGCCAAGGCCATCGCGGCGGGGGCCTCCTGCGCCATGGTGGGGTCGGCCATCGCGGGCACTGACGAATCCCCCGGCGAGGTGATCCTGTGGCAGGGCCGCAGCTTCAAGGCCTATCGCGGCATGGGCAGCCTTGGCGCCATGGCGCGCGGCTCGGCGGATCGCTATTTCCAAAAGGACGCGGCCTCTGACAAGCTTGTGCCCGAAGGCATCGAGGGTCAGGTTCCCTACAAGGGCAGCGCGGCGGCGGTGATCCACCAGATGGTGGGCGGCCTGCGCGCGGCAATGGGCTATACCGGCTGCGCCACCGTGGCCGAGATGCGCGCCAACTGCCAATTCGTCCGCATCACCGGCGCGGGTCTGAAGGAATCCCACGTCCATGACGTGCAGATCACCCGCGAAAGCCCGAACTACCGCGTCGGCTGACACCATGCCCGTCCTCTTCCCCGTTGCCCAAATATCCTCCGGGAGGGGCACGGGGAGGGTGGAAAACCCTCCCCGCCGTGCCGCACGCGACCGGGGTCAAGGAGTGAGACCATGCCCCGCAAGGCCCTGATCACAGGCGCAGGTGCCCCCGGCGGCATCGGGGTGGCCTGCGCCCGCGCCTTGGCGCAGGCAGGCCACAGCGTCGCCATCACGGCCACCACGGGCCGCATCCATGCCCGCGCGGCCGAGTTGATTGCCGAAGGCCATGACGTCACCCCCCATATCGCCGATCTGACCGATCCCGCGCAGGTCGACCGTCTGGCCGATGCGGTGGGGCCGGTGGATGTGCTGATCAACAACGCAGGCATGGGATCGGTGCTGGCCCCGGCGGAACAGGTCGCCTTCCTTGACCTCACCCCCGACCAGTGGCGGCGCGCGATGGATGCCAGCCTGACCACCGCCGTGCTGGTCACCCGCGCCTTTCTGCCCGGCATGGTCGCGCGGGGCTGGGGCCGCGTGGTGATGATGGCCTCTGTCACCGGACCCTATGTGTCGAACCCCGGCGAAGCCGCCTATTCCACCGCCAAGGCCGGGATGGTGGGCCTGACCCATGCGCTGGCGCTGGAGGTGGCGGCGCGCGGCGTCACCGTCAATGCCGTGGCCCCCGGCTGGATCGCGACCGAGGCCGCGACCCCCGAAGAAAGCCTGGCCGCGCGCGCCACGCCCCCCGGTCGCGCCGGAACCCCCGCCGAAGCGGCCGCTGTCGCCGCCTTCCTTGCCTCCGGGGCGGCGTCCTATGTCAATGGCGCGGTGATCGTCGTCGATGGCGGCAATATCTTGCAGGAGCGCAAGGCATGACCCCCGCCGCCCGTCTCTCCGCCGCAATCACTGTTCTGGATCAAGTGCTTGCCGGGCAATCCGCAGAGCAGGCCCTGACAAATTGGGGCCGCGCCAGCCGCTTTGCCGGATCGGGCGACCGCGCCGCCGTGCGCGATGTGGTGTTCGATTGCCTGCGCTGCCGCCGGTCCTTTGCCGCGCTTGGCGGGGCGGAAACCGGCCGTGGGCTGGTCCTTGGCCATCTGCGCGCGGCCGGGCAGGATGTGGCCACCCTGTTTACCGGTGAAGGTCATGCCCCCAAGGCGCTGACCGATCAGGACAGCCCGCGGGCCGCCACCGCCATGGCGGCACTGGATTGCCCGGACTGGCTGGAATCCCCGTTGCGTCAATCGCTTGGCGATGACTTCTCATCCGTGATGGCCGCCATGCGCGCGCGCGCGCCGGTGTTCCTGCGCGTGAACCTTGCGCGGTCTGACCGCGCACAGGCACAGGCCGCGCTGGCCGAAGGCGGGATCGAGACCGCGCCGCATCCCTTGGCCGACACCGCACTGGAAGTCCTTGCTGGCGCACGGAAAATCCAGACCTCCGCCCCCTATCTGGAGGGGATGGTGGAGTTACAGGACGCCTCCTCGCAGGCAGTGGTGCAGGCGCTACCGCTGACCGAGGGGATGCGCGTGCTGGACCTCTGCGCCGGGGGCGGTGGCAAGACGCTGGCCCTGGCCGCCCGGGCGCGGTTGCGTCTCTTTGCCCATGATGCCGATCCGCGCCGGATGCGCGACCTGCCCCCGCGTGCAGCGCGGGCCGGGGCAAAGGTGGCTTTGACAGAAAATCCCGAAAAGACAGCGCCTTATGATCTGATCCTCACGGATGTTCCCTGTTCCGGCTCTGGCAGTTGGCGGCGCGATCCCGAGGGGAAGTGGCGCCTGACCCCGGACCGCCTGTCCGCTCTGACCACGCTGCAAGCCCACATCATGGACCGCGCCGCCGCGATGCTGCGGTCCGGGGGCGTGCTGGCCTATGCCACCTGCTCGCTGCTTTCGGTCGAAAACGCTGCGCAGGTGGCAGCATTCCTGCACCGCCATCCGGGGTGGCAGGCCGAAATGCAGCGCAGTTTCAATCCCTTGCAGGGTGGAGACGGGTTCTTCGTCGCCGTCTTGCGCGCGCCCGAAAGCTAAGCGGTGGGGCGGCGGCCGTTAAGGTTTCGCTAACGGGTTTGGGTCAGGCTGGGCCATCCGAGGGCGAATCCGGGGGCAGGGCTTGGACAGCGCATTGACCAGATTGGTGGAAGCGACCGACCGCAACGATTGGCGCGGCGGCCTCTTTGCGGCCGTGGCCCTCGCACTGGCCGGGCTGATCCTGTCGGCCCTGGGGTTCGGCTTTGTAGCGCCCGACCCGGTGCTTGCATCGGCGGGCCTTGCGCTGGCGCTGCTGCCTCTGGCGGTGCGCGTGGCGGGTCTCGCGCGGCCCGGGCTGTCGGATGCGCGACTGCGCCACCTGATCGCCGGTGATCCGGTGCCGGGCCTTGTCACCGACCGGCAGGGCCGGGTGCTGTTTTCCAACGCCCGCGCCGATGCGCTGGTGCCCGCCACCACCGACGGCACCCCCCGCGCCCCGGCGGCGATCCTTCCCGCGCTGGTGCAGGCCCATTTCGCCAGCCCGCATGCGGTGGTGATGCGCCTGACGGCGCGCGCCGCCGCCGACGGGTCGGCGCGGGAGGATGTCACCACCCGCGATGGCACGCTGCGCCTGACGGTGCATCGTCTGCGTCTGGGGCGCTACCTGTGGCGGATCGACAGCTTCACCGCCATGGGCAGCACGCAACGCGGGGCCGAAAGCCTCAGCCTGCCGATGCTGACGGTAAACCGGCAGGGCGTGGTGCTGTTTGCCAATGATGCCATGCGCCGTCTTTTGGGCGAACGTCCGCGCCGTCTGGACCGGCTGTTCAAGGGCCCCCCCGCCAAACATGGCGAAGTGGCGTCGATCAACGCCGCCGCCGGCCCCGTGCGCGCCCGCCTGGCCGAGGTTGCGGGTCCGGGGGAACGGAGGGAGATATACCTCTTGCCCGTTGAAGAGGCCGCCGCACCGGACGGGGGCATGCTGTTCGATTGCCTGCCCGTCGCCCTGATGCGCTTTGACGCGGCGGGGGTGCTGATCGCGGCCAACCGGGCCGCGCGTGACCTCGCCGCCCTGCCGGACACGGCCATCCTGACGCGCCGCATCGCGGACCTCTTCGACGGGCCGGGTCGTCCGATGCACGACTGGTTGCAGGATGTGCTGCACGACCGCCGCCCCGGCGCGGCCGAGGTGGTGGAGTTGCACAGCGGCGAACCGGGCCAGTTCGTCCACCTCGCCCTGCGCCGCATGGCGGGGCCGCTGGGGCCGGAGGTTCTGGCCGTGCTGCAGGACGCCACCGCGCTGAAGCGGATGGAGACGCAATATGTCCAAAGCCAGAAGATGCAGGCCATCGGCCAACTCGCCGGGGGCATCGCGCATGATTTCAACAACCTGCTCACCGCGATCTCGGGCCATTGTGACCTGCTCTTGCTGCGCCGCCGGCCCGAGGATGCCGATTGGCCCGACCTGATCCAGATCAGCCAGAATGCCAACCGCGCGGCGGCGCTGGTGTCGCAGCTTCTGGCCTTCTCGCGCAAGCAGACGATGAAGCCCGAACGCATCGATCTGGAGGAGGCTCTGGGTGACCTGACCCATCTGCTCAACCGTCTGGTGGGCGAACGCATCGACCTGCGGCTGACGCAAGACCCGGCCGTGGGGCCGTTGCGGGCGGATCGGCGCCAGCTGGATCAGGTGATCATGAACCTTGTGGTCAATGCCCGCGACGCCATGCCCGACGGCGGGATCATCCGCATCGACACGCAGGATGTCTCTTTGACCGAAGACTGTCCGCGCGGCCGCGTGACCCTGCCCGCCGGGCGCTACGCCCTGATCCGGGTACGCGATGAGGGCATAGGCATTCCCGAAGACCGGTTGGAAAAGATCTTCGAACCCTTCTACACCACCAAGCGCCCCGGCGAGGGTACGGGATTGGGCCTGTCCACCGTCTATGGCATCGTCAAGCAATCCGCCGGTTTCGTCTTTGTCGACTCCACCCCCGGCCTGGGCAGCACGTTTGAGGTGTGGTTCCCCGTCCACGATCTGCCCGCCGCCGAACCCGTCGCCCCGGTGGCAAAACCCGGCCCGCAGCGCCGCAAGGCCGAAGGCGTGGTCCTGCTGGTGGAAGATGAGGCCCCGGTCCGCGCCTTCGCCTCGCGCGCGCTGCGCCTGAAGGGCCACACCGTGCTGGAGGCCGGCACCGCCGAAGAGGCGCTGTCCTTGCTGCAAGACCCCCGGTTGCAGATCGACATCTTCGTGACCGATGTGGTGATGCCCGGCATGGATGGCCCCACCTGGGTGATGCAGGCGCTGGAAACCCGGCCCGATGTGCGGGTGGTGTTCGTCTCCGGCTATTCCGAGGACTGCCTGTCGAATGCGCAGGGGCAGGTCCCCAATTCCATCTTCCTGCCCAAACCCTTCTCGCTGTCCGAACTCACCAACACGGTCCAGTCGCAGCTTGCGGCCTGATCCCGCCCAAGGCGCTTACCCTCGCGCGGCGAGGCTCTGGTACAGCGCGAAATCCTTGGCGGCGGCCTGCCGCAGGCGCGTCTCAGTCGCTTCCGAAAGGTCCAGATTGCCATCGGGCGAGACATTGACCCGAGGCAGGATGATCTCATGCCCCAGACGGTCTTCCAGAAAATCGACGAAGCGGTCGATTTCCTCATAGCGAAACAGGTGATCGACACCGCGCTCGGCCTTGGGCGCCAGAAAGCGCGCCTGACTGCCCACCGCCGCATGGTCCGGCTGCGGATCGTCGCACCAGTCATTGACAAAGCGGTCAAAGCTCAGCCCGGCGGTGCTGCGCGGCGTGCCCTCGATCTCTGGCCGCTGGCGATAGCGGTACCAGCTGCCCAGCCAGTCGCGCGGCTCGCGCATCAGGGCCACGACGGTGAAGGGCGCGCCTGCGGCCGTTTCGAAATAGGGCCCAAGGAAGCGGTGCCAGCGCTGCGCCGTGGTGTGCTTCAGCGCGGGCGGGGTCCGGATCGCCAGCGTGGCCATGGGCTCCAGCGCCGATTGGATCGCCGTCGAGCCGGTTTTCGGCGTCGCAAGGATCGCCAATCGATGGTCCCAGAATACCAGCATCTCACCCGTCCCGCGCCGTCCGTCCGTCCGGGTCAGCCATAACGCGCCGCTCGGCCGCTAACCAGTCCTTAACCAGACTCGGACATTCTGTCCCAGAGCGGAATATCTGTTGCCTTGTTCTCTTTTTGTGCTCATATAGCAAGAACAGTTCAAGAACACGCGCAGAGATTGCCGCCGGAATGCGGCTGTGAAATAAAGGATGACCGACATGGCGGTGGCCAATCTTCTGGACTTGAAGGACAAGCGCGAAATGGACAAGTCGAAGGCGCTGGAAAGCGCGCTGGCACAGATCGAACGGCAGTTCGGCAAGGGCTCGATCATGAAACTGGGGGAAAACAACCCCATCATGGACATCGAGGCCACGTCCTCCGGCTCGCTGGGTCTGGACATCGCGCTGGGAATCGGCGGTCTCCCCAAGGGCAGGATCATCGAAATCTTCGGACCGGAATCCTCGGGCAAGACCACGCTGACGCTGCATGTCGTGGCCGAAGAGCAGAAAAAGGGCGGCGTCTGCGCCTTTGTCGATGCCGAACACGCGCTCGATCCGCAATATGCAAAGAAATTGGGCGTCAACCTGAATGAATTGCTGATCAGCCAGCCCGACACCGGCGAACAGGCGCTGGAGATCGTGGATACGCTGGTCCGCTCCGGCGCGGTCAGCCTGATCGTGGTCGACTCGGTCGCGGCTCTGACGCCGAAATCCGAGATCGAGGGCGACATGGGCGATGCGCAGGTCGGCGCGCAGGCCCGCCTGATGAGCCAGGCGATGCGCAAGCTGACCGCCAGCATTGGTCGCAGCAACTGCATGGTGATCTTCATCAACCAGATCCGCATGAAGATCGGCGTGATGTTCGGCAGCCCCGAAACCACCACCGGTGGCAATGCGCTGAAATTCTACGCCTCCGTGCGTCTGGACATCCGCCGCATCGGCTCGATCAAGGAAAAGGACGATGTGGTGGGCAACACCACCCGCGTCAAAGTGGTCAAGAACAAGGTGGCCCCGCCCTTCAAACAGGTGGAATTCGACATCATGTATGGCGAAGGCATCTCCAAGACCGGGGAGTTGATCGACATCGGCGTGAAGGCCGGGGTCGTGGAAAAATCCGGCTCCTGGTATTCCTACGGCGATGAGCGCATCGGGCAGGGGCGTGAGAATGCCAAGCTGTTCCTGAAACAAAACCCCGCCATCGCGCTGGACATCGAAGACAAGATCCGCGCGGCCAATGGGCTCGATTTCACCATGGTGGGTGAGGCGGAGCCCGGCGCAGATGATCTGATGGAATGATCCTGCGGCCGTTCGGCGCCGCAAGAGACAGGGCCGGGGGAAACCCCTGGCCCTTTTTCATGCGCGCGGGACAGCGATTTCTGCGACAGAAATCGCGCCAAATCCTTTCAGGATTTGGCGCGGAGTTCTTGGAAAGCGCCGCCAGCGCGCCTGATGCTGCTGTTTCCGCCTCGGTTCCATAGGTTTTTCGTCGCCAATCCCCGCCAAACCGCCGCATTCCCGGCCCGGACAGTGGACAGGGCGCAAGGACGGGGCTAATTGGGGGCAAACCTGTTTTCCGCCTTCCGAAAGGGCCCGCTGAGCATGGCATCGCTGAACGATATCCGCTCCACCTACCTCGATTTCTTTGGGCGCAACGGCCACAAGGTCGTGGACTCCTCGCCGCTTGTGCCGCGCAATGACCCGACCTTGATGTTCACCAATTCGGGCATGGTGCAGTTCAAGAACCTCTTCACCGGGGTGGAAACGCGCGACTACACCCGCGCCACCACGGCGCAGAAATGCGTGCGCGCGGGCGGCAAGCACAATGACCTCGACAATGTGGGCTACACTGCGCGGCACCATACCTTCTTTGAAATGCTGGGGAATTTCTCCTTTGGCGATTACTTCAAGGAAACCGCCATCCCGCTGGCCTGGGAGTTGCTGACCAAGGATTTCGGGATCGACAAATCCAAACTCCTCGTCACCGTCTACCACACCGACGATGAGGCGGCGGATATCTGGAAAAAGGTCGCCGGGTTCAGCGATGACCGCATCATCCGCATCCCGACCAATGACAATTTCTGGATGATGGGACCGACCGGCCCCTGCGGTCCCTGCACCGAGATTTTCTATGACCACGGCGACCATATCTGGGGCGGCCCTCCGGGCAGCAAGGATGAGGATGGCGACCGCTTCATCGAAATCTGGAACAACGTCTTCATGCAATATGAACAGTTCGAGGATGGCTCGCGCCGCGAACTGGACGCCAAATCGATCGACACCGGCATGGGGCTGGAGCGGATCGGGGCGCTGTTGCAGGGCAAGCACGACAACTATGACACCGACCTGATGCGCAGCCTGATCGAGGCCAGCGCCAATGCCACCAGCCAGGACCCCGATGGTCCGGGCAAGACGCATCACCGCGTCATCGCGGATCACCTGCGCTCCACCTCCTTCCTGATTGCCGATGGGGTGATGCCGTCAAACGAAGGGCGCGGTTATGTGCTGCGCCGGATCATGCGCCGCGCCATGCGGCATGCGCATATGTTGGGCGCGCAGGACCCGGTGATGTTCAAACTGGTGCCCGCCTTGGTGCGCCAGATGGGGGCGGCTTACCCCGAACTGACCCGTGCGCAGGCGTTGATCGAAGAGACGCTGAAGCTGGAGGAAACCCGTTTCATCACCACGCTGGACCGTGGCTTGAAGCTGTTGGACGATGAACTGTCGCGCATTCCCGACGGGTCGGATCTGCCGGGGGCGGCGGCGTTCAAGCTCTATGACACTTATGGCTTCCCGCTGGACCTGACGCAGGATGCCTTGCGCGAAAAGGGCCGGGCGGTGGATGTCGCCGGTTTTGATGCCGCAATGGCCGAACAAAAGGCCAAGGCGCGGGCCTCTTGGTCCGGCTCGGGTGAGGCAAAGGATGCGCGCATCTGGTTCGAACTCGCTGAAGAGCATGGCGCGACCGAATTCCTGGGCTATGACACCGAAACCGCCGAGGGCGTGATCACCGCGCTGGTGCGGGACGGGGCCGGGATCACCGCCGCCGAAACCGGCAGCACGGTGCAAATCGTCGTCAACCAGACCCCGTTCTACGGTGAATCCGGCGGGCAGGTCGGCGATGCGGGCTATATCCGCACCGAAACCGGCATGGCCCATGTCACCGACACCAAGAAGGCGGCGGGCGTGTTCATCCATGTCGCCACGGTGGTTGAGGGCAGCCTGCAAAAGGGCCAGCCCGCCAAATTGGAGGTGGAGCACAAGCGCCGCACGGCCATCCGCGCCAACCATTCGGCCACCCACCTGCTGCATGAGGCGCTGCGCCGCGCCTTGGGCGACCATGTCGCGCAAAAGGGCAGCCTGAATGCGCAGGACCGTCTCCGCTTTGACTTCAGCCATTCCGCTGCGATTTCTCCCGCCGATCTGGCCAAGGTGGAGGGGGAGGTGAACGCCTTCATCCGCCAGAACAGCCCGGTCGAGACCCGTATCATGACACCCGACGATGCCCGCGCCCTTGGTGCGCAGGCGCTGTTTGGCGAGAAGTACGGCGATGAGGTGCGGGTTGTGTCGATGGGCCTGCTGGATGGCTCGGGCAAAGGATCGGAAGGCCGGACCTATAGCCTTGAGCTTTGCGGCGGCACCCATGTGGCGCGGACCGGGGATATCGGGGCCTTTGTGCTGCTGGGCGACTCGGCCTCGTCGGCGGGTGTGCGGCGGATCGAGGCGCTGACCGGTCAGGCGGCGCTGGACCATCTGCGCCAGCAGGATCAACGGCTTGCCGATGTGGCCGCGGTGCTGAAGGCCCCGGCGTCGGAAATCGTGGAACGCGTCAAGGCGCTGTTTGACGAACGCCGCGCGCTGATGAACGAGGTTGCCACCCTGCGCCGCGAAGTGGCGATGGGCGGCAAGGCCTCGGGCCCGGAAGCCAAGGATGTGGCCGGGGTGCCGTTCCTTGCGCAGGTCTTGACCGGCGTGTCGGGCAAGGATCTTCCTGCGCTGATCGATGAGATGAAGGCGCGGCTTGGCTCTGGCGCAGTGCTGCTGATTGCCGACACGGGCACAAAACCGGCTGTGGCCTCTGGCGTCACCGCCGACCTGACCGCCCGCATTTCCGCCGTGACGCTGGTCAAGGCGGCGGCTGAGGCGATGGGCGGCAAGGGCGGCGGCGGTCGGCCCGACATGGCGCAGGCGGGTGGCGCGGATATCGCGCTGGCCGAGGCGGCGATTGCCGCCGCCGAAGCCGCGATCAAGGGGTAAGACAGATGCCAACCGCACTCTGGATTGCCCATGTCGAAGTGACCGACCCCGAAGCCTATGGCAAATACGCCAAGGCCGCCGGGGCACCGATTGCTGCCCACGGCGGGGTCTTCCTCGCCCGCGGTGGCAAATATGTGCAGCTTGAGGGCAACGACCGCGCCCGCAACGTGGTCGCGCGCTTTCCCAGCCTGCAAGCGGCGGTGGACTGCTACCATTCGGCAGAGTATCAGGCGGCGCTGTCCCATGCCAAAGGGGCCAGCATCCGGGATCTGGTTGTGGTCGAAGAGGTGGAGTGATCCCGCCAAGCCCCAGACATCAAGACGCCCGCCGCATCCCGGCGGGCGTTTTGCCATTCTGGGGTCCACGGGCTTGGACTGACCCAAAAAAACGGGCCGGGAAGACCCGGCCCAGTCAGGGGAAAACCGATGGGAAGCGGCGCTCAGTCGCGCCAGAAGGGTTTTTCAACCTCATCCCGCGCGCGTTCAGGCGTCAGGCCGATGTCATTCAGGATATGCCCGTCCAGCCGCGCCAAGGCGTGACGGCTGCGGCGACGCTCGTCCCAGCGGGCCACGGCCAGTCCCAGCGCAACCAATGCGCGCGACAGCGGCGGCAAGTGGGCGGGCAGGGCGAGGGTGGCGGTCCGGGCCGACATGGCAGTCTCCTATTTGTATTGATACAATTCGTGTGCTCGTGTATGAAAAAGGTACAATAAGCCCCGGCGACTCACCAGAGGAACATTGTGACCGGAACAATCTGGACGCCCGACCTGACACATTTCCCCGGTCCCAAATACCTCGCCCTCAGCCGGGCGCTGCGCGAGGCGGTGCGGGCGGGCGAATTGGCCGAAGGCAGTCAATTGCCCACCGTGCGCGATCTGGCGTGGCATCTGGGGGTGACACCGGGCACGGTCAGCCGCGCCTATGCGCTGGCCACGCAAGAAGGGCTGCTTGCCGCCACCGTCGGGCGCGGCACCTTCGTTGCCGCCCGCGCGCCGCGTCTGGGGCCGACGCAGCCCCTGTTCGTGGAGCGGGAGCCGCAATACCTGCAAGGCCGCGCTGACCTGCGCGCGCCGCAATTGCCCGATGTGGGGCAGGGTGACGCCTTTCGCGCAGCACTTCTGGCGGCGGCAGAGTCGGTGGGGCCGGACTGGATCGACTATCCCAGCCAGCGGGCCGAGGCCCCCTTGCGGGCCGCCATCGTGGATTGGGTGTCTGACCGCGTCTTGGGGGCCGTCGGGCCGGAGGATATCGCCCTGACCGCCGGGGGGCAGAATGCCATCAACCTGATCCTCTTGTGCTGCCTGCGCGGCGACCGTCCGGTGGTCTTGACCGAGGAACTGTCCTATCCCGGTTTCCGCCACGCCGCGCGACTGGCCCGCGCCGATGTGGTGGGGGTGGAGACCGACGCCGAAGGTCTGATCCCCGAGGCGCTGGAGGCTGCCTGCCGCCGCCACGGCGCGCAGGTGCTCTGTGTGACGACCGAAGCGCAGAACCCCACCACCGCCCGCATGGGGCTGGACCGCCGCCAGCGCATCGCGGCCATCGCGCGGCATTTCGACCTGCAAGTGATCGAGGATGATTGCTACAGCCTGACAGACAGCAACTTGCCCTCCTTGAGTGCGCTGGCGCCGGAACGGGTCTGGCATGTGGGCAGCCTGTCCAAGACCGTCTCGGCGGCGCTGCGCTTTGGCTATGTGGTCTGTCCCAGCGGCATGGGGGAAACCGGGCGCTTGACGGCGCAGCACGCCTATTTCGCGCTGGCCAAGCCGGTGTCGGACATCGCGCTGCACCTCTTCACCAGTGGCGCGGCGGCGGATCTGCGCCGCAAGGGGGCGGCGGACCTTGAGACGCGCTTGGACCTGACCGTTCAGCATCTGGGGCGCTTCGATCTGGTCTGGCAACCGGGGCTGCGCTTTGTGTTTCTGCGCCTGCCGCAGGGCTGGCGCGCCTCGACCTTCACGCGCGAGGCCGAGGCGGAAGGGGTGCTGCTGCGTTCGGCCGATGAATACACGCTGATCCATGGCCGCGCGCCGCAGGCGGTGCGTCTGGCGCTGGCAGGCAATGTGCCCTTGCCCCGCTTCGAGGCGGGCTTGCGGGCCTTGGCGCGGCTTCTGGATCGTCCGCCCTATGATCCGCCCGCCGTCTGAAGGCACGGGGACCGCACAAGCCAGAACAAGGCATGCGGGGCACCCAACCCTTTGGCGGTGCCTTGCGCGACAGACGGGGGCCTTCATTCCATTGGATGTGTTGCGCCCCGCGCGGCCTTTCCCCGATGCTGACTTCTATAAGAAAAACAAGGCAGGTGGGTAAGCGGATATGGGACTTCAGGCATCTTTTCATGCGCCACATGGCGGAGCGGACTTTCTGGGCATGCGAAAGGCGCGCTCGGGCGCGACGGAAATCGTCTATGATGACGGTGTGGCGCGGCGCATGGTCTGGCGCGTGACGGCGGCCAAACCGGATGAGGCGCGGATATCCGAGGCCATGCGCGTGGCCGTTCGCAGTGCGCGCGTCGTGCCGACGCTCTATGACGAATTGACCAAGCACGCCATCGCCATCGAGCGGGTCGGACTGTAACGCCCATCGGTGCTGCTTGTGCCTCTGCACAGGAATAGGGCGGCCCGCGGGCTGACGCCGCGTTTTTGACCAAACCTTCCCCCGATGCGCTGCACCAGCCCTTGCCAGAGGCAAAGCGCATCGTCTAGTTTTGATCAAACGGGGTCGGCTGCGGTGTCTGTCACCAGACCGTCACCCGGCCAACAGGGGGCGCAATGTCAGGAAACCAAAGTTCCGGGGCACGGTCCGGGTCGCTGGGCCGGTCCGAGGCCAAGAGCGGGCTGATGCTGATCAGTCCGACCGCGATTTTCGCGCTGCTGTTGCTGGCCGCGCCCTTGGCCACGATCATCGCCTACAGCTTCATGGCCGATGGCTATCTGACCATCATCCCGCAGTTCCAGATGTGCAACTACATCGGAACCTGCGCCAGCTATGAGATGAAGGACGGCGTCCTGACAGCGGCCAAGGAATACAAGGGCGTCTTCTCTGACCCCTTGGCCCAGACGCTTCTGGTGCGGTCCTTGGGTGTGTCGCTGATGGTGACGCTGGTGACCGTGGTTCTGGCCTTTCCGGTGGCCTATTTCGTCAGCTTCCACGTCGCGCCAGAGCGCAAGTCGCTGTGGCTGTTCCTGATCACCATCCCGTTCTGGACCTCCTACCTGGTGCGGGTGTTCCTGTGGAAGGTGATCCTTGGCTATAACGGGGTCATCAACTCGGCCCTGATGGGGCTCGGCATCATCAATGAGCCGATCACCGCGCTGAACTACAATGTCGGTGCGATCATCACCACGCTGGCCCATGCTTATGCGCCCTTTGCCATCCTGCCGATCTTCGTGGCGCTGGAAAAGATCGACCGGTCTTTCCTTGAGGCGGGCCAGGACCTTGGCGAAAGCGCCTTCAACACCTTCCGCCGCGTGACGCTGCCCTTGGCCATGCCGGGGGTGATCTCGGCCACGCTGATCGTCTTCATCCCGACGGTGGGCGATTACGTGACGCCGAACCTTGTCGGCGGGCCGGAGGGCAAGCTGGTCGCTAACCTGATCCAGTTGCAATACATGAAGCTGGACAACTATCCGCTGGGATCGGCCACGGCGGTGTCGGCGATGCTGCTGGTGGCGGTCGTCAGCCTGATCTTCCTGTTCCTGAACCGCCGCTACCTGCGGGGACCGAAATGATGGGGGGAAACATGAAGGGCGGCTGGTTCCGGGGCTATGCCATCGTCTATCTTCTGGTGCTTTATGCGCCGATCATGCTGTTGCCGATCTTTGCCTTCAACGACAGCGCCATCGTCTCCTTCCCCTTGGCCGGGTTCACCACGAAATGGTTCACCCAGATGGCGGGCGAACCGACGCTGCATGACGCGCTGAAGAATTCACTGTTCATTGCGGTCTCGACGGCGGTGATTTCCACGCTCCTCGGCATCCTCGCCGCCCGCGCCTCGACCCGGTTCGTGTTCCCGGCCAAGGGCGCGATCATGGGGCTGATCATGCTGCCGCTGGTGCTGCCTGAAATCATCGCGGCTGTGTCGCTTCTGGTGGTGTTTCTGGGCATCGGCATCCCGCTGGGCCTGATCACCATCATTCTGGGCCATGTGCTGGTCTGCACGCCGTTTTCCATCGCCATCCTGTCGGCGGCTTTCCAATCCTTGGACAAATCGCTGGAAGAGGCGGCCTATGACCTTGGTGAAACGCCGTTGTCCACCTTCTGGCTGATCATCCTGCCCTTGGTGATGCCGGGCATCATATCTTCCTTGCTGATCACCTTCACGATCTCCTTGGATGAGTTCATCATGGCCTTCTTCCTTGGCGGCACCAATGTGACGCTGCCGGTCTATATCTTCTCGCAGTTCCGCTTCCCGCAATCGGTGCCGGTCATCATGGCGCTGGGGACCTTGCTGGTGCTGCTGTCCATCACCCTGCTTGCGATTGCCGAATACTTCCGCCGCCGTGGCATCGCAAAGACTGGCGGAAAGAATACCGGAGGCTTCCTGTGACCTTTTCCGCTGACCGTCCCACGATGATCGAGTTTCGTGACGTCCACAAATACTACGGCGATTACCACGCCCTGCGCGGCATCAGCGGTGAGATCAAGGCGGGGGAGTTCTTCTCGCTTCTGGGCCCATCCGGCTGCGGCAAGACCACGCTTCTGCGCACCATCGCGGGGTTTGAGGGCATTTCCTCGGGCGTTGTCCTGATCGACGGCAAGGATACGGCGGGCATCCCGCCCAACAAGCGCCCGACCAATATGGTGTTCCAATCCTACGCCATCTTTCCCCACCTGACCGTGGCCGAAAACGTGGGCTTCGGCCTGCGCCGCGACCCACGCTCCAAGGCCGAAAAGGCCAAGGCAGTGGATGAGGCGCTGGAGATGGTGGGGTTGAAAGGCTATGGCGCGCGTGCGGCCAACGCCTTGTCGGGCGGTCAACGCCAGCGCGTCGCTTTGGCGCGGGCGCTGATCCTGAAGCCCAAGGTGCTGCTGCTCGACGAGCCGCTGTCGGCACTCGACAAGAAGATGCGCGAATTGATGCAGGTGGAGCTGATCAAGCTGCAACGGCAGGTCGGCATCACCTTCATCCTCGTGACCCACGATCAGGAAGAAGCGCTGGTCATGTCCGACCGCATCGCCGTGATGTTTGAGGGCGAGATCGCGCAACTGGCCGATCCTGAGACGCTCTACCGTCGTCCGAACAGCCGCAAGGTGGCGGACTTCATCGGCACGATGAACTTCATCCCCTGTGAGGTCTTGTCCCAAGGCGTGGACACGATCGAGGTGGAGGCCAAGGGTCTGGGCCGCGTGACCCTGTCCGCCGATCAGGCCCCGCCGCCCAAGGGCGGAGAGGCCCCCGTGGTGGGCCTGCGCCCCGAGACGCTGACGCTGGTCTATCCCGGCCAAAGCACCCAGGACCGCACCGTTGATGGCGTGGTGGATGAGGTGATCTACTTCGGCGACATGACCTATTACGATGTCTATATCGGCGGCACCGATGTCGAGGTGCGCCTGTCGATGCGCAACGTGCCGGGGCGTCCGATCCTTGATGTCGGCTCCAAGGTGCAACTGGCGTGGAACCCCTCGGCGCTGGTGCTGTTCCGGTGAGGTTGCCTGCGCGCCTTCAGCCGCCCGAGTGGCTGAAGCGCGCGTCAGAGGCCCCGCCTGCGCTGGTGTTCCACACCAAGGGGCCGCATGCGGAAAAACTGCTCTCGGGCGGGTTTCGCCTGATGGGGGCCCTGTCGGACCATGCCGCCGGGCAAGGTTGGGACGTGCAGGCGGTGGAATTCACCGCAGTCTCACCCGTCTTTGCCGCCGCCGATACCCGCCACATCCATGTGCTGATGGAGGATCACCCCGCCTATGGCCCGCGCGTGTTTCACGCCGTGCCGGGGTATTTGCGCGGCTGGTGGTTCTTTGACGAAGTGGCGACCCGCAACAATTCCTCGATCCGGTTTCACGTCTTTGATCCACGCAGTATCAAGGACGCCTTTGCCAC